>CAWJCA010000049.1:0-211443 GCA_963841165.1 uncultured Gammaproteobacteria bacterium | reverse complement strand
ATCACTTTCTCATTGAGAAGGACTTCATTCAGTCCGTCGTAAATCTGGAAAAAACGGTCAGGCTTGGTATCCCGCACAGCCTTGAACAATTCAGCGACCTGGAAGATATCGCCATCGCTTAAGCTCTTGTTCATCAGTATTTTGCGGCTTGCCGGTTTGCTCGGCATGGCCATGACCAGCGCCTCTCCGGCCTCGTCAGAGAATCGGCCACCCTGGTAGTAATCAATCCAGTCGAGGATGACGAGGCGCCCTCTTGAGTCCCGCCCCAATTCGTAGACATGATAGGAGTAGCGGTATCCTGAGGCGGCATAACGCACCACCGCGCGACCTTCATTCCCCTGGAACCGGAAGTCGATCAATGTTCCCAGGATTTCCTTTTTGGACTTTGGAAAAGAAGATGTGAACGTTTGTTCAAACGAAGTCGCAAAGCTACCCGTGAACGCTTTCTTCACATCTGGCTCAACCAGGCGATTGGCGAAGATCCGCGCGATCATGTCCTTTTGTACGATTGCCCGACGAAATTTGTCGAACGAATCGTCATTGAGCCCTTGCACGATGCCCTGAAAATCCGCACGAAGCCGGTCCGTCTCGGCATCTGCTGACGCTGATGTGGTCCACAGGATAACCATGCACGCTGCGGCCGCCGCCACCTGTTGACCCCACTTCATATCAAGACCTCCGGCCAGATTGTCGCCCGGCCAAGCCGACACATCGGCGGGACCGCGCTGTACTCAGGTAAGACTGACGCGAGCAAACCGGCGTTTGCCTACCTGGTAGACATTGCTGTTGCCCGCCTTTATTTGTAAGGCGCGATCGTCGACTCGCTGGCCGTCAATTTTCACGGCACCCTGCTTGATCATTCGAAACGCCTCGGACGTGCTGCTAACGAGACCCGCACCCTTCAGCAAATGGGCGATACCGAGTTGCCCCTGCTCACTGTCCAGCGTCACCTCTGCGATCTCATCAGGCATCGCGCCCTGCTGGAATCGGGAAATGAACTCCTTCTTCGCGCCCTCGGCACTCGCCTCGTCATGGAATCTGGCAACAATTTCCCGCCCAAGTTCAAATTTTGCGTCGCGCGGGTTCATGCCGTCGTCTACCGAGCGTTTCAGCGATGCAATATCCTCGAGGCTGCGAAAACTCAATACCTCAAAATACCGCCACATCAGATCATCCGATATCGACATGATCTTGCCGAACATCTCGCCGGGGGATTCTGTTATACCGATGTAGTTGCCAAGCGACTTCGACATTTTCTGCACACCATCCATGCCTTCGAGCAACGGTGTAGTCATGACGAGCTGCGGATCCTGGCCGTAATCCTGTTGCAGCTGGCGGCCAACGAGCAAATTGAATTTCTGGTCAGTGCCACCGAGCTCGACGTCCGCTTTCAGCGCAACCGAGTCGTAGCCCTGAACCAGCGGGTAAAGGAACTCGTGAATCGAGATCGGCTGCCCGCTCGTATAGCGCGTATTGAAATCATCGCGCTCGAGCATCCGGGCCACCGTGTGGCGCGCGGCTAACTTGATCAGCCCGGCCGCATCCATGCTGCCCATCCAGCTGGAATTGAATTCTACCCGGGTCTTGTCTTCGTCGAGAATTTTGAAGATCTGCGCTTCATAGGTCTCGGCATTGGCTTTGATGTCCTCGGGCGACAGCGGTGGACGCGTCGCATTCTTGCCTGACGGATCGCCGATCATTCCCGTGAAATCACCAATCAGGAACACAACGTTGTGACCGAACTGCTGAAACTGGCGCATTTTGTTGATGAGTACCGTGTGACCGATATGCAGGTCCGGCGCGGTTGGGTCAAAACCTGCTTTGACTATGAGCGGTCTGCCAAGCTTGAGTTTCGCCTCGAGCCCGTTTTCGGGCAGCACCTCGTCGGCACCCCGGGTTAGCTCCGCGATTTGTTCCCTGATACTGCTCATAACGGCTATCTGCCAATCCTGCGTAATTGCTGCCCGGTTTTCGGCTGCGAAACTGTAGCATCCCGGCGATGGTTAACACCATGACTTATAACCCTTTTCTTTGACCTTGAAAATGACGCACGGTAGAGTAGCGGCTCACAGCTTCGGAGGAACGCAGACTTGAATCGTCCGGTCAGTCCACTGCTACACGATTACAAGCCATCTGCAGCGAGAAGACCCGCAAAATACAAAGCTGTTCAGTGGTTTGCGGTTGGCCTGGGAATCCCGTTGATTGGTGTTGCATTGATCACCGGCCTCAACCGTAGCGACCCGAAACCACCCGTCTCAAACACCCCGGTAATGACGGCAACTGCGACCGCAGAACCCCTGCTTGTCGAAACCGAAGACCTCGAAGAACTGCCGTTGCCAATGCGCAGCCCGATCGCCGTTGCGGAGCCCGAACTACAGTATGACAAGTTGGTGTTGACCGTGGGCCGCGGCGACACCATGGAGAAGTTGTTTCGCAAGAACAAACTCAATCTTGGGCAGCTGATGGAGATTGCGCGGCTGAACGAGGCAAAGCAACGATTCCGAAAGATCAAGCCGGGCGATATTTTCGAAATTACTCACACCGACGGTCAGCTTCTCAGCATGTACTCGAAACTGGATCTGACCAGTGCGTTGAAAATCGAAAAGCAGGAATCCAGCTTTGTTGCCGAGATAATCGAGCGGCCTGTTGAAATACGAAAACGAAATGCTTACGGCGTGATCAATACCTCCTTGTTCGAAAGTGCTGCCGAAGCGGGCCTGTCGGACAAGGTCATCATGAATGTCGCCGGCATTTTCGCCTGGGATGTTGATTTTGTCCTCGACATTCGCAGCGGCGACAACTACTACATTCAGTTTGAAGAAATCTGGCAGGACGGCGAATTCGTTACTGAGGGTGAAATCATCGCGGCCGAATTCAACAACAACGGCCGATCGATCCAGGCCATCCGATTCAAGGACGACAACGACAATACGGATTATTTCACGCCGACCGGTGACAGTGTGCGAAAAGAATTCCTGCGCAACCCGGTTGACTTCACGCGCATCAGTTCGAACTTTAACCCGAACCGGCGCCATCCCATCCTGAATACGATCCGGGCGCACCGCGGCGTCGACTACGCCGCGCCTCGGGGCACACCTATCAAAGCCTCCGGTGACGGCAAGGTCATTTTTCGTGGCACAAAATCCGGATATGGCAAAGCGGTCATCCTGCAACATGGCGGTAACATCACGACCCTGTATGCACATATGTCGGCCTTCGCAGCCAAGGCACGCATCGGTTCGCGCGTCCGGCAGGGGCAAACCATTGGCTATGTCGGGGCGACGGGTCTCGCGACAGCGAATCATCTTCACTACGAATATCGCCTGAACGGTGTGCACCGCAATCCGCGCACGGTCCCTCTGCCCGATGCCGAACCGATCGCTGAGAAATACCGGGAGAAATTCCTGGCCTCGGCAAAACCGATTATCCAGGAACTCGAGAAGTTCAAGAGCACCCAGGTAGCATCCATCGGTTACAGCAGTCAGTAGCCCAAGTGCTCTCAGGACACTAAATGCCCGACCATTACATCGGTTTGATTTCCGGCACGAGCATGGATGGCATCGATGCCGTACTTGCCGATTTTGGTGACGACACCCTTCGGCTTCGCGCCACGCACATCCACCGCTACCCCCCGGAACTTCAAAACCTGTTGCAAAACGCGATCAGTAGCCCGGAGACCTGCGATCTTGATCAGGCAGGCATGCTCGATCGCTGGGTCGGCGAGTGTTTTCGTGACGCGGCCCTGGAAATCATTGAGAAGAGCAATATCGCCAGGGGCGATGTTGTTGCGATCGGAAGCCACGGCCAGACGCTGCGGCATCAACCCAACGCGGAGCGTCCGTTTTCGCTGCAGATAGGCGATGCCGCGACAATTGCCGCCGGAACCGGTATTGCAACGGTCGCCGATTTCAGGCGCGCCGACATTGCGGCCGGCGGACAGGGGGCGCCGCTTACGCCACCTTTTCACGACTGGCTGTTTCGTTCCAGGGACGTAAACCGCGCAGTTCTCAACATTGGCGGGATTGCCAACATCACCGTACTTCCAGCGGAAGATGCGCCCGTCCTGGGCTTCGATACGGGACCGGGAAATACCCTGCTTGACGCATGGATCCGCGAACAGCGCGACGAGCCTTACGATCGCGACGGACGATGGGCGGCAGACGGAGAGCACATCCCGCCGCTGCTGGACAAGTTTCTCGCAGATGACTATTTCGACTTGCCGCCGCCGAAAAGCACAGGCCTGGAACACTTCAATCTAGGCTGGTTGCATCGATTTGGCGTCGGCGACTACAACCCCCGCGACGTGCAGGCAACGCTGTCCGAGCTGACGGCACAAACGGTGGCGGACGCAATCGAAACGCACGCCCCGGCGACGCAAGAACTGTATGTCTGCGGCGGCGGTGTACATAACCAGGACCTGTTGGGTCGCCTGTCGAGACATCTCGGCGAAACCAGGATCGCGAGTACCCTGGAGGCCGGATTGGACCCGGACTGGGTCGAAGCCGCCGCGTTCGCGTGGCTTGCTATGCGCACCATGAATCAGCAGAGCGGTAACCTTCCAAGTGTGACCGGTGCAAGCCGCAAAGTGGTGCTGGGCGCGATACACTTCTGATATGGGCGACCTCTATATCAATCGCGAACTCAGCTTGCTGGAGTTCAATAAACGTGTCCTCGCACAGGCGCAGGACCCCGACATTCCGTTGCTTGAGCGGCTGCGCTTCCTCTGCATCAGCTGTACAAACCTCGATGAGTTCTTCGAGATTCGGGTTGCAGCGCTCAAACAGCGCATGGAAATCGGTGCACCTGCGCAGGGGCCCGAGAAGATTCCTGCCCAGGTCTTGTTTGACGCCATCTGTCAAGAGGTCGCCAGCCTGATCGAGCAACAGTACGAACTGCTAAATCGCGTGATGTTTCCGGAACTCGCCAATGCAGGCGTTCGCTTTATTCAAAGTGAGCACTGGAACGATGAACAGCAGGCATGGTTAAGCGAGTACTTCGACGAGCAGGTTGTCCCGGTGCTGACCCCGTTGACGTTTGACCCTTCGCGACCGTTTCCGCGTATTCTGAATAAGAGCCTGAACTTCATTGTTCGACTGCATGGCAAAGACGCATTCGGCCGGCGTCGACACCGCGGCATGGTGCAAGCGCCGCGATCGCTGCCGCGAATCATCCGGCTTCCGGATGAGCTGAGCAAACCCGGCGAACATAATTTTGTTTTCTTGTCGTCGATTATTCGCGTTCACGTAGAACGCTTGTTTCCGCGCCTCGATGTTGACGGCTGTTACCAGTTCAGGATTACGCGCAACAGCAATCTCTACGTCGATGACGAAGAAGTGAGCGATCTCGTCCGCGCGCTGGAAGGCCAGCTCGAAGCCAGCCGTTACGGCGCTGCCGTACGCATCGAGATCGGTGCCGGCTGCCCCGACGATCTGCAGGAGTTCCTGCTGGACCACTTCAGGCTGGGCGAACAGGACATGTACCTGGTCGAGGGGCCCGTGAACCTGAATCGACTTGTCACCGTTTGCGGCATCAGCGATCGGCCGGAGTTGTTGTATGAGCCGTTCACGCAGGGCCTCCCTGATGAGCTGCGCACCGATGAGGACATCTTCTCGATTCTCGCGAAGAAAAACGTGTTGCTGCACCACCCGTACCAGTCATTTGCGCCAGTCATTGAGTTCCTTGCATCCGCGGCCGCCGACCCGGATGTGCTGGCGATAAAGCAAACGCTTTACCGGACCGGCGCCGACTCGCCGATCGTTGACCACCTGGTAACGGCGGCTCGATCAGGAAAGGAAGTCACGGTCGTCGTCGAACTCATGGCGCGTTTCGACGAAGCCGCCAACATCGCGTTGTCAAACCGGCTGCAGGAGGCCGGAGCGCATGTCGTTTACGGGCTTGTCGGTTTCAAAACGCACGCAAAGATGTTGCTCGTGGTTCGCCGAGAGGCCGAGCGCCTGATCCGCTATGTCCACCTCGGAACCGGTAATTATCACCACGCAACAACGTCGGTTTACACGGACTACGGCTACCTTAGTAGCAGCCAGCGTCTCGGCGAAGACGTGCACAAGCTGTTCCTGCAGCTCACGAGCCTGACCGAGGCCAGCGACATGACGCGCATGCTGGCATCGCCATTCAGCCTCTTCGACGCATTGATCGACAAGATCAACCGTGAGATCCAGCATGTCGAAGACGGCAAAGACGCTCGCATCGTGGCCAAGGTCAATTCGCTCAACGAACCGCAGTTGATTGACGCCCTTTATGCCGCATCCCGGGCCGGTGTGAAAGTCGACCTGATCGTTCGCGGCATCTGTTCGTTACGCCCGGGCGTCAAGGGGCTGTCGGAGAACATCCACGTACGGTCGATCGTCGGCCGCTTCCTGGAGCACTCCCGCGTGTACTACTTCCTCAATGACGGTGACGAAGAATTTTATTGCGGTAGTGCTGACTGGATGGAAAGGAACATGTTCCGGCGCAATGAATCCTGTTTCGAGATTCGCCAGAAAGCGATGAAAGAACAAATACGGCACGACCTCGAACTGTTCCTGGCCGACAATTGTAACGCTTGGGTTCTTAACGGCGACGGTAGCTACGCGCGCTTATCGCCCGGGAAAAGCGAACGTATTTCAGCGCAGGAAACGTTCCTCGAACTGTTGGCCGCCGAGAACTAGTTCGTCTCAACCGAACTGCAGCTCGTAGCCAACCTCATGCAGGAATCCCTTTTCGCGCTCGAGGTCGGCGACGGTCAGCGGATTGACCTCGAGCCACTCCTTATCGAAACGCAGGGCAAGCGACTGCTCAGCGACCTTGAATTTCAGCATTGGAACGGCGGCGTCGTTGCGGCTGCGATTCAGCAGCGCGGCAAGCCGCAACAGTATCGCCAGGCGTAACGCCGAATTCCGCCAGGCTCTCGGCAGGGTTTGCAGCCGACTGGCGTCGAGGTCATTTCGCTGTCCACCGATCAGGAACGCCAGGTAACGCTGCTCCGCGCGTGGAAATCCCGGCATGTCAGCATGCTCGGCAATGTAAGCGCCATGGCGCTGGAAGCCGTCATGCGAAATATCGAGACCGATCTCGTGCAGCCGTGCCGCCCAGTCGAGCACGCGGATCTCGAACTCGGAATTCAAGCCCCAGTCCGAAGCACATTGACCGTGCAGTAGCGCAGCAGTCTCCGCGACCCGCCGGCTCTGCTCGGGATCCACGTGGTAACGCGCAGCCATCGCAATCACGGTTCTTTCGCGCGCGTCTTCATGCTGCAGGCGTCCGAGCAGGTCGTAAAGCAGCCCCTCGCGTAAAGCGCCATCCGAAATCTGGAGCTCGCTAATCCGTAACACGTTCAGCAACTCGGCGAGAATGGACAGACCGCCGGGCCAGACTTGTGCCCTGCGTTCCGACAGTCCGGACAGCGACAGGTTTTCGATCGAGTCGAAGCCAAGGACCGCATCGATCAGCTTTTCCACTATTGCGGGCGTGATGCCCGACTCGCTAATCCCCAACGCCTGCGCGACAGCTTCTGTCGCGCGTATCGTGCCGGACGTACCGATCGCCTCGATATTACTGGCATTGCGAAAAAACGCTTTGATTGGGCGAAGCTCAAGACGAGCCGTGAGTCGCGCTTTATCGAAAGCCTGCCGGGTCAGTTTGCCGTCCGGGAAAATTCGTTCGGTCATCGAAACGCAACCCATGTCCAGGCTTTCGAGTGCTTTAGGCTGTGACGCCTGACCGAGGATCAGTTCGGTACTGCCACCGCCGATATCCATGACCAGTCGCAGTCCCTCGGTCGGCGGCAGGCTGTGGGTCACGCCCTTGTAAATGAGGCGTGCTTCCTCGATACCGGAAATGACCTCGATCGGATGACCAAGCGCTGCCTCGGCTTCGCTCATAAACGTGGAGTCTTCCCGGGTGCGGCGAATCGTGCTGGTACCGGCCGCACGCACGCTTCCTGCGTGCATGTCGCGCAGACGTTCGCCAAAGCGTGATAAACAGCCAATCGCCCGTTCGCGGGCATCGTCACGGAGATCGCCGTTCGGCGACAGGCCCTCTGCGAGCCTGACTGTTTCGCGAATTCGATCGAGGATCGCGAGCTGGCCGTGGCGCAACTCGCCGACGATCATGTGAAAGCTGTTTGAGCCGAGATCGACGGCAGCGATTATTTCTGAGGAGACGATCTCAGACGGTGAAAGATGATCCGCAGCCGCAGGTTGTTTGTGCATTTGGATTCCGAATGATGAACTGCGCTCCCTGCAGATCTTCCTTGTAGTCGATCTCGGCGCCCATAAGGTATTGCACGCTCATTGGATCGATCAACAGCATCACGCCCTGATTCTCCACCTGGGCGTCGCCATCCTCGATATCCTCATCGAATGTGAAGCCATACTGGAAGCCCGAACATCCCCCACCCGAGATAAAAACCCGGAGCTTGAGGTTGGGATTGTCTTCCTCGGCGATGAGTTCGCCCACCTTGGTCGCGGCGGCATTGGTGAATATGACGCTCGGCGGTGGCGGCGGTGCAATGGTTGCTGCGGTGGCCATGACTACTTCTTCCTGTTGATGGTACCGGACTAGGCGTCGCTGGCCGCAGCTGACTCGTCGATCCGCGTCGTCTGCTCCAGTAACGGTACCTGCCCTTCCGGCTGATGGACAAGCTTGCCATTGATCTCTGCGCCAATGGCCATTTCGATCAGATTGTAATACACATTGCCAATGACACGCGCCGTCGGTCCAAGTTCCACGCGCTGACTGGCAAATACGTCGCCACGGACGATGCCATTCAAGACAACGTAAGGCACCGTTACCCCGCCGTCGACATTGCCGATGTCACTGATGCTCAGCGCCGACTGGGTATCCGGGTCCGCCGATACGCCGCCGTTGACCGTGCCATCAATATGGCATCCACCTTTAAAATGCAGGTCACCGTTCACCTTGGTGTTGGCGCCTACCAGCGTCTCGACAACCGTGTGTCTGTGTTGCTTCCTACCGAACATCGGGTTTTCTCCAAATCGCCGCTAAAGCGGCCTCACACGATCAGCCCTGGCTCGTCGCCCAGGCATAACTTTCCTCGATACTCGCGATCGAACGGGTCTTCGAGCGCACTTCAACACGAATCCGTTCCGGTGTGAAGCCATCTGGCAGGACGAGCCGCCGGTCGAAATCCTGGAAGTACCGGAACGAGAAGGGCCAGCCCTTATCCGCCTCGGCCGGAAGCAACTGGTTCAAGGTGTAGACCGTTTCGACACCATCCTGGCTGCCCAGCACACTCAGGATCACATCGCCGGATACCTTGCGGTGATGCTGCATCGCCTGCACAAGCACGAGCCGCAGGTTGAATTCTCTCTCCGCCTTGGCGCGCGTAAGCTTCAGGTCCTGCACACGAAGGCCCGACTTTCCGTCTGCGGGTGACACGATGCCGCGGTAGAACGCAATCGCATCACGCTGCTCCTGGATCTTGACCTGCAGTGACCTCAGACTTTCTTCGACTTCCTTGTAAGCTTCACGGTCGATCTCCCGGTGGGTTTCGAGCAGCGCGACTTCCTGCTTCAGAGCAACGATCTCGTCGTCAAGCACCGCGATTCGATCTTCATAGGTCTGACGATCCTTCGCTGCATCCACGATATCGTAGCCTGCATTGATGCGGCCGAACTCGAAGACCAGGTAGCCGCTGATCACAACCAGGCCGGCGAGCAGGCCCCGAACGACCCAGGTTCTGCCGGTTCCATGCATTTGTAGGTGAGGCTTTGTGGCCAAGGCGATCCATTATCCGGCTTAGGGCTGCAAAGACGTTATGTTACGCGGTGGCCCGATCAAACAGAAGTGCGCCAGGTCACGGATTGTGAAGCTCGTCCGCCACCTCGGCCGTTCGCGCAATATCCTTGTCAAACGCAGCACGCCAGCGTTTGGGCCACCATCGCGGCCGTCTCGGCATACCTTCCGGGTAAACAGCCGGTCCGAGTTCATGCAGGGCGCGAGCGTAAACGCGCCGTTTGAAATAGATCACCTCGTTCACGGGCCGCCAGAAATGGACCCAGCGAATTCGATCGAATTCCGGCTTGTCCGAGCGGTCGAATCGGACCCGCTCATCGCTCGAGAGGAGTCTCAGCATGAACCAGCGTTGTTTTTGCCCGATACACAGCGGCTGGCTGTTACGGCGAATGAACTTGTCAGGCAGGCGATAGCGTAGCCAGTCGCTCGTTACGCCGAGCATTTCGACGTCGCCTGCTTCAAGGCCGACCTCTTCGTGCAATTCACGAAACATTGCATCGACAGGCTCCTCGCCCTTCAGCATCCCACCTTGCGGAAACTGCCAACCCTTGGCACCAACACGACCGCCCAGCAACAGCTTGTTGTCAGTGTTCGCAAGGATGATGCCGACGTTAGCGCGAAACCCTTCGGCGTCTATCCAATCGTTGCCCATCGCAACCGTACTAAAACTCTAATTGCCGTTTACTTTACACTATCCATCGCCGCCCGCCCCAGGAGATTGTTTAGTGTTCACAGGCCGCAACGGAGCCCTGTTTGCCGGACTGCTGCTCATTGTCACCGCCGCGTTCCTCGTAGCGCTGGCCTCCGGCAGTGCGGATGTCAGCATCGCCGAGATGCTCAGCGCACTGCGCGGCGATGCGACACCGCAGGTTCGATCGCTCGTGGTCGAATTGCGCTGGCCACGGGCCTTGACGGCATTTGCAGTTGGCGGCCTGCTGGCGGTCGCCGGCGTGCTGATGCAGGTGCTCTTGAGAAACCCGCTCGCAGACCCTTACATCCTGGGAAGCTCGGGAGGCGCGGCCGTCGCGGCCTTGCTGGCAATGATACTCGGCATGGGAAGCGCCGTTGTCGACCTGTCCGCATTCGGCGGGGCGATGGCGGCGACGCTGCTCGTGTTTTCGATTGCGCACGGAACGGGCAGCTGGACCCCGGCACGGCTGCTCCTGACCGGCGTTGTCCTGGCGGCCGGATTCAGCGCCGCCACGACGTTACTGCTCGCGCTTAGTCCTGATCAGAATCTGCGCGGCATGCTGTTCTGGCTGATGGGCGATCTCAGCTTCGCATTCGAGCCCGCCCGTTGTCTGTGGCTGCTCGGCGTGTTGGTTGTCGCCGGAACCCTGGGCGCCCGTCACCTGAACGTCCTTTCTCGCGGCGAGCTGCAGGCCGCTATCGTCGGCCTGCCTGTGCGCACGTTTCGCTACCTGATATTTGCCGCCGCGGCTATGGCAACGGCCCTGTCGGTAACAACAGTAGGCGTCATCGGCTTTATTGGCCTCGTGGTCCCGCACCTGGTACGCCTCGTGGCTGGCAGCGACCACCGTGTCGTCTTGCCTGCTTCCGCGCTCGCGGGCGGTGCACTGCTGGTCGTCGCCGATACGATGGCGCGCACGATCATGGCACCAAGACAACTACCCGTGGGTGCGCTGACCGCGGCGATCGGTGTTCCACTATTCCTGATTTTGATGAGCAAGGTTCGGCAGGATCGCTACCGGTAAGCGGCGCGCTCAGCGAGCAAGGCTGCCTCTTCGTCGCGCCAACCGGCGAGCCCGATGTTTCGCCCATTGGATGAAACCGGCTCGCGTAACTCGTTTTCCGCCAGCATCCAGTTGACCAATGTGTGAGCCGACTCTGGATGACGGGCGTGGCGCGCGACCCCGACGCCGTCGATGTCAATGTAGAGCGGCTTGGGACTGATCCGCTTGATGCCTTCGGTCTTTATCGAGCTCGAGAATATTCCATAGCCACAAGCCCCGGACTGTAATGCCGCGACAAGCTTGGCTTCAGTTTGGAAAGGCGGTAATGCGAGGTTTCTTACCCAGGCCCGCACCATCCGTTCAGCGGGTTTGACGCCCAACTCTTCGATCAACATTGCAACGAGGGTCCGGTTAACCGGCAAGGTAGACGATGACAGGCAAAGCTGCCCGCTCAACTTCGCGTGCGCCAGGCCGTCAAGGTCACTGACACGCCCAACCTGCACGCGCGGCGAAATGCCGATCACTGCATAACGGACGTCGACTGCCGCCCACAACCCGTCCGGATCCTTGAGAACCTGCGGCACTGACTCCATCGCTGCCGCCTGAATCGGTCGTAATGCACCAACGTCAGCAGCGCGCCAGATGTCGGTGACCGTGGACGTCAGCAGCACGTCGGCGGGTGGCACACCCCTGTTGCCTATGACGTTTTCAGTATTGGTGAAGCTGTCCCCGAACGTTACGGTTACAGGAATTCCGGTCTCGTCCGTGAAATCTGCAAACCGTTTCACGAGCATCGTTTCGTCAACAGCGGTCGCGTAGACAACCACGGCTTCGGGGCGTGGCGCGGAGTCGCAAGCCGCCACGGCCTGCAGACATATAACCACAATGACGGCAAGCCGCTTCATGTGGCCTCCACAACAACGCGGTCACGACCGGCCGCTTTGGCCGCGTATAGCGCCACGTCGGCACGTGCGATCAGAGAATCGCCGATCGTCTTCAGATCGTCGGCCTCCGGTGCCGGCTGGACCTCCGAGATACCGATGGATGCCGTGATCGTAACGGCTTCGCCATTTGGCAGGTCGATCGGCGTCGCCGACACAGCCTGCCTGATGCGCTCGGCAAGTAACAGCGCCGAACCAACGTCAGTGCCGGGCAACAAGACGACGAACTCCTCACCCCCATAACGTGCCGCGACGTCACTGGCACGCACCTGCGACTCGATCCTTTGCGCGATTTCCCGCAGCACGGCGTCGCCCGCGGCATGCCCCCAGTTATCGTTGACGCGTTTGAAATGATCGATATCGAGCATCAGGCAGACAAGCCGTGTACCGTCGCGACGAGCACGCGCCAGCTCCTCGCCCAATCGAACAGTCAGGTAGCGCCGGTTGTGCCAGCCGGTCAGCGCGTCGGTGAATCCACTGCGCATCAGTCGGGCACGGTTGATCGCGTTCTCAACACAGAAAGAAGCGATGACGCCGAGATGCGCGAGAAAGTCGGTCGCATACGCCGGAGTAAAGCGCTGCGGGTCAGCGCTGCAAAGGTTGATGCTGCCAAGCAGCTTTTGGCGATGAGTCAGGGGAATAATCGCGATGCTCTTGATGTCGACCGCACCGGGACAAATCAGCTGATGATCGCAGGGCGCGAAAGGACCAAGCCAGGGCCGTCGCAGTGATATGTACTGAGGGGCCAGCCCCGTCATCGCCTCGACCATTAACAGATGTCCAAAGTCCTCGGCCGGCGTCCCGTTTGCAAGCAGCAAATGGCGAACGTCATGATCCGGATCGCTCAGCACGAGGCTCACATACTCGAGGCCGTAGCTCACACGGAGACCCTCGGTCAACGCGAAAATCAGCGCGTCGAGGCTTTCAGCCTGCAGCAGCCGAAGCTCACGACGGTGCGTTTGCTGCATCTTCTCGTCGTTACTTGCGACCTTGGACGTCAACTCATCGAGGCGGCCCCTGGTCGCCTCAAGCTCTGCCATTAATTCCTCGACGGACGGCATCGGAATCAGCCCCGCAACGCGAGGTAGTCTCGACCTTTTTTCATGAGGTCGACAAACGCCTGCTCGTCGCCGCCGGCCACTGTCTCCCGTATCCTTGCGGCCGCGTCACACAGGGCGTCGAGAGGGCCGAGCCCGTACTTGTTGAGGTTCTGAATTTCGAAGTACAAATGCGGGTTGTCGTCGGCGACCGCTGCCGATACCAGCAGCTGCGAGTCGAACGTTGTGGATGACATTCGAGCGAGCTTCGGCGCCGCCTCGCCACTTTCGGCGAGCGCCGTGAAAAATGCGATATTCAACGCGTGTGACAAACCGAGTACATAGGCAATCAGCCGATCGTGATCTTCGAGCCCCATGTCGAGTTGTTCAACCATCGTCGCAGCGAAAAGTTCCTTGGCGGCCGCCGTTGCGTCGGAATCGCCAACATCACAAAAAATCAGGTGCCGGCCTGACAGGAGTCGCGTGTCAGGGCCGAACATCGGATGCAGTGACGTTACGCGACAACCGGACGCTTGCAGCTCGCGAAGACCATCTATGAGCGGCGACTTCAGGCTGCCGATGTCGAAAACCAGCCCTTGCGGTTTCAGCACGGCCAGCTGGGCGAGAATTCTGCCAGACACAGCGAGCGGCGCCGCGACGACGATAAAATCGTAATCGACGCCCGCGTCTGTCCAGTTCTTGAAACGTCCCGGCTCATCGTCGACCGTAATGTCGGCCACCGTTGTCGCGAAACCCTGGGATGCAAAAAAGTCGACGAACCAGCGGCCCATCTTGCCGGCACCACCGATAACGAGTGCACGCCGGCCGTCCCCCTTACCCTCTGCGATGACCCGATCGCGTTCCTGGCTCTCGAGGGAAGTGCGAATCAACTCCTGTAACAAGCCCTCGACAAGGTCCGGATCAACGCCCAGTTCAAGGGCTTGCCCCCGACCCATATCGAGGACATCTTTCTCCCGGGCATAATCGCGCGTGCCAGCACCCGTCGTGAGCTTGCTCTGTCCGATTTCGGCGACGATGCTCTGTCGTTCGGCAATCAGTTCCACGAGGCGCCGGTCGACGGCCGAGAGATTCTTGCGGAGTTCGTCGAGAGTCATAGTTCAGAACGGTTTTTCGTTAACAGCGAAGCACCTGTTTTACAGCAGACTGGTCCACAGTGAAAGCCGGCCCGAAGTAATTCGGGCCGGCTGATTCCACTTCCGAACAGTTACGATTGTCAGTGTCTTTGTCTACGCCTGTCGTTGCGATGATCGTCACGGTAGTAATCGCGATTGTAGTAGTGATGACGACCGCTTCGACGATGCTTCCTCGTTTCGACACGCTCCCAGCGATATATGTCGAACAACTGGTGCCAGGCGAGATGCCTGTTCCTGCGCAGCCGCGTGTGCTGGTACCACTTGCGAAACGACTGGTTTCGTTTCAGCCAGTGCGGCATCTGTTTCGGGCGCCGCAGTTCCACTCGATAATGAGTGGATGGCTGGTATACGACCCGTACCTCTTTGTGGGCTGCAGCTTCGGGAGAATCCAGAAGCAGCAGGCCACCGGCTATTAGCGCCACAGTAATAATCTTGTTCATATCAATCTCCGGTTCCTCTCAAGTACGGCTCCAAGAGTAGACCTGGGAAGATGAACCACGAATGAAAGCAAGTTATTGTTTTTGCTATATTTATGAACAGAACGTGAACGCTTGAGGCGCACAGCAGGTCAAGCGACTGTCGCAAATCAGGCAATCATGCGAATATGCGACGAGAAGCAATAACAACCGTGATTAAGGTGAAAAATCTATGAAGACGCGTGCTGCCGTTGCCTGGGAAGCGGGCAAACCGCTCGAGATCGAAATGCTCGACCTGGAGGGGCCCAGGGCCGGCGAGGTCCTGCTCAGAAATATCGCAAGCGGCGTATGCCATACAGATGCGTTCACGCTGTCGGGCGAAGATCCCGAAGGTATTTTTCCGGCCGTCCTGGGACATGAGGGCGGCGCAGTCGTCGAAGACGTGGGCAAAGGTGTCAGCTCCGTTGCGGTCGGCGACCACGTAATTCCCTTGTACACCCCTGAATGCGGCGAGTGCAGTTTTTGCACGTCCGGAAAGACCAATTTGTGCCAGGCGATTCGCGTTACCCAGGGCCAGGGACTAATGCCCGACGGTACGTCGCGCTTCTCCTGTAATGGCAAGACTGTCTATCATTATATGGGCACTTCGACGTTCAGCGAGTACACGGTACTGCCTGAAATTGCGGTCGCGAAGATCAGCAAGGAGGCGCCCCTGGAAAAGGTCTGCCTGCTGGGCTGCGGGATCACAACAGGCATTGGTGCTGTTCTGAACACGGCCAAGGTCGAACCCGGTGCAACGGTAGCCGTGTTCGGGCTGGGCGGTGTTGGCTTGAGTGTTATCCAGGGCGCCACGATCGCAAAAGCAGGCAGAATCGTAGCCGTTGATATCAATACCGATAAGTTCGAACTCGCCAGGCAATTCGGTGCGACCGACACCGTAAACCCCAACGATTACGATGCACCGATTCAGGACGTTATCGTCGAGCTGACCGGCGGCGGTGTGGACTACTCGTTTGAGTGCGTTGGCAATACAAACTTGATGCGATCGGCGCTCGAATGTTGTCACAAGGGCTGGGGCGAGTCAGTGATCGTTGGCGTCGCCGGCGCGGGACAGGAAATCTCGACCCGACCTTTTCAACTCGTCACGGGACGCGTCTGGCGCGGAACCGCGTTCGGCGGTTGCAAAGGTCGCTCGCAGTTGCCCGGAATGGTGGAACAGTACATGAACGGCGACATCAAGATAGACGAGTTCATCACCTATACAATGCCGCTTGACGATATCAACAGGGCGTTCGATCTGATGCACGAAGGCAAGAGCATTCGTTCTGTGATTCACTTCTGATAAAGCTGCCCGGTATTCACCGAAACCCGGAATCCCAGTGAGCCATATTGCTGTCGCGACAACGTCACAGTTGGCTGCCGATGCGGCAGAGGAAGTTGCGTCCGTCGGCGGTAACGCCGTCGACTGTGCACTTGCGGCGGCACTTGTAACGATCAATACCGAGCCCGGTGTCTGCGCGCTGGGCGGCAGCGCATTCATCACGATCTGGCGTGCCGATGCCGACCCCGTCACGATTGACGGCAATGTTGCGGTGCCGGGTGCCGGTCTGGCCCCGGAGCAGCGGGGCCATGGCGCGGTCAGCGTCACGGTGGACTATGGCGGCGGCATAACGACGCTCGTCGGCCCGGGCTCGATCGCCGTCCCGGGGACCCTGGCAGCCATCGAGCATGCCTGGAAGCGTTATGGCAGCGCAGCATGGGCCGATATATTCGAGCCAACTATTCGCGCTTGCCGCGACGGTTTCCCGCTTTCCGCTGCCTGTCGCTATTACCTGGGTTATTCCAGCGACTGTATTTTCAATCGCAGCAAGGATGGCTTTGCCGCCTTGCATCACGCGGACAGAACACTGCTGGGTACGGGAGAACAGGTAATCGTGCCACACCTTGCCGATAGCCTCGCTGCCATTGCCGAAGACGGGGCCCGCGTCTTTTACGAAGGTGACATCGCTGCCGCGATTGCCGCCCACTGCCGTGACGGCAATGGCATGCTGACAGCCGAAGACCTGCGCAACTACCAGGCCATCGAGCGAGCACCGCTGGTGACCGACATCGGCGACTGGTCGATCGCAAGCAACCCACCACCGGCCGTCGGTGGCAGTGTACTCGTCGCCATGCTGCTGGCGTGTTCGGACCTTGCGGTTGATGGCTGGACGAGCAGTGCACTGCGCCAACTCGTCGAGTCCCAGCGTGCCTGTCTCGATTTTCGCAAGCGTAAGCTCGATCTTGCCGATGATGTTGCTGCCGAGGCCGCACATCTTATCGAATCCGCACGCAGCGGACGGTTGCTGGCGCGTTGGACGTCGGCATCGACGGTCCACACATCGGTCGTCGACAAAGAAGGCACCGGCTGTGCCATTACCGCGTCGTCGGGTTACGGCTCCGGCGAAATGCCGGCAGGAACCGGCCTGTGGCTGAACAACTGCCTCGGTGAAATCGAGCTGAACCGTCGCGGCTTGGACGCGGGACCGCCGGGCTCGCGATTACCGTCGAACATGGCGCCCAGTGTTGCACGGCGTGACGGCGCGGTTCTTGCCATCGGCTCGCCGGGGGCCGACAGGATCACAACCGCCCTGCAGCAGTTCCTGATCAATTACCTGCTGCTGGACATGCCGCTCAAAGATGCGATATCGCATCCGCGCGTGCACGTTGACACGAGTGGCGAGGTCGTAAGACTCATGGCGGAGCCCGGGCTCGATCTGCCGCCCATGGATCTGCCGGTAAAGGTTTTTCCCGGCCTCGTAATGTACTTCGGCGGGGTAGCGGCCGCCGTTTACGACCGCGCATCGGGATTCGAAGCAGCAGCCGATCCGCGACGCGAAGGTGGCGTGTTCGTTTCTGGCACCTGATGAGTATTCGGACCGTTGCAATAACAGTCGTCGGACTCCTGGTGTTGGCATCGCAGCTCGATGCCCAGGAGACTATTTCGCGCGGCGGAAATATTTCGGCCGACATCGCCCGCGATGGTCGCGTCGCAATCGACCTCGCCGGGGACATCTGGATCGTGCCGCCGGGCGGCGGCAAAGCCAAGGCCATCACGCGCAACCTGAAATCCGTGCGGCGACCGCGCTGGTCCCCCGACGGAACCGAAATTGCTTACCAGGCGTCGTCGGAAGAGTCGCAGGGTCTCTGGATATACAACTTTGCGAAAGACGAGTCGCGAAAAATAAGTCGCGATACATTTCTCGACCTGTATCCCGCGTGGCACCCCGATGGCGAACGCCTGGTCTACGCGTCGGATTCCACGGGCACAGGGCTGGACCTGTGGGAGGTCGATTTGCCAACCGGCCTGCACTGGCGACTCAGCGATCACCCCGGCGATGAAACCGATCCCGCCTGGTCGTCGGATGGTAACGACCTTGTGTATGTTCATCATGACGGCGCCGACTGGTCGCTGATATTGCGCCGGCGAGGACGCCCGGAAGAGACCTTGTTGTCGACTACCGACAGAATCGCCGCGCCGTCCTGGCGCCCCGATGGCAGCCTGATTACATTCATCAGGAAGGACGCATCCGTGGCCTCGATCGACATGATCATCCTCTCGCAACCACGCCTTGTCAGACCGTATGTGAGCGGCGAAGACCTCGTCCTCGCGCCCGTCAGCTGGCTAGACCGGCATCGCATGCTCTACACGGCCGATGGCGCAATTTGGCAGCGGCTTTTTAACTCATGGACTTCCTCACCGCTGCCATTTCGGGCAACGATTCAGCCGGCGAGCGCTGCGGCGCCAGCCGGACCCGAGCGCCGCCGTTTGCCGAGCATCGATGAACCAGGGGGTCGCCTCGTTATTCGCGCGTCGCGCATGTTCGACGGCCTGGGCGGTGGTTATAAAAACGACAGGGATATCATCATCGACGGCGGTCGAATCACGGCCGTAGAGCCTCAGGGCGACAGGTCCGGTTCGATCGTTATCGATATGGGTGACCTGACCGTGCTGCCCGGTTATATCGATGCGCTCGCAAACCTGTCCGGTGTACTCGGCAAGTCGGACAGGTTCGACGACGCCATCGGCCCCTTGTTGCTGACGACGGGAGTGACATCGTTGGTCGCGCAGCACGCCGACGCCGAGCGACTGAACGCACTGTGGTCGGGCAAAAAGATGCCCGGCCCGCGACTGCTGAACGCGGCAGACTGGCCGGTTGGACCCGTTTCCGGGATGGCCGACTCGATGACGCCGGGTCTGCAAGCACTCCTGCAATCGCGCCAGGCCGCACTGATTGGCATCTCGGCACCTGTCGCACGGCGCTTCGCCGACCCGCCAAGCGTCGACGCCGGCGTCAGCTCCCTGGTGCTGGGCAGCAAACAAAACGGCCTGCCACCCGGAATTGGACTGCACGCCGAATTCCTCGCGCTTGTGGCCGCAGGACTGCAGCCGGAACAATCCCTTCGGGCAGCCGGCGTGAACGCCGCTGCCGCGCTGCGGCTGGACCCGTTACTGGGACGGATTGCCGTTGGTGCGGCCGCGGACCTCGTGTTCGTCGACGGCGACCCGCTGTCGAACATGGAAGACGCGCGGAAAATCGTCGCCGTCGTGCGAAATGGGCGCTTCTTCAGTGTCAGTGGACTCATCGATCGGGCACAAACCGCCGAAAGTGTCGAATAATTTGACAAAATAGAAGAAATCAGGCCGTTACGCGGGCCCAGCCGGGGATTAAACATAATAAAAACAGGGCCTGAACGACCATATGGCGTGACACGGGAAGAACCCCGATGGATTTTTCTTTATCTATCAACAGTTTGTAATGAGCTCCTGCGGCAACAGGTTACGCGTAGGACCGTCGATATGTCGGGTTGCTTTACAAAATTCGTTCAGAATCGACACCAGGACCGGCGCAGCAAGCCAGGTTCGTTGCAGTACCGGGCGCTGCGGACAGGTTGGCACAGGAATTGCTTTTAATACTCTGCCCAAGCGAAGTGTAATTGCAGTCGGTAACAATAAACGGTCACGTACAGGATTTAGACGCCAGAAGAAAAATAACTACAAAAACAAGAAGATCCAAATCCAATAATAATTAAAACACGCTGTCACCGGTTATCGAATTCGCAATTACCTCTTTTGATAAAAAAGAGAGAATCTGGCCCTGCCGCTAACGCCGCAGGGCTTTTTCTTTGGCCGACCGTCTGCTGGCCGCGATATCGAGCTGTCGTTCATGGGAAAAACCTGGAATGAGAAACAACTCATAGAGATTGCCTGCGCTTTCGAGCAAGCTGGGGAAGTGTTTGTGCCAAATCCCTGATAACCACCGGGTCACCTGATGTTCAAAGCTGTTCGCATTTCAATTCTGTTGTTCGTACTGTTCTTTGTTGCGGTCAGCACCTGGCTGACGCAAGCGAGGAGTACCGACTGGAACAACAGCCTTTGGGTCAAGGTCTATCCGATCAACGGGGATAACAGCGCCGAGTCGACCGAGTACATCGAGGCCCTGAGCGTTCGCGACTTCGAAGGCATAGAGTCCTTTCTTGAGCGTGAAGCCGGCAAGTATGCAAATCATCTTGCGCGGCCCGTTCGCATCGAATTGGGTAAGGCAATCAGCGCTCAACCACCGTCACTCGGGGACGGACCCGGCGCATTGTCAGTCATGCTCTGGTCTCTGAAAATGCGCTGGTGGGCCAGCGATGTTACTGGTGATCAGGACCGTATCGAGCCGGACGTCAGGATCTTTGTGCGCTACCACGCGCCGAAGTCCGACGTTGTGCTGGAAAACTCGGTCGGACTGCAAAAAGGCATGGTCGGCATAGTAAATGGCTACGCGAGCCGCCGCTATCGCGGCACCAATCATGTCATCATCGCGCACGAATTCCTGCACACGTTGGGCGCTACCGACAAATACAGTCCGAGCGACGGGCAACCAATCGAACCGGATGGCCTGGCCGAACCTGACCGCAAACCGCTTTATCCGCAGCGATATGCCGAGATCATGGGCGGCCGGATCGCGCTTGCCACAAACGATGCCGTAGTTCCGAAGAGCCTCAAGTACGCTGTCATCGGACCGCTGACCGCCCGCGAAATCAACCTTCTCGACTGACGCGGCTTTTGCTGCGGCATTCGGTGAGCTACGCTCACGGCATGCGCGACGTCAGCAATTCGCAATTCTCATGCAACAACATCCGGGTCCGTGTAGCGGGTCGCCTGCTCGTGGATGCACTCGAACTGACCGTTGCGGGCGGCGAACTGATCGCCGTGCTGGGACAGAACGGCTCCGGAAAATCACTCACGATGCACACGCTGGCTGGATTGCGGCCGGCCGATGCGGGGCAAGTGGTCTTGAATGGCATCGACCTCGCAACGACACGCCGGCAGGAAATCGCGAGGCAGCTCGCGCTATTGCCGCAGCACGTTGACGACATATTCCCGGCAACGGTTCTGGACACGGCGATGATCGGCCGCCATCCGCACATTGGGCGCCTCAGCTGGGAGTCGGATCACGATTTTGCCGTGGCCAACGAGGCGCTCGACGCTGTCGGCCTTGCAGGTCTCTCGGCCAGGGATGTCCTGACGCTGTCGGGGGGCGAACGACGACGACTGGCAATTGCCCAGGTACTGACCCAGCAGCCGCACATGTATTTGCTTGATGAACCGACCAATCACCTCGATCCGCAACATCAACTCGATGCACTGCAGCTGTTTCGTGACAACGCCGATGCAGGCGGTATCGTCATCGCGAGCCTGCACGACGTGAACCTGGCCGTACGTTATGCAGACCGCTGTCTGCTGCTGTACGGCGACGGACGCTGGGACCTCGGCGCGACCAGTGAGATATTGAACCCGGGGCGCCTGAGTGAGCTTTACTCGACGCCGATGGAGGCCATCGACTGGCGATCGCGCCAGCTGTTCATCGCCTCAGGCGACGTATCCGCGTAGCGAGGCGAGATATTTCGCGTGAAGTGCCGGGTTCGCGGCGAGTACCGAGCGGGTATCCAGATCGGGTGCTTCACCGTTCAAATCCGTAAACACGCCTCCTGCTTCATTGACGATGATCGAGAGCGCGGCGATATCCAGAATATTCACATCCGATTCGATCACGGCTTCTATTTTCCCGGCGGCAAGCAAGTGATAGTGGTAAAAATCGCCGTAGCCCCGGATTCGGTCGGCGCGTTCGACAATGCTGCCCAGGGCCGACCAGCCATCACTTCCGGCCAGTGATTTCAGGTTGCCAACAGAAACTGCAGCGCGATCAGGGTTGTCAATCGCGCTGACGGAAAGACGCCGTCCGTTAAGCCATGCGCCCTGGCCTTTCTCGGCCCAGGCCAGTTCATCCATCATTGTTCCACTGGACACGCCGAGGATGATCTCGCCTTTGTGCATGAGCGCAATCTGCGTGGAAAAAAACGGATACTGGCGAACAAAACCCTTTGTGCCATCGATCGGATCGACGAGCCAGAGGTATTCCGCGTCCTCCTGCGTACGGCCTGTTTCCTCGCCGTAAAAACCGTGCTCCGGAAAGCGCCCGAGAACGGTCCTGCGGATCGCCTGCTCGCATTCGACGTCAGCCTGGGTAACCGGCGTCAGATCCGCTTTGGTCGTTACTGTGAAATTACCGGCGTAATAACGACGGCTGATGTCTGCCGCTTCTTTTGCTGCGGTCAGCGCGACTCGCAAATGCTCCGATGCGCTGCTTTCGAGATAAATTGCCACGACCAAATGTCCTGTGAATTCGCATGCTGTCAGAGTCAACGAACGGCGCCACTATGGCCGCAAGCGACAGGATTGACAAGCCAGGAAGCGCTTCGTAAGCCATCTCGCTTGACAGCCTCCCGGTACCTGCCTATCGTCTGGGCCTCATCAGGTGAACCCGAGATGGCTTGTTTCGGGTGAACGGGAAGCCGGTGTTGCGTGAACGATCAGGTATCGGACCACGCGAATCCGGCGCTGCCCCCGCAACGGTGATCGAGTCAAAACCGTAAACCCTGCATCGAAGATGCAGAGCCACTGCGAAACCAGGAATCTTTCGCGGGAAGGCGTTACGGCAGGAGAAGTCCGCTCGTCAGCCCGGAGACCGGCCCGATGAAACGCGAATGGCGCGGCGGGCGCATGTTCGGGCGTGTTATCTCAGCGCCCTTCTTCCCCCCGCACTATTCAGGCTCGAGCATTTTGAGCGTGCGGGCGGCACGCAGGGGAACATCGGATGAGACTTTCCAACTCCATTGCGCTGGTAGCATTGCTGTCAGTCTCGTCGCTATCCTTCGCCGCAGATATCTCGCCGGGTGAAACCATAATTGTCACCGCAACCCGGACACCAATCCCGTTGTCCGACGCAACGGTGCCCGTGACCGTAATTACGCGTGAAGACATCGAGCTGTCAGTGGCGTCGGACCTCTCCGAGTTACTGCGCTTCGAAGCTGGAATCGATATTGGTCGCAATGGTGGCCCGGGCCAGGCGACCTCGATATTCCTGCGTGGTACCGAAAGCAATCACACGCTTGTGCTGATCGACGGCGTTCGTATGAATCCGAGTACGATCGGCGGTGCGGCGATTCAGAACATCGCACCTGAAGTAATCGAGCGCATCGAGATTGTCAAAGGTGCGCGATCGGCATTATTCGGCACTGACGCTATCGGCGGTGTGATTAATATCATCACGCGTCGTGCGGACAGGGCTTACTTCGAGGGAGGATTCGGCGGAGGCAGCTTCGCATCGCAGTCAGGACATGTATCCGGTGGCAATAGAAATGACGACAGTGAGTTCGGCCTCAATCTGAATTGGCAGACGACCGATGGTTATGCGCCGCGCATAGATTCCGATATCACGCGTGGCTATGACAATGTGTCGGCAAACTTCTATGGGGCAAAGCAATTCGACGCAAACGAGATCAGCATTCGTCATTGGCGCGGTGCAGGCAATGTCGAGTACCTGGACTTCTTCCTCAGTCCCGTCGATCAGGATTTCGAAAATGCCGTCACGGCCATCGAGCTCGATACCCGGGTCTCCGAATCCGGTAACAGCAAACTGATCCTGTCCTTTATGCAGGACGAAATACAACAAAACCAGGCGCCCGACTTCGTCAATTCGGAGCGGCTGAGCCTCGACTGGCAATACAGCCATGCGTTCGGGAAACACACGCTGACAGGTGGCCTGTTTGCCGTAGAGGAAGACGCCAGTGCACTGTCGTTTGGGTCCGGATTTCGCGAGGATACGAGTATTCGCGCGCTGTTTGTTCAGGACCAGGCGGTCCTGGGCCGTCACAAGGGTTTCGTGGCGCTACGGCTGACCGATCACGAGAATTTCGGCAATCACACGACCTGGAACGCCGAATACGCTTTCGAAATCAGCGATGCGCTCACGCTGAACCTGGGCTTGGGGCACGCGTTCCGCGCACCGGATGCAAGCGACCGTTTCGGCTTCGGCGGCAGTCCCGACCTCAAACCCGAACTCGCGGATGAGCGCCAGCTGGCGCTTCGGTACGCACCTGGCGGTCGTCACAGTCTCGAGCTCGAATTTTACGCGAATGACATTGAAGATCTGATCGAATTTGATCTGCAGAGTTTTGTGCTTAAGAACCTGAACGAGGCCGAAATTCGCGGCGTGCAGCTCGGTTACGAATACCGCGGAGAGAACTTCGTGCTGCGTGCTGACATTGTCAGGCAGCAAGCTGACGACGCAGCCACCGGCGCACGACTGTTACGACGTGCCGAGAGGACCGCTTCTCTTAGCTATACGCAAAACATCGGTCTGCATCGACTCGGACTCTCGGTGCTCGCCAGCGGCGACCGGGTAGATTTCGGCGGCATCAAACTCCCGGGTTATGTCGTCGCAAACCTGACCGGTCAGCTGCAACTGAGCGACGCGTGGCAGCTCAGTGCACGCATCGAAAACCTGTTAGATACCGAGTACCAGACCGCGGCGAATTATCGAATGCAGGAACAGAGCGGCTTTCTCGAGCTAAAATACAGCTGGCGATAAGCACGGAGCAAGACGTGGCAAACAGACTCAGCAAGATCTATACGCGCACCGGCGATGATGGCACCACCGGCCTTGGCGATGGCAGCCGAACACCGAAGGACAGTGTGCGCGTCGAGGCCTACGGAACCGTGGATGAGGCCAACAGCGCGATTGGCATTGTTCTCGCCTCAAACGCCGTGCCTGCCGACGTTCAACGTTGTCTTGTCGATGTGCAGCATGATCTGTTCGAGTTGGGTGGCGAGCTTTGCATTCCGGGCCATAGCGCGGTCACAGACACATTCATCGACCGCCTCGAAACCGATCTCGACGCATTTAACCGAGACCTGCCAAGCCTGAAGGAATTCATCCTGCCCGGTGGCAGCCAGGCAGCCGCAGCGTGTCACCTCGCTCGTACTATTGTGCGCCGCGCCGAACGCCGTGCTTACACGCTGGCCAACGTCGAAGACGTTCGGCCCGAAGTCGTGAAGTACTTAAACCGGCTGTCCGATCTGCTGTTTGTCGTGGCCCGCGTACTCGCTCGCGCCGAGTCGGGCGAGGAAGTCCTCTGGAATCGTGACCGGTCGTAACAGCGCACCCAGGTGCAGGGCGGCATGCCTACCTCTCGCTGAAAGCGTCGCGATTAAAGCGGGCCTGCTGCAGCGCGAGACACAGGGCACCCCCCGCAACGATCAGTCGAGGCGTTGCACGCGCAATTTCATCGGCAGGGAGCAGGAATAGGTTGCCGTACAGATTGGCCGAAATGGCTGGCCAGCGCTGCCATTCGGCAAAACCGTCGTCGCCCGCGTCGGTACTCGCGAGCATCACTTCCGGGTTACGGTCGACGACCGCCTCTACCGAGATCGCCGGCGCCAGGTCGGCGAGATCATCAAATATGTTCCTGCCGCCGCAAATCCCGATCAGCTCGCTGACGTAGTGTTCGCGGTTTACGGTATAGAGCGGCCTCGCGGAGACCTGGTAGAAAACGCTGATCGGCGCGCGCCCGTCATTCGAGTCACGTAAGCGCGATAGCTCTTGTTCGAATTTTTCTGCGACGGCCCGAGCCTCAGATTCCTGGCCCGTCAGCTCGCCAATGCGGAGCATCGCTTTGCTGATGTCTGCAAGGCCACGCGTACGTATTTGTTCAACCGTGTAACCGGCCTTCCGAAGCTCGTCGGCGGCATGCTCGGGTGTGCCGCTCTCCCAGACCAGCAGCAGGTCGGGATTCAGCAGCGCCAGTTGTTCCTGGTCGACGGTAAACGCGTCCCCGACAACCGGCAGGTCACGCGCCTCGGCCGGATAATCTGACCAGGCACTGACGCCAACCAGCTTGGCACCGGCGCCAACGGCGAAGACGAGTTCGGTCAGGTTGGGCGCGAGCGTCACGACGCGCTCATACGACTCCGGCGCCGACTTACTGCCTGCGGGGTCCGAGCAGCCGCAAAGGAAAGTGGCCAGGCACGCGAGCGCGAGCCTTCGCGTCACTGCGTGAGGCCATACAACGTCATGGCGGCGATGATTACGGCCCAGATAATGAGCAGGCGAAATACGAGCTGGTTGGCGGCAATTGCGCCACGCACGCCGCGCTCTGTGATCGATTCGTCCGGCTTGTCGACGAGCGCGAGCGCAGCCGTACCGACGCGAGCCAGGAGATATTCACTATGCTCGGAAAGCGTCGCGTCGCGTTGCTCGGTCGGCGCACGCATGGCCGATATGGCCTCGTCAAAATGGCCGGCCGTTGCATAGCCAACAGCGGTCAGCCGGGCCGGGATCCATGCCAGCCAGCCATGCAGGCTGACGGCGGCATCACGCAGCAGGGCGCCGTTACCTTCGGATGCTTCGTCACGCCCGGCGTTGAATACCGCGCGGCGCCGTATCAGATCGGTGACACGATAGGTCCATGCAGCGAGTGGCCCGAGTGGCCCGAGAAGAACGAACCAGAACACGATAGCGAACAGGTGGTTGTTGGCCTGCACACAGATGGACTCCTCGACGGCCCGGATGCGCTCGCGGGTGTCGGCGGGCACATCGCCTTCGACGATCGCCTTCACAGCATTGTGGATTGCCTCTTCGTCTCCAGATTCGAGGGCCTTGCAGTACTCATCGACTTCTTCGCCGACGTCCTTGGGGCCCAGCGAGAAGAACAGCACGACGATGGCAAGAATCAGGTAAGTGAATCCGGAGAGTGTCCCACCGAGGCTGAAAATGACCGCAAATACGGGCAACACGAGCAACGCGGCCAGCAGGATCACCGGAATCAGCGGCGGCCAGTTGGCGACGCGCCCTGCCTGCTTGAATCCAAAATCAATAATGCGGTCGAGCCAGCGCATGCGGCGCCAGTGAAACCACTGCGTCGCGAGTCGTTCGATAACCAGTCCGATAAGAAGGGCGATCAGGTTCATAAGAGGTCAGCTCTGTTACTAGGGTTGGGCAAGAGTCACAGGCGATGCATCAAGACTCACCGAGTTCATCATACAATCGCAGCCAGTCGAAAGCAGGGCCCGGATCGGTTTTCCGACCGGGCGCAATGTCACAATGACCAGCGACTTCCCTGGCCGTAATCGTCGGATAGGCGTGAAATATAGCGCAGAGCACCTCCCGCAGCGTGGCATATTGCCGGTCGTCATACGCCGTTTCGTCTTCGCCTTCGAGTTCGATGCCGATCGAATAGTCATTGCAGCAGTGTTTTCCGCGAAAGCACGATTCGCCGGCGTGCCATGCTCGCATCGAAAACGGTACGAACTGGGTCACTGTCCCATCCCGCCGAATCAGCAGGTGAGCCGAAACCTCGAGCCCGCGAATTTCATCGAAGTAGGGGTGCGCGTCGTGGTCGAGCGTATTCGTGAACAACGCAGCGATTTCCGGACCACCGAATCCCCCGGGCGGCAGGCTGATGCCATGAATGACAACCAGTTCAGGACGGGCACCCGCCGGCCGCGCATCCTGATTCGGGCTGTGACACTGCGCAGCCGGTTCAATCAGCCCGGTATCGGGGGAAACAGTAAAACGCGTTTGCATGGACTCGCCGAAACTTCCAATATCACGCTGGCGGAATGCCAGGAAACCACTATAGTAGACCATGCCTCGAACAAGACTCCACATTGCCGGAACATACTCCGCTGAATCCCTTCTCGAACTCGATGGCGACAAGGCTCGTTACCTCGGTCGCGTGTTGCGACTGCGTGTTGGAGACAGCGTGTTGGTCTTTGATGGCGAGGGTAGCGAGTACGCTGCGACGATCCGCGGCATCGGCAAGTCCGGCGCAACACTGCGCGTCGGCAACAGAATAACGAGCAAAACCGAAACCGGTTTGCGCGTACATCTCGTACAGGGTATCTCACGCGGTGAGCGCATGGACTTCGTTGTACAAAAAGCCACCGAACTGGGCGTCAAGCGAATTACGCCGGTCCTGACCGAGTACGGCGTCGTGAAGCTCGACTCGAAGCGCGCCGAAAAACGTCGCGATCACTGGCAAAAAGTCGCGGCCAGCGCTTGCGAGCAGTCCGGAAGGGTGCGCCTGCCCCTGGTCGATACACCCGTTTCCCTCAAGACCTGGTTGGGTAACAAACCCGGGCAGGTTGACGCGGAACTTATCCTGAAGCCCGGCGCGGCAACTCCGTTAGCACGAATCCATGCACCCGAAACCAAGGTCTGTGTGTTGATTGGCCCCGAAGGCGGTTTCAGCGACGTCGAATATGAAGATGCCGATATAGCAGGCTTCCAGCCCGTCTCCCTGGGTCCCAGGGTGTTGCGCACCGAGACAGCGTCCATCGCGGCACTGGCGATACTGCAATCGCTGTGGGGTGACCTGGGCTAGTACGGAATTGCGTTAACGCACAAACGATCAGGCCTGCTGTGATTCCCGCGCGAGCATGTCCTCGAGCTTTTCCAGATCCGGTATCAAGGGAAATTCGTTAATCATCCGCACGCGACAAAACACGGGTGCTTCGTCGGGCCAGCCTTCTTTAGCTTCGAGTTTGAGTACTTCCTTGTTGACACGCACGAGCTGCGGAAAACCCTGCGTCAAAACGCCAAAATAACCGGTTTTGAGTTGTCCGGTGCTGGCGTAGAAAACGACGATACGGGTCCGACCCGTTGCTACCGGTATTTCATTACCAAGGGCGCCCTCGAATGACACTACGGGTAACGGGCGGCCGTTCCAGTTGACGTTACCCAGCATCCAGTCACGCGCGCCCGCTTCATGTTCGGGCGTGCTGAATCGGACAACCTCCGCCACACACGCGCGCGGCACGATCAGGCGGTCCCCGGATAAAGGCACGAGCAGGCTATAGAGTTCTTCGGCTGCGGCACTCACGTCAGTTCTATGCCTCGATCTTCAAGTTGACGACGAATGGCCTCGAGTAGCTGCGAATCCTGGTAGGGCTTGCCAACGTAGTCGTTGACGCCGAGTTCGATTGCGCGCGCACGGTGTTTGTCGCCCACTCGCGAAGTAATCATGATGATAGGAACATCTGAAACACGATCGTCGTTTCGTACGTGCGAGGCAAATTCGTAACCATCCATGCGCGGCATCTCTATGTCGAGCAGAATGATATCGGGCTTGTGGTCCTGCATAACACGGATCGCATCCAGACCGTCTTTGGCCGTCTCGACGCGCAGGCCATGCCGATGCAGAAAGCGTTCCGTCACCCGACGTACCGTAATCGAATCATCGACGACGAGTGCGAGTGGGCGGTCATCGCTCGGTGTCGGCGCCGCTTTCTTGAGTTCGACAACGGGCGCACCGGTGCGGACCAGCGCGTTGATGTCGAGAATCAGGATGATTCGGCCATCACCCAGAATCGTCGCACCGGACACGCCACGAATTCCCGCCAGCTGCGGTCCAACCGCCTTCACGACAACCTCACGGCTGGCGAGCATCTCGTCCACCAGGAGTGCCGCCGAGTAGTCGCCGGCCCGGACGAGAATGACCGGGATTGCCGCTTCCTCCTCAGGCAATTTGGCCGCCTGCCCGCCCAGGTACATACCCAGGTGGCGAAACTTGTATTCCTGCTCACCGTAAAGGTAGCTGGGTTCGCTTTGACTCAGGAGGTTCTCCAGCTCGGCGCGTGGTATACGTGCCACGCCTTCGACTGTCGGCAACGGCAGTGCATAGACCTCCTCACCTGTGCGCACAATAAGTGCCTGCGTGATTGCCAGGGTGAACGGCAAGCGCACCGTGAAATTGGTGCCCTGGCCCGTGACGGACGAGATGCGCAAGCTGCCGCCGAGCTTCTTCACCTCGTTAGCGACGACATCCATCCCGACACCACGACCGGCCGACTGCGTCACGGTGGCTGCTGTCGTAAAGCCCGGCGTCAGGATCAACGCCATGATCTCTTCGTCGGTCACCTTGGTATCCGGCTTCAGCATGTCCAGCTCGAACGCTTTACGGCGTATGGAGTCGACATCCAGTCCTCTGCCATCGTCCGCGACGTCGATAACCATCTCCGCGCCTTCGCGGTGCAAACGAATCGTGATGCGGCCCATCCCCGGCTTGCCGTCGGCCTGGCGTTCGGCGGGATCCTCGATACCGTGGACGACTGCATTTCGCAGCATGTGCTCGAACGGCGGCAACATCTTGTCCAGCACCTGCCGATCGAGTTCGCCCGACGCGCCTTCGACAGCAAGTTCAGCTCGTTTACCTACCTCCTGTGCCGCTTGTCGGACAAGTCGCGTCAATCGCGGCACGTGCCGTTCGAACGGAACCATGCGTGTTCGCATGAGACCGTCCTGCAATTCTGCCGTAACACGAGACTGCTGGACCAGCAGCCCTTCCGCCTCGGTCGTGACCGACTGCAGCAGATCCTTGAGGCTCCCAAGGTCGCTCGCTGATTCGGCCAGCGCGCGCGACAGCTGCTGGATATTTGAATACCGGTCAAGTTCAAGCGGGTCGAAGTCTCGCGCTACCAGCGTGTCCTGGTGGCCGTGCATGATTTGAGCTTCGGTCTCGATTTCAAGCTTGCGGAGCTGCTCGCGCAATCGCGAGATTGTCTGTTCGAGTTCATCGACGTGGAACTCGAAAGAACTGACCTGTTGGTTCAGGCGCGAATGGTAAATACTGATCTCACCGGCCGCATTCAGCAGGTCCTCGAGTAAATCTGCGTCGACCCGCGCAAATTCCTGCCGCTGGTCGGGTGCCCGAAGCGGCCGCACGTCGGCGGTCGCTTTTGCGGCGCGTTCCGGCTCGGCTTCGGGCTCGGCCTCGGCTACAAGCTCGGGCTCGGGCTCGGGTTCAGGCTCGACTTCGGGTTCCGGTTCGGGCTCAGGCTCAACTTCGGGTTCGGGTTCGGGCTCAGGCTCAACTTCGGGTTCGGGTTCGGGTTCGGGTTCGGGTTCGGGTTCGGGTTCGGGCTCAGGCTCAGGCTCAACTTCGGGTTCGGGTTCGGGCTCAGGCTCAGGCTCAACTTCAGGTTCCGCTTCGGGTTCAGCCTCAGGTTCGAATTCCAGTTCGGGCTCGGGCTCAATTTCCGACGTTAGCTCGAGCTCGGATTCGGGTGCCGACACCTCAACGAGGGGCGGCTCCTCTTTTTTCTGTTCGCCGATTTCCGCGAGTTCGTCCGCCAGTGGCGAATCGACGATGACCATGCTGACCGTGTCCTCCGGTTCAATCGTGAACGCTGCGGACGGTGCTTCCTGCACATTCGTGTCGTCTGGCGAAACCTCGATCTCGGAATCGTCCGCGACCTCGAAGCCGGCATTGGCCTGCTGAATGCGCTGCACGAGTTCGATCGCCGTCCTGACCGGCTTGCCCGCGATGACGGTGTCGCGCATTCGGTGTAACTCATCGATGCTGCGCTGCAGCAAGTCCTCGATAGAAGGTGTCGCTTTGACGCGGCCGTCGTCAATCGACGTCAACAAGGTCTCGAGCTCATGGCTCAAATCGCCCATGGCCGTAATGCCGGCCATGCGCGCCCCACCCTTGAGTGTGTGCAGATGACGCTTGAGCTCTTCCATCGGCTGCGCTGACCGTTCCCGAACCCAGCGGATCAGCGCCTTGTCGGCCGATTCCAGTAGCTCGGCCGACTCTTCCGTGAATATCGAGGCGATCTCGGCGTCGTATTCGGGTTCAGTGCTAATAACTTCGGTAACCGGGCTCGGCTGCGCAACGAGTGTCGGCGCTTCCTCGGGCTCGCGCGCCGGCTCTTTGCCAGGAAGCACCGCATCCGCGAGCGTCGCAATGCGATCGATCAATGCTGAGTAGTCAGCCCGCTCACGATCAGGATTGTTGATGTCTCCGACAATGGTCTCGATGGCACGTGCGGCTTCCTGCAAGGCAGCAAGACCGGCTCGCTGAAACCCCGCTTTGTGGTCGTAGACGCGTCGAACGAAACGATTCAGAGCCGACGCTACGGCAACGCCGCGATCAACGTTGGCCATATTGGCGCTGCCGTGCAGCGTATGGCACGCGCGATGCAGTTTGTCGGTTACGTCAAACGGCGGATCGTACCCTTCGCATGCTGACAGGTAATCCGTAATGACCTTCAGGTGCCCGGCTGTCTCTTTGGAGAAAATGTCATAGAGAACCGGATCCATTTCGAGCGCGCGCGCTACCTTGCGCGGCACCTCCCTGTCGGGCTGACGTATTGTCAACACGGCCGCATTGGGGTCGCCCTCGGCAAATGCATTGGCTCGTGCCATCAACAAGCTGATGTCGACTTTGGGCTCGGTCCCGATTTCCAACTGCTCAACCAGCTCGGGCACGGCTTCCGCGGCCTGCAAAATAAAGTCCACCATTGGCGGCGTTCGCACGAGCGTGCGATTTATCAGTCGATTAAGCAGGTTCTCCACGGACCAGGAGTATTCCCCGATACGCTCCGCACCGACCATGCGGCCGCTGCCTTTGAGTGTATGGAACGAGCGCCGCGCCGTGATGAGCGTTTCCATGTCGTCGGGAGAATTGGCCCACTGCGGCAGATTGCGCTTGATCGATGCAATCTCTTCTTTCGCTTCCTCAATAAAGAGCTCGAGTAGCTCCGGATCCATGTGTTCGGCATCGGGAGCAACGACCGGCAACGGTATGACGTCGGTTTCCTGCATTCCCTGTCTTTCTGCTTGCAGGGCCCGCTCGGCTTCCGCCTGGATTGCGGCCGCGGACATCCTCATAGTCTGGCCCGCTTGCACGTCGCCCTCAGGAATCGACTGCAACATGCGTTGCTCGACATCGCGCAGCACAGCAAGACAGGCTTCGGCATTGTCAAGCATGTACCAGGGCTCGCTTCGACCGGCCTTGACCGTCTCCATGTAGTATTCAATGCTGACTATCGCGTCAGCCAGCCGGTCCGTTTCTCTCTGTGTGAGTTGTGCCGGCCCGCCAGTGTTCAGCATGGCTGTGACCAGGCTGCCGATACGTTCGACAACCTCCATGGCACGCGGCTTGCCCAACATCAGCAATCCGGCTTTTATGCCCCGGATCAGCGCCGGCACACTGTCCAGCCCTTGTGAAGGTGCTTCCGCCGTAATGCTCTGACTGATCGTTTCCTTGATGCGTGCGAGATTGATGATGCACTCTCGCATGACAGACTCGGCGACCTGCCGGAACTCCTCATCATCCTCACCAGGCTCGGCGGCGGAACCCTCGCGGTCAGTATCCTGCGGTATGGTCAGTCGCAGCAGCTGCTGGTCGAGCCGGTCCTCGACTCGCAACAACGTCGAAGCGATATCCAGAATGATCTGATCGTTTGCGATACCACCGCGTTCAACGACACCCTTGAGGCGTTCAATTTCTCCGTCGATGTCGCCACGGAGTTCGCCAAGCCCAAGCACGCCGAGTGTGTCGCTGATTTTCTTCAAGAGCTCGAGTTGCGGTACCAACTCGGATGACTTGTTCATGCCCGTGCGAACGAAAATATCGAGTACGTCTTTGACGCGCCCCAGGTCTTCCTTGATGGCCGAACCGACGGTTTGCATGAGCCTGGCACTGGGTGCCGAGAGCGCCTCACGTGCGTTTTCGACCTGCTCGTCGCCCGGCAGTAATTCAGCCAGGTTAAAAGCAGCGCGAATCTCACTGATACGCTCGCCGGCGTTACTGGAACGCGCCACGTAATAGAGCAGGTTGTTCAGTAAATCGTCGACCGGGTGCTTGTCGTAGGCCGGCAACCCTTCGTCGATAAAATACTTGAGCTGCCTGTCCGACTGGCCCAGCAGGCGCTTGATCGAAATTGATGTTTCCAGGCCGCCGTTTTGCAGGGATTCGAGTACCCCGCCGACGACCCACCAAAGCTGATACATGTCGTCGCGCGTGGCCGAATGCTGGAGAGCGGCGGCGACCTTTCCGAGCGTCTGGAGATGCCGCTGGTTGTCACCGCCCTTTATCCAGCCGAGCAGCGCAAGCTGAAATTTCGGCCGCAGCCGTTTTGCAACGACAACGGGATCCTCGCCGCTGCCTTCGCGGTCCACGGTCTTTTTTCCGGCACGGCTCGGCGACAAATTGAGCAACAGCAACGTCCCTTCGGACAACAGCGGCTCACCCCGCGCTGCGCGCAAATCATTGAGCATGGGCAGAAGGACGAGAGCAATGTCCCGGCCGCCGCTCAGCAGCCTTTCGATGTATATAGGCAACTGCACCATCGATCGCGTCAATGCCTCGAGTCCGTCTTCGCGACCCTTGCCGGCGCGCAGGCTCGACAGGTACTTGCAGGTCAGCTCCATTTCCTCGACGAGAAGTGCCGCACCGTAGGTCTCTGATATCTGCAGCGCACCGCGGGCCTGATGCAACAACTCGCCGGCGCGGTTCAGCGCAGCCGTGCCGCCACGCCCATCGACACAGTCCTCGAGCGCAAGATGTGCGTTGCGAATCGTCTCCATGAGTTCGGTGCTAATGACCACGAGCGCACGAACGGCGCCCTGGCCGCTATCGTCGCCGATTATTTGCTCATGAATGCCCGTGTCGCCCGTCATTTAGTCGTCCGTGTCACTCGCGAAAGCCCGCAGTCGATTCGCTTTATCCCGTTTTCACCTGGGGTTTCGGCGGTGCCGCCGGCGGCGGTGTTGCGTTGGAGGTTGTCCGCGCCAACGCACTCGCGTGCATCATTTCGGCCGGAAGCGTGAATCCTTCAACGGTTTTTCTGAGCTGCGTTGCGAGTTCGGAGAGCTTCGAAATAGAATTTGCTGTCGCCGTCGTTGCTTGCCCCGTCTGGTCGCCAATCTCACGAAGTCGCGTTGTCCGTCGTGTGACGTCGGCCGCCGAACCCGCCTGCTGCCGTGCAGAACTGGAAATATTCTGCACGAGGCTCGCAATCTGATTGGATACCTGCTCGATCTCATCGAGTGCCGCGCCGGCATTCTCAGCCAGCAGCGCCCCGCCAACCACGTCTGTCGTACTGCGTTCCATCGAGACGACCGCCTCATTGGTGTCCGACTGAATTGTGCGTACCAGTACTTCGATCTGTTTGGTCGCGTTCGTCGAACGCTCGGCAAGCCGCTGCACTTCGTCGGCGACGACCGCAAAACCACGCCCTGCCTCGCCCGCCATCGAAGCCTGGATTGAGGCGTTGAGGGCGAGAATATTCGTCTGTTCCGCGATGTCGTTAATAAGCTCAACGATATTGCCAATCTCCTGCGAGCTCTCACCGAGTCGCTTGATGCGCTTCGAAGTTTCCTGAATTGTCTCGCGAATCGCATTCATGCCGTCAATCGTGCGGCGCACGGCCTCGCCACCCTTATGAGCAACTTCTACCGAGTGGCGCGCCACGTCGGATGAACGTTCCGCGTTGCCCGATACTTCTTCGATCGAGGCCGCCATCGAGACGATCGATTCCGTGGCGGCATTGATCTCCTTCGCCTGGTTGTCCGCTGCCCTGGCAAGGTGACCCGCCGTGTTTTCCGTCTGCTTGGTGGCGGTGTCCACCATGAGTGCCGTGTCGTTCACGGTGGCTACCAGCTTGCGTAACTCTTCAATTGCAAAGTTGAATGAATCGGCAATGGTCCCGGTGATGTCCTCGGTTACGGTTGCTTCCACAGTCAGGTCACCATCAGCCAGGCTGCCCATTTCATCGAGCAGGCGAAGAATTGCCTGCTGGTTGCGGTCATTCTGCGCGGCTTGCTCTTTGGCTGCCCTCTCGAACACCGATGCCTTTGAGTGCAACCAATGAAGACCTCCAAGCAGTAACAACGCCAGTACTACAGCACCTATAGGTAACCAGTGCAGATAGAGAAAACCGGGCACCCGGCTATCGCCAGTCGATGAATCAAAGGCGGAACCGAGCAGCGCGGCGGCGCTCTCAGCCAGCTCCGCCTGCATTGTCGCCAGGTCCCCGACCTGGCTCACGCTCGCCGCCAGCGTTGCCGATTGTTCTTCAAGGCTGGTCAGGTTACTGCTGATCGGTACCAGCGCGGCTTCGCGCCCCTCGTTGTTCAGGGGGCGAATATCGAGATCCGACTGCTCGCCGGCCAGGGCGTTCGCAACGTCGCGCAGATATGCGATGTCATCTGTGATGGCGCCCACCGCATCATTGGGCAACCGTGCGGCCGTTTCACGAATCCGATCCGCGCGCTGCTGAAATTCCTGAATGATCGCCGTGGAACCGGAGCGATCGAGAAGCTCGTTCGAGCCTTCCAGGATTGCTGTCGCGTCAAGGCCAATTTGACTGGCCGCGCTATGCATGGCCTCAACCTCGCTACGCTTGCCGAGTACGGCCGCGGCGCGTGATTCGAGTTGCTGCCATTGCGATGAGGGACCAGGCGCACCGCTGCCGCGTAGAGAGGCGACTTTCCTGATGCTGCTATCGAGCTGGTCGAATGCCCCGTCGTCGCCGGCAAGGGCGCGCGCCGCCTGCGCCGGTATCGCCTGTGACAGTGCCGCCAGTTCCGTCGCGGACGAGCCGCCTCGGCCAGCTTGCAGGTAGATTAAAGCCGCTGCCAGGATCAGAAGAAAAGCGACTAACGACGCGATTGTTCTGAACGCAGACGAGTTTTCAGTTTTGATGGCCATAGTTTCTCGGACCTTTATTCCGCAGCTGCCTGCAGAAACATTTTGCTTTCAACCAAATCAAATAGATTAAATACCGGCCAGAGGTCATCGCCCCGCCGATACGTCCCGCCCAAAAAACCATCGCAACGCACGATCGTCTTGGCCGCTTCTTGAGACAACTCATGATCCATAAAGCGCCGAAAGCCGAGTACCTCATCGACCACCAGTCCTGCCGGCACTTCACGATGATTTACGGAGATAACGCGAGTTGTGCGCCTGAGCGTCGTTCGGCCACTGCCTAACAAGAGCTTCACATCAATTAGCGGCAACAAGTGTCCACGCAGGTTGGCAATTCCCAGCAGCCAACGCTTGGAACCAGGGACGCGCGTAATGGCATCAGGCAACATCAACACCTCACGAACCTGTTCACGGCTGGCCACAAACTGCTCCTCGCCGATGCGAAAGCCAACACCGACCCATTCGCTCGGAAACGAACCTGCCCCGTGACCCGTGTTTGCGGCCCGACTGCGGTTTTCCATTTCCTGCAGCAACGCGAACGGTTGCTCAACTAACGCCGCGAGATCAGCGGAATTACTCATTTAGCCTGCCATCACCGAGTTGATCGTCGCCACAAGCTCCTTGTCGACTACAGGTTTTACGACGTACTCAACCGCGCCCTGCCGCATGCCCCAGATCTTGTCTGTTTCCTGGTCTTTTGCCGTGATGATAATGATCGGGATATCCGCTGTTTTGGGGTCCCTGGTCAATTTCCGGGTAGCCTGGAAACCATTCATTCCCGGCATTACGACGTCCATGAGGATACAGTCCGGACGCGCGGCACGGGCCGCTTTCAGGCCTTCTTCACCACTATCGGCCACGAGCGTCTCGAAACCAGCTTTCTCAAGCATATTCTGGAACAAATGCAGTTCAGTGGGCGAATCATCAATGATGAGAACAACGGCCATACTCGGGTTCCCTAATTAATCTGGTTGGAAATAGCGCCAAGCAGTTCGTCCTTGGTGAACGGCTTGGTAAGGTACTGTTCCGAGCCGACAATACGGCCGCGTGCACGATCGAACAGCCCGTCCTTGCTTGACAACATGATCACGGGCGTTTCCTTGAAGACCTTGTTGTGCTTGATCAGGGAACAGGTTTCATAGCCATCCAGCCGCGGCATCATAATGTCTACGAATATGAGGTCGGGCTGGTGATCGGCAATCTTGGATAATGCATCGAAGCCATCGATAGCCGTGAACACCTGGCAACCCTCTTTGGTTAACAGCGTTTCGGCCGTTCGGCGAATGGTCTTGCTATCGTCCACGACAAGAATTTTAAGTCCGCTCAGTGAGCGGGATGCGTTACTTGACACCGAATTTCCCCACGATCAAAACCGACTTTTACCATATTGACATAAGTCCCGCTACGACGCTCGCCACGTTACGCAAAATCGTCCGAAATCGGGCGCTTACCGGGCTTTTCGCTGTATAGTTGGCCGCGTCTCGCTCAGTGCTTTGAAGATCAGGAACAGATGGCTGCATCCCCACTCAAAATCGGCATCGTAATGGACCCGATCGGCTCCATCGTCCCGAAGAAGGACAGTTCCTTTGCCATGCTGCTCGAAGCAAAGCGCCGCCGTGCCGAAATCCATTACTTTGAGCAACGCGATCTCAATATGCTCGCGGGCAAGGCTTATGGTCGCTCGAGACGCCTCGATGTGGTGGACGACCATGACGCCTGGTTCGAGCTGGGTGAAGCCCGGGAAATCGAACTGGGCCAACTCGACGCCATACTCATGCGCAAAGACCCACCATTCGACATGGAGTACGTCTATACAACGTACATACTGGATCGGGCCAAACTGGCCGGCGCACTGATTGTCAATGATCCGCAGGCGCTCAGAGACATGAATGAAAAGGCCTATACGGCCTGGTTTCCCGAGTGCACACCGGTGACGCTGATAACGCGATCAATGAGCGAAATGAAGTCTTTTCTGGCGGATCACGGGCGGGTCGTCGTCAAACCACTTGACGGTATGGGTGGTCGCTCAATATTCGTCGTGCAAAAAGGCGATAACAACGCCAACGTAATATTCGAGACCCTGACCGACTACGGCCGGCGCTTCGCCATGGCGCAAGTGTACATTCCGGAGATCAGTCTTGGGGACAAGCGTATTCTCCTGATCGACGGGGAGCCTGTTCCACACGCTCTCGCGCGCATCCCGTCAGGCGATGACAACCGCGGCAACATTGTCGCGGGTGCTTCCACCAAGGGCCAGGGCCTGTCCGATCGCGACCGCTCGATCTGTGACCAGGTGGGCCCGGTGCTGCGGGACGCCGGCGTGCTGTTTGCCGGCATCGACGTGATTGGTGATTTCCTGACGGAAGTCAACGTGACGAGCCCAACCGGCATTCGTGAGCTCGACAGGATGTTCCAGCTGAATATTTCCGGAACCCTGTTCGATGCGATCGAGAACAAGCTCGGATAAGCGCAATACCGGTCGCCGATTGATCGAGCGGTGACATGGGTCTCATTCCCCGTCCAGTCGGGCAATTACACTGGTCGTCGACGACTGTTTGCTTGTCACTGTAAGCAAAAAAGCGGAACATTCTCGTGCGTATGGCCAATATCGCCCTGAACCAAGACCCTCTCGACGAGCTTCTGCTCGTTGCGCCGGCGGTGCCTGACCGACTGCCCGCCATGCTGTTCCTTGCCGCCCTGGTACACGGCATCCTGATCATCGGCGTCACATTCAACGCCACACTTAATAACCCGTTTGCCGATGCGATCTCGCTCGAAGTCACGATTGTCGCCGATCCGGACCAGCAGATCGATCAGCCTGACGACGCTTCCTATCTCGCACAGGCCAGCCAGAAAGGCGGCGGCAACACGACTGAACAAGTGCGACCTGCGGCACCGCTGCAAAGCGCGATGCCTGTCGACAACCCCGGAACGGAAGACGGCACAGGACTCATTGATGCAACTTCGCATGAACGTTCGGCAGACGAAGTGCTCGCGGCGCAGCGCAAGAGCAATCGCACGGTCACGATCGACCCGCGTACAGATCCCGCAACCAGAGGACAGCAAGGCAATCGCCATGGAAGCAGGCAGCGAAGTGACTTTGCCGCTGCCCCGGGAAGAACGCGCATCGATGCTCATTCGTGATGACGACCCGCGGCAGCTCATCGTGAGTGCCGATACGCGAGAGTCAATCGTGGCTGCCTACCTGGACGCCTGGAAACGCCGCATCGAAGCAGTCGGCGCCGCCTATCTGCCTGAGCTGGGCGACATCGGGGGCATTTCAGGCAGCCCGACTTTAGCCGTCAGTATCGAAGCATCTGGCGATCTCGGTGAGGCGGTCATTCGCAAAACCAGTGGATCGACCGTCCTCGATCTCGCGGCGCTGGATATCCTGCAACGTGCGTCACCGTTTAATCCCTTTCCCCCCGAAATCGCGGCCGAGTACGACACTGTTCGCTTCGAGTACAAATGGTTGTTCGCCGAACAACTTATCCCGACCGCGGCGAATCGCCGACTAGTACAGCATGCCGGTCCCTTGTACCCGGCGACGCTTGCACTGATACTGTCCGTATGGGATCCGACAGTTCGCTCATAAATCAACTACTTATCGCCATGCCCGGCATGGCGGACCCGAATTTCAGTACGACGGTTACACTGATCTGTGAACATAATGCCGACGGAGCGCTGGGCATCATCATCAATCGTCCGCTTACGCTCAAACTCTCCGGCCTGTTCGAGCAACTTAACGTCGACGATCCCGACCCGGTCGCCGCAGCAGACCCGGTTTTTTCGGGCGGACCCGTCGGAACCGAGCGCGGCTTCGTGTTGCACGGCCCGGGCTGGAGCTACGAAAACACGCTGCCTGTGTCCAACGACATCCACCTGACCTTGTCTCGCGACGTGATCGATGCGATCGCAAGCGGTGAGGGACCGGACAAATCACTCGTGGCCCTCGGCTATGCCGGGTGGGAGCCAGGACAGCTTGAAGAAGAGATGCTCGCCAATTCCTGGCTGAGCGTTCCCGCCACGGCTGAGCTCGTATTCGATACGCCGTTTGCCGAGCGCTGGGATTCCGCAGCCCGCACACTGGGTATCGATATCGCCCGAATGTCGCCGGATGCCGGCCACGCCTGACTTGTCACCTCCCCGGACGATTCTCTCTTTTGATTTTGGCCTGCGACGCATCGGCGTGGCGGTCGGCCAGGATGTTACGGGCTCCGCGAGCCCGCTTGGCGTCATCGCAAATCGAAACGGCCGCATCGACCACGATCGACTGAGTGCATTTATCAAGGAGTGGCAGCCAACGCAGTTGGTCGTCGGCATGCCCTCGCACGCAGACGGCTCGCCCAGCGATATACAGGCTGCGGTGGACGCTTTTATCGAAGAGCTTGGGTGCTATGAATTGCCGATCGACACGGTCGATGAACGCTACACATCAATCGAGGCTGAGCGCGTCCTCAAAGAAGCGCGGGCGGCGGGTACGCGAGGCCGGATTTCCAAAGACATGATCGATAGTGCGGCCGCGGTCTTCATCGCCGAACGCTATCTGGCGGGTTCCTGACACCCACCACCCACACTCACCACTCACCATCCCACCGACGGCGTCGATCCGCACCCACTCAGGTGACGATCACGGCCATGTCTTGCTTGCTCGCGCTTACGCGATGTCGCTTCGCAAGACATCCCCGCACTCGCCACCGTCGTCCGCGTGCCCCGATCGTGCTACGATGAGGCAGCGGCGAGTGAGCGCCGGCGATGTCTCACAAAGCGAGTTTGCGAAGCGAGACTGTCCGAGCGACTGAGATTCCCCGGCGATCGACGCCGCAGTCAGGTAGGTGGGTGGTAGGTGGGTGGTGGGTGGGTGTCAGGCGTCCCAGACGACGGTAGTGGCATCGAAGACGGGGCCGTCGACACAAACTCGTTTCATCGCCGGACCGTCCGGCGTTTCGATTCTCACGGCACAACCCGCACAACCGCCGACCGCGCACGCCATGAACTCCTCCAGCGACACCTGGCAAGGCAATTCGTAGCGCGCCGCCAGGGCCGCTACAGCCTTGAGCATCGGCGTCGGGCCGCAGGCATAGACCTCCGTCTTCGCCAGCTCCTCAGCCGACAGCGTCACAAGCCACCGGTCTGCCAGGTCAGTAACGTAGCCGTCGAAGCAACCATCGAAGCCCGCAAGCGTTGCCAGCCGACTCGGCACGCCCCAGTTTTCGAGCAACGGCATCGAGTGATTGATACGGGAATCGAGCCACGGCGTTTCCAGTCTCGAAGGCATCGCATCGAACGGAAACGGGATTTCCGAGCCGAGAATCGCCAGCGGCTTCCAGTTGCCTTTCTGCTCACGCAGGTAGTCGGCAACAAAAACCATCGGCGGAATGCCGACACCGCCGCCGATTAACAGCGTGTTCGGGCGCTCCGGCGATAGCGCGAAAGGTATACCGATCGGTCCCAGTACGCTGATCGAATCTCCGGGGCCTTTGCGCGACAACAGTCGCAAACCATCACCGACAATCTTGTACAGAATCTCTATCCAGTCATCCTGCGCGCGCATGATGGACATCGGGCGACGCATCGGGCGCGATTCGTCGCAGCTGATATGCACAAAATTTCCGGGCTTGGCGGCTGCCGCGCACAACGGCGCACGAATCCGCATGACAAACTGCTCTCCCGGAAATGAATCCACCGACAACACTTCGCCGTCCTCTACGAACAGAGTGCCGCGGTTTTGCTGTGCTGTGCGCTGCGCCGCCGTGATCATCGGGCCGCCATTGTCCGGCTGACGCGATCGAGCACGGCCATCCGAACGGCCACGCCGTTCGTGACTTGCTGAGTGATTACGGAACGAGGTCCGTCCGCCAGCAGCGCTTTCGATTTCGATGCCACGATTCATGGGGCCGGGATGCATGATGATGACGTCGGGCGACGCGATTTCCAGGCGTTTCTGGCTGATGCCGTAGTTTGCAAAATATTCGTCGATACCGGGAACACCGTCGAGATTGCCGATACGTTCGCGTTGAATACGCAGCGCCATCACGACATCGGCACCGGCAAGTCCTTCATCAAGATTGTCAACGATTACGGCCCCGGGCACCGATTCCGGATCCGGCGCCAACGCGGGTGGCGAGACCAGCCGGAGTTCACCGACGCCAAGTGTTGTCAGGCCCTGCGATGCAGACATCGCCACGCGCGAATGCCGGATATCGCCGACGATGGCGACCTTCAGGTTTTCGAAGCTGCCTTTGTGCTGGCGGATCGTTAACAAGTCGAGCAGCCCCTGGGTCGGGTGTGACACATCCGCTTCACCGGCATTCAGAATACTGACGTGATCGAGAACGTGGCGAACGATATACGCCGGAACTCCGGCGCTGGCATCGCGGACAACCATGACATCGACCTGCATGGCTTCAAGCGTGTAGATGGTGTCGAGGATGCTCTCGCCTTTTTTGCGCGACGAGGTATTCACGTCGAGATTAAGCACATCGGCGCCCAGACGCTTGCCGGCCAGGTCAAATGATGCCCGGGTGCGTGTACTGGGTTCGAAAAACAGGTTGGCAATGGTGCGACCAGCCAGTGCCTGGCTCCTGGCAGGCGGGCTGCCGGGTGCAGTCAGGTATTGCTCGGCGTCGTCCAGAATGTCGATGAGCAGGGCTTTGTCGACGCCTTTGAGCGTAAGGAGATGTCGCAGGTTGCCGTTGGCATCGAGTTGCAGCGCGGCTTCGTCTTTGAGGTCTTCTTTGTCGATCGTGGCGGCCATGGCGGGGCAATTCTACGGACATTATCGGCAACCCACCAGTCATCAGCCACGCACCACCCACCATTCACTTCCAAGCGGCGGCGACCGGCCGACATGCTTTGTTGGCGGACTGTCTCGCTTCGCTCGCTTGATGTCTCGCCAGCAAACATCTCGTCCGCCTGCCCCGAGCAGCACGCTGAGACAGCGGCGGTGAGTGCCGGGGTGTCTCACAAAGCGAGTGTTGCGAGCAGCAGTCCGCCGAGCGAGCTTCAGCGAGAGATTCCCCGGCGATCGACGCCGCGGTCAGAATGGTGGGTGGTGGGTGGGTGGTGGGGTTAGCCGCCGAAGTTGACCTTGGCTTCGAGGTTGGCGCGCGAATCGGCGTGCGACATCGCCTCTTCCATCGTGATGGTGCCTTCCTTGTAGAGCTCGAGTAACGCATCGTCAAAGGTCTTCATGCCCGCCTCGCCGCTGTCCTTGTGCGCTTCTTTGACGGCCGAGATATCGCCTTTCAGGACCAGGTCCTTGATGTGCGGCGTATTGAGCAACAGTTCGACCGCCGCTACGCGTTTGCCGCTGCGGGAGCGTACCAGGCGCTGCGACAAGATTGCTCGCAGGTAATGCGCAAGATCCATGAAAACCTGCGAATGCTGTTCCTGCGGGAAACATATTGATGATTCGGTCCAGCGTCTCCGCCGAATTATTGGCGTGTACGGTGGCGAGTACGAGGTGGCCCGTGCCGGCCATATCGAGCGCTGCGCGCATGGATTCAGTGTCACGAATCTCGCCAATCTGTATCACATCCGGTGCGGCGCGAACGGCGCTTTTCAGTGCGCGCGCATACGACCTCGTATCCAGCCCGATTTCTCGCTGGTTGACGATCGACTGTTTGTTCGGATGCAGGAATTCGATCGGGTCTTCAATTGTGAGAATGTGTGACGATGTCTTTTCATTGCGGTGGTTGATCATCGCAGCGAGAGTGGTCGACTTACCGGCTCCCGTAGCACCGACCATGAGAATCAAGCCGCGCCGCAACATGACCAGATCTTTGAGCTGCTTGGGCATCCCGAGATCTTCGAGCGTGGGCAATTCGGACGTGATGTAACGCAATACCATCGAGACGCTGCCGCGCTGATGAAAGACATTGACACGGAACCGACCCAGGCCCGGCTCCGAGAGGGCGAAGTCGATTTCCAGCTCCTTGGTGAACTGCTCCATTTGCTCTTCGCTCATCAGTTCGAGCGCAGCCTGCTTCACCATCTTCGGTGTCATCTCGAGCTTGTTGACCGGCATGATCTTGCCTTCGATCTTGATCTTGGCCGGCGTAAACGGTGCAAAGAAAAGGTCCGATGCCTTTTTCTCGACCATTAGCTTGAATAGCGGTTTGACGTTCATCTGTGCGGCGTTCCTGTTCGGCTCAGAATGTCTGAGCCGTGTCCTCATCCATGATGTGCAGACTCTCGGCTTGCTGGTCTGCCAGTGACGAGTCGCGTTTGCTTTCCAGTTTGATGCGCAGCCTCAGCTCGTTCTTCGAGTCGGCATTGCGCATGGCCTCTTCGTAAGTGATCGTGCCTTCTTCGAAGAGGTAAAAGAGCGCCTGGTCGAAGGTCTGCATGCCGAGCCGCGTCGACTTGGCCATGATTTCCTTGATCTGTCCGACTTCGCCCTTGAATATCAGGTCCTGAACCAGTGGCGTATTGAGCATGATTTCCATCGCCGCGATACGACCGATTCCGCCTTCACGCGGTATCAGCCGCTGCGCAATGAATGCCTTGGTGTTGAGGGACAGGTCCATCAACAATTGCTGGCGACGCTCCTCCGGGAAGAAGTTGATGATGCGATCCATCGCCTGGTTCGCGCTGTTGGCGTGCAGCGTTGCAAGGCACAGGTGGCCGGTCTCGGCGAACTGAATGCCGTATTCCATCGTCTCTTTGTCACGAATCTCACCGATCAGGATGACGTCGGGCGCCTGGCGCAGCGTGTTTTTCAGCGCAGCATGCCAGGTCTCGGTATCGACGCCGACCTCGCGCTGCGTGATGACACAGCCTTTATGCGGATGAACGTACTCGACCGGATCCTCGATGGAAATAATGTGACCGCGCGAGTTCTCGTTGCGGTGACCGATCATGGCTGCCAGGGTCGTGGACTTACCGGATCCTGTGCCGCCTACGACGATACAGAGACCCCGTTTGTTCATGACGATATCTTTCAGAATCGGGGGCAGTTCGAGGTCTTCGAGCGATGGTATTTCGGTGGTGATCGTTCGCAGAACGGCGCCAACCATGCCTTGCTGTATGAAGGCGCTGACGCGGAAGCGACCGATACCCTGCGGCGCGATGGCAAAATTACATTCCTTGGTCGAGTCGAACTCCTTGATTTGCTTGTCGTTCATGATCGAACGAACCATCATCGCGGCCTGCTCGGGCGATAGCGGCGTATCGGTTGCCTTGTGGACGGTGCCATCGACTTTGATCGCCGGCGGAAACGCTGCCGTGAGGAAGAGGTCCGAGCCATCTCGCTCAACCATCTTGCGCAACAGGTTCTGTGTCAGTCTTACGGCTTGTTCGCGTTCCATTTTTCTCGTCTCCCTTCAGGCCGGCGATTTGGCGCCAACCCTAGAAATTCTCCTTGTTAGCCGCGCGGAAACGCGCCTCTTCCTTGTTGATCAGACCCTTCTGCAGCAGTTCAGTGAGGTTCTGATCCAGTGTGTGCATGCCGGAACCCTGGCCGGTCTGAATTGCCGAGTACATCTGCGCAATCTTGCCTTCACGAATCAGGTTACGAATCGCCGGCGTACCAATCATGATTTCATGGGCCGCAATACGGCCGCCACCCACCTTCTTCATCAGCGTCTGCGAGATAACCGCGCGTAACGATTCGGACAACATCGCTCGCACCATTTCTTTCTCGGCCGCTGGGAATACATCCACAATCCGATCGATGGTCTTCGCGGCCGAGCTTGTATGGAGCGTCCCGAAAACGAGGTGGCCCGTTTCGGCGGCCGTCAGGGCCAGGCGAATAGTTTCGAGATCACGAAGCTCGCCGACCAGTACAACATCGGGATCCTCGCGTAATGCGGAGCGCAGCGCCTCGTTGAAGCCCAGCGTGTCGCGGTGAACCTCACGCTGGTTGATGAGCGACTTCTTCGATTCGTGCACAAACTCGATCGGATCCTCAATCGTCAGAATGTGGTCGGGTTTGTTGTCGTTAATGTAGTCAACCATTGCCGCGAGCGTCGTTGACTTGCCGGATCCCGTCGGGCCGGTTACGAGCACGATACCGCGCGGGTGCATCGATACATCCTTGAAGATCGGCGGCGCGCCCAGATCTTCGAGTGTCAGGATCTCGGAGGGAATGGTACGAAACACGGCAGCCGAGCCGCGGTTCTGGTTAAAGGCGTTGACCCGGAAACGTGCGAGTTTCGGGATTTCGAAAGAAAAGTCGGTCTCGAGAAATTCCTCGTAGTCCTTGCGCTGCTTGTCATTCATGATGTCGTACACCATGCTATTGACATCCTTGTGAGTGAGCGCAGGCATGTTGACACGCTTGATGTCGCCATCAACTCGAATCATGGGTGGCACGCCGGCTGACAGGTGCAGGTCAGAGGCGTTGTTCTTTACCGCGAACGACAATAGCTGGGCAACATCAACAGCCATATTTCTCCCTCATTTGTGGGTTCCGGACTTACCATAACCCGGAACATTTCGAAGCCTAGTATAGCGAAGCACCCGGACTAAAACGTGATTAGAGTCACGGAAAACTTGCGAAAAATCCGCGATTTGCTGGCGATTTCGGCTGTTGAGGCCGAACGTGACCCGGAGACCGTCAAATTGCTCGCCGTGACCAAGAAACAGCCCCTGGACAAGATTCTCGCGGCGGCCTCGCTGGGCCAGCGGGATTTTGGCGAAAATACTGTTCAGGAAGGCGTCGACAAGATCCTCGCTACGGCGGAATCCGGCCTTACCTGGCATTTCATCGGACACCTGCAGAGTAATAAAACACGTGCCGTGGCTGAAAACTTTGACTGGGTGCACAGTATCGACAAACTCAAGGTCGCAAAGCGTCTGAGCCAGCAGCGCCCGGCAGCGCTGCCTGCCGCTGAATGTGTGTCTGCAGGTGAATATCGACGACGAGCCCGGCAAATCCGGCGTCAGCATTGACGAGTTGCCCGAGCTTGCGGCAGCCTGCATGGAATTACCGAACATTCGGCTGCGCGGCCTGATGTGCCTTCCGATGATCAGGCAGGCATTTGAAGACCAGCGGCGGCCGTTCGCAAGACTGCGCCAACTGGCCTGTACACTCCGGGACATGGGGATCGATACAGACACGCTGTCGATGGGCATGTGGACGACTATCGCGCCGCGATATTCGAAGGTGCGACCATCGTACGCATCGGCACCGCGATATTTGGCGAACGAACTTAAGCGCAGGGAGAACGATGGATTACGGAAAAGTAGCCTTTGTGGGCGGCGGCAACATGGCACGAGCGCTCGCCGGCGGGATGCTCGCCGCGGGTTACGAGCCGAGCCATATCCTGATCTGCGAGCCGCTGGCCGAGCACCGCAAGACACTTGTTGAAGAACTGCCGGGCGCCGTCGTTCGCGCGGACAACGCCACGTCTGTCGCAGAGGCCGAATGCGTCGTCTTTGCCGTCAAGCCGCAGATCCTGGGTGACGTTTGCAAGCCGCTCGCGCACATCGTGCAGACGACCCGGCCGCTGGTTATTTCGATTGCGGCCGGCGTTCGCAGCAGCGACATCGATGCCTGGCTCGGTGGCAACCTCGCGGTCGTGCGCGTCATGCCCAACCAGGCCGCGCTGTTGCGCCTCGGCATTTCCGGCATGTTCGCCAACGACAAGACGACGGAGCTGCAGCTGCGAGCCGCCACCAACATCATCGCAACGACAGGCCCCGTAATACCGGTTTCCAGCGAAGAAGACATCGACACCGTCACGGCTGTCTCGGGCACCGGACCTGCCTATTTTTACCTGCTCGTAGACATGCTGGTGCGGGTGGCAGTTGACCTTGGCCTCGACTACGACGCGGCGCTGGCATTGGTCCTGGAAACGGCGCGCGGCGCCGGGGAGATGGCCGAACAATCCGGCGAGACCATGGACTCGTTGATCGCCCGAGTGCGCTCTCCGGGTGGCACGACTGCTGCCGCATTCGACTACCTCGAGACCACCGACTTTCGCGATATCTTCAGCGCCGCTGTTGTCGCCGCCCGCGACCGCGCCGTCGAGCTCGCCGACCAGGCGCATGCGGCCGGTCAGGACTGAAACATGCCATCCAATATTTCATCTGCCATCGTATTTGTCGTTAACGCCATTACAAGCCTGTATTTGCTTGTGCTGTTGCTGCGCTTCTGGATGCCATGGCTTCGGGCCGACTTTCGTAATCCACTTGCACAAGGAATCCTGCGCTTCACGTCACCGCTCGTTGTTCCGGTTCGCCGCATCGTGCCCTCGTTCGGGCGGCTGGACACGGCAACCGTGCTGGTCGCCTTTGTTATCCAGTACCTGACTGTGCTGCTGCTGCTGCTGATCATGGGACAAACGGCGGGTATTGCAGCGATTGCCCTGACAGCACTCGTTAAATTGATCGTGCTGTCAATCAACCTGTTTGTTTATGCGATCTTTATTCGCATTATTCTGAGCTGGATATCACAGGGCGGCTACAACCCCGCGACAGCGATCATCGCGACGCTGACCGAACCCGTGCTGCGACCGTTCCGGCGACTGATTCCACCCATGGGCGGCTTCGATATCTCACCGATATTTGCGATCATCCTACTGCTCGCAGCAACCATCGTCGTCAATGGACTCAGACCCTTGGGGATCTAAGTGCGCGACGGACCATGAATAGTCTATAGTGAGGGGAAAAGGGGGCAAGTTTCATGACGATTACCAGAACGCTGATCTCTTTGTCATTGCTCGCGCTGATGGCGGCCTGTGGCGGACCCGGCGACTCGGCCGATGTGCCGGACGCACAGCCGGCTGGCGCAACGTCTGCAGATATTGGCGCTCACGTCATTCACTTCAGCGCCCAGTCCACTGACGAATTACCTCCTGAAATAGCAAAGGCCTATAACATTCTTCGTAGCAAGAACCGGGCGATGCTCAATATCTCGGTCATCCGAAAGGCGGACAAAGTCCCGGTTACCGCTGTCGTCACGGTTAAAACCGTCAACCTGACTGGCCAACTCAAGAACGTTTCAATGCGGCAGATCAATGAACAGGAAGCGATCTATTACATTGGCGAAACCGCGGTCGCAAATCGCGAAACGCTGGTCTTCGATATCAGCGTCATTCCGGACGGAGAGGAACAGCCGTCAAACGTCCGATTCAAGCGACAGTTCTATACCGACTAAAAAAACCCGCAAAAAACCCGTTTTGCGGCTTACGAACCTGTAAAACATGTGTTATCGTCCCGCTGCCTTTGATGCGGGCCTAGCCCGTTTTACCACGAGCATCAGCTCGTTTTTCTATTTCTAGGAGTCAGTTTTTCATGGCCACAAATACCAACAAGCCACCTACCAAGTCCGAAATCTACGCGAAGATCGTTGACGACACCGGTCTGGCACGCAAAGACGTTGCCGCCGTTTTCGAATCGCTTAACGGTCAGATCAAAAAGAACCTTGGCGGTCGCGGTGCCCCGGGTATGTTTACGGTACCTGGCCTCTTGAAGATGCGCGTTGTAAAGAAACCGGCTCGCGCAGCACGCAAGGGTACGAACCCGTTCACGGGCGAAGAGATGATGTTCAAAGCCAAGCCTGCGACGAAAGTCGTCAAGGTTTCTGCCCTCAAAGGCCTGAAAGACATGGTCTGAATTTCAGATTTTCTCTGAATAAAGAAAGCCGGGGCTTGCCCCGGCTTTTTTTATGTCTGCGACTCCGGTCGCGCGCCGCGCTCACAAAATCCATAACGGCCTGTCGCAAGTCGATCAGGCGACCGTGAAAAAAATGTTCGGCACCAGGCAGGATCAGCAATTCCGGTCCGGGCTGCAAACTGTTTACCCAGTCAATAGTCTCATCGACTCCGACCAGCTCGTCTTCGTCGCCTTGCACGATGAGCCATGGGCATTGCGGTTGTGTCGCGAGACCCGACGCAAAACGGGAGACGGCCGGCGCGACGCTGATGAGTCCATCAACCTCAATTTGAGTCGCGGCACGCACCGCAATAGCCGCGCCAAAGGAGAACCCTGTGAGCCACAATAAACTGTCGGGTTGCTTCGCGCGCATCCAGGCGATTGCAGCCAACGCATCATCCAGTTCGCCGACGCCCTCGTCGAAATGGCCTTCACTTTTCTCGGTGCCGCGAAAGTTAAATCGCAGCACGGCGAACCCCATGCGAAGGAATGCACGGGCCAGTGTATGGACGACCTTATTGTGCATCGTGCCACCATGTTGCGGGTGCGGATGACAAACAACGACGGCGCCGGCGAGGTCGGCTCCTGACGGTAATTCGAAGACGGCCTCGAGCCGTCCGGCCGGGCCGTCGATGAACAATTTCTCTGATTCCGGCGCTTTCGCCATTAACTTCTCCGTTGTAACCCGCGGGCGGCTGGCTTGATCCGTGGTTATTACTGTAAAATTATGACCTTATGCAATACTGGTCATTGTAAAAAGGGCCGGAAAAACAAGAAAGGTGATGTTATGAGTTCCAGTATGGCGCTCGAATCCAAATATTGCGCACACAACTACCATCCGCTGCCCGTTGTTCTTACGCGCGGTGAAGGCGTATTTGTCTGGGACGACGCCGGCAAGAAATACCTCGACATGATGAGTGCGTATTCGGCCGTCAGCCACGGGCATGCGAATCCCCGGCTCGTGCGCCTGGTCCAGGAACAGGTCGCACGCCTGACGATTGTATCGCGAGCATTCTACTCGGACACACTGGGACCATTCCTTGCACGCGCGTGCCAGCTGACCGGGCAGGATATGGCGCTGCCGATGAACACGGGTGCCGAAGCCGTCGAAACGGCGATCAAGGCGGCACGGAAATGGGCTTATACAGTCAAAGGCGTGGCTGATAACAAGGCTGAGATCATCGGCTGCGACGGCAATTTCCATGGCCGTACGATCGCCGCCGTCGCCATGTCTGATGAGCCTCAGTACCAGCACGGATTCGGTCCGTTTCCGGCGGGTTTTTTCAACGTCGAATACGGCGACATCGATGCGCTGCGAGCCGCAATTAACGAGAATACCGCCGCGTTTATTGTCGAACCGATCCAGGGCGAGGGTGGCATTGTCATGCCGCCTCCGGGATACCTCAAGGCTGCCGCAGCACTGTGCCGTGAAAAAAACGTGCTGTTCATCGCTGATGAAATTCAAACCGGACTCGGTCGTACCGGGAAATTCCTGGCCTGCGACCACGACAATATCAAGCCCGATGGACTGATTCTCGGCAAAGCACTGGGCGGCGGTATCCTGCCGGTATCGATGTTCCTGGCGCGCCGCGATGTCATGGAGGTTTTCACGCCGGGCGATCATGGCAGCACTTTTGGCGGCAACCCCCTCGGTGCCGCCGTCGGGCTCGAGGCGTTGAATATCATTGTCGACGAAGATCTGCCCGGAAACAGCGCGAGGATGGGCGATTATCTCCTCGCTCAACTCCGCATGATCAACAGCCCGCTAATACGCGAGGTACGGGGCAAGGGCCTCTTTGTCGGCGTCGAAATCGATCCGTCATACGCGAGCGCACGCTCGGTTTGCGAGGCGCTTATGAAACGTGGTCTCCTGAGCAAGGAAACTCATCAGACTGTTGTGCGACTCGCGCCGCCGCTCATCATCGGCAAAGCCGAGATCGACTGGGCAGTCTCGCAGATTCGTGACGTTCTCGAGGAGATGGACAAGCTACGACTCGCGTCGTAAGCGACACCAGGGATTTGCATGCATGCCTGAAATCACCGTCATAGACATTGCCCTGCTCGCACTGACCGCAGTGATCGGGGTGATCATCGGGTGGGCGGTGCGCGGCAAACGATCCTTGCAGGAAAAGGCGGCGATCAATGCAGGCTGGCAGGAACAAGTAGAAGCGCAAAGGACAGAGCATCAACGCCTGCTAAAACAAAGCAAGGGCTTGATGGACCAGATTAGCCAGTTCCAGGCCTCAAACCGGGACGCCAAGAACCGCGCAAAGAAACTGTCAGCAGCAGCGCAAAAGGCCTCCGCGCGGCGCGACGAGTTGCAGCGCGAGATCAAGGATATTCGCAGCAATCTCGAAACTGTCGTGTCGCAACGCGATCAGCTGCAAACTGAGTTTGCAACTCATGGCGACAGCAGGAACGCGGTCGCGCAAAAAGACGAGAAAATATTCCAGCTTAGCCGTGAGCTGGAGAACTGGCAGAATCGGCTGCCGCCCTTGATCGAGCGATACAAGGTACGAAACGAGGAGGCCGAACAACTCGAAGCCGATCTCGCGCGCGCCCGTATCCGAATCGAGGAACTGGAAAACGACTCTGTTGATAATCAGACACGCATCGAGCCGGTCCGGCATCCGGAAATACTCACCGATGGTCGCGACGCGTCAAACGACCCCAGTGACAGGGAGGTCAACGGCCAATCCCGATCGGCAGAGAAGCCCGACGATGATCATCCCAGGACACTTCGCGACAACCTGAAGCAAATCAAGGGAGTCGGGCCCGCGATCGAAAAAACGCTTAACGAAATGGGGATTTTCCGCTTTCAGCAAATAGCTGACATGAGCGAGTACGATATCGATCGGGTTGCCCAGCGACTCAAGGGCTTCCACAGCCGCATATATCGCGAAAACTGGATCGGTCAGGCGCGTGAACTTAGTGACCGCAACAGTAACGTCTAGCGCATGTTGCACAACTTTCGAATCGTTACAGTATATGCAGCCCTGCTGTGCGGAACCCTCGCTTCATTTGCTGTCAGTAGCGGCTTCACGAACCACCTTCCGGCTGTCGCGGAGTATTCTGCGCTGGAACCGCCGCATTTCGAGATCTCGGTTCGCCGCGGAACCCTTTATCTCGCCGGTCACACCGCATCTTCGGAGCACGAGAATAAACTGCTCCAGGCAGCGAAGCGGTCTTTTCCGGAATTCGAGAAAATTACGGATTTCAGGCCGCTTGGCGTGGCGCCGAGACGATGGACAGCCACAACCATGTCGGTACTTGAGGCACTATCCGCAATGCAGTCATCGAGCGCACTTCTGACCAATCAGGCGTTGAGCATTCGTGGCGTAGGTACTGACAAGTGGCCTGGAGAATTCCAGGTATTGCGCGCAGCATTGCAGGGACCGGTCGATCTTGACGTCGATGTGGTCACCCCGGACTCGGCAATCCGAGTTGCCGATCTGTGCGCGCGAGCATTTGCCGCGCACCAACCAGGTACGGTTAGCTTCGAGGAATCAGGCACCGGTCTTCGAAGCGGAGCTTACGCGGCGCTCGACCGGACTATCTCGCTCGCGAATGCCTGTCGCGATTCCACGATTTCGATCACGGGCCACACGGATTCATCCGGACATGAAAACTGGAATCAACGCTTGAGCCTCGCCCGCGCAAGTGCCGTCGCCAACTACATCGCGGCACGGGGCATTGCCCGGGAACGCCTGATGATCATCGGCGCAGGGTCATCGGCACCGATAGCGGATAACGCAACGCGTTATGGTCGCAGCCTGAACCGGCGTATTAGCATCGTATTGCACGATAGCGTCGACGCCGAGCAAACCCAGGGACGTCTATTCCGCGGCCGGCCTGTTCGAATCGGTCAGTTTCACGAGCTCAATCTCGAATAGCAACGTCGCGTTCGGTGGCACAGGCGGTTTGCCACGCGCGCCATAGCCAAGCTCGGAAGCAATCTTGAGTTCACGGGTCTCACCAACCTGCATGCAGGCGACGCCCAGGTCCCAGCCTTTGATGACCTGCCCGGAATCGAGCATGAACTGGAAAGGCTCAACACCGCCCGAGGTCCAAATCTCGGTACCTCTGCCGCCAGGCGCATCGTCGTCGTGCAACCAGAGCGTGGTGTGAACGTCTGCATAATCACCGGCGACCGCGGCACGGCCGTACCCCTTGTTCGTGATTTTGCCCGTCAGGCCCGGTGCAATCTGGATGATGCCGCTTTCGCCGGCCTCCGGACAAACAACAGGCTCTGCCGCGTCTTGCTTTGCCTGACCGCAGGCAGCCAGCATCGCGGCGGCAACAAATGTGGCCGGCAGCGTGTTCAGTTTCATTTGTTTGATTCCTTGAAATTCAGCGATGCCGAATTGATGCAGTATCTCAGGCCCGATGGCTCCGGACCATCCTCGAACACATGGCCAAGATGCGCGTCGCAATTGGCGCAGACCACTTCGACACGCGCCATACCATGCGATACATCGGTATTGGTGCGCACCGCGTCGCCCGCGAGCGGCAACCAGAAACTCGGCCAGCCAGAACCGGAATCGTACTTGTGATCCGAACGGAATAAGGGCGCATGGCAACAAACACAGTGATAGTCGCCATCCCCTTTGTGGTCAACGTACTTGCCCGTGAATGGACGTTCGGTCGCCGCTTTCTGAGTCACCTGGTACTGCTCGTCACTAAGTCTGCCGCGCAGGCTTTTGTTGCTGCTATCACTACTCACTGGTCGCTCCCGAATTAAAATCAAGTAACAGTTTATTCATACGCTGTACGTATTCTGCGGGATTATCCAGTTGCGTGCCTTCAGCGAGCAACGCGTGGTCCATGACGATGTTCGAAAGATCGTCGAAAACCGCATCATCGGCCTCGCTGGACAAACGACTGACAAGCGGATGTTCCACATTGATCTCCAGGATCGGCCGGGATTCCGGAATCGCTTGTCCGCTGGCTTCGAGCATACGCCGCAGCTGCGGATTGAGATCGTCATCCGCAGCTACAACACAGGCGGGGGAATCGACCAGGCGGCGGCTCACATTGACGGATTCAACCCGATCGCCGAGGACTTTCTTTATCTTTTCCAGAAGCGACTTGTGTTGCTCGTTGATCTCGTCCTGGGTTGCGGCATCGACACTTTCGGGCAGGTCCAGCGCCGATCGCGCGACATCCACGAGCGCCTTGCCCTCAAACTCGGCCAGGCCATCGACGAGCCACGGATCGATACGATCGGTCAGCAGTAGCACCTCGATACCGCGCTTTCTCAACTGCTCCAGGTGCGGGCTGGCGACAGCCGTCGCATGGTTCTCAGCAAGGATGAAGTAGATCTTGTCCTGTTCCGGGCCAGCCCGCCCGATGTAGTCCTCGAGCGACTGATCCTGTACGTCGCTATCGTTGTGGGTCGACGCGAAACGCAGCAGCCGGGCAAGCTTGTCCTTGTTTGCGGGGTCTTCAACCAGGCCTTCTTTCAGGACCTGTCCGAACTCGCGCCAGACGACCTGGTAGTCGTCCGTATCGCTGGATGCCATTTTTTCCAACATGCCCAGCACGCGGCGTGTCAGCGCGCCACGCATCGCGGTTAGTTCCGGGTTTTGCTGCAGCAGCTCGCGCGAAACGTTGAGCGGAAGGTCGGATGAATCCACAACGCCTTTGACAAATCGCAGGTACAGCGGCAGGAATTGTTCCGCATCGTCCATGATGAATACACGCTGGACGTAAAGTTTCAGCCCCCTTGGCGCTTCGCGATTCCACAGGTCGAACGGTGCTGCCGTCGGGATATAAAGCAGGCTCGTATACTCTCTCTTGCCTTCCACACGGTTATGACTCCAGGCCAGCGGGTCAGCAAAATCATGCGTGAGGTATTTGTAGAATTCCTTGTAGTCATCATCACTGATATCAGTGCGCGGGCGGGTCCAAAGCGCGGTCGCCGAGTTGACGATCCGGGGCTCCTTGTCATCCGCACCGACTACGAGCAGCGAAACCGGGAAGCCGATGTGATCCGAATATTTCCGGATTAGTGTCTCGACGCGAAGCGACTCGGCGAACTCTTTCTGGTCGTCCTTGAGATGCAGCGTCACCCTGGTACCGCGGTCGGCCCGCTCGATATTTTCGATAGAGAACTCGCCCTGACCATCAGATTCCCACCTCACGGCCTCATTGGCCGACAGGCCGGCGCGGTGAGTCTCGACCGTGACCTTATCGGCAACGATAAAGCTCGAATAGAATCCAACACCGAACTGGCCAATTAGCTGCGCATCGTGCTTCTTGTCACCGGTCATCTGCTCAAGAAATTCGGCGGTCCCGGATCGGGCAATGGTGCCGAGATTGTCGACGACTTCGTCGCGAGACATGCCGATGCCGTTGTCGATGATCGACAGCTGCTGCTTGTCCTTGTCTACCTCGATTCGAATCGACAGGTCCGTCTCGCCTCCCAGCAAATCCGGATTTGCCAGTGACTCGAAGCGCAGTTTATCCGCCGCGTCAGAGGCATTGGAAATCAATTCACGAAGAAAAATTTCCTTGTTGCTGTACAGGGAATGGATCATCAGCTTGAGGAGCTGACGTACCTCTGTCTGAAATCCCAGTGTTTCTGGTTTTGAACTATCCGCCACGCCGAATACCTCCTGATCGAAGTCAGAGACGATGGGGACTATTCCGGTGAATTCAAGCCTCGGACCTGGGCCTATTCAGCGAATCTCAGATCGACCGTAGCGGATCGCTGGAAGGCGCGGTGACCGCGCGGTACAGGAGCGCGACGAAAAGAAGCAGGCAGGTTGCCAATGCGATGGGCGGATGCCAGGCAGCAAGCAGGAGGCCGGAGCCTATTGATATTACGAAAACGAGCAGTGTCAGGATCGTCAGGAGGATTCTGCGAAGTCGTTCATAGAGGAGACCAAACGCACCGATGAGGTCATCGATATCGTCCATGTACTGAAGCAACCGTTCCATAAAGAAGCGTCTATCGTACGATCGACAACAGCGGGCCGGCGCTGGTCGCGTCACCGCCGTGCGTTTCCGCTTCGGCCACCGATGCGTTGTTGTATTCCTTGGCATGGGCGATGGCGCGGTGGAACATTTCCCAGCGCTGACGCGCGGACTCGCTCTTTAGGGCATCGACAGCAGATTCAGATTTTTTGCAGTTGTTTGACATACTCTGAAGACAACGTTGGTCAATCGGTAAGGTTGACTATAGGGACGCCAAAACCCAATGGCCGTGAGACAGATCACAGCTTGTTCCAGAACTTTTGATTCCACTAAAAAATAGTCTGGAAACAAGACGCAGTTCCCCTTTTTCGGCGGAACGGAATCACACCTTGAGTTCGCGATATCGATTCGCCCGGAGCCAATGCAAAACGCCGGCATTAAGCCGGCGTTTTGCATATGTCAAATCGAAACATCTAGTCGTTGTCGGGTTCTTTAATCCAGTTGCGTTTTACCTGGTCCGACCAATCGCGATAGCCTTTCCACGTGTACAGCGCCGGATCGATACCCACACGTCGCCCGCGGGGTGCCGGTGCTTTCGATATCCATCGGCGATACTGTTTCCAGCCATCGGCGTCATTCGCGGCTGGCTCAACATGCTCCACCGTCGTCGCGTCTGGTTTTGAATCCGGCTCGGCATCCTTGCCAAAGCTGTCGACCCATCTCATGTTCTTGCTGTCTGGCATTGAGTTTGCTCGGTCAGTCCTTTGACTAAATACTATGTCTCGAGCCACTCAAATCACAGGAACTGCATCACAGTGCAAAATCCTTTTTTGTCTTTTAATTCATATACTTAGTTCTTGGTTTTACTTAATCACGTAGCAGGGACGGTATGCCCCTGTCGAAATCTTCATGCGTTGATCAGCAACGAAACCCGTCAGCAACGTGTCGAGCAGTTTCATCATGCGCTGCGATCCCTTGATCTCGAAGGGTCCATCACGTTCGATAAGTTCAGCCGTATCTTCACGCACGTTGCCGGACACGATGCCGGAAAACACGCGTCGCAGATTCGCGGCAAGTACGTGGCTCGGAAGATCCTCGCTGATATCGAGGCCTCGCATTGTTTCGTGAGTTGCAACAAATGGTCTCTGAAATTCCCTGTCGACCCGCAGGCGCCAGTTGAAAAAGTACGCGTCGCCATGCTTCGTTCGAAAATTGAGTACGTCTGTCAGGCGCGCACTCATTTGACGTGCGACCTCGCGAGGATCGTCGATGATGATCTGGTAGCGACTTCGGGCCTCTTCTCCGAGCGTCGCCAGGACAAACTCATCAATCTTTCGGAAATAGGACTCCGAGGATGCCGGTCCGGTCATGATCAACGGCATGGGTTGCCTCTGGTTGTCTGGGTGTAGCAATACGCCCAACAGGTAGAGGATTTCCTCCGCCGTACCCACTCCGCCAGGAAACACAATAATGCCGTGCCCCAGCCGAACAAAAGCCTCAAGGCGCTTCTCCATGTCCGGCATTATGACGAGTGAATTGACGATCGGGTTTGGCGATTCGGCCGCAATAATTCCGGGCTCGGTTATGCCAACGTATCGCCCGCCTCTAATCCTCTGTTTGGCATGGGCAATCGTCGCACCTTTCATCGGGCCCTTCATCGCGCCCGGACCACAGCCCGTGCAAACATTCATTGCGCGCAGACCCAGTTCATAGCCCACGAGCTTCGAGTAGTCGTACTCGCCACGGCTGATCGCATGACCGCCCCAGCACACCGCGAGATTTACTTCGGCCGGTAGTCTCAACATGCGTGCGTTGCGGACAATGTGAAATACGGCATTCGTGATGCCATCCGACTCATCCAGGGCGAATCGACCGCTTTCGATAATGTCGTTGCGGATGAAAACGATGTCGCGAAGCACAGCGAACAGCAGTTCGCGTGTGCCCCGAATCATCTTGCCGTCCACAAACGCCTCTGCTGGCGCGTTTGTCAGGGACACCTTGAGGCCCCGATCCTGCTGAATGAAGCCGACTTCGAAATCCTTGTAGGCTTCCAGCAACTCGCGGGTATCGTCGATCTTGCTGTCTGCGTGCAGAACGGCAAGCATGCAGCGACGTAGCATCGGATACAGCCCGCCAGCGCCGTCATTTTTCAGCTGGTCGACTTCGAACTGGGAGAGAACTTCGAGGCTGCCCTCGGGCCACACCTCGGCGTCGATGAGATCAACAACTTTCTTCATGACAGGTTCTGGTATTCGTTATGGGCGAATTTCAATCGGTGTGTTCTCACCGGTCATGAGCCAGATATCGATCATGTCGGAGTTGGAGACCGCAATACAGCCGTTAGTCCAGTCTTGCGTGCGGTAGTACGCCTCGGACCGTGTGGGCACGTTGGGCTGGCCGTGAATCATAATCGCGCCACCGGGGTCGTTACCAGTTTGACTCGCCTCGCGCAAATCGCCCGGGTTGGGATACGAAATATGAATTGCCAGGAAAAAATCACTGTGTTGATTGCGGCTATCCAGGTAATACCTGCCTTCGGGCGTCTTGAAATCGCCCTCCTTTTTCTTGTCGCCTACCGGCCTTATTCCAAGGGCGATCTTGAACGTACGAAAGGCCTTGCCGTTTTGCATGAGGTGCAGCTTGCGCACAGCTTTCTCAATCACGACCCTGTCGGCAACAGGAAATTCGGCTGCCTGCATGACAGCGGGTGTCATGAGGACAAGCAGGATTAAGCCAATCTGGCCGTACAGCATTTGTAAGGGGCGGTTCTTAGTCATGACTGCGAATACCGGATTCATTCATATCCAAGCCTAGCAAACCTCGTTGCCGCGGAAAACGTCTCGCATCACATTACACGTTCCGGCCCACGATCCACCCGATGGCAAATCCTATGCCACCTGCGACCAGTGTATAAAGCGGAAGGTAACGAAACACTCGGTCCGGGAATTGCGACTCGCTGAACATGTCGTTCAAGTTTACCGAATAGGCGAAATGCAGGTACAGAGACAGACCCAGCGCGGGAACCGCGAAACCCAGCGTACCTATGGGCATGCGCATGCCGGCGCCTGACCACTTGCCGCCACCTCGATACAATGTCAACACGGTCAGCGACAGTAGTACGAGCAGGGGAACCAGGTTGCGTACCAGGTACGGGCCGCCCTCCTCTACAACGGCGAACCAGCAAGCTGCTGCGATGATTACGAGCAGGACTGGCAACAGTCTTATAATGATGCGCCTGGCACGATCATTCATTGATCGCGCTCGACCTTGTTCAGTATCGGGAATTGCACTGTCGTTCCGGGCCGGATCTTGTGCAGGTCCAGGCCCGGGTTGTACTGGCGGAACAACCATACCGGCACGTCATATTTTCGAAGCGCGAGTATCCAGATCGAGTCTCCTTCACGAATCGTATGTTCGGTAACGCCGCTAATGGTATGACGTCGGAAAAAGCTGTCCTGCTGCACACGGTGATAAGCAATGCGTCGTTCTTCGAAGGATTTGGCATCAACGGTATTGAGATCCAGCTTTATGCGCTGACCGACCTCGACGGGTGTCCCGAATGAAAGCGAGTTGATGTCCCGGAGCCTTTGCGTCTTGATTTCCAGCCAGTCGCCAAAGTGGCCCAGTGTTTCCAGCGGCTGAACCTCGATGCTGCCGTCACCGGCCACGCTGTAGTCACTCGGGTCGGATAAGAGGTCAGTCTGAATCGCCTCCGGCGACACGGTTGCCAGTTCGTCGGCCATCGTTCCCGGCGTTATTTCCGCAACCGCTATTTGCTCAGGCTCGGTCGCAGCATTAGAAATGACAGCCGCCGCAGCAACGGATGCTTGCGAGGACGCTGCTGCAACAGGCGCCGGGCCCGCCGCAGGCAGACGCAGGTTTTGCCCGATACGAATACGATGTTTGCTGTTCAGGCCGTTCAACGCAACCAGCGTCGACACGCGCGTGTCATAGGCCTCGGCGATCTGCGACAGCGTATCGCCACGGGCTACCCTGTGGAACATGTCTGGCAGCTGCTTCGCAAATACGCTTTCCGGTGGCAGTTGCGCCAGGGCGCTCGCAAGCGGTTGGCTCAGCTCTTCGACAGGCATGCGCAACTCGTATCCCTTGGGCAGGTACTTGCTTCCCTGCCACACAGTCGCCTGCAGCGACGGATTGTGTTTCGCAAGATTGCCGGGCGTCGTGCCGAGCGCCCGGGTCAAACCCGGCACCGAAGCGAATGCCGGCAGTCTTGCCGTCGAATAATCCACAGGCTTTTCAACAACGAGCCCGGGAAAATACTTCTCGACGTTTTGATCGATCTCCTTGGCTGCAAGAAACGCAACGTAGAAGTTTCGTGACGCGAAGCCGAAAGTGCGGCCATCGTAATTTCGCAGTATCTCGACATAGGCCGTGTCGCCGTATTTCTTCATGCCCCGCCGAACACCAGCGAGGCCGTGGTTATAGGCCGTAATCGCCATCGGCCAATTGCCGGTAATCGAATAGTTATAGGCCATCAAGCGGCCAGCGGCGCGGGTGGCGGCAAACGGATCATTACGCTCATCCACGACATGATCGACGCGCATGAATCGTCGACCCGTACTGCGCGTAAACTGCCAGATACCGGACGCGCCGACATGCGAACGCGCCTCCGGGTTGTAGGACGATTCGACATGCGGCAGCGCCGCAATCTCAACCGGAACCCCCAACGCGGTGAACTGTTCGTTAACGAAACTTCGCCAGCGACCAGAGCGCACGAGCCCGTCACGAAAACGATCGCGGAGACCTTGCTGATATCGGATGCGCTTTGCGGCCGCCGCGAATGTCTCATTGCCGACGCCCTCCGGCCACAGTGAGAGCACCCTCGCTTCGTCGTCACTCAGCTTGTCGCGCTTGCCGGATGCGAGGACCCGCAATATGGCTTTGAGCTTCCTGCGGCGCGCTTCTACGCGTCTTTGCCGCTCACGACGGGACAGAGCTCGCGGGCATGTGGAGGCGCTCATACACGACGGCGAGATTGCGATTGTCGTGCAACACCCCTTCGTCCGTCGAGTAACGCGTGAAAATCGATATCCAGAAGTCGACATCCGGCTGTAGCTCCGGCGGTTGCGGGAACGTCTCATCGGCGCTGGCGGCGGCCATGAGCAAGATAAGCGGCAACAGAAGGTGGCAAGTCCTTGTCTTTTGGACTATTTTAGGTTTCAATCGTAATCTCTTGATTAGTTCACAGAAAGCGACGGTACTTTTCGGTATCGTTTATAACAATAATGAGCCTATCAAACCCACAATCTGACACCTGCTCCCGCGTTTGCCAATACCTGGCCTGCCTGATGCTGCTGTTGCCCGCCCCTTTCGCATTCGCTGGCGAGGCGGCCATCGAGCCTACGGACAACGGCGCCGACGTCCTGCAGGATACGACCGTCGATGCCGATTCTCGTTCCAGCGAAACCTCGGCAGAGGCCGAAGAACTGGTTGAGGCCGTCCCCGCTCATGAGCACCTGGTGCCGCTCGCCGACGCGGTGACGACCGTGGAAGAAGACCAGGCCGCACCGTTGCAACTGCTTGGCAAGGAAATCATGCCTGGCACAGCACATCGCCTGTCCTGGTCAGCTACCGAGCTTTTCGAGGGTGTGCCGGTGTCAACGCCCGTGCTGGCTGTCAATGGTGCGCTACCGGGACCGACGCTGTGCCTGACAGCCGCCGTGCACGGTGACGAGCTCAACGGCATTGAAATGGTTCGTCGCGTGCTGCACGAGGTTGCTCCGAGCAAACTTTCGGGTGCAATAATTGGCGTACCGATCGTGAACGTGCAGGGCTTCCGCCGCGGCTCCCGCTACCTGCCCGACAGGCGCGACCTGAATCGCTACTTCCCGGGTAATCCCAACGGCAGCGCCGCGGCCAGAATCGCGTATTCGCTGTTCAATGATGTCATTGCTCACTGCGATGCATTGATTGATCTGCACACCGGGTCCTTTGAGCGCTCCAACCTGCCACAAATTCGGGCCGACCTTAGAAACCCCGATGTCGTTACTCTGACACAGGGATTTGGCTCCATGGTCGTACTGCACAGCAAACCAACTGTCGGCACGCTGCGACATGCGGCGACACTCGCCGGTATTCCTGCGGTAACGGTTGAGGCCGGCGGTCCGTCGCAGCTCGAGCTCACGGAAGTGAAGCACGGCGTCAAGGGTATCGAGACATTGTTGAGTACGCTCGGCATGACCAGGAAGAAACGTTTCTGGGGTGACCCTGAACCGGTTTACTACAAGTCATCCTGGGTGCGGGCGGACAATGGTGGCATTCTGCTTGCCGACGTCAGTCTTGGCAGCACGGTCCGCAAGGGCGACCTGCTGGGAACGATTACCGACCCCATGAGCAATCAACGCAGCGAGCTCTTTTCGCCGTACTCCGGACGCATCATCGGGCTGGCGCGAAACCAGGTCGTCATGCCCGGGTTTGCGGCATTTCATGTCGGTATTCAGGCAGACGATGTCATTGCGGAAGCTGAGGCAGCCAGCGTCGCACAGAAATCCATCTCCGGTGGTTACGTAGACGGTATGTCCGAGTAAACTGCGTTTCCAATGACGGGTGAACGCAAACCGCTATCCAGTTACTGGGGGCCGCGCTATTGGCCCGTTTGGCTGGGTATGGGGCTGCTGCGACTGATTTGCCTGCTGCCGCATCGGCTGGCACTCGCAACGGGCCGTGTTATTGGCCGAATCGCTCACGCGTTTGGCGGATCACGCCGCGCCATCGTTCGCCGCAACATCGAGCTGTGCTTTCCCGAGCTTTCATCCGGCGAACGTGACGCACTCGCCTACGAACATTTCAAGGCCCTTGGCATGACGCTCATCGAAATGGGACTTGGACGATGGGCCAGTGACCGGCACCTGCTGTCAATCACGAAACTCCACGGCATCGAGCATGTGCAAAAAGCGCTCGATTCGGGGCGCGGCGTAATCCTGCTTAGCGCACATTTCACAACGCTGGAAATCATGGGGCGCGTATTGTCGTTGAATATGCCACCGTTCGACGCCGTGTTCCGTCGGAACCGCAGCGAATTCATGACGGAGCTGCAACGTACGGGCCGTGAACGCTCGGCTGAGTCAACGATCGAGAAACGTGACATCAAGAAGGTGGTGCGCAGCCTGCGCAACAATCGTGCGGTCTGGTACGCGCCGGACCAGAGTTACAACCGCAAGGGTTCGGAGGCCATTCCGTTTTTCGGTATACCCGCCATGCATACGACGGCGACGTCTACGCTCGCACGCCTTGGCAATGCGGCCGTGATACCATTTTTTCCGCGCAGACTCGAAGATTCAACTTACGAACTGATTTTGCTGCCCGCCTTCGACGATTTTCCAGGCGACGATCCGGTCGCCGACACGAAGCGTTATATCGAACTACTGGAAGAGCACGTCCGGTCATGCCCGGAGCAATACTTCTGGATACATCGCAAGTTCAAGGACCTGCCCGATGGTTACCCCGACTACTATGCCGATCTCGACGCGCTGAAATAACCTTCCAGCAATTGCTCCCAGTTCGCGGCACGAAAGTTAAGTCTCGGGTCCAGTCCAACGATCTTTTGTAGCGACCTGTGCAGACGATCCAGCGTCGCCTGCTGCCAGGGGCCGCGCGGCCTCAATGATCCCTTGTCGAAGTCGAGCATCCATAGCAGGCCGGATTGGTCGACCTGCAGGTTATAGGCATTCATGTCTGCGTGATAAACGCCGGCCTCATGAAACTCGTAGATTGACTCTCCGACCGACTGCCAGAACGCCTCATCAGGATTGTTGTCGGCGATATACTGTGACAGGGCAACCACGTCCGGAATACGAACCGTAATAATGTCGGCCGTATAGAAAGTACCGCTCTGCCGATAGCGTGCTGCTGCCGGCCGCGGCACTCGCAGGTTGTTCGAAGACAACTTGTCCAGCAAACGCCATTCCATGAATGGTCGAGTCTTGTCGGCTCCGGAGAACAGGTAACGGTCGCGAACAAGTTTGCCAATCAGGCCGCCGCGCAGGTAATGACGCAGGACGAACTGACGCGGCACGTTGCCCACATACATCGTGTTGCCACGGCCGCCCGATCGCAGGGGGCCGGTCAGTACTTCGGCGTGCGGCCACCCACCCGGCGTAAAGCGCTCCTCCGAAATCTGGTTGATAATGGCCTTATCGTATAGGATGGCGCCGGTCGCGGTTTTCTCGACGGTCTCGGTCAAACTTCCCGCCCTTTCTTGTCGACTTGTCTGATTTGATGATGCCTGAAATAGCTGTTCAATCGAAGCCGGAATCACTCTGCATTCTGCGCCTGTCGGCAATTGGCGATACCTGCCATGCCCTTGCCGTCATCCGACGACTGCAGGATAACTGGCCCGACGTTCGTATCACCTGGATTATCGGCAAAACCGAAGCATTGCTCATGTCCGACATTCCCGGTATCGAGTTTATCATCTTCGATAAGAGCAAAGGCTTTCGAGCGTATAAAGACGTCAGGAAACAGCTTGTCGGCAAGCGTTTTGAACTCGCACTGTGCATGCATGCATCGATGCGTGCCAACCTGCTTTGCCGCATGATTCCTGCAAAGACTCGCCTGGGGTTCGATAAAGCACGCGCGCGTGACTTTCAGTGGCTGTTCACGAACCGGCGGGTTCCGCCTGCCGAGGGCGAGCACGCGCTCGAGGCCATGATGTCATTTGCGACCGCGGCGGGTGCCAAACCTCGTGACCTGCGCTGGGATATTCCGCTTTCGGACGGCGCCCGAAAATTCGCGCACCAGTTCGTCGATGCGGAGACACCGCTGGTCGTCGTCAGTCCCTGCAGCAGTCAGCGCAGTCGCAATTACCGCAACTGGAGCATCGACAACTATGCCGCGACCATACGGCATCTTCAGCAGGAGCATCGCTGCACCGTAGTGCTGACGGGCGGCAACACGTTACTTGAGCAACAATACGGGGCGGCACTGTCTTCAAACGGAATCGGGCAAGCCCTGAACCTCATGGGCAAGACCTCGTTGAAAGAGTTCCTCGCCTTGATCCAGGCGGCCGACCTTGTGATCTGCCCGGACTCGGGACCCGCGCACATGGCGACGGCGGCGGGTACGCCCGTCATCGGGCTGTACGCGACCTCCAACCCGGATCGAACCGGGCCCTATTTGTCGCGCGACCTGACCATCAATCGTTACCCCGACGCCGCTCGCAAATACCTGGGCAAGGACGTCGATGAACTCCGCTGGGGACAGCGCGTGCGCCACGCAGATGCAATGGACCTGATCACAATCGACGATGTTAGCCGCAAGATCGACGATTTTTTTGCGAAATAACGGAACTATGCGTACATTTTTGTCAACATACGTATACTCGCACCGACACCAAAATCCGAGCGTCACACGGTGAAACAGTCAAGAACAACAATGCCGCCACCCGACTCCACGACTGATCCGGCCTCTGCCGCTTTCGCTCTTTATCCCGAAATTGAGGCGATGTTCAATGAGTTCCCCAAATATCGGGAGGAAATCCTGCCGTCAAAATACTGGGAAGAACTGAACCGCAAGAACCTCCAACAGCTGGCCGATAGCAAATACGACAACTTCAAGCGTACGCTGGCGCCGCAACTACTTCACGTGGATCGTCAATCCGCTGAATAAGCAGATTCGCTTTCTGATGCGAGAAGCAGGCCTATGGCGGTCGATCGTCATATTCATCCACGCTATTTTTTCTCCGCGCCATGACCTGATGAAGCGGCGTCATACTATTTATTACAACCTGCTCACGAATCTACTTTGGGCCTACGTCGAAAAGAACGATGCAGAGGGACTGCTTGATCGCGTGAGCGAACCACAGGAAGGAAACCCGCCGCAGGTCCTGCGCAAAGGCCGCCTTATTTCGCAGGATCTCGCAAACTCACTGCTCGAGTACGAGGCAATACTGCATCCCGACATTGATCGGCGAGAAGTCAGGACAATACTCGAACTCGGTCCGGGGTACGGCAGAACCGCCTATGTTTTTCTCACGCTGCAGCCTGGCTGTCGCTATATACTCGTCGATATTCCGCCGGCGCTCTATGTTGCGCAACGCTACCTTTCCAGCGTCTTCCCGAACCGGAAAATTTTTGAGTTCCGACCATTTGATGATTTCGCCACGGTAAAAAGCGAATTCGAAAGTGCAGACATCGTCTTCCTTACGCCAAATCAGCTCGAATCACTTCCCGACAAGTCAGTTGACCTGTTCGTAAATATTTCGTCCCTGCACGAAATGCGCATGGATCAGATCAGGTATTACTTTACGGAGATCGAACGCCTCACGCGCAAATACTTTTATTTCAAGCAATGGCAGGAGACCACCGTTCCGTTTGAAAACGAAACTATCAAAGAGGCGGACTATCCCGTTGGCAATGACTGGAATCTCATATATCGCCAACAATGCAGCGTGCAGTTGAAATTTTTTGAGGCCCTTTACGAGCTGCCTGTCTAGTCGGCAAGTGTCGGAACGAGTTCCCTGTATAGTTCAATCGTCTTTCGCGCCGTTTCTTCGACCGTAAAATCGGTGCGAATTCGATCCCGTGCAGCAGCGCTCATACGTGCGTGCAATTCCCTGTCGTTGTAAAGCTCAAGAATCCTGTCGCTTATCGGTTTTGGCTCACCTGGCGGTACAACGAATCCTGATCTACCCTCTTCGATCAGCTCCGGACTACCGCCCGAGTCGGTGACAATCGGCACCGCACCACCGATCATTGCCTCGATCATGCCGCGTGGCAACCCTTCGCGGCGCAACGACGGCAATACCGCGACATCGCAATTGGCCAGTATCCATGGCATTCGCTTCAAAAAACCGAAAAGATGAATATTTTCGGCATAGGTATTCCCGGCAGCCAGCTTCTTGTACTGCTCATTGTCCATCATGGTGCCCGCGAGCAGGAAATGGATATTCAGACCGGGTGGCAGCCTGTTGATCGCCTCCAGCAACACGGGAACGCCTTTGCGAGGCACCCCGCGGGCAGTGCAAGCAACGACAAAAGTGTCATCCGGAATGCCGAACTGGTTAAGATCCTCCGGCGGCCCTGCATACCATTCCGGATTGTGGCCCTTGTGAATAGTGACCGGAACGTCGCGGCGCATGCGAATCCCGGGCATGCCAAGGTCAAGCAGGCTCTGTCGAATGGCTTCACATACGCAAATAATGCGGTCCAGTCGCGGATTGAGAAGATACAGCCAGGACTGCGGACTCCAGTAAGCGATGTTGCCGATAATCCCGCGATAAGCGACGAGCTTGATGTCGATACCTATCGACGCCATCAAACCGTTCATCGTGGCGCGCTTGTCGAGCATGTGCAGCACATCGTATTTGCCGCGTTTCAGCTCGGCGCGGATAAAGCGGATGCAGGGTCGACTCAATTTCCACTTGAGAACATACGGGATCGTCGGAACCCCGGCCGCAACAAGTGCATCGTAATTGAACGTTCCCGGCCACGTGATGACTGTTATGTCGATTCCCATGCGATGCATCTCGATAAACGATCCTGTTTCCGCAGGATCACTTTCGCCGTTGATGCAAAGTACGCGAATGGGTCTGTCCATCGTCGATCTCGTCAGCGCTAGCGCAACTCGGACTTCGGCAGGTACCGCTTCTTCTTGTCGAACACGACGATCGAATCATAGAAAGCGATGCCAGCCAGGTTGGCGGCCAGGTAGCTGAGCTCCAGCTGTTTCACGGCTTCCGGATGTCCATGGCGGAAATGCGTTTCTTTCCGATCAAAATACGGTTCATGCAGCATGTCCACCATCTGCTTGGACAGGTCGATGAACGTATCTTCACTGTCTACGTGCTTGAGCCAGTAGTTTGTATGTACGTCTTCAACCATGTAGCAACCACCATCCTTCAACGCGGAACGGAAAAGCGCGCCAAAACTGATATTTTGATGATGGGTCTTGTGGCTGCCGTCGTCGAGAATGATATCGAAGGGTCCGAATTCCTCGTTCACCTCGGCGAGAAACCGGGGATCGGCCTGGCTACCGATCCTTACAAATACATTCCGGTCCGCAATTTCATGGTCTTTACAGGTCTTGTCGATGTCGATGCCGACAATGGTCGAATCGGGGTGAAAATAGTCTTTCCACATACGCAATGATCCGCCGCGATAAACGCCGATCTCGAGCATCTTGACTGGGCGATCACGATACTGGCCAAAGTGTTTTGTGTAGATGTCGAAATAATGATGCCACTTGTGCACATTCGTATCGGCAGAAAAAATGTCGAACAACGGGTTGACCGGCGTTTTGCTTGCCTCGTATACAGTAACCTTCTCCGTGAGTTCGGCCGGAAAGGCATCCGACGTCTCCAGCGACTTGTCGGACAGCAATGTCGGCGCTTTTGTAATCAAAAGCCCGAACTTGATGAGCAGTTTGTTAAGTAGTTTTCTCATGGGATTCCCGACGTGTCAGAGCTGACAGGATTAGCGGTACTGGAGTGAGTCTGGAGCAAATCATGCCCGAAACCGGCAGAAAAATCAGTCGAATTAGCGATCTTCGGCCTGTACCATTCTTCCCTGGCCAGTCATTGCCCACGAGCAGGGAGTTATAGGTGCAAATACTGTTGACGGGTGGCTCGGGCCTTCTGGGAACTGAAATTCTGAAGCTCGGCACCAAGATGCTGGCGCCGAATCGCAAAGATCTCGATATTCGCGACGCATCCGCCGTTGCGGCCTATGTCGCAGATGCTGCGCCGGACATCATTCTGCATGCGGCGGCGGCCACGAATAACAGGGACATTGAGGCCGATCCGACCGAAGCGCTCGACGTGAATATCAAAGGCACGGCCAATATCGCCCGCGCCTGCCTCGGTACTGAGATTCGGCTGGTCTATATGTCGACGGACTATGTCTACAAAGGTGATCGTGGCAACTATGCGGAAACGGACGAGTTATTGCCGTCTAACCTGTATGCATGGACAAAACTGGCCGGCGAAGCGGCAGTCCGGGCCGTTCGTAATCACCTGATCATAAGAACCAGTTTTGGCGCATCGCGGTTCGATTATCCGGAGGCGTTTGCAGACAAGTGGTCGTCAAAAGACTATGTGGACCTGATAGCGCCCGAAAATACTCAAGGCAACGACAGGGACAGTCAGAGGCGTGCTGAATATTGGTGGCCCGCGCCGTACAATTTACGACTATGCCGTTGAACGGAATCCAGACGTGAACAAAGCCAGGCTCAGCGGCTCGTCGCTCGACTCCCCCGTCGATACGTCTTTGAATCTCGAGAAGTGGGAATCACTCGATGACTAGCGGCGGAATCATCCGTGAAATCAGCCACTGTCGCATCTGCGGTGGTGACAAGCTCGTGAAATACCTGGACCTCGGCATGATGCCGCTGGCCAACAATCTCGCTGACTCGGCCGCTGAAGCGAAAGCCATGCAGCGGTATCCGATGCAGGTGCTCTATTGCCGCGATTGTTCCCTGTCGCAACTTTCGGTCGTCATTGACCCGCGGACACTGTTTTCAAAGTACGCCTATCGCTCGTCGATCGGTCGCGGCTATCTGGATCATTGCCGCGTGATGGCCAGATCAGTCCGCGATTCGCTCGGTTTGCGGAAGGGCGACCTGGTGGTTGATATCGCGGGCAATGACGGCGCGCTTTTGTCGGTATTCAAGGATGAGCTGGGTGTACGCGTGATCAACGTTGACCCGGCCGAGAACCTCGTGGAAATAGCCGAAGCTGCGGGCGTGCCGACGATCACCAGCTTCTGGGGTGCTGACGTTGCAAGGCAGATTGTCTCTGAATATGGCAGGCCGAAACTGATTACGGCAACAAACGTATTCGCGCATGTCGACAACGTGCGAAATTTCGTCGCCGCGGCCAAAGACTGCCTGGATGACGACGGCGCACTGATGCTCGAATTTCCCTATGGCGTCGATTTCATCGAGCACCGCGAGTTCGACACGATCTACTTCGAACATTTGAGCTACGTGCTGCTCCGGCCGACCAAACGCCTGGCAGAAGACCTGGATATGCAAGTGTTCGACGTGCAAAAGCAGGACATACACGGCGGCAGCGTGCGAGTGTTCATCGGTAAGCAAGATGCTCACGAAGTTCGCCCTTCGGTGGCCGAGTTCATCGCGAAAGAAGCCGCGGATGGATATCACGATGTCGCCGTTTACGAGAACTGGAAAAAAGAAATCAGGGCATTGATTGACGATCTCGTATCGCAGATTTCGAATTTGAAAAACGGTGGTGCGAAGATCGCGGGCTTCGCTGCTTCCGCCAAGGGCAACACACTGCTAAATGCCTGCCAATTCGATTCATCGACGATTGACTATATCGTCGATGACACGCCGGAGAAGATTGGCAGGTTCTCGCCGGGGACCGGCATACCGATTGTCGACAGAACCGTACTCGCCAATGATCCGCCCGATTACCTGGTAATCCTCGCCTGGAATTTTGACAAGGAGATAATCGCGAGCACCGCAGAATACAGCGGCAAGGGTGGCAAATACATCATTCCGATACCCGCCTTTAAGATTATCGGACCTGGAGACGCAAGTGAGTAACGCAGTAACGAAAGGCATTATTCTCGCGGGCGGCACCGGCTCGAGGCTTCATCCGCTGACCCTGTCAGTCAGCAAACAGCTCATGCCTATCTATGACAAGCCGATGATTTACTATCCGCTGTCGACGTTGATGATGGCGGGCATTCGGGACGTGCTGGTTATTACGACGCCGGAAGACCAAAGCGCATTTGCAAATCTGCTCGGTGACGGCAGTCAGTGGGGCATTTCGATCACGTATGCCGTTCAGCCCGAGCCGGGCGGCCTGGCGCAGGCTTTCATTATCGGTGCGGATTTCATAGGACAGGACTCTGTCGCGCTGGTTCTCGGTGACAATATTTTCTACGGTCATGGACTGCGGCGACAATTGCAGAAGGTTGGCTCAAGAGTCCGCCGGTGCAACCGTCTTCGCCTATCATGTCAAGGATCCCGAACGCTATGGTGTCGTGCACTTCGACAAGGACGGAAAAGTCCTGGGGATCGAGGAAAAACCGGCAGAACCGAAGTCGAATTATGCAGTGACCGGGCTGTATTTCTATGACTCTCGTGTCGTCGATATCGCGAAGAACCTGAAGCCCTCGGCGCGAGGCGAACTGGAAATCACCGACATCAATCGTTGGTACCTTGCGGACGGCTCGTTGCACGTTGAATTGATGGGTCGGGGTGCCGCGTGGCTGGATACCGGTACGCACGAATCGCTGCTGGAAGCGGCACAATTCGTACAGATCATCGAGCAGCGCCAGGGATTGAAGATCTGCTGCCCGGAAGAGATCGCTTACAATAACGGCTTTATCGATGCCGACCAGCTCCGATTGCTGGCAAGCCGCCTCGGCAAAAACGGCTACGGCGAGTACCTGATTGAAGTACTGACGGACCCGAGGCTGCGATGAAATTCACACCGACCCGAATATCCGACGTGGTTGTTGTCGACCCCGATGTTCATGAGGATAGTCGCGGGTTTTTCATGGAAACCTGGCACGAACGGCTTTTCGATGAGGTCGGCATCCACGCCCGGTTCGTGCAGGACAACCACACGAAGTCGTCCAGGGGAACGCTCCGGGGTCTGCACTACCAGGTACAAAAACCGCAGGGAAAACTGATTCGTGTTGTCGTTGGCGAGGCATTCGATGTCGCCGTGGATCTGAGGCAATCGTCTCCCACGTTTGGCCAATGGGCCGGTGAAACCTTGTCTGCAGCCAACAGGCGCTCCATCTGGATTCCGCCCGGCTTCGCACACGGTTTTATCGTCACCGGGGACTCGGCTGAGATCGTCTATCGGTGTACCGACTATTATGCGCGGCAACATGAACGCACACTCCGATGGGATGACAAGGACGTCGCCATCGACTGGCCGTTACCGGGTAGCGAACAGCCGGTGCTATCCGCCAAGGATGCTGCCGGGACGTCGCTAAAGGATGCGGATGTCTATGCGTAGCTTGATGGTGACTGGCGGCGCCGGGTTCATTGGCGCGAACTTCGTTCACTATTGGATTAATCGTTACCCGGACGATCGGCTCATTGTCCTGGACGCCCTTACTTACGCCGGCAACCTGGCGAATCTGGAGCCTGTGCAGGATCTGCCGAATTTTCGATTTGTACACGGGAACATACTCGATCGGGCGCTGATCAATACGCTGATGCATGAGGAGAAGATCGACACCATCGTTCATTTCGCCGCCGAATCGCACGTCGATCGTTCGATTCACGAACCGGACGCATTTATTCAGACGAATGTTATTGGCACCCACAACCTGCTCATGGCGGCGCGCGAACTGTGGCTGGACAGTGACGACGCGCCTGCGACGCACCGATTTCACCACGTTTCAACGGACGAAGTGTATGGATCATTGGAAGCAGATGACCCGGCGTTCACTGAACAAACTCCGTATGCACCGAACTCGCCTTATGCCGCGAGCAAAGCGTCTTCGGATCATCTCGTTCGCTCGTATCACCACACGTTCGGACTGGAGGTTACGACCAGCAATTGCTCCAACAACTACGGGCCGTATCAGTTTCCCGAAAAGCTGATTCCGCTCATGATCGTTAATGCGCTGACGGGCCAGCCATTGCCGATCTATGGCGACGGCACGAATATTCGGGACTGGCTGTACGTAGAGGATCATTGTCGCGGCATTGACCTGGTCATCAGCAAGGGCAGGCTGGGCGCCACCTACAATATCGGTGGCAACAACGAGTGGCGAAATATCGATATCGTCAAACAGGTCTGCGCGAGTCTTGACAGGATTTTTGCCAGGAATGAAGGGCTCTCGAGCCGGTTTCCGGACGCGCCGGCCGCCAAGGGCCAGAAGACAGAGTCGTTGATTACTTTTGTCAAGGATCGCCTGGGACACGATTGGCGCTACGCGATCGACGCGAAACTCGCGACAAGTGAACTCGGCTATGCTCCACAGCAGAGTTTTGAAACAGGCATCGAGCTAACGCTGAACTGGATGCTGGAAAACGAGAATTGGTGGCGCGCCGTTATGGACGGCAGCTATCGTGACTGGATCAGCAAGAACTATTCAGACGACGCCTGATTCGCGATCGCTCTCGGACTCAGCCACGAGCCATTTCGCAACACGCCGACATAATACTGTAGTAATCCCGTGAACATGCTGCTGCGTACGCGGAGTGCCGGAACCTGGCGTAGCGTGAGCAAATCCAGGATCGACGCAATAATCATCATCGGCAGCCGAAGCAGAATGATCAACGCGTGCGTGAGCCAACGTTCAAGACCGGCGGTGTGTCTCGCCGTATAAACGTGTTTTGAGATTATCACCTCGAGCTTCGTCATCGACTTCACGGCGACATTGATTCGGCTGGATCCTCCATGCGCGTGAATAACTTCGACTTCGGGAACGTACGCGACACTAAGTCCTTTGTCGTGTGCCTTGCGGCACAGGTCGGCATCTTCTACATACATCCAGTAATCTTCCGCCCAGCCGCCAACGGCGTCGAAGTCGGCGCGATCGATCAACAAGACCGAGCCGGTCACCCAATCGCAATACGTTATTGTCTTGTGGTCCGCGCGCGGATCCGGAAACCTGGATGGCATCAGGACGCGCAGTAGTGCTTTCAGCGTCTTGCTTTGATTCAGCAAACCAGGGAAATCGTCGAACACCTTCTGGGGCTTGCCATCACCCGATACCTGCTTCGGCGCAACGATCCCGATGTTGTGCTTTTTCTTGATATCGATCAGTGCCTGGATGCTCTCGCATGACGCGATTACGTCAGGATTCATGAAAAGCAGCTGTTCGCCTGTGGCCGCCGCGACACCAATATTGCAGCCGGCCCCAAAACCACTGTTGATCGGGTTGGCGATGAATTTCACCCACGGAAATCGAGCCGAGAATTCGGAGAAAGACTCCAGCTCCGACTCGTTGTCGACCGCAATGACCTCCCAGTCGCCAGGAAAGTCCTTTTGCAGCGCGACGAGAGCCGATTCGAGGTGACTCCAGGAGCGGTAGTTCACCGTGACGATGGATAGTTTCATGCCCCCGACAGCCCATTGAGCGGTGCCGCTAGCGAGGGCAAAGCTGGTCCAGGTAGTCCTTCACGCCGGTTTCGACGGGTCGAAAATCAATGTCGCAACCGCATTCGCGCAACTGCGTCAGATCTGCCTGCGTGAAACTCTGGTAAGCACCTTTCAGGTGATCCGGGAAGGCTATGTATCGGATCTTGCCCTTTCCGTGCCACTGGATAACGGCGTTGGCGACATCGTTAAACGTCTGCGCCCGTCCGGTGCCGGTATTGAATATGCCAGAGACGCCGGGATTATCGAGGAACCACAGATTGACGTCACAGACATCGTCAACATAAACGAAATCCCGCAATTGCTCGCCATCTCCATATCCGTCCGTCCCCGAGAACAGCCGTGCTTCGCCGTCTTCCCGAACCTGGTTATTGAAATGAAAAGCAACGCTCGCCATGGAACCTTTGTGCTGTTCACGAGGGCCATACACATTGAAGTAACGCAAGCCCACCACCTGGCTGTCGGGCCTGGCTGCCACGCGCCTTACGTAGCGGTCAAACTGCAGCTTCGAATAGCCATAGACGTTCAGCGGATTCTCGAAAAGCGGGTCTTCGACGAACGTCGCGGAGCCGCCGTACACAGCGGCTGACGATGCGTAAATATACGGCGTCCCGTGTTGCAGGCAGTGGTGTAGCAGGCTTTGTGAGTAAGAGTAGTTGTTCTTCATCATGTAACGGCCGTTCCACTCGGTGGTTTCGGAACAAGCCCCTTCATGAAAAACAGCTGCAATCCCGTCAGAGAACGCCTTATCCGAGGCAAGCCGCTGTAAAAAATCGTCTTTGTCCAGGTAATCGGCAATAGGCTGATCCGCGATGTTCACAAACTTGTGGCCATCTTCCAGATCGTCGACAACGATGACATCGTCGTGACCGCGATCGATGAGCGCGCGAACCAGGTTGCTGCCAATAAATCCTGCTCCGCCGGTAACTATATGCATGTTGATTCTCTCTCGCCCGATCCAGGCCGTCAGCGACTATTCGTCGCCGTCCGTCAAATGGTATTGCGCCCCACAATACGGGCACTTGGCCTGGCCCGTTGCCTCGATCGGCAGAAAGACCTTTGGATGGGAGTTCCAGAGATACATGCCCGGCATAGGACAACTGAGCGGCAAATCCCTGGGGCGAACCCCGTAATTATGTTGTGCGTTCGCCGGAATCAGGTTCTGGTCGACGGTTCCTGCTTTGGCTGCCACGAGCATCCTCTTCTCGAAGAAATAGAGAAAGCGAATTATAGGCGCTGCGTCGTGCCACGGCCATGCTCAGTCCAGCCAATGGCCCCAGACGCTGGCAACGAATTCGCGTTCTTCCCGGAATTCCGTGCCAGCGGCCAGCGGTGATTGATCATCAAGTGCCAGGTGATGCTGCCGCAGGCGGTAGCTGCGGTAGCAATCCTGCAGCCTGTTGCCCGCGACCGGTTCAAGGCAGCCTGCCTCGGTCAGCGCATCAATTTGCCGAATATTGTCGGAATAGACGATGACATCGGGATGCGCTTTCGCCTGGCTTAGCACCAGGTACTGAATCAGGAATTCGATATCTCCGATGCCGCCAGCGCCGTTTTTGAGATCGAATTGCTCGGCATTACTGCGGTCGAGTTCCTTGCGCATGCGCTGGCGCATCGAAATGACATCGTCGCGAAGGGATTCACGCTTCACGCGTTCAATCAGTGTATCCCTCCGAATTCGTTCGAACTCCTTTGCCACGGCCTTGCTGCCCGCAACCGCTCGTGCGCGCAGCAGCGCCTGGTGTTCCCACGTCCAGGCGTTATCTTCCTGGTAGCGCTCAAATGCGTCGGTACTTGTTACCAGCAACCCCTTGTGTCCGTCGGGACGCAAACGGGTATCGATCTCGTAAAGCTGTCCAGATCCCGTCTGCGTTGTCAAAAAAAGCACCAGGCGCTTGACGAGCCGGGCAAAGAACATCGTGTTATCCAGGGGCTTGTCACCATCCGTCATCCGGGACTCCCCGTGCGAATCGTGCAGGAAGACAATATCGAGATCGGAGCCATACGATAATTCGAGGCCGCCGAGCTTGCCGTAACCAACGATACCCAGCCCCGCTTTATGTGTAACGCCATCGACGACATAGGACGGTACGCCATGGCGCGCAGTTAGATCCTGCCAGGCGACGCGCAAGGCCTCATCGAGCACTGTTTCTGCCAGCCAGGTCAGGCCATCGCTGACCTTCATGATCGGCAAGCTGCCGTGAAAATCGGCAACCGCGATTCGAAACTTCGTCGCGCGCTGATACTGAACAATCGAATGCATCTGCGTTTCACTGTCACTTGCCGCCAGGGCTGAAAGTCGCTGGCGAAGCTCTGCGGACAGGTCGGCCTTCGTGACAACGGCCGAATAAATACGCGGGTCCAGCAACTCATCGAGCAACACCGGGGAAAGCGCTATCTGATCGGCGATGTACTGGCTGCGCGAGCAAAGATCCACCAACCGCGTCATTGCTGAACGATTTTCATTGAGCAAGGCAAGGTAGGCGCTGCGTCGCAAAATGCGCTCGACGACGCTCAGCGTGCGCGTCAGGGCAAACAGCGGTGCATCGGTATCTATCGAATCCAAAATAAGTTCCGGCATGAATCGTTGCAGCCGATCCGCGGCAATGGAGTCGATTTGCTGTGTCGACGCAGCGTTGGCAAAGGACACGAGGATAGCGGCAATTTCGGCTGCCCCTTTTACATTTTCAGCCAGCAACAATTCGGACCATCGCTCTTCATTGGCGTTTGCGTCCCATGCCCGCGCCAGCTGCTCACGTAACGGCGTAGCGTCACTTTGGTCGCGAAACGCGACGCTCTCGAATTCCTGCGATATCGCCTTCCGATGCATCTCGAGATCCGCGCGCAAGGCATGCCAGTCGGCATAACCCATGGCCAGGCACAGACGTGCCTGATCGGTCGCATCGCGAGGAAGATCGTGAGTCTGTTGGTCACGAATTGCCTGGATAAAGTTCTCCAGGCGTCGCAGGAACCGGTATGCCTCCCGCAGACGCAGCGCGCCGTCCGCCGACAGGCCGCGGCTGCCGACGAGTTTCGGCAGTACAACCTGAAATTGCCGGCCCTGCAGAGCCGCTTCGCTGCCACCGCGAACCAGTTGAAACGACTGCACGATGAACTCGGCTTCCCGAATTCCACCCGGGCCCAGCTTGACGTTGTCCATGAGCTCGCGCCGCTTGACTTCAGCCGCAATCATCGCGTGCATTTCCCGCAGCGACTCGAAGACACCGTAGTCGAGGTAGCGGCGATAGACGAATGGTGTGATCAGGTTGGTGCTGAGCTCGCTACGCACGTCTGGCCCGGGATCCGGCCCGACCACGCGCGCTTTTATGTAGGCATAGCGTTCCCAATCCCGACCGTGCTGCAAGAGATAGGACTCCAATGCCGCAAAGCTGACAACGGGTGGCCCGCTTTCGCCGAAGGGCCTCAACCTCGTATCGATACGAAACACGAAACCGTCAGCGGTAACCTCATCGATCAGCGCGATCACGAGCCGGGACAAGCGTCCGAAATATTCCTGCGCGCTGACGGTCCGGGCGCCATCCGTTTCACCGTTGTCGGTAAACAGGAAGATCAGGTCGATGTCCGATGAAAAGTTTAGTTCACGACCACCCAGCTTGCCCATCCCCAGGATGAGCAGCGGTACCGTTTTCCCGGAATCGTCGCGCACGCGACCGTAACGCGGCTCGAGCGTACGCGTCGCATAGCGACTCGCTGCATCGAGCATTGAGTCCGCCAGTTCCGAGAGTTGCTCGAGTGTCTCGTCGAGATCGGCAAGGCTGAAAATCTCGCGCCAGAGAATGCGTAACAGGGTGCGATTTCGGATTCGGCGCAGTTTTGACTTGAGCTCATCCACCGCGACATCACTGTCGGCGACGGCGGCGAGCAGCGACTTATCAATGTCTGCGAACTCGTCGAAGGACGCAACGTTCTCGATGAACCAGGCCCAGTCCTGCAATACAACCCTGGCGCCGAATTCACTGCAGGCAACGAGCCGGGCCAGTGGCGCGACCTGTTCGGCCTGCAACTCCGACAGGCCGTGTTGATCCTCCAGCCGCTCGAACCACCGTTTGACCGGAGGCTGTAATTCCTGCGCCAGCGAGTCCGTGGCGCTGGCAACCCGATTTTCCACACCGCTTCCCATGGCAGGACACTACCAGTCTATCGAAAAAACGGCGAGACTCCGGCAGTATTGATTCTGTGCCCGACAAACACCTTCTCATCGTTTATCACTCGCAATCCGGAACGACCACCCGGATGGCAGATGCCGTCATCCGCGGCGCAACACACGCGGATGTCAGCGGCGTCGACGTTCGTGTGAAATCGGCGCTTGACGCTGATGCCGAGGATCTGTTGTGGGCAGACGGCTTCATCCTGGGCACCCCGGAGAATTTCGGTTACATGAGCGGGGCGATGAAGTACTTCCTCGATCGCGTCTACTATCCCTGTGAGGGCAAACTGAATGGCAGGCCCTGGGCGCTTTTTGTCCGGGCTGGCAACGATGGAACAGGCGCGATTTCGAGCATTCGCCGCATACTCACCGGGCTCGCCGTCAAGGAGGTGCAGGAACCGCTGCTCATCAAAGGTGATTTCGATGAGGCCAGGCTTGCCGACTGTGAGGAGCTAGGGTTGACGATGGCTGCCGGACTCGAGGCCGGCGTTTTTTAGAAGCCTACGATACTGACGTTTGCTTCGTGTCCGTCAGTTGCGACAACATAGACTGCAGTGGCACGGGTTTGCCGTAAATATGGCCCTGGGCGAAGTCGACGCCCAGCTTGGTAATAAGTTGGCGCGCCAGGTCTGTCTCGACGTACTCCGCCACTGTCTTGAGCTCCATGACCTGCGCTACCTGCGTAATGGCTGCGACCATCGATTCAGATATCCGGTTTTCGGTGATGTCGCGGATAAAGCCACCATCAATCTTGAGTATATCGACATTGAAGTTCTTGAGATAAGCGAACGAGCTCAGGCCGGCACCGAAGTCGTCAAGCGATATCGTGCAGCCGAATTCCTTGAGCTGATCGATAAAGGTCTGGGCTTTTGCAAGGTTTGAAACCGCAGCCGACTCGGTGATCTCGAAGCACAGCGCTGATGGCGGCAAGCCACTGTGCCGGACTTCTTCTTCGATAAATTCAAAAATATCGTCGTCACCCAGCGACTGCCCGGATAAATTAATCGAGACAACAGTGCCATTTTCATCGACCGAATCTTTTACGTCGGTCAGCGCTGCGATCGCTGTCGACACAACCCAGCGGTCGATTTGCGGCATGATATGGTAGCGCTCAGCGGCGGAAAACAGCGCCTTCGTTGACACCGAATTGCCATCGGAATCGACCATGCGCAACAGGACTTCGAAGCGCAGGTTACTTGACGCATCGTTCAGACTGACAATCGGTTGTGCTCGTAATTCAAAACCTTCGCCGTCCAATGCTTTCTGAATCTCGGCAACCAGCTGCATGTCGTCATAGCGCCGGATAATGCTCTGGTTGCCGGCGTCGAAAACCTCGACACGATCCCGCCCGTGGTCTTTCGCCGATTCGCAGGCCATGCGAGCCGTAGTCAGTGCGCTGCCGTCGTCACCATTGCTGCGAGTAAACTCCGCAATGCCCACACTCATCGTAATCTGCAAGGACTTGTCGCCCTGAAGGTAGCGTAAAGCTGAACGTTTCTCACGAACCTCGTTTTCGAATTCCAGCGCTGCATCCGTATCCGCGTGCGTCAGCAATATGCAAAATTCGTCGCCCGCCAGGCGCGATAACACCGCACTGCTCGGCAGGTCTTCCTCGAGCATTCGGGAAAATTGCATGATTACGTCATCACCGGCCTGGCGGCCAAATGTGTCGTTCACCAACTGCAGGTTGTCGAGATCAAAATAGATTAACTGGTGCGTGTCCGTGGCGGAGCTCAGTGCTTTCCAGGATTCATGCAGCTGTGCCTCAAACCCGGAACGGTTCATGAGACCGGTCATTGAATCGAACGAGTGCTCGATAACATATGCGACCTTGCGAACAATATGAGACATGAAACGCCGATCGCTATTCGAAAACGCTGATTTGTCGACACGCCCGAGCTGTGCGAACACGCCTTCGACATTGCCGTGCTTGTCCAGCAACGGACTCAGCAGAGTCTGGTAGCCTTGTTCAGCCTCGTTCGGTGAACCTTCTATTGCAGGAATCTCGAAGATCAACGGCTGTCGCTGTCCTTCCAACTTCGGCAACAACTGGTCAATCAGGTATCGATCCAGCACTTTGCGGTTGACGTTCTTCCAGCTTGAATGCGTCGCGCTGATCCGAATTCGTTTCGACGGAATCAGTAGCACGCTGTAGTTGATACCGAGGTAGCGCCCGCTCTGCCCGACAAGCTGCGCCAGCTGCGAATGGCGCCTGGACGCGCCATGGATTTTCTCATCGACCTCGTAGACGAGCTTTAGCTCTTTTTCGACCTCGTGAGCGCGTTCCTTCGACGCGGCCAGCTCCTGGCCCACGCGCAGGGTTTCTCCGATGAGCTCTACAGCCGGTTCGAGGATGTTCTTGAGGAGCTGCGGATTAAAGGACGCGGATTTGCCGACGTTCTTCGAAAACAAGGAGACGAGGATACCGATCACCTGACGTTCATCGCCGTAAACTGGCAGAACCAGTACAGTTCTCGCAGAGGGCAACGTTCTTTTCAGTATCTCGTCGCTGTCCTTGAGGCCGGTAATGACCTCTTCCGGCAGCTCCGCAACAAAATTGTCGATCTCGAAATCGTCAGCGCTTTCACTGCTCCAGACGCATTGTCGAGCAAGATTGTAGAAGCAAAAGAGCTGTGCCCTCGGTGCGAGTGAATGCAGCAAACCGGCCGCCTTGCCGACATCGGTTCTTGCTTTTTCGCTATGCATTTCTGCAGACACGTGCGTTCCATTCCCTGAGTGAACGGTTTTCAGTGGCTCAGAATGCCTGTCGCAGCACCAGACTGCTGTGACTCAGGTCTCAGCAGTCGCTCGTTTCCCTCTACGATTCAGTGCAATTACGTGCGATTTTGGCCCTGAATGGCGATATTTGAAGGGCCACCGGACGTTCCGCCAGGACGTGCTATTGGCCAGCCAGCCAGTCGTCGTCCGAACCTTCGTTTACGCCCTCGAACAGCGGCGTGCTCAGATAACGCTCCCCGGTGTCCGGCAACATGGCCAAAATCACAGAGCCTTTGGGCGCTTTCTTGGCGACTGCAAGCGCCGCAGCCAGCGTCCCACCAGCAGAAATACCGGTGAAAATGCCCTCTTTCGCGGCGAGCTCTCTTGATACCGCGATTGACTCGTCATCGCTCACCGCAACGAGCTCATCGAATACCTCGCGATTCAAGACGTCGGGAATGAAATCCGGCGTCCAGCCCTGAATCTTGTGCGGGTTCCATTCCTTGCCGGCGAGCAAGCGACGCGCCAGCCGGCTCGGTCGCGACGATCGTAACGCCGGGCCTGGCTACCTTGAGCACTTCACCCACGCCGGTCATCGTGCCACCGGTCCCGTATCCCGTAACCCAGTAGTCGAGTCGCCTGCCGGCAAAGTCCTTGAGAATTTCGGGGCCCGTCGTATGGCGGTGAAACTCCGGGTTAGCCGGGTTTTCGAATTGTCGTGCGAGGAACCAGCCGTGCTTTTCCGCCAGCTCCTCGGCCTTCTTGACCATGCCCGTGCCGCGCTCGGCCGCTGGTGTCAGGATTACTTTTGCCCCGAGCCCGCGCATGATTTTGCGCCGTTCGATCGAAAAAGAGTCGGCCATCGTTGCAACGAACTGGTGACCTTTAGCCGCGCAGACCATGGCTAATGCGATGCCCGTGTTGCCGGAGGTTGCCTCGACGACGGTTTGGCCCGGCTTTAACGTGCCACGGACTTCAGCGTCAGTGATTATTGCGAAAGCAAGGCGGTCCTTGACCGAGGCCATTGGATTGAAGGACTCGACCTTTACGAACATCTCCACATGATCCGGGGCCATGCGATTGAGGCGCACAACAGGCGTGTTGCCAATGGTCTCCAGGATACTGTTATAGATCATTTTCTTATCCTTGGTTTTTTGATCCGGATACAATTTCTAGCACAAAATGAGCGGAATTGCGTACCCGGAATACTCGGGGATTGGCTTATACTCGATCAAAGCTCGTGTACCTTGATGGGCGAGCGTTGGTTGCGCAGGAAACGGAACGGCCCAGGCATCATCGAATGAAAGACATGGCGCGGCGATCTGATACATGAAACTTCAACAACTGAAATACCTGCTTGCGATTGCCGATAACGGCCTGAACATCACGGCGGCCGCAGAGCGACTTTACACTTCGCAACCCGGTGTCAGTAAGCAGCTCAAGCTGCTTGAGCAAGAACTCGGACTACAGCTGTTTACACGCAAAGGCAAGAGTCTTGATGGCATTACTTCGGCCGGCGAACAGGTCATCGAACGCGCCCGCGTCATCATGCAGGAGGTCGAAAATATTCGCCGGCTTGCCTCAGACTATTACCAGGAAGAAGAAGGTTCGCTGTCGATTGCAACCACACACACTCAGGCCCGCTATGTGTTGCCCGAGATTATCCGCGAATTCCGCAACCGCTTTCCAAAAATCGGTTTGAACCTGCATCAGGGCACCTCGGAGCAGATCGCTGACATGGTTGCAGCAAATAACATCGACTTCGCCATTGCTACCGGCTCAACAGACTTGTTTTCTGAACTGATGCTGGTGCCCGGCTATCGCTGGGATCGTTCGATTATTGTCCCGAAAGAGCACGACCTTACGAAACTCGATCGCAAGCTCACGCTACATGACCTCGCGAAATATCCGCTCGTTACCTACGTATTCAGTTTCGGCGGTCAGTCGTCGCTTAAGACGGCCTTCGAAAACGAGGGGCTGGAACCCGACGTCGTATTCACGGCTCGTGATGCTGACGTGATCAAGACCTACGTTCGCATGGGGCTCGGCGTCGGAATCGTCGCGAGCATGGCAGCAGATTGCGCGGACAAGAAAGACCTTGTGGCCATCGACGCTGAAGGATTGTTCCCACGCAGCACGACCTGGATCGGCTTTCGAAAAGATGCGGTACTGCGACGTTACATGGTCGAATTCATGCAGCTGTTTGCGCCTCACTTGACATCAAGGCATATCGAGGAAATACGACGAGCCTCTTCGCAGCAATCTATTGATGCGCTGTTCAGAGATATTGAACTTCCAGTTCGCAGCGGCTGCGCCGACGGGATAATCGAGGCGGCATGACAGCCACAGTCCGACAGGCTCAGTAAATCCGAATTCCGCCGTGTCGTTTTCGACTGCTGTAGTCAACCCACCACAAGCCCAACAGGAAACCACCGATCAGGCAGACCCCGATCGCCGCTGCCACCCAGCTCAGCGGCAGGCTGCCTTTGTATCGCTCTTTCAGGCCCTGGATGCTTGCGTTCTCATCCTTAAGATCCGCAATCTGGGTTTCGGCGCTGTCTAGCTTCGATACGAGATCGGCCGCCTGCTCCTTTAGCCCTTTTATTGTTGCCGCCGGGGCCGCAAAAGACTGTTTGGTTTCCTCGAGCTCGGCAAGCAGTGCATCTCGCTCAGCGATCGTCTCCGCCACAATCAGCTTGGCCGGCTTGTCAGCCACGAGATAGGCCGCTTTGACATAGCCCTGGGCGCCATCGGGAAGCTGGACGTTGGCGTAGTTGCGGTCCCGGGAAATAATTTCGAGCGACTGCCCACTATCGAGCATGCGAAACGCACGGTCACTCGTGTCGGGAGCCTGGTGCAGGCCCAACCTCAGGTTGTCGGTGATATACGCCGTTTCGGCGGCCGCAACCATGGGCAGTAATGCGAGAACCCCAATTACCAGACGCATTGTCAATCTCCTTTGCTCGCGGCGAGTGTACTACATGGCCTATGCATCGCGACGTCGACTATTGCTCAAAAAGCCAGCGCAACAGCGCTTCCTGTACTTCCTCACCCGGCCCGCGATGGATGTCCTTGTGGTTTTGCATCGCAACAACGGCCAGACGCCGGCCAGACCTCGATTGCAGATACCCGGCTACGGCCGTCACGTCATCCATTGATCCGGTCTTGAGGTGCGCTGTGCCTATCAGTTCGGTGCCCCGAAACCGACGCGACAGCGTGCCATCGAGCCCGGATATCGACATCGACGCCAGGTATTCGGGCATGTAGGGCTGACGCCACGCGAACGTCAATAATGAACCCATATCCACCGCTGTAATACGCGAACTCCTCGACAAACCCGCACCGTTCTCGATCGCCAGTTTGCAGGATTCCAGGTCCTTTTCGGTCAGCCAGCTTGCAATAACCTGCCGACCGCCTTCCTCGGTGCCTGGCTCCCCGTTAACTTCGGCCGACAGCGTGTAAAGCAGTTGGCGTGCCATCACGTTATTGCTGTGCTTGTTGACGCGGGCGATCATCTCGCTCAGTGGTCGCGACTCGAAAGACACGATCGGCTCGGCGTCAGGATTGGCAACCGCATTCTTCCAGCCCCCGCTGAATTCGCCACCGGACTCGCGCCATAACAACCCGAAAAGGCCATAAACAAATTCGTTGTGGGACAATGCGGCACGGTCCATCGCGTATCGCTTGCAGCCGTCCGGGAATTTTCCGGAAAAAGTCACTTCATCGACGGGTTCGTTGGTGCTTATGGTTATGCCGCGCTGATAGCCGCGACAACGGCCCGGAGCAAGGCCCAGCTGGTTGCGAACGCGCAGGTTGTCAAGCGCCGGGTCCAGCCGAACGTTGACAGCTCCTGACTCAGGGTCGGGCTCGAACCAGTAACGCACAACCTTGAAGTTCATCAACAGCGCATTCGGTGCAACGTTGTACGCGCGCAGCGGCTGTCTGTCGAAAGCGGCCGGGTCGTAGCTACCGATTTCAAAAAAGCTGTCGTCGATAAGCAGGTCGCCGTCGATCTGACGTATTCCCGCAAGGCGAATGTCGCGCAGCAACTGCCAGACGCGTTCGGTGACCAGAAAAGGATCGCCGTAGCCTTTGATCAACAGGTCACCGTCCAGCCGATCACCCTGGATGTCGCCATTCGCGTATACCTCGGTCTTCCAGCGATATGCAGGACCCAGAACATCCAGCGAGACCAGCGTCGTCAGCAGCTTGATCGTCGATGCCGGGTTCCTGGGCTCACCCTCGAGCCACTGCAACACGGTCTCGCCCGTATCGACATCCTCGACGTAGATACTGAGCGATGCGTCGGGCAATTGCCGAAGCTTCATTACACTCCGGACGCCTGGCGGCAATTCGCTGTCCGCGGAGTGTGCCGCAGCGGCCGCAAGCAGGCACAGCACCAGGGCGAAGGTCGATTTCATGGGTTCAAAACCGGTAACTGAATTTCAATCGACATTGTCAGTTTCCAGTGATGGCAGGTGCCGTGCCAGTGCGCGACTCGCCGTCCGGTGTATTGCCCAGGTCAATACGATAATCGCGGTGATTCCGGCGGCTGCGATCCAGTAGCCAAGATCCGACGGCGTCGCCTCGCCTGAGAGGATCTGACCAAGATCGCGCGCCAGGGTGCCAAGATAAACATACAGTGCGATGGCGGGCAGCATTCCCACCGTTGTCGCAAAGAAATGTGTGCGCGGCCTGACCGAAGTAACTCCGTAGGCGTAGTTAAGTACGTTGAATGGAATAATCAATGACAAGCGCGTCAATACGACGATCAGGAATGCTTCTTCCTGCAGTCCTTTTTCGATCGCCTCGAGTCGCTTGTTACCGGAAACTTTTTGCTCAACCCATCGGCGAGCACCCCTCCTGCCCGTGAGGAATGCAAATTGTGCGCCTGCCGCGATACCAGCGGCGGCATACAAAAAGCCTGGAACCAGGCCGAATAGAAATCCGGCGATCATCATTGAAACGGAACCCGGCAGGAACAGGATCGTCGCCACCGCGACGCATGTAACGTAAGTGATGGGTCCGGCAACCGGGTGCTCTTGCGACCAATCGCCGACAACCACAATCCACTCCGCAAACGGCAGGACATAGAGGGAATAGACCAGCGCAAGAAAAACCATCGCAAGCAATATTCGATTTATGACCAGTTTGTTCAAGATCTGATTTTTCCCTGTCTGGATTTGCCTGGCGCTACGACGATGGCCTTTTGATTTTGTAGGTACGCATGCGATCTGCGAGCGTAGTGGGTCTGACGCCGAGCAGTTCTGCCGCGCCGCCTGCGCCCGAGACTCTCCAGTTGGTCTGCCGCAATGCTTTGACAAGATTGGACTTCTGAAGGTCCTTGATGTCTTTATCGGTCAGGATATCGGCACTGCCAGCCTCGCTTTCTTGCGCTTCATCGGTCTCGGGCTTGAGATCCAGCATCGACAAATCCAGTCGTAGCACCTTGCCTTGCGACAGGATTACGGCGCGCTCGATGACATTTTTTAGTTCCCGTACATTGCCCGGCCACTGGTAGGCACGAAGATTTGCAGTCTGCGCGCGAGTCAGGGTAAGACCTTCCCGGCCAAAGTCCTTGCACGTCTGTTCGAGAAAGTGCTGAGCCAGTTGCACAACGTCATCACCGCGTTCACGAAGCGGTGGAACATCGACAGGAAAGACACTCAGGCGATAGAAAAGATCTTCACGAAATTTGCCATCGACAATCGATTGTTCCAGGTTTCGATTCGTTGCCGCAATGACTCTAACGTCAACCGAACGAGTCACGTCGTCACCCACGCGCTCGAACTCGCTTTCCTGTAACACGCGCAAGAGTTTGCCCTGCAGCTCCACCGGAATCTCGCTGACTTCATCGAGAAACAGCGTACCGCCGTCAGCAAGCTGGAATCTCCCGATTCGATCGCGATGCGCCCCCGTAAAAGCACCTTTCACATGTCCGAAAAACTCGCTTTCGAATAGCTCCTTGGGTATCGAGGCGCAGTTTACTTTTACGAGCGGACCTGTCGCGCGCGAAGAACGAATATGAATCGCATGAGCGACCAGCTCCTTGCCGACTCCGGACTCGCCCTGTACAAGCACGTTCGCGGGCGTTTCGGCCACGGCTTCGACGCGCTTTAACATGCGCCGCAGCGCCGCACTTGTGCCAACGATTCGGCCAAAGTTCATTGCCACGTTGACCTCTTCCCGCAGATAGTCCCGTTCCCGTTCGAGTTCCTCGCGCAGCCGGGCATTCTCCGCGAGCGTGCGACGCAATTTGCGCTCCGCACGATTGCGCTCTGTCACATCTTTCGATGCCACGAGCATGTGTCCGAAAAGGTCATGATCGTGGCGATTGGGAATTGCCGACATTACAAGGTCGATTGTCTGCCCGTTCTTGGCGACCATCTGCCGCTGCAGGTTGTTGAAAGCGCCTTGCTTGATCAGCTCCAGCAAGCTGCCGTCGGCATACTTCTTGCGATCGGCCGTGCTGAACAAATCGGTAATCGGCCGACCGATCACTTCTTCTCTCTTGTAGCCCAGCTTCTGCAGCCAATGATCCGTTACCGTTACGATCAGGCCCTTGTCGTCAACTGTATGCAGCATTGCCGGCGTTGACCGATACAGGTTGCGATACTTGAGATTCGCCCGTGCCTGATCCGAAATCTCCGTGTACATCGCGACCGTGCGCAGGAACTCTCCTTCGCGGTCGTATTCGACAATTGCATTCGTCAGACAATCGACCTCCTCTCCTGATCGCGTGACGAAGCTGATCGGCTTGTTTTCGAGCTTGCCGGTTCGACGCAAAGCGGGCCGCAATTCATTACGCACGCGTTCAGCACTTTCCGGCGTCGCGAATTTTTCGGGACGGTGGCCCACCATGTCGGCCCGATCGTAATCGAGACGCGACAGCATCGCGTCATTCACATCCAGGAAAGCGCCGTCTTCGGCAATCGAGGTCGCCATGACCGGAGCCTTGCGAAACAGCCATTGGTAGTCGTCGGGGGTGATCATCGGCGCATGATATACGAAATTTCGTAAGCAGTCTTACGGTTTTTCGTAAGTTACGATTTTCCGTAACTGCGCGGTTTTTCATAAGTAATTGTTTTATATAGCTTTATGAAGTTGGCACGGCTTGTGCAATACAGGAAGCAGATGACGGCAATTTAGCCGATGGATTTTACCAACACCGCGGTGCAGCGAGCGCTGCCCGCAATCGCTTAGGGACAAGATGATGAAAAGCAGAAATATTGAAAACCGACTCGCCTATGTCGGAGCACTGATCGTTCTGGTCGGCGTGACCTGGGCTGCCAGCTCGGCATTCGGCGCCGAGCACACTGACTACGCGACCGCAGCGGCGGCCGAAAGCGACGCTACGAATCAAACGATCGTAATTGCGCGCCAGGCCATGACTGAAGCAGCAGCTAAAGCCGCTGACGCGCTCAAGGCCGAAAACAAGTTCGACCTTGATAATCAGCTCAACGACCTTACATCAACGCTGATTGCGAGCGTCAAGTAGGCGCTCGACGAACCCCCTCCGGTGGCATGCCAGCCAGGTTTCTCCCCCTGATAACCTGGCCGACGGCCCCGGAACCAAGCCGGATAGGAATCTGGCTTTACGGACCATGAAGGTCCGGCGGCACCCCCCTGCCGTTGCTTAATAAGGCGCCGGAGACCGCTCCGTGTCGGAACGGCCCGCTGGTTCATTTCATGAATTCAGTTCTCCGGCGCCTTTTCTTTTTTTAATCCGTAACACGACGTCGGTGAGCTTCGGCGCGCCTGTTTCTCTCAGTGGAGTTGCGTCGACTGATCGTCTCACGCAGGCGCTTCAGCCACATGCGCGCCCACGTGAATTCGATACTCAGAATGGTCAGACCCACGGGGATGACAACGATCGCAGGCCCCGGCGTCACGATCATCACAACGCCCAGCAGCAATACCGTCACGCCAACGACACCGACTACGATGCGGCGAGCTGACCGGTAGGTGAAGTGCACAACTCTTTTGATCAATACCTGTCCCGTTATTCTTGATTTTAAGGCCCGTTACCGTAGCCTTAGTCCGATGAAGCAACTAAGAGTTCCGATCCTCCTCGCCGCGTGCCTCTGCGTTACGACGGAGTTGTTTGCAGCCGATGATGCGTTGACACTACATGCGAACGAAACCAGCGCACAACTGGCGCCACGGGAACAAGGTCCGCAGCAAGTCAGCCTGCCGTCGCTGGAATTCTCTTTGCTTGCGACGATTGCCTGCCCGTCAGGTACCAACGTCGAATCTGTCACGGTCAGTATCGCGGACACGCACAAGCGCTTTGGCCCTGATGAAATCCCCGACAAATCAGCGCTTGACGTTCGTATCAGCGTACCCGCGAACCAGATTGCACCGGTTACGGTTTCTGATTTCTGCGTTAGCGCAGAACCAGGCGATAAGAACGGCCTGCTGGTCCCGGGCGTCGCAACTGCGCAGGTTTCCCTGCGATGCCGCAGTGAAAACGAATTGTCTGTGTATTTTAACAGCGCGGTGCTACCGATCCGGCTTCATTGTGTGTTTGACAAGAATCAGGGAGCGTCGACCGACAGGTGAAGATCGAGGAACTCGAGCGTTCGCCGCCATGCGTCAGTGGCCGCCGCCTCGTTGTAGTTGCGGCCCGTCGGATTCGCGAATGCATGACCAACGCCAGGGTACACGTGAACTTCATGATTCTTGCGTAAATTCTTGAGCGCCTCTTCGAACGCCTTCACTGACGAAACTTTTATACCCGTATCCTTCTGTGCGAACAGGCCCAGTATCGGGCTGTTGATCGGGCGAAGCTTGTCCTCATCGTTCGTTACCTGGCCGTAATAGATAACAGTTGCGTCGAGATCGTCAGGAAATAACTGCGCCGTATTTAGCGACCAGCCTCCGCCGAAACACCAGCCGAGCGATCCAACCCTCGGCGCACCGGCTGTTGCACTGACAAATTCATAGGCGCTCCGGATATTCGCGTTAGCTGCCTCGGGATCTTCGACCACCGAGAGCATGAACTGGCGTGCCTCTGCGCTGTTCTTGGCGACTTTGCCGCCGTAGAGATCGACCGCTAGAACGATATATCCCTCGCCCGCGAGACGATCGGCCATAGCCCGAATATTGTCGTTCAGCCCCCACCATTCGTGAATCATGATGACGGCCGGCAATGGCTCGAACATATCCGACGGTGCAACGAAATAGCCATACACCAGTTCGTCGCCGAGCTCCGCGTAAGGCAGAGTCTCCGAAATCACGGCGCGCGCTGGCGCAATCTCCGCCGCGCCACTCGGAGTCGTCGTGTCTTTGGCGTGTTCCCGCGTCATGGCGTCGACATTCGCGCGATCGGCGGCTTTTTCGTCTTCAGACGACCCCTGGTCCGAAGAACCACAGGCACCGAGCAGTGTGCCGCTCATCAAAAGCGCTGCGATGATCCCCGTCTTCCGGAGCCTGGCTATAGACATATTTCTAACCTGCAATATTTTGTTTTCACCGGGGAAACAGCTATTTGCCGATTCCGTACGGGCGATAGTTTAGAGGTGACTCGGTCTCATGACTACCACTCTTCATCGTCCCATTTTTTGAGCTTGCTCTTGTCGACCTCTTCCCACTGCTTTTTGCTGAGCCGAACATACTGCAGTACCTTGGCTATCGTGTAGACAACGATTAGCGCAATCATAATCAGCAAGAAGCCCAGACCGTCAGGCATGGCTTGTATCCGGCAGCTGCTCGAAGCAACAGTTTAGCACCAAGGCACTACTCAACAATGACCGAAAGCCACAGACAGGCATCCATTTGGCAGCGTGCAGTGGCCCTTATGGGCTTGGCCCTGCGCGACAACAATGAGGATTTTACGAAAGGCCCGATCGGCCGGGCACTTGCATTGCTCGCAATTCCAATGATGCTCGAGATGGCTATGGAATCGATCTTTGCGGTCGTCGACATCGCGTTCGTGGCCCGACTGGGCACCGATGCGATCGCCGCGGTCGGCATCACCGAAGCACTCATTACGGTTCTTTACGGGATCGCCATAGGCCTCGGCACGGGTCTGACCGCGATGGTCGCACGGCGCATAGGCGCGAAGGACGCCGAATCGGCGTCGCAGGTAACCGGACAAGCCATCTGGCTGGGGGCGATTCTGTCAGTCCTTATCGGCGTTTTCGGCGTCACCTACGCGCGGGACCTGCTCGAGTTAATGGGCGCCTCGAGCAGCGTTATCGAAACGGGCCACGGGTTCACCGCCGTGCTGCTGGGTGGCTCTGTGAGCATCATTTATCTTTTCCTTCTAAACGCTGCCTTTCGGGGTGCCGGCGACGCCACAGTCGCGTTGCGCTCCCTGTGGCTTGCAAATGGCATCAACATCGTCCTCGACCCATGCCTGATCTTCGGGCTCGGGCCATTTCCGGAGATGGGTGTAACCGGGGCCGCCGTCGCGACGACGATCGGCCGCGGGATCGGCGTGATCTATCAACTCTGGTACCTGATGGCTGGTCGTGGACGTATTGCCCTGCATGTTCGTCACCTGCGCCTCGTTCCTGCATTGATTACGCGCTTGCTCAGGATATCTGCCGGCGGAATCGGTCAGTTTCTGATTGCTACTGCAAGCTGGATCGGCGTCATGCGGATCGTAGCCATCTATGGCAGCTCCGCTATTGCGGCATACACGATCGCGCTCCGAATGATGGAATTCACGTTCCTTCCGGCCTGGGGCCTTGGAAATGCAGCCGCGACCCTGGTTGGCCAGAACCTCGGGGCTAAACAACCCGACCGGGCCGAACAATCAGCCTGGCGGGCAGCAACCTACAACGCGATATTCATGGCCGTTGCGGGCGTATTCCTGCTGATTTTCGCCCAGGGAATTACCGGACTCTTCACCGACGATCCCGACGTATTGCGTTGGGGGACCAGCTGCCTGCGAATAATGGGAATCGGATTTCCGATGTACGCCGTCGGCATGGTAATAATTCAATCCCTGAACGGCGCCGGTGATACGACGACTCCCGCTATATTGAATTTCTTTTGTTTCTGGATCGTCCAGATTCCATTGGCACTCGCGCTCGCGACAATGACTGTCCTCGGACCCGATGGCGCTTTCATCGCAATAGTGGTTTCTGAGTCGCTACTCACCATTCTCGGCGTGATAATGTTCCGGCGTGGAAACTGGAAGCACCAAATCGCCTGAAGCAAAGCTTGTTGAAATTCGCAACGCGACGATCTGGCGTGGACACGAGTCTTGTGTTCGAGAACCTGAATCTCGTCATTGCCCAGCACGAACGAGTTGCCATTCTCGGACCCAATGCTTGCGGCAAGACGACGCTTTTGAAGACGATCAATCGGGAGCTATACCCGGTCGTTAAACCCGACAGCTTTGTGCGTATCCTGGGCCGGGATACCTGGAACGTCTGGAAATTGCGGGAACACATCGGCGTCGTATCACACGATCTGCACCAACGCTACACGCCCGATACGACTGCACTCGAGGTCGTTATCTCGGGTTTTTATTCGAGCATCGGCGTGCACGGAACTCTTGCCAGGCGCGTCAGTGAAGGTCAGCGAAAGGCGGCCCTGGAAACGCTTGACGAACTCGGCGTCGGATCATTGCAGGCCACGCCGTTAAGCGCCATGTCGACAGGGCAACAGCGCCGCTGCCTGCTGGCTCGGGCGCTTGTGCACCGGCCGGATACCCTGATACTCGACGAACCTACGTCCGGGCTGGACTTCGCGGCGAGCTTCGATTACCTCGGGCGACTCCGGCGCCTTGCGGAAGCCGGCCGAAATATCGTGATCGTCACGCATCACCTCAATGAAATCCCGCCCGAGGTCGATCGCGTAGTGCTGCTGCAGAACGGCCGGGTTGCTGCCGATGGCCCGAAAAAGGCCGTGCTCGACAGTGAACTCCTGAGTAAAGTCTATGAAACTCGCATCCGGGTCGCCGAAATTGACGGTTACTATCTCGCATACCCCGGTTAAGCTGGCAAAAACGTGATCTGATACGATGCGTCGAAACGCGAACAGGCTTATTCTGTCGCTTATGTTGAAACCGGCAACGACAATACTGACAAGCACACCGCTCCTTGTCCTCCCCACGCTGGCCGCGGATGCCCAGGCACAGACAGGGATTACCAGCGTTGGCCCCGCGATGGTCATTTTCACGCTCGCCGGAGCACTGCTGCTGACCCTCGTCTTTCGCTCAGCGGCCCGCCATGTCACACGCTTCGTCACCGCCCGAATTGGCCAATGGCGTATCCGGACAGCGCTCGAGAAACGCAGCCCGGACGTTTTGCATGACTTTATCCTGCCCGGTGCCTACGGCGGTCTCGTAAAGATTGATCACGCTATCCTGACGGCGGGCGGCATCCTCTGCATTCAATCGAAACACTACAACGGCATCGTCTTCGGCGCTGAAGATGAGGCACAGTGGACCAATGTGGATGGCGTCAAACGTCGTCGCTTCCTGAATCCCCTGATCCAGAATGAAGGCCGCAGCCGCGCACTTCGGCAGGTAGTGCCAGACGTACCCGTTGCCAACCTGGTCATCTTCACGGGTTCGGTCGAATTTACGTCCGCGCCACCCGGCAATGTCATTCACGTTCGGGATCTCGAGAGTTTTGTCGCCAAGTTCGTCTTTGGCCCCAGCAAAGTCAAAGACTGGGACGCCGTGTGGCTCACGGTCAAGGCGGCTGCCTTGACCGATGCGGAGTCACGCAAGGACCTGCAGGCCCAGTTGACGTTCACCTGATAAGGCCTGTCTCGGGAATCACTCCACACTTGCACGCGATGGTTCGGCCGATGATTTATACTCGGTTGCGATTACCCGGACCGAGGCGTGTTGAATGGCAACCACTGAAGCTCTGATTTCATCACCAATCGGTGTCCTCGCGGTACTGTGCGTTGTTGCGGCATTCTTCTTCTTGTTCGCGCAGGTTAGCAAAGCCAGGCTTTTTAATTACGTTCCACCGTTGTTGTTCATCTACGCGACGCCGGTTTTTCTCAACAACTTTGATGTCATTCCGAGCCAATCGGTCATTTACACTGGCTTGAGCCAGTTCGCGTTGCCGGTATTCATCGTTCTGATGCTGATCAAGGTCAACGTGCCGGCCGTAATTCGAGTCATGGGTAAAGGTGTACTCGTCATGCTAATGGGCACCGCGGGCGTCGTGGTCGGTGGTGTCGTGTCCTATTTGCTGGTCCACAACTGGCTCAGCGACGACGCGTGGAAGGGCTTCGGCACGCTTGCAGGCAGCTGGATTGGCGGTACCGCAAACATGCTCGCCACCAAGGAGATGCTGGGCGCCTCCGACGCGCAGCTCGGGCTGGCCGTGATCGCCGACAACGTCGTGTATGTCGTCTGGCTGCCGCTGCTGTTGATGTCACGTGACTTCGCCGACAAGTTCAACAAATGGGCCCGCGTGCCGGCTGACCGGCTGGCGGCCATGGACGCGGCAGCGGCAATCCATGTCGAAGACGACGCAGCGCCGACGATGTCGCAGTACCTGTATCTTGCGGCCGTCGTCTTCGGTGTCACAGCGATCGGCCACGCACTGTCGCCCGGCCTGGCAGACTGGATTGCCTCTGTTTCGCCCGGTCTCGCGGGGGTGTTTTCGGAAACGACCACTCGCATCCTGCTCGTTACGACTATCGCGCTGATTCTCTCGACAACGGCTGTTTCGAAGCTGCCGAATTCAACGGCGATCGGCACAGCGCTCGTCTACATATTCGTTGCCGGCATGGGTGCCCGTGCCTCAGTTGCAGGTCTCGCCGAAGCGCCGGCATTTGTTTTGGGCGCGTTTATCTGGATTTTCATTCATGGCCTGTTCTGTCTTGCCGGGGCCTGGATATTTCGCGTCGATGTCCACAGTGTCGCCATAGCATCAGCCGCAAACATTGGCGCTGCCGCGTCGGCGCCTATCGTCGCCGCGCATCATCGTCCGAGCCTGGTTCCGGCATCGATCCTCATGGCGCTGTTGGGATACGCGCTGGGTAACTACCTCGCTCCGTTAACCGGCCAGCTCGCGAGAATTGCCGCGGGGCAGTGACGATGTGGACGCAGCGAGCGAAGCAGGCAATAGTCATCGCCGTCGCGATTCTTGTTGTCAGCGCCGCAGTCCTGGTCTGGCTCTGGAACAGCCGCCCGGACCTCGACAAAATCGCCTGGCCGTCGCCAGTCATAGCATCCGCGGCGGTCACAGATTCCGTGACCGTCACGTGGCTCGGGGTCACAACACTGTTATTCGATGATGGCGAAACGCAGATTCTTATCGATGGGTTCTTTTCAAGACCCTCGCTCGCGGACGTCATCTTCCGTCGCCCGGTTGACAATGATGCCGCCATGATCAACTTTGCGCTCGACGAGTATCGGATGCGCCGGCTGGCGGCTATTATTCCAGTGCATTCGCATTTTGATCACGCAATGGACGTTGGTGCGATTGCGAATCGCACGAGCGCCTCTGTACTCGGTTCCGAATCAACCGCACAGATTGCCCGGGGTGCAGGCGTTCCCGAGGATCAGATTACGATTGCTGTCGGGAATCGGCCCTACACATTCGGTCGCTTCACAGTGACGCTCATGTCCTCGCCACATGCACCGCTGGGCTGGCGTGGCTCGGTCCCCATGCACGGAACGATCGATGCGCCTCTGAACATGCCACAACCGGTAAGCGCCTGGCGCGAGGGCGGCAGTTATTCAGTTGTCATTTCGCATCCGAAAGGTACGACGATCGTGCATGGCAGTGCCGGATTTTCGAATGGTTCGCATCGCGACATTCGCGCTGACGTCGTCATGCTGGGCGTCGGCGGCCTGGCTGGTCTTGGCAGAGGCTACGCCGAACAGTATTGGCAATCTCTCGTGACCGCCACTGGCGCGCACAGCGTATATCCGATTCACTTCGACGACTTTACCAAGCCGTTCGGCAAGATCGTGCCAGGCCCGAAGTTCATCGGTAACTTCGAGACTATTACTGAGTGGCTCGAGGCGTTCAGGAATACATGGGACAATGACGTGCAGCTGTTCATGCCGGAATTTGGCCGGCCGGTTGCAATTTTCGCTCAGCCCGCGCCGGAAGCCTGATCGAAGTCCGGGTCGCCCAGAAGGTCACCCAGTGATTCACGACCGCTGATAAGCGCTTCCTTGCGCGCCCTTGTTAATCGCTTGACGCGGTACTCCAGCGTGGACGCGACGGCGCGATCGCCAACCTGCTCGGCAAACTCCAGTCGCAGCGGCCCTTTTCCCCTGAGATACTTTGCCCCGCGAGGGCTCGACTCGTGCTCGGACATTCGCTTGCGAACATCGGACGCAATCCCCGTGTACAGGGTGTCGTCAGAGCAGCGCACAATATAAAGACTGAATACGATGCTGCTACTCATGCATACGACCTTTCAGGCGTTTCCGCCCACGAGTAAGTCGCCAAACACGCGAAATGCGCCGACTTCGATACTCTCGAGATTCTCGACTGTCTCAGCAAAGCTCAACACGATCTCATCGGCGCCATGCAGCGTTTCGGCCGGCTCGTGCAGACGAAGTGTCAGAACATTTCCCGTCATCGTTGCCTCCCGAATCAGGTCGTGTCCGCCGAACTGCTGTTCGTTGATCTCGATGTAGATGGACTCTTCGAACTCCTCGTCGACAGTCCGCATCAACAAAAGGTAATCCCTGATATCGCCTTCGTCTGATGTCTTGGCGAAAAACAGCATCGTTGCGTTATCGCGAACATCAAATGCAACGGTATCGTAATGGCGGCTATCGGTCATTGGACTCTCGAGTCATTGAGGATCTGTTGTATCAGTTCGTCCTTCTCCTGCCAAATCTCACCCAGCCAGCGATGGACCCGGCGCCGAAATTCGCGATCCTCCTCGTAGTCGCCGGCCAACAGCCACTCATCGACCGGTCGTTCCCGAACATGGATGATGACAGGCACGTGGCCGCCGCAGCACATGTCCCAGAATCGAGCCGCGCCCTCCGGATAAACCATAGTGACATCAAGAATGGCGGTGAAGAGCTCGCCCATGGACGAGGTTGCGATGGCGAATCCGCCGGCACGCGGGGGTAACAGGTGCTGATAGGGCGATTTCCGCTTGTGCCGTTTCTCCACGCTGAAGCGCGTCCCCTCGACGAAGTTGATGACTGACGTCGGAGTGTGCTGGAATTTTTCACAAGCACGACGTGTGGTCTCGAAGTCCTTGCCTTTCATGTGAGGATTTTTCGCAAGATACGATTTGGAGAAGCGCTTCATGAACGGCATGTCCAGCGCCCACCACGCAATCCCAAGCAGCGGGAACCAGATCAGTTGTTGCTTGATGAAGAACTTCAGAAACGGTATGCGTCGATTGAAGACCTGTTGCAGCACAAGAATATCCACCCAGGTCTGGTGATTGACCATGACCAGGTACCAGTTGTCTTTGTTGAGGTTCTCCATGCCGCGTGATTGCCAGTCGATGGATCCTGCGGCCTGTAAAATCGCGGAGTTGCCGCTGATCCAGTGTTCACCGAAGCCCATCAGGATGCGCGTGATCCAGCGTCTGAACGACGCTATCGGCACGACGAGCTTGATAATCGCCAGGAACATGATTGGCACGAACCAGAAGATGGTGTTAATCGCGAATCCGGAAAATACGAGGATGCCGCGAAGATGGCGTAGTAAAGCTGTCACGAAAAGCGCTTTTGGCAAAACCGGAATCGCATTCTAGCCCGATTTCCCGCCACATTGCGCGGTATTGCTTTCGCCTGTGTCAGGCGTGTTTCTTTGCCACAGCGCTGAATCAATGCTCGAGCTTTACGGCCTGATGCGACGGCGTTACCATGCGCCGCGCTCACAGGAATCTACGGAATACGCCCAGATGACCACTGCAAAACGAATCGACGGAAAAGCCAAAGCCGAACTGCTGGCTGAATCCATCACCGAGCAAACAGCATCCCTGCTCAGTCAGCATGGCATCACGCCGGGTCTCGCTGTCGTCATTATTGGCGAAGATCCGGCGAGCCAGGTCTATGTCCGCAACAAGAAACGGCGTGCCGAGGCCTGCGGATTCTACTCGGTCCAACACACGCTGCCCGCGGATATCTCGCAACGCGATGTACTAAAGCTCATTGATGATCTCAACCATGACGATGCCATCCACGGTATTCTCGTACAGCTACCGCTGCCGGATCATCTCGATGAACAAACCATCACGCAGTCTGTTTCACCGAGCAAAGACGTCGACGGTTTCCATTTTATCAATATCGGTAAATTGACCGCGGGCCACACTGCCGATGCCTTCGTGCCGTGCACACCAGCCGGCTGTATACTCATGATCGAGGACGAGCTTGGACCTGACTTATCGGGGAAAAATGCCGTGATAATCGGTCGCTCCAACATCGTCGGAAAGCCGATGGCAAGCCTGCTGATGCAGCGCCATGCGACCATTACCGTGGCTCATAGCCGCACCAAAGATCTGCCGACGGTCGTGCGCAACTCTGATATTGTCGTCGCGGCCGTTGGCCGTCCGAACATGGTGAAGGCGGATTGGGTAAAGCCGGGTGCCGTGGTAATTGATGTGGGTATCAATCGCGTCGAACAGACGATTGACGGTGAGACCAAGTCACGATTAACCGGCGACGTTGACTTCGATAACGTTTGCAAGGTAGCGGGAGCGATTACCCCCGTGCCCGGTGGCGTTGGACCAATGACTATCACGATGCTCATGTTCAATACGTTGCGATCGGCCCGCCTTTCGGCAGGCCTGGAAGGCTGACCGCGAAACTGATAACGGCCTGCTCACGCAGACTCGCGAAATTGCCTGCAGGAAAAACATATGGCACAGCGCGGTGAAGATTTTCGCACCATCTGGCTGAAACCGGACGACCCGACGATCGTTCAGATCATCGACCAGCGATTGCTGCCGCACGAATACCATGTGCATGACCTCCGCTCCTGGCAGGATGGTCTCGTTGCCATAAGCGATATGTACGTGCGCGGCGCACCCTTGATCGGCGCCACGGCGGCCTGGAGCCTCTACCTGGCCGCGCTATCCGGCGCCGATTCGGCCGTCGCTGTTCGCGAGGCCGCAGAAGCGCTGCTGAAATCGAGGCCGACAGCCGTCAATCTGCGCTGGGCAATCGATCGCATCCTCAAGCTCGTTGACCAGGCCGGACCCGACGCGGTATTGGCCGACCTTATTCTCGCCGACGCGCAGGCTATCTGTGATGAGGACATCGAAATCAGCCGCGGCATCGGCATGCATGGCGTCGGCTTGCTCGAAGCTATCTCACGAAAAAAATCAGGCGGAACCGTTAACGTCCTGACGCACTGCAACGCCGGATCCCTCGCCACGATCAACTGGGGAACCGCAACCGCCCCAATCTACTTCGCGCAGCAACAAGGCATCGATGTTCACGTATGGGTGGATGAAACGAGGCCTCGTAACCAGGGCTCGCAGCTGACCGCCTGGGAACTCGCCGCAAACAACGTTCCGCACACACTTATTGTCGACAATGCCGGCGGCCACCTCATGCAGCATGGTCAAGTCGATATTGTCATTACCGGCACGGACCGCACGACGCGATGCGGTGACGTTGCCAACAAGATTGGCACTTATCTCAAGGCGCTCGCCGCGCACGACAATGGCATTCCCTTCTATGTCGCACTGCCGTCAACGACGATTGACTGGAATAGCCGCGATGGCATCAAAGAAATACCCATAGAACAACGCGATCCGGCCGAGGTTAGGGATATCTATGGTCTGTGCGACGACAAACCTGCACATGTCAGCACTACCGCGGCCAGCACGCCGATCAGCAATTACGCTTTCGATGTAACGCCGGCGCGGCTGGTGACCGGGCTGATTACCGAGCGAGGAATCTGCGAGGCTTCCGAGGCCGGTTTGCTCGGACTGTTTCCTGAAAAGAAAGCGTCGTGACGATCGACGAAGGCTACATCAAGTACAAGAGCTACTGGACGAAGGCACCCGTCCCTTACGCCGCGGTGACGGAAGAGCTGGAAACCTGGCGGCAACCGCTGCTGGCGGCCGGCCTTATTGGCCATTACGAAGAGCTCGGAATCGGATACGGCAATATCAGTATCCGCTGCGGAGAGCCCGGCCAGTTCCTGATCAGTGGCACCCAGACAGGCCACATCGAAAACACCGACAAGACGCATTATTCGCTGGTCACCTCGTACAACACCCACGCCAACATAGTATGTTCGGTCGGCCCGGTGCAGGCGTCGTCAGAAGCAATGACCCACGCGGCGATTTATGGGCTTGACAGCAATATTGGCGCAATTGTGCACGGGCACAGCCACGTCCTGTGGCAGAGCTTATTGAACAGGCTCCCGACAACAGGCGCCGACGTCGCTTATGGCACACCGCAAATGGCCGATGAATTCCGACGGCTTTACAGGGATACAGCATTCCGCGAAACCGGGCTGGCCGTCATGGCCGGGCATGAAGACGGTATCTTGAGCTTCGGCACAACGATCGAAGAAGCGACAAGAAAAATACTGGATCTTTTCGAATCGCAGGCGGGCGCCTAGTTTTCTTTTTCGACTACCACGGGTTCGAGCGTGAAGCGAAACGTCCGGCAGGCCTTGATAGCGGGCACCTCCACGTCGCGCGGCATCGCGGCATAGGTGGACGCGCGAACGGCACGTATCGCCGGCTTCTCGAACACCCGGTGGGTGCTGTTCCGCACGGCGATACGACGGGTCTTTCCCTTGCGGGTGATATCGAAACAAACCTGGACCTCACCCTCGATGCGATCGCGGCGAGCGGTTTTCGGGTACCCGGGAATTACCGTGTGCAACGGAGTTCTCTCAGTGTCGGTCTTGCCTGGCCGCAACTCCTGATCGTCTCCGGCATAAATCGTTGGCGTGAGCGCGCAGGCTATTACGGCCAGAAAAAGTAGCTTGGCAGAATCCCTAGTTGGACACATCACCTGGCGGCTCATCACCGGGCTCTTCGGTCGCGCTGCGCCGATCATCGACCTCGATTTTCGTCCGCACCGGCTTGGTTTCGTCGAGATACATGCCCTTGACGATCTTGAGGTTCTTCGAACCGGGTCGTAACTCCTGGCCTTTACGAATGTCTTCTTCGGCGTCCTCGTAGCGCTCCAGTCGCATGTACACAAGCGCACGATTGTTGTAGGTGCGCCAATGCCTGTCGTCGCGCTCGAGCACCCAGTTACAGTGCACGAGGGCTTGCGCGGGCTGGTTAGTCAGCAGGTATCCGGCGCAGAGATTCGAGTGCGCGATTTTTAATTCTCTCGCCCCCTGGGCGAGTTCGAGGCCCCGTAACGTGCGGCGAACACCTTCCTCGCCGTCACCAGCCATCAGTGCGTTGGCGCCATCGTGGAGGTCGATGTTGCTCGGTCCGATGACAGTCTTCGCCTCGTCCGACATCGCTGCCGGCGAAGCCAGCAGCAGCGTGACCAATAATCCGTGGCAACAAATTTTCGGCCTGAGTTTCATTGGAATTCGACGAGTTAGTAGTCAGCTCCTCAGCTTTCAGGACTCCAGTTCCAGGTGCCCGGCAAAGAATTCGACAGTCCGTTGCCACGCCAGTTCCGCCGCAGGCTTGTCGTAACGAGGGGTCGTGTCGTTGTGGAATCCGTGATGGACGTCGGCATACTCGTAATTGGTAAAGTTCCGGCCTGCCGCTTCCAGGCCTTTCTCAAAGGCCGGCCAGCTGGCATTGACGCGCTCGTCGAGCCCGGCGTGATGCAGCATGAGTGGCGCTCGTATGGCTCCCGCCTCGTCTGCATTCGGGTGTCTGCCGTAGAACGCGACTGCAGCGGCAAGATCCGGCAGCCGAACCGCAAGACGCATTGACATGCCGCCGCCAAAACAGAAGCCGACGGCTCCCACTTTGCCCGTGCAATCCGGGTGATGCTGCAGAAATTGGGCAGCGGCAACAAAATCCTCGATCATTTCTGCGCCATCGCGCTGCCGCTGCAAAGCACGGCCCTCATCGTCATTGCCGGGATATCCGCCGAGCGGTGTCAATGCATCGGGCGCGAATGCGATGAACCCCGCAACGCCCAGGCGCCGCGCGACATCTTCGATATACGGGTTGAGGCCGCGGTTCTCATGAATGACGATAACGGCGGGCAACTTGTGCTGGATGACGGCAGGACGAACGTAGTAACCCTGCATAACGCCGGCACCTTTTGGCGAGGCATATTTCTTGTAGCCTACCGATATGGATTTATCACCAGGGTCGACCTGCTGCGCCAGTGCATAATCGGGACTCAGGCTTTTCAGCAACAGGGCCGCAGTAACGCCAGACGCTGTGACGGCCGCCACCCGGTCCAGGAACTCGCGCCGCGTAATCTGGCCATGCACGTAGCCATCAAAAAGCCGCATGACGCGGCTATCCAGCCCCGTTTTCTCTGACATACGTACTCCGACGCCGGACCTAACTGCTGATGTACTGCGCGAGTTGCTCAATCTCTGCCTGCTGATCCGCAATGATCGCCTGCACGAGATCACCAATCGATATCAGGCCCAGGACTTCGTCATTTTCGACGACGGGCAGGTGGCGAATTCGCTTTTCGGTCATGACTGTCATGCAGTCGTTTACGGTTTGATCGGAATGCGCCGTGTATATCTCGGTCGTCATGATCTCCCGGACCTGTGTTGATTTCGACGAGCGCCCCTTTATGATGACCTTACGCGCATAGTCTCTTTCCGTAACGATGCCCTTGAGCGTGTCACCATCCATCACCAGTAGCGATCCGATAGAACGGTCGGCCATCATCCTGATGGCATCGAGCACAGACGCTTCTTCGGTGATCGAAATGATTTCCCTTCCTTTTCTATCGAGCAAGTGCTTGACGAGTTTCATGTTGTCTCCCTCTTGGATCGCCTGGCGAAAATGGCCACTGTCCCATAGGAATTCTAGCAGCCCGGCGGGACTGCCGGGGCGCGGTGCGGCGGCCGGCATGGCGCCGCAGGCTATTTGTTCAATTAATACAGTTAGTTAGCTTCCTTTACCCGCCAGCCCTAATCGCGGCGGTATTTCTCTAGCCGCTCTTCAAGGGTCTTGCCGGACAACCACGAGCCGCGCAGCATCACGCCGTGAATCCTGCGGCTGTTCTCTATGTCGTCAAGAGGATTTGCGTCGAGCAGCACAAGATCGGCGTCCTTTCCCACCTGCACGGAGCCCGCGTTCGTGCCCAGAAACTCCGCTGCAGCGGTTGTGCCCGTCTGCAATGCCTCGAACGTCGTCAGCCCGACGCGACGAGTACCTGCAGTTCCCTGTGCGTCGAATACCCGGGCACATTGAAGACCTGCGGGGCATCGGATCCCAGCAACAGTCGGGCACCCGCTTCGTGTAGCGCGAGTATTAGCTGGCGACGCAAATCGATCGCCAACTCCGCGACTTCGGGATCGAAGTCTCGCTCACTGAGCAGCGCTTGCTTTGTTGCATACCAGCGCTCCACGGTTTCTGCCGGCATGTATTTCATTTCGGCACGGTTCTGCAATTCGGAAGCAGGCGTTGCAGAGACGCGTTGCTCTATCAAAACCTGTGTCGGCACGTTCCAGGTTCCGGACGCCGCAGTAGCCGCCGCTATCGCGCTTATCTGTTGCGGATCCAGCTCCGCCGCCAGCATGACATCGAAGAATCCGCCGTAGCCACCCGATTCATGGCTATGAGCGGGCAAGAGCGATACCAGGTAGCCGTCCAGATGGTCGATCGTTGCCATGTTCAGCCCCAAGGCCGCCCTCACTCCGACCGCAACTGGCACATGCCCTGCGAACGGAATACCGAGCTCGTTGGCCGTTTCCGCGAGGGCTGTGAATTCGTCCGCGCTGAGACCGGGGTGCACCTTGATGAAGTCGTAGCCGGCGGCGGCCTGCTCGCGAACCTGGCGTCTGGCGTCGGGCGCACCATGCACAGTTCGGCCGTTCAGAGATGGCCCGGACGTGATGAGCCGTGGACCGAAGACCTCACCGTCGAGAAGCTGTTGCCGTAACGCAAGATGCGAGGGCTTGCCGAGCATGCCGCGAATAGTCGTTATGCCATTGGCCACGAATAAGCTGAAATCGCGATCCAGGTTGCGTGAATCTGCCGCGGGGACATGTGCATGCATCTCGGCAAGACCGGGCATCAGGTACCGATCGGTGCCGTCAACCGCTTTGGCCCCTTTGGGGATTCGAATTTCATCGACGCTGCCGACCGCGCTGATAATGCCATCTGTAACGAGTACCGTCTGTGCGGCGATCACGGTATCCGAGGACATCGGCACAACATTGACATTGACGAATGCCGTCGTTTCCGCAAACGATACCTCGGCACCGAGCAGCGCAACGATAACAAGTGCCCATCGATGTGTGGCAATCCTCATGATGCTCTCGAGTTACCTCCCGATCTGACTTGCTCGAGTTTCGTTTTGCTTATATTGCCACCACAGATGATGACCGCAATATTCTGACCGACAATCGAATCCTGAAGTTCCAGCATGGCGGCAACAGCAACACCTGCAGCACCCTCGATCGTGTCCTCCTCACTGTCCATATAGCGTCGCATGGCCGATGCAATCTGGTCTTCGTCGACAAGCACGAACTCGTCAACGACCGATTTCACGAGTGGAAACGTTATTGCGCCGATTTCGATACCGCCCGCCGTACCATCGGACAGCGTTGCTTCGCTGTGCATCTCGATAATATGGCCGGCATCGATCGAACGAGCCATGACCGGTGAAGCCGCTGGCTGACAGCCGATAACCCGGATGTCCGGGTCATGCTCCTTTAGCACGCTGCCGACGCCGGCGATCAGACCACCGCCCCCGACAGCGACAAATACGACATCGACGTCCGGCAACTGTTCGATTATTTCAACGCCGCAAGTACCCTGACCGGCGATTACCTCGCTATCGTTATAAGGCGATAGATACGACAGTCCGTTCCGATCGGCGAACTGGCGGGCATGTTGCTCGGTATCGAGGCCGTCCGTACCGAAGAAACGAACGTCACCACCGTAGCTCTTGATCGCATCCACTTTCGCCGTTGAAGTCTGTTCCGGTACGAAAACGACGCTGCTCACGCCGAGTTTCTGCGCGGCGCAGGCAACGGCGGCGCCATGATTACCACTGGACGCAGCAACACATGCTTTCGCGCGCTGCTCCTCGACCAGCGTCAAAAGACGATTGGTCGCACCGCGAAGTTTGAAAGAGCCGGTTGTCTGTCGGTTTTCCAGTTTGAAGTAAACGCTGGCGCCAAGCGCCGTGCTGAATTCGATCGAGCGCACCAGCGGCGTCACCAGGACAAAGTCGCGAATGCGCTGCGCCGCTTTTTGCGCCTCACGCGCAATTCTTTTTGTGTCCGGAATCCGCTCAGACCTGGTCGACATTGAACGTGTCGCAGGCATCCGGATCGCCACTCGCAAGGCCGGTGCGGAACCATCGCTGTCGCTGCGCCGCGGTACCATGCGTGAATGATTCCGGCACGACCGTGCCGCGACTTTGCCGCTGCAGTGTGTCGTCACCGATGGCACTTGCGGCGTTCAGCGCTTCATCGACGTCGCCAGATTCGAGGATATTGCGCGCTTTATCGGCGTGATTCGCCCAGACGCCGGCAAGACAGTCGGCCTGCAGTTCCAGGCGCACCGACAGTGCGTTGCCTTCGGCCTGGCTCAGGCGTTGCTTCATGGAATGGACCTGGCCGGAGATGCCCAGCAGGTTCTGCACATGATGTCCTATTTCGTGAGCGATGACATACGCTTGTGCGAAATCACCAGGCGCTCGATAACGCGTTCGCATCTGCTCGTAGAAATTGAGATCGATATACGCTTTCTGGTCCGCAGGGCAATAGAAGGGCCCCATTGCGGCTTGCCCGAGACCGCAAGCCGATCGCGTCGCACCGCTGAACATGACGAGCGTCGGTTCCTGGTAACGCCTGCCCTGACTCGCAAATATCTCCGTCCAGACGTCCTCGGTATCGGCGATCACCACGGACACCATGTCCGCGAGAGGATCGTTTTTCAGGTCCTCAGCGGACGGCCGCGTGCCACTCGTCGATGCGGACTGGCCCGTCTGCACGGTCTGGAGAAGTGGCGTCGGATCGATACCGAAGTACATTGCGACGAGTATCAACACAATCGTACCGATGCCGCCGCCGAGTAATTTTGGCGCTGCACCGACACCACGTCGGTCTTCAATATTCGAACTGCGTCTTCCGCTACGCCACCGCATCGGCTACTCCAACTGGTACAAGACAGGCATTGTCAGATATTTGTGAGCGACTTGACAAATCTTTGGCTTGTCTCACATCTGGCCTTCGATCGGCAGAAAGCTCATGAGCTTGGTCTTGAAACGCAGCCACCAGGTCGTTCGTGGTTCGGTCGTGATGACCTCGTCACCGCTATCCGCACGGAGCAGCCACTGCAAACGACCCTTCTCGGACAGCTGCAGCTCGTACGCAATTGCCGGCAATGACTCGAGAATACCGGCGGCCATCGAGCCGGCCAGTTCATCCGAGTCGACCATCATCCCCATTTCCGTATTCAGGTACAGAGACCTTGGATCGAGGTTGAATGATCCGACGAACATCCGGGTTCGATCGATGGTTGCGACTTTCGAATGCAGGGTCAGCTTTGTTGTCGAGTCTGATGACGCAACGTGTGGCCGCAGCTCATACAGTTCGACGCCTTGCTTGAGTAAGGGCTTCCGGTAGCGTGCATACACCGCATGAACGCTGGAGTGATTTGTCGACGCCAGCGAGTTGCTGATGATAACAACGCGCACGCCCTTCCTGACCATAGCGCCAAAGAATTCAACTCCCTCCTTTTGTGGCACGAAATACGGAGAAATGATGATGAGCTCCGACGCTGCCACGGCCACGGTTTGCTGCAGGAAAGTGGTCGTGACGCTGGTCGACCGGGGCAATAACTTCCGGATCTTGTCGGGATAGTCCTGGATCACGGCCGCCTTCGCAGGCACGAGCGCCAGCGTTCCATCCGCGAGTTGCTGCGCCAGCCTGTCATCGACGCTCTTCAGGAACTCACCATCACGATATTCCTCCAGGTATTTGCGCCCCTGTTGCGTGGAGTCCTCCAGCGAACTGTGCGGCACCATGGTGTTGAACGCGTTGATCGGTATCGCCTCCTGCGAATTCCAGTACGCGTCGAAACCATCCGACACGTCATCGACAACGGCGCCAATTGCGAGCAGATCCTCATCAATGAACTCCAGCTGGCCGCCGGACTGGAAATACTCATCCGCGAGGTTTCTTCCGCCAACAATCGTGACATGGTTATCAACCGTGAACGACTTGTTATGCATCCGGCGATTCAGAATGTTGAAGTTGGCAATAAAGCTGATTAGTCGCGAGCGGCGCCGCGGGAACGGATTGAAAACACGAACCTCGATGTTTTCGTGAACGTCGAGTGACAACAATCCGGCGTCGATTTCATGAGTGAGTGCGTCGTCCATCAACAGACGAACACGAACGCCGCGATCAGCCGCTGCAGCCAGGTGAAGTGCAACCAGGTTGCCGCTGATGTCATCACGAATCAGGTAGCTTTGAATATCGATCGTGCGCTCCGCGCGATCGATAAGACCCAGCCGCACACCGAGCGCATCCTGCCCCGATTCCAGCCGCAATACGCCGCAAGCTGCGTCATTTACACGAAGCCACCCCAGGGCCGCCCGTCCCAGCAAAGTGCCGCCGGCATCGGCATGTTTGTAGGACTCCAGTCGCTCGGGCAACTTGAAGAATTTGTGGTATTTCGCCGGCAACCGGGTACCGACGAGTGTCGTTAGCATTCCCATTCGAATTCGAATTTAACAGAATATTTTTCAGTAGCGTCGATTCATTGCACAGACTATCTGACTGTGCAACGATGAGCTTTCGTTTGACAAAGGCACAGCTGTCGAAAGACGGCGTCGCAAAGCTTCCGGTCTAAGGGTCTCTCCTATGACAGCGGGGCTACCAACACGATAGCTCATCGCGATCGCGATGAGCGCATTCAGTGTCTTTGGCAACTTCGTAAGTGCTGCTGGAGACATAATATGCAAGCAAGCGGGTTTCGCGACACAGGCCGGTTCAAACTTCGCCCTGCGCGGCCGGGTGTCTACACACCGACCAACCTGGCGAAACTGATGCGCTGCCTCGATCCACAGGGCAACATCGCCCTGCCCATTCGAACCCGCGGTGCCGGAAGCGCATCCACCGATTGCAACCAGAGCGCCGCCGGCACGGTAATTCGAACGACGGGGCTGGACAGGATTGTCAGGATTGACGCCTACAACCATACGGTCACCGCGGAGGCCGGCGTAAGGCTCGGGACGCTTGTGTCGGCGCTGGCCAAACAGGGCCTTGAACTCATCGGCAATCACGACAGCATGGAAAGGACACTGGGCGGTGCCCTGGCATCACCCTGCATGGGTCCTGGAATCGGTGATCGGGCGAGCTACGTGTCAAGCCAGTTGATCAACGTCAAGGTCATCACGGCAGCCGGCAAGGTCATGAACGTATCGGAGCAAAAGCAGCACTTGTTGAATGCTTTTCGATTGAGCTACGGCTTGTTAGGAGTAATCTACGAGGCGACGCTGCGGGTCCGGCCAATATCGACCTTTTCTGCCAGTCATCGCAGCCTTTGCGTCGACAAGTTTTCCGATATTGTCGACCGTCTTTCCGCCCAGGATGTTGGCCTGAAATTTTACCTGCTTCCGCACCGGAATCGTGTGTACATTGATGTGCGTCGATACGAAGCGGATCCCGGAAGCGCTTACGAAACTCCATGGCGAATCAAGGACTGGGGCGAAAGCACGGTATTGCCACATGTGTTCAAATCGCTGAATCGCGTCATACCCATCCCCTCCGTGCGCTACAAACTCATCGACGGCATCAGCGCTGCAACCTATGGCCTCGTCAATAGCAAGCTCGTCAACAACGGCAACAACTTTGCAACAACCAGCCGGCGGCGCCGCACGAAACCGCGCAACCTTCTGTATTCGACCTGGTGTTTCCCGGCGACCGATTTTTCCGTCGTTGCCAAAGCCTATGTCGATTTCTGCCAGCAAACGCAGCAGAGCAATGGCTATCGTTGTGATATGCCCGCCGTCGGTTTTCGTGTCAGCAAGGATTCGTCGGCCCTGCTTTCGCCATCCTTCGACGAACCCGTATTCGCCTTGCAGACAACATCGACACAACAGCAAGGATGGGACGATTTCGTCATCGACCTCGCGCAGTTTGCCGAGAACTGGGGCGGCACGCCGCTGTTCAGCCAGTCCCGTGCCTTCCGCGCCGAACACGCGGCGCAGAGTTACGCAACGCGGCTGGACTTCTTTCGGAAGATCAGGCGCCAGCTGGACCCCGATAATCGGCTGCTTAATCCCTTCCTGGCCCAGAGTTTCGGCTGACTGCAGCACATTGATTCAGACCGCCCGGCAATTCTCTTGCTTTGCCTTAATCCAAATCCGGTTTTCAGGCATCTAATAGTCAGATAATGCCCGTGATCGTCGTGGTTTGGACGTAACTTATTGATTATTAGGTTCTGAGAGCGTCCGACCATTCGTGAAGCCGTGAGTTGCTTTCTACTGAACTGGTGTTATACTTAACTATAACACCAACTTACTTGGCACTGGAAAAATGAACATCTCGACATCCATCATCCCGGCACTCGCGATTGCAAGCATGGCGACCCTCGCCGCGTGTGGTGTGGGCGAGGCCGGCGTTGCCGATCGGGATGTCCTGCAAGCAACAACGCCCGTACCCGTTGAGATTGCACAACCGTATCGGCAGGACGTCCATGCGAGCTATGAAGCGACTGCAACACTCACATCGGATGCCGACGCTCCGGTTATCGCCCGCGTCGCGGGCGAGCTCGTCGAGCTGCTGGTCGAAGAAGGCGACACCGTAACAGCGGGCCAGGTTCTGGCGCGCCTCGACGGCGAGCGCCTGCGCCTCGAGATGCTTGCCGCCAAAGCCAATCTCGCCAGGGCCAGCAGGGAATTCGAGAGAAACGTCGATCTTCATGAACGCGGACTGATCAGCGCGTCGATGTTTGAAGGCCTGAAATACGATCTTGCGGCACTGGAGGCAAGCTACAAGCTTTCGGCTTTGAATTACGACTACTCGAACATCCGCGCCACTATCGCCGGTGTCGTGTCCGCACGAGAAATCAAACCCGGGCAGAACATTAACGTTGGTGATGTCGCGTTCCGAATAACGGACCCGGCAGAGCTGGTCGCCTACCTGCAGATTCCACAGTCACAGCTGCCGAAGTTCCAGGCGGGCCATACAGCCAGCCTGCAGGTTGCATCGATGCCGAATAGCAGATTTCCGGCATCGATTGTTCGCATAAGCCCGACAATAGATTCGCGCAACGGCACGTTCCGGGCTACGGCCGTAATTCAAAACGGAGACGGCAATATTGCGCCGGGTATGTTTGGCCGCTTTACGATCGCGTATGAAGTGCACCCGGATGCGCTGGTGGTTCCGGCTGCCGCGTTGCTCGATGAAGACGATCAAACAGCCGTATACGTGGTCAACAATGGACAGGTCACAAAACGCGTTGTGGAAACCGGCATCCGGGAGGGTCATATGATCGAAATCCTCGGCGGCCTGGATGATAATGAAAATATCGTAGTCGTCGGGCACACCGGGCTGCGTGAAGGCAGCAAGGTCCTGGCGAGCAATACGGTTCGGAACAGCTCCAGCGGCTGATTGACTGCCGGTGGCGCAAAGACCTGACGGGATGATGTTCGGTCTCGAGATGGGGTTCCATAGGGGAAGAATCAATGAAGCTATACCGTAAGTGCGCGGTAGCACTTATCTGCGTTTTCTTGCTGGTCGGCTGCGACCGGCCAGACGACAAGAAGGACGAAGAATCACCACCCATTCCCGTAGAGACCAGCCTTCCCGTTCGAGGTGATGTCGTCGCCGTCTATTCTGGCACGGCGCCAATAGAAGCCTTCGCCGAAGCCGACGTCATCGCGAAGGTCGCCGGTGAAGTCCGCCAGGTGCTGGTCGAAGAAGGTGATGACGTCAAAGAGGGTCAAATACTCGCCCGGCTTGATGGCGATCGTCTGCGCCTCGAACTCAACGAGTCTCAAGCCAGGCTTCGCAAGCTGCAGCGCGATTTCGAACGCAATCGCAACCTCAAAGAAAAAGGCCTGATCAGTGAAGGCGACTTCGAGAAAATTCAGTATGAACTGGAGGCATTACAGGCCTCCTACAACCTGGCCAGCCTGGAACTCGATTACACCCAGATCCGGGCGCCGATCAGTGGCGTTGTCTCCGAGCGATTCATCAAGCTCGGCAATACGATCACCATGGGTGAACCCGTATTCCGTGTAACCAGCATCGAACCGCTCGTTGCTTATCTGTATGTTCCGGAACGCGAGTATCGAAAGATTTCTCCGGGGCAGCCGGTGAGAATTGATATCGACGCGCTCGGTGGCGCGCAAGTTCCCACAGCCGTAACACGCATCAGCCCGAGCATCGACGCCGAAACCGGAACATTCAAAGTCACGATCGAAATTCTCGATCCCGAGCGGCGTATCAAGCCTGGCATGTTCGCCCGCATAAGCATCGTTTATGACAAACATGAAAACGTGCTGCAGGTTCCGCGTAGCGCCATCGTCGATGAAATGAGCACGACCAGTGTATTCGTCGTGGAAGACAATGTTGCCATCCGCCGGCCGGTGCAGACGGGACTCGCCGCAAATAGTCTTATTGAAATCACCAACGGCCTCGACGATAAAGACCACGTCATTACAGTCGGACAGGTGGGTCTGAAGCCGGACGCCAAGGTTACGGTTATAAATGCGCTCAGCCGAATCGCCGGCTGACGGCACGGAAGAGAGCGAAAGCGCCTCCGAAGGTCAAGATTGATGCGGCGCCTGATTGAGTTGGCAACCGAGCGGCGCGTTACGATCGTCATGCTGATGGTCGCGATCGTCCTGTTCGGCATGGTGTCGCTGTCGCGGCTGAAACTGAACCTGCTGCCGGATATCTCCTACCCAACGGTGACGGTGCGAACTGAGCTGACCGGTGCGGCGCCCGTCGAAGTCGAGAACCTCATCACCAAACCTATCGAGGAAGCGGTCGGGGTTGTTCGCAATGTCCGCCTGGTGCGCTCCGTTTCTCGCTCCGGGCAGTCCGATGTGACGGTGGAATTCCTTTGGGGCACCGACATGGATATCGCGGGCGTCGACGTGCGGGAAAAAATCGATGTTCTGTCCCTGCCGTTGGAGGCCGAACGCCCGCTGCTGCTGCGCTTTGATCCCTCATCCGAACCGATTATTCGGCTGGGTCTGTTGTTCAAGGAAGACGCCAGTGTCCAGGGCGACTCACCTGAGGTACGCCTCAAGTCTCTGCGCAGGCTCGCTGAAGATCGCATCAAGACAGATCTTGAGGCACAGCAGGGTACCGCCGCCGTAAAAGTCAGCGGCGGCCTGGAGGACGAGGTCCAGATTCGGGTCGACCAGCAAAAGTTGTCGCAGCTCGGCATCAGCATTGACCAGGTTGCCGCCCGAATCCGGGCGGAAAACGTGAACTTGTCGGGCGGCCGCCTCGAGGAAGGCGATCAGCGTTTCCTTGTCCGCACTCTCAATGAATTTCAAAGCATCGAGGAGTTTCGTGGCGCCATCGTGGCGAACGTTGCCAACCGACCCGTCTATCTGGGTGATGTTGCAACTGTTGAGCGCGGCTACAAAGAACGAGAGGCCATAACACGCGTCAAGGGCCGTGAGTCGGTCGAACTCGCTGTCTATAAAGAAGGCGACGAAAACACGGTGCAAGTAGCCAAGCGCATCGACCAGCGCGTCGAGCGAATCCGGGAATCACTGCCCGAGGACATCGAGCTGGTCGAAATCTATGACCAGTCCACGTTTATCTCGTCGGCCGTAAACGACGTCAGAACCGCCGCGATCCTGGGCGGCTTGATCGCGATCCTCGTGCTTTACGGATTTTTGCGCGACGCAAGAGCCACAACGATTGTCGGCATCGCCATTCCGGTTTCAGTTATCGGCACATTCCTGCTGATGTACACGAACGATATTTCCCTCAACATCATGTCTCTCGGCGGCATCGCCCTGGCCGTCGGTATGCTGGTCGATAATTCGATCGTGGTACTCGAGAATATCGTCAGAAAGAAGGAACAGGGACAGGGTGTCGTCGAAGCTGCGCAGAATGGCACGGCAGAAGTCGCGGGTGCCGTCACTGCGTCAACCTTGACGACCATCGCGGTATTTTTTCCGATGGTGTTCATCAGTGGCATTGCCGGGCAACTCTTCCGTGACCAGGCATTGACTGTGACCTTCGCGCTCGTATTCTCGCTGATGGTCGCACTTACACTCATTCCGATGCTTGCGTCATTGGGTGCCCGCAGCCGCTACGACGAAGGCGACGACGGCCGGCCGGCCGGCCGGTTCACGCGGTGGGTCGCAAATGTCGTGCGCGTGCTTGGTATCGTATTTTTCGGCATTCGAAAAGTTTTCTGGGTCTTGCTGTGGGTGCCAACCTGGATCATGCAGCACCTGTATGCCGCGGCGGCCGCCAGTTACCCGGCCCTGCTGCGTTGGTCACTATCCCACCGCTGGCTCGTGGTAGCCGCAGCCGCCATCATATTCGTAGCGACGATGTCGTTGGTCCCAAGACTCGGGACCGAACTTATTCCGCAGTTTTCGCAGGGCGAGTTTAGCGTTGACCTGCGCCTCTCTCCGGGCGCGCCGTTGGCCGAGACTGATCGGGCGATACAGGCGGCACAGCGTGCCGCTGCCGGAATCGACGCCGTTGCGCTCGACTATTCGGTTGCCGGCACGGGTAACCGCCTGGATGCGAATCCGGTCGATGCCGGCGATAACACGGGATCCCTGAGCATTACGCTAAAACCGGGGTCGGGACGGCAAGCCGAAGACCGGACGATGGCGGCGATGCGTACCGAGCTCGCTCGGCTGCCTGGGGTGCAGTACAAATTCAGTCGTCCTGCATTGCTGTCATTCGCCAGCCCGTTGCAAATAGAAATTTCCGGCTATGACTTCGACGGGCTCGCGCGCACCAGTCAGGCACTGGTCGAAAAAATGTCCGCTTCGAATCGCTTTTCCGACATAAAAACAACGGTGGAACGAGGCAACCCGGAAATCCAGATCGTCTTCGACCAGGAACGCGCCGCCAATCTGGGACTGGCTGTGCGCGACATCGCGAACCTGGTCGTTGCGAACGTCCGCGGAGAGCTGGCAACACGTTACACCTGGCGCGACAAGAAAATTGACGTCCTCGTTCGCAGTGTAGACACCCGTCAATCGAGTATCGAAGAAATCCGCCGCCTGATCGTGAACCCTTCCTCAGACAGGCCCGTAACGCTGGATGCCGTTGCCACAATTACCGTGTCGCAGGGGCCCGCGGAGATCCGTCGCGTTGCGCAGCAGCGCGTGGCCATTATCACGGCAAATCTCGCCTACGGAGATCTTGGTGCCGCTACGCTTGAAGCCGGCAATATTGTCAGCCGCCTTGCCCTGCCACCCGGAGTTACGGCGCTGGTATCCGGGCAGAGCGAAGAAATGCAGAAGTCATTCGTGTCCATGCGGTTTGCCCTGGCGCTTGCCATATTCCTGGTTTACCTCGTCATGGCATCGCAGTTCGAGTCCCTGATACATCCGTTTGTCATTCTATTCACTATCCCACTCGCCCTGGTCGGTGCGGTAATCGCGCTTTTCATTACAGGCACTACTGTCAACATCGTCGCGTTTATTGGCGTGATCATGCTTGCCGGTATCGTCGTAAACAACGCGATAGTGCTCGTCGATCTCATTAATCAGCTGCGCGCGCAGGGCAAAGAACGGTACGACGCGATAATAGAAGCGGGTAGCGCACGTTTACGACCGATCTTGATGACCTCGCTGACAACGGCACTCGGACTTCTGCCGATGGCCGCAGGTTTTGGTGAAGGATCCGAGGTCAGGACGCCGATGGCCATCACGGTGATCGGCGGACTCGTCGTGTCGACGGTACTGACGCTGGTCGTGATTCCTGTCGTGTACTCGTTAATGGACAGGAAACGATGGCCCGCGACCGAGCCTGACGTGGGGATTGCACGATGAAGCACACCGAAGTTGCATTGCGCCGCCCGGTTACGACCGTCGTGGTGTTTGTTGCGCTGGCACTGGTCGGTGTTATTGCTGCCCGGCTATTGCCACTTGAGAAATTCCCGGACATCGAGTTTCCCGGCATATTCGTTCAGATCCCGTATGCCGGATCGACACCCGAGGAAGTCGAGAAGCTGATCACTCGCCCGGTAGAGGAAGCGCTGGCCACATTATCCGGGGTCGAACAGATGTTCTCGAGTTCCCGCGAAGGGCAAGCGGAGATCTTCCTCCGGTTCGGCTGGGATCAAAGCATGGGCGCCAAGGGTATCGAAGCCCGCGCCAAAGTGGACGGCATCCGGCACCTGTTGCCTGCCGATGTACGTCGCATCTTCATATTCACAGGCTCACTGGGTGACCAGCCCGTGTTAAACCTGCGTATCTCCAGCGAGCGCGACCTGTCTGACAGCTATGACATGCTGGATCGCTTGCTGACACGGCGGCTTGAGCGAATTGAGGGCGTGTCGCGCGTCGAATTGCAGGGTGTGGATCCCCGCGAGATCCGAATCCTGCTGCAACCGGATCGGCTCGCCGCGCACGGAGTCGATATCGCAGCAGTACGCGACCTGCTCGTAAGCAGCAATTTCGCCGTCAGCGCCGGCAAGATCACGGCTGGCGATCAGCGCTTCAGTGTCCGTCCGAGCGGCGAATTCAAATCGGTCGATGAAATTCGTGAACTCACGATTGATCGGTCCGGGCTGCGCCTCGGCGATATCGCCGATATCGAATTGCGCACACCGGAACGCAATTACGGTCGTCACCTGGATCGTGACTATGCGATCGGCGTTGCAGTCAACAAAACGACCGGCTCCAATCTGGTCGACGTCACGGACAGGGTTATTGCCGAAGTCGAGGAAGTCAGCAAGTTGCCGCAGATGCAGGGCATCAAGATTTTTTCGCTGGACAACCAGGGCGACAGCGTGCGCGAGTCGTTGTCGGACCTGCTCACGGCCGGAGCACTCGGCGGTCTGCTTGCCATAATCGTCCTTTACCTGTTCCTGCGGCAGGTCACCACGACGCTGATCGTCACGGCTGCCGTGCCATTCTCGTTGATGATTACCCTGGGTGCCCTGTATTTCGCCGGGCTCACATTGAATATTCTCTCGATGATGGGGCTGATGCTGGCAGTCGGCATGCTCGTTGATAATGCCGTTGTTATCACCGAGAGCATTTTTCGGCATCGGGCCGAGAGGCCCGATGCGCCATTCAAGTCAACGATCGACGGTGTCAATGAAGTTGGCCTCGCCGTCATCGCCGGTACCGCGACCACGATCATCGTATTTGCACCGATCATTTTCGGTGCGCAGATCGACATCACGATATTTCTGACTCACGTGGCCATCACAATCATTGTTGCGCTGCTGGCGTCACTACTGATTGCACAGACCCTGGTGCCCATGCTGGCGGCGCGTGTCGCGGTACCGCCAAGACCGAAGGCAGGCGCGTGGATGTCGCGCCTGACGGAAAAATACGTTGCCGGTCTCGAGTGGATTCTCGGCCATCGTTGGTGGACGGCACTCGGCATCTTCCTGGTTTGTGTGGTCGGTGTGTTACCGATGGTGCTCGGCATCATCAAGTTCGACATGTTCCCGCAAGATGTAGGACGGCGTTTGTTTATGCCTTACCACATCGAGGGCCAACATGCGCTGGAACGCGTCGAGTCGACTGTCGACACCATCGAAGACTATTTGTTTTCGCGCCAGGAGGAGTTAAATATTCGCTCGATCTACAGCTACTACGACCAGGGCCGAGCAGAGTCGACGATACTGCTTACCGACAAGTCGGATGCGACCCTGTCGACCAAGGAAATCATTGAGCGCATCGAGAAAGATCTGCCCGAGATCGCCATCGGTAAGCCCAACTTCCAGTTCGATCGGCAGGGCGGCGGTGAAGGTTTTTCGATTCAGATCAGCGGTGATTCCACGGAAATACTGAATCGGCTGGGCACCGAAGTCGCACGGGCCCTGGCAACGGTTGAGGGATTGAAAGATGTGCGCAGCGATGCCGAGGCCGGTGACAAGGAAGTGCGCATCAGTATCGACAGGTCCCGGGCCGCAGCGGTTGGCCTGACGGCAGCGGCAATCGCCCAGTCAGTGAGCATCGCGATGCGTGGCGAGAACCTGCGTGAATTCCGCGGCGAAACCGGTGAAATTGCAGTGCGCCTCGCCTTTCGTGACGACGACAAACAAAGCATCGAACAGCTGGCCGACCTGCCTCTGTACACGGCGGACGGCCGGCGGATCACGCTGGGCAGCGTCGCCTCATTCCAGGTCAGCGCCTCGCCCGACACGATTCGCCGCACCGATCGTCAAACCGCTGTCATTCTGACCGCCAATTTCGAAGACGAGGTCTCGGCAAGCGACGTAAGACCGCGCGTGAACAGCCTCATGGAGCAGATAGAGCTTCCACCCGGTTACAGCTGGAAAGAAGGCCGCGGCTTCGAACGCCAGGATGAGACCGCAAACATGATGGTCATGAATATCGTGCTGGGCGTTGCCTGCATTTTCCTGGTCATGGCCGCTTTATTTGAGTCGATGCTGCTGCCCTTCTCGATCATCCTCGGCTCGATCGTATTCTCGATCTTCGGTGTATTCCTGTTTTTTGCCGCGACCGGCACAACATTCTCGTTCATGGCAATGATCGGCATCATGATTCTGATCGGGGTCGTAGTGAATAACGGCATCGTATTGGTCGATCGCGTGAACAACCTGCGACACGAAGGAATGCCGCGAGAGCAAGCTATCGTTATCGCCGGACGTGACCGGCTTCGGCCGATCCTGATGACAGTCGCCACGACCATTGTCGGGCTGGCGCCGCTCGCGATGGGCACTACGCAGGTGGGTGGCGACGGTCCGCCGTATTATCCGATGGCCAGGGCTATTATCGGTGGGCTGGCATTCTCAACCGTCGTTTCCCTGCTCGTCGTTCCGGCGCTGTATGTGTACTTCGACAGCCTTGCCGCCTGGGGCCGAAAAGTCATGCGCACGGCTCGCCGTGCGCATGAGTCCAGCCAAACCTCTGCCGCGGTCTAGTCCTTGCGGGCCAGGACGCCGGCACCGGCAAGTCCCAGCAACAGGAACCAGCTCAGCGAGCCACCGCCGCCGCGGCTGACGACGACCTGCGTCGTGACAGTAGCCGGTGCATCCCTGTTGCTGTCTTCCAGCGGCAGTATGGACAGCTCGGACGTGTCTTCCGGGCCGATGACCGCAAGAAATGAATTATCGTACGCGTCGTACAACTCGATCAGGATGTCGTAGTTACCGGTCGGGTACCCCGCGACAAGATCCGTCTCCACGATATATTCATCGTCACCGGACGTACCGAATATTGTGAAATTGTCCGTCTCGGCATACTCGTTCCACGGGCCGTATTCGTAACTCAGGTAGATGACCGCGTAAACGTCAGCAACGTCGTAGTAGGTATCGGCATCAAAAAGCAAATCGATACCGGCATAGTAGCCGTCACGGTCCCTGTCAGTAAAAAGCTCGACATCGGCCGTGTAAAACCAGAAATCCGTATTCGGCGTACGCGCCTCGATATTCGAGGATTTCTGTTGACCGCTTGCCCGCGCTGTCTTGTTGCGATCGCCTGACAGCTTGAGCGCTCCGTATTCGTCACGTGACGGCTCTTCTGCCGCTGCTGCGCCTCGCTGGCTAACAAGACCCTGGGACGTCGTGCTGATGCGAGCATCTTCTTCCGCGGCCATCGCTGTGTAGCTTGTAGTCAGGAGCAATACCAACGGCAGTGCGAGAACAACGTTGATCGTTCGTTTGAGGTAATTCATAACCGTGTCCTTTATTTGCTTACAGCTTCATTAGAAGCCTCAGACACTGAATCGATGCTGAACCTGTAGGCATCCACAGACGTCCGTGCGACCATGTTCAGCTTGCGTTCAAGTAGCAGCCGCGCCGTTCATCCATGATTCAGATTTCTCACAAAGATCACGTCGGTAATGCAATCGCCTGGTTGTTGCTCGGCGTTGTTGGCGGGCTTTTTCTGGATCTCTGCGCCAAGGAAATACTGCGCACTTATTCCTTGCTGCAGTTCGTTCTTGTCCGCAGCCTTATCGCGCTCGCTATTCTGCTCGCAATCGCACCCAGGGTCGGTGGGCTGCGTTCGCTGCACACGGATAAGAAAGCGTGGCATCTTTTGCGGACCGTACTTGGAATGGGTGCGATGTTCGGTTTCTTTTATGGCTTGTCAGTGATGCCGCTGATCAACGCCCTGACTCTTGGCTACACCGCGACGTCAGTGTCAGCGCGCAGGAGTAAATTACGACGCATCCCGGAAACGAAAAAGGCGGGCAAATGCCCGCCTTTGGTGAACATAATTGGTCAGCGAGTCTTTCAGCTAACATCGCCTGCGTGAAGGCCGGCAACCTGCCACGATTTGACGTGCAGCGCTTTAACGACGTTATCGAAGAAGTCCTGCTCGAGGACACTGACACTCTCATCAGCACGGAACACATCCGCCAACGCCTGTACAGTTGCCGCGCGGTGAGCCTCGGTCATCTTTTTGTACACACTGTTAAGATACTTGACCAACGTGGCTTCCGCATACAATTCGGCACGCGCGGCAACACGAATGTCCGCTGCGCTGAAATCTTCGCCCGTGTGTGACTTGAGAATCTTGCGGATCAGGTCTACTTCGGATTGCTTAATACTTACGTCGGCGTTAGCCGCTCGTGCAAGTGTCATGAGCAACACTTCCTTGAATAGTTCACTCTCCTTGCCGGCACTGAGCTCAGAGCCGCTGAAGATTTTCAATACATTCTTGAGATCTGCGATCGCCATCTTACGTTCTCACTCGTTAGTTTTGTTATGTGGCTGCGGTTCCCGCAACGCAGGCAAGCTCCAAAGTATACACGGCATTGCGCACCGGTTTTTTCACCTGACCGAGGTCGGCCGTCAATAATAACCCACAAAATGCGACAATTTGAAGGTGTTTATCAAACTAATTTTTTTCTTGGTTTTTATTGGCTTACAGGACATACTGACAGTGGGCTAACAATTGAAAGGAGGTGATCCATGTCTAGTGGGATAACAAAGGTATCTAGAGATGCGTTGGGTCTGACAATGATTAGGAAGCACTTCGGCATACGTTGCTAACCCTCCTTTCCAGATACGAGATCTCACGGAAAGCCGCAGCAATGCGGCTTTCTTTGTTTTGAAGGGCCGAACAGCAACCTGGCTGGACGTAAACTAGTCTTCAGTCGCGATGCGCCGGCGGATCACACCATCGTAGACACGCGTGACGTCACAGGACAGGACGCTACCGAGCAATTCAGCATGTTTCTGGTAGCCGCCACCGTTCGCATAATGGTCGTAGTCCTTGCCCATGTCCGAATGGCTGTCATAACCGTTAACGAGCTTGAAATCGAAGTCGACATCGTCAACGCCGTATGCCGGAAATAATACCCACGCGCCGTTCCGGTAACTGTTCTCGATTGAATATTCGGTCCAGGCATCCATCGCCGTAAACACGTCTTCCATAGTCTTGCCACTCACGGCCGAGCAATTCGCGAATGTCAGGACAATGTTTTAATCGCCGAACAATCGGCGAATGTCAGCACAATGTGTCCGGTGACGCTTGGCTTGGAGATTCCTTGATCTGCATAGTCGCGTAGTTGCTGTGGCTGTCACAGCTCAATACCTTGGCAAATGCTGCCGCTTGCTTAGCCCCGGTCGTGATCCAGGAATCCGCACCGGCGCCAAGCTCCTCACCCGTTGGCGCAGCCCCAAGCCAACCCACATCAAAGGTCTCTCCGCCGAAGTAATGCGGTGTCAGTGTCATAGCAAAGTAGTTGCCCGCACCCTGCTCGTCCATGTAGACGTTCCAGCCCGCGATGACTTTTTCGAGGTCCGCGGGACCCTGGCCTTTGTTGTAGTTGCAGGTGTAGGTTTCGACGGGATAAATGACAGGCTCCTCGCTATTCTCCTGTGCCCATGCCGCTGCGAAAGCCAGCGTAACCGTCAAAACCGCGGATATCTTTACGATAAGAGCTTTTTTCATGTTGTTATCTCCTTCAGCAATCCCTGAAACGTCGGCCTTGGCCGTATTCCTGCAGAGTATAGATCAGAAAGCCGGAGCGACCGGATACCAGCACTAGGCAGCGACGATACCCGCGAGCGCAGTCAGCAGTTCATCAATTTCTTCGTGGCTGTTGTAATGCACCGGTCCAACACGAACGGCACCACCCGTCTCGTAAATTCCCAGCGTTTTCGCAACTTCCACGGCGTAGTTGTGGCCGCTCCATACAAAAATATTTTGCCGCGCAAGGGACTCGGCGATAGCAGCGGATGCGACAGAATCATGAGTAAAGGAGACGGTCGGAACACGGCGCAACATTGCATCCGCCGCCGTAATTCCCTGCACAGTGACACCGCCAATCTGCATGAGCCCGTCGATCAGGCGCTCGGCCAGCGACCTTTCGTAATCGAACAAAAAGTCCATGGCCGCATGCAGCGCCTGGCGCCGTCCCGAAAACTGCGACCAGCGATCCGCATAATCCTGCGCCATGGTGTCACCAATCCACGCGAAATAATCGACGATCGCTGCAACGCCGGCTATACCCTCATGGCTCTGGGTACCGGTCTCAAAACAGCCGGGTATTTCGTCGGGCGCCGGCCTTACCTTGTACGGTTCGAGCCGCTCCAGCAATTCTCTTCGACCCCAAAGTATGCCCTGGTGTGGACCGAAGAACTTGTAAGCTGAGGACACCAGGAAATCACAGCCTATATGTTGCACATCGGTCGCAACATGGGGTGCCGACTGCACAGCATCGATGTACGTAATTGCCCCGGCGTCACGTGCTTTGGCACAAATCGCAGCAACATCGTTGATGGTACCCGTCAGGTTGCTGGCGCCACCAACACACAGCAGGCGTGTCTTGTCGGTGAGCAACGCATCAAGGACGTCAAGATCGAATTCGAAGGTCTCTTTGTTGAACGGCAGCCACTTCACGCTCAATCCCAGGTCGCGAGCCATCAGAACCCACGGCCATACGTTGGCATCGTGGTCCATCTGCGACAGGATGATTTCGTCGCCGCGACTGAACATGCGGCCGATAGAACGCGACAAATGGAGCGTAATCGTCGTCATGTTCTGTCCGAACACGATTTCATCCGGCGATGGCGCATTCAAAAAGTCCGCCATCGCGATGCGTGCAGACTCGACTACCTGATCCGCATCGATTGACGATGCGAAGTAGCCGCCGATGTTGGCGTTCTTTTTCAGCAAGCAGTCCGACATGGCGTCGGCCACCGTCGCCGCCACCTGTGTGCCAGCGGGATTGTCAAAGTAAATACGTCGGACACCGTTGTCCGTGATCGAGAGCGCAGGAAACTGCGACCTCACCGATTCGAGATCGAATTGCATGAACTAGTCCTGTGGCTTTCCGCCCCACTTTTCGCGGTGCGCATCTTCGGCGCGCTGCCTGACCTTCGCGTGCCTGCGCGTCAGCAGGAGAGAATTTGGATCACACACGTCGGGCCTGATAATGCCAAGGTCGCTGGCAGCGTCGAACAGACTTGGATACCAGCGCTCCCAATCGGGCAATAATGCTTCGACTTTGTCGCGAAGAGTCATTCCCGGAATGTAACTGAGCGACCCGGCTTTGACAAACGACTCGCTAGTCGTCGAGCGCTCGCAAACCCAGCAGACAGGCTGCCAGCAGCATCGCACCAAGAACGATCATCGGCGCCTGCGGGACAAGTGAAGTCGTTGCCGTAAGGAGTTCCTGCGGGAGCAGCGATGACAGGCGGACAGCGGCCGTCACGAGCCCGGCCATAGGCTTGATGGCGATCGCTCCGCCAATCAGGGCAGCAACCGGCAGCGCCAGGCGCCTGAGCCAGAGTCTACGACGGATTTTCCGGACGATCGCCGTACTGAAGCCATCGTCAGCAATCGGCGCCGAGTCAAACATCGACTCGAGAAAGCGGTCCTCTGTGTCTTTGATTCTCTCAGCCATGTTGATGATCTTTGATGTCAAAGCTCGTCCTGATCTTCTGTTTACCACGAAATATCACCGATTTCACCGTACCGACCGGCATTGAGGTCGCGTCGCTGATTTCACGATGCGACAGTCCACATGCATAAGACATGATCATGATCGCACGCTCATCATCGTCCAATACGGCAAGCAGTTTATCCAGGTCCGACACTTCGTCCGGACTGGACGCTGTAATTCTGTCCTTCCGTTTCCATCTTATGTCCGACCTGGTCGAGTATCTCGGCATAACGTTTCGATTTTCGCTTCGACTGCAGGAAAGTCGTGTACGCGACTTTCAGCAACCAACCGATGAACGATCCGCGGCCCGAAAACGTCTGTAACTTGGCCCAGGCGTGCATGAAGCAGTCCTGCGAGAGGTCATCCGCGGCTGCGATGTCACCGCTCAACTTGCGCAGGAAATTGCGCACCTGCGACTGGTGACGCCGCACCAGCTCCCCGAAGGCCGCAGTATCCTGTGTGGATACCACTCTTGCGACAAGCTGATGGTCTTCACCGTTTCTCAACGTCGATTATCCGCTTATTGGCCGCGTTCCGTGAATCCGTACAGGATCAGGTACGCAATACCGATGGCAAACGGGAATGCTGCACCTGCCAGGATGCCGCGCAACGCGTGACCACTGGGATCCGGAACGGCAAAACCGCACAACACCAGCCCGACAGCGATCGCCATCCAAATGACGCCAAGACGAAGGTCCTTGTCTTTGCTTGCCTTCGGATGACCCAGCCGGTCAATAATTTCAGGCGTAAGTTCATGCCCTTTGTCGAGCGCAATACGAAATGTTTCCTGCATTTCTCGGCGCGCGCGATAACGAAACCAGAACAACGCTACGAAGACCACGGCCAGTGACAAAAACATCACGATGGGAATCAGTTCTTCATTCACTTTGAATACTCCAGATTTGGACTACGGGAATTGCTTTCACCTGGTAGATGCACGCCGCCGTGGCATTGGATGCAATAATATAAGTTTCTGTTTTTGTTGATATAATTATAGCAGATTGGGGGCCGGCGGCTGGTAGCGGCGGCAACGATGGTCGGCTACTGCCGATTCAGTGGCCATTTAAACCCGAAACCACATTCCCGGCGTTTACACCGGGCATGAAGGCTATAAGTCGACAGCTGGATCGTTTCAAGGATCCGCGCTATTACCAGATCGCGGTACTGACCTCGCTGGTCTGTTTCGGCGTCGTCGCCCTGGACTTCGGTATTCGCTGGCAGAACGCGATCACGATCGTCTCGACTGCGCTCGCTGTACAGTTCCTTGGCACCCTGTATGCGCGTCTGCCGCGTTTCGATCCGCTAAGCCCGCTAATCACGTCGCTTTCACTGACACTGCTGCTGCGCACGGACGAGGTCGCACTCGCAGCCGTCGCCGCGGCAATTGCGATCGGCAGCAAATTCCTGGTTCGCTTTCGCGGCAAACACGTATTTAACCCGGCCAACATGGCGCTCGTAACGCTCATGCTGGCAAGCGACCAGGCCTGGGTCTCGTCGGGACAATGGGGCAGCGCGGCCATCGGTGCATTCACACTTGCCTGCCTCGGCTTCCTGGTGCTGACGCGCGCCCGACGTGCCGAGACGACGATCGCGTTTCTGCTGATCTACGCCAGCATGTTGTTCGGCAGGGCCGTATGGCTCGGCGACCCTCTCGCTATTCCGGTGCATCAGTTGCAGAACGGCGCGCTGTTGATCTTCGCATTCTTCATGATCTCCGATCCGAAGACGACCCCGAACTCGGCAGCTGGCCGCGTGTTGTTTGCGGCCATTGTCGCTGCCATCGCTTTCACTATTCAGTTCATTTATTACGAGCCGAACGGTCCCATCCTCGCGCTGATCATCTCGGCGCCTGCTGTGCCGCTGATCGACACGATCATGCGGGGCCGGCTTTACCAATGGGAACGTCCCGCCGCTCGTGCAGGAAATCAAGTCAAAGGAGTTTACTGATGAAAATCCTGATATCTGTCGTTGCCGCGCTGCTGACGATCGTCGTTACAACATCTGCCGAGGCATTCTGCGGCTTTTATGTCGCACGCGCCGACACGAGCCTGTTCAATCGCGCGTCTCAGGTAGTCCTGGTTCGAGATGAGAACAGGACCGTCATCACGATGGCGAACGACTTCGAGGGCAAGGTTGCCGACTTCGCGGTGGTTGTGCCGGTTCCGACTATGATTGAGCGCGAACAAATCAATGTCGGTGATCGCGCCATCGTTCAGCACCTCGATGCTTACACGTCACCGCGGCTCGTTGAATACCACGATCCGGACCCCTGCATGCTATACGATCGCATGGAAATGTCACAGGACAGCGCAGCATTTCCGAAAGCCAGCGCCGAACTAAAACGCGCTGCGCGTTCCCAGGGCGTCACAATCGAGGCCAGCTACACGGTCGGCGAGTACGACATCCTGATACTGTCAGCTGCGCAAAGTGACGGGCTCATTCGCTGGCTAAACGATAACGGCTACCGCATTCCCCGCGGCGCAAAAGGTGTCGTCGACAGCTACCTGAAGCAGGACATGCGCTTCTTCGTCGCCAAGGTGAACCTCGAAGAGCAATCGAAGTTGGGTTATCAGTACCTGCGCCCGCTGCAGATCGCTTATGAGAGCAACAAGTTCATGTTGCCAATCCGGCTCGGTACGCTGAATGCCAGGGGTAAACAGGAGCTCTACGTCTACGCGCTGACTCGGACGGGGCGCGTCGAGACGACGAACTACCGGACAGTGAAACTCCCGACCAATACCGAAGTCCCTGAGTTTGTACAGGGTGAATTCGCCGATTTTTATCGGGCAATGTTCGACAAGCAGACGCGGGCAGAAAACGGGCGCGCCGTATTCCTCGAATATGCCTGGGACATGGCGTGGTGCGACCCCTGTGCTGCAGACCCGCTAAGTGCCAAGGAGCTGCGTCAACTCGGCGTGTTCTGGGTGGGTGGGAACAACAACCGCACGAGCAAGGTCGCGCCAGCGCCGGCGCAAAACGTGTTCGTTACGCGACTGCACGTTCGCTACGACAGGGAGCATTTTCCGGAGGATCTGGTGTTCCAGGAAACCGGTGACCGGCAAAACTACCAGGGACGATACGTCATACGTCATCCGTGGAAAGGCGCGACCAGCTGCGACGCGACGCAATACCAGGCGAGCGTTCGCGATCGCCAGGAGCGAGAGGCACAACAACTGGCCAATCTGACGGGTTGGGATATCGAAGACATACGCGCGAAGATTTCGTTCGCCGGTGGCGAGCGCCCTTTACCGAAGAAAGAGCCATGGTGGAAGCGCCTCTGGGGTTAGCGATAGCTGCCCTGCAGTTTCGCCAGCTCTTCTTTTCCGGGGTTCAGTTCGTCGAGTGGCAACTTCGATAGCGGCGTATCGACGTTGCCCATGAGTTCATGCATCTCGGCGCGAGCCTCATTGACATACAGCAGGCCGGTCGTTATCTCGCCCGCATTGAATCGTTCACGAAGGTACTTGAACGCAAAGGCCCGGCTGGTCGGATCGTAGGTTTCTTCCACCTTGCGCAGGAGAATGGTATCGCCACCGTGGAGGTGAATCGGCATCGCATCGCCCTCCGCGTAAGAGGCTTTGATTTCCTTTGACGGGTGGATGTAATCAACGTTGACGACGTGATTGTAATGCTGGCGCGTGTGAGCGTAACTCTTCGTTGACCCTTCATGGTCATTAAATGTGACGCAGGGGCTGATAATGTCAACGAGCGAAAAACCACTGTGCAACATTGCACCTTTCAGCAGGGGAACCAGCTGTTCCTTGTCGCCCGAAAAGCTGCGCGCAATGTAGGTTGCGCCGAGGCTCAGGGCTGTGCTGACCGGATCGATTGGCTCCTGCTGGTTGGGCATACCTTTCTTCGGCATGCTGCCAATATCGGCGGACGCCGAAAACTGGCCCTTGGTCAAACCGTAAACACCGTTGTTCTCAATGATGTAGCACATGTTCAGGTTGCGACGGATTGCGTGGACGAACTGACCGACGCCGATCGACAGCGAATCTCCGTCACCCGATACACCGATGTACATCAGATCACGATTCGCCGCGTTGGCCCCCGTGGTCACCGACGGCATGCGCCCGTGAACCGAATTGAAGCCGTGTGCCTGATGAACGAAATAAGCCGGAGTTTTTGACGAGCAGCCAATGCCGCTCATTTTTGCCAGCATGTGAGGTTCGATATCAAGCTCAAAAACAGCCTGAATGATCGCGGCTGTGACCGAGTCATGACCGCATCCTGCACACAAGGTCGATACGGAGCCCTCATAGTCCCGTGAAGTCAGCCCGAGAGCATTCTTCGGTAAACCGGGATGCGATATCTTAGGTTTTGCTATGTAGCTCACGTTCGTTACTCCCTGGTCAGGCCGCGCGCCCTTTGGCGATTTCCTCGAGTACCCTCGCAACGACGAACCCAGCGTTGATTGGCATCCCGTCGTAGTGCAGCAGAGGAATCAGCTTATTCTGATCTGCAGCGATATCGTTGATCAGCAGGGTGCGAAACTGAGCGTCGCGATTTTGTTCGACAACGTAGACAATGTCGTGCTTTTCAATGAAGTCGCGTACGGCGTCGGTAAACGGAAAAGCCTTAACGCGACAATAGTTCAAGCCGATATTTCCTGGCCTCGAGGCGGTCAAGTGCTTCCTTGCATGCGCTGTCGCCACTGCCAAACGTCAGAATCGCCGCTTTGTTGAATTTCGAGAAACGGATTTCAGCCTCTGGAACCAGGCTGCGCGCCGTCTCCCACTTATGCAGCAGTCGATCCATCACATCCTGGTAATCGGCGGAATTTTCGGTGTAGGCGCCATACTTCGTGTGGCCCGATCCGCGTGTAAAATAAGCGCCCTTCGGATCCACGCCCGGGAGCGTACGATAGGGAATACCGTCGCCATCAACGTCGAGATAGCGGTGGAACCTCTCCATCTGTTCAAGCTCTTCGGCGCCCAGGACCTTGCCGCGATCCGGGACGTAATCTTCATCCCACTCGAGCTCTGGCACCATCCAGTCATTCATGCCGATGTCGAGATCTGACAACACCATCACCGGCGTTTGCAGGCGTTCCGCCAGGTCGAATGCCGTTACCGACATGTAAAAACACTCCGCAGGATCCGCAGGGAACAACAACACATGCTTTGTGTCGCCGTGCGACGCATAGGCACAGCTGATGATGTCGCACTGCTGCGTCCGCGTCGGCATTCCGGTCGACGGGCCCACTCGCTGCACATCAAATATGACGGAGGGAATTTCTGCGTAATAAGCGAACCCGATGAATTCGCTCATCAACGAGATACCGGGACCGCTGGTTGGCGTGAACGAGCGCGCGCCCATCCAGCTGGCCCCCAACACCATGCCGATCGCCGCCAACTCGTCTTCTGCCTGAATAATGCAATACGTGCGTTTGCCAGTCTCCGGGTCGACACGATAGTGCGAGCAAAAATCACGAAACGCGTCCATCAGTGATGTCGAGGGCGTAATGGGATACCAGGCGCCGACGGTCGCCCCGGCGTACACGCAGCCCAGCCCTGCAGCCGTGTTGCCATCTATAATTATTTGTCCTGCCGTCGCGTCCATCTTCTCGACACGCATCGGCAACGGACAGGGGAAATGTTCCATCGCGTAGTCGTAACCCAAACGTATTGCCTCCATGTTGGAGGCAATGAGCTTCTTCTTCTCGGCGAAAGTCTCTTCAAGCAGGGTGGTGATAATCTCGATATCAATGTCCAGCAGCGCGGCGATGGCGCCGACATAGGCGATGTTCTTCATCAGAATGCGAGCCCGGACGCCGTCGAAATGCTGGTTACACATCCTGGAAAAAGGAATGCCGATGATCGTGATGTCGTCGCGATTCAAGAGGCTCTTGCGCGGCCAGGTCGAGTCGTAAATCAGCCAGCCGCCTGGCGCAACCTCGGCCATATCCTTTGCGTAAGTCTGCGCGTTCATTGCGATCATGATGTCGACGCGGTTCGAGCGCGCGTGGTAGCCATCGCCCGTTACACGAATCTCGTACCAGGTTGGCAGACCCTGAATATTCGATGGAAAATAGTTCTTGCCGACCACCGGCACGCCCATTCGAAAAATTGATTTGCGCAGCAAGCCGTTCGCGCTCGCGGAACCCGTGCCGTTAACCGTAGCGATCTTGATAACAACGTCATTTACGGTTGCCACAGGAATCCCTTAAGCGCCTGAACCGCCGGTAGCGGTCTTGGGCTGGTCAATTTGGGACTCATCCAGTGCGTAGGGCACCAGGATTGTCGATTTCTGCATGTCCCAGGCACCCGTCGGACAGCGCTCGGCACAAAGACTGCAATGCACGCACAGGTCCTCGTCTTTGACCATGACCCTGGCCGTATGCGGCAGCTCGGCCGAGACATACAAAGCCTGCTCGGTATTCTCGGCCGGTGCGGACAGCCTCGTACGAAGCTCGTCCTCATCGCCGTTCGCGGTAATCGTCAGGCAATCCACGGGGCAGACATCGACGCAGGCATCACATTCAATGCAAAGGCTCGCGGTAAAAACGGTCTGCATGTCACAGTTCAGGCATCGCTCGACTTCTTCAATCGTCTGTTCGACCGTAAAGCCGAGTTCGACTTCGATATCGAGCTTCTTGAAGCGCTGCTTGAGGTCAACGTGCGGCATCAGGCGTCGTGAAGCCGGGTTGTAATCGTTGGAATAACTCCATTCGTGCATGCCCATCTTCTGGCTCTCGAGGTTGAGACCCATTGGCAGGCGGTCTTCTATATCTTCGCCCTGACAGTACTTGTGAATCGAAATTGCCGCCTGGTGGCCATGTTCTACGGCCCAGATGATGTTCTTGGGACCGAACGCCGAATCACCACCAAAGAAAACGCCGTCGCGGCCGCACATCATCGTCGTCTCATCGACAACCGGGCACTCCCACTGGTCGAACTCGATTCCAAGATCGCGCTCTATCCACGGGAAGGCGTTGTCCTGTCCGATGGCCAGCACAACGTCGTCACAGGGAATGATCTTCTCACCTGTCACGGTGCCGCGATCAATGCGGCCTTTCTCGTCGACCTTGTACTCCATCAACTCGAACTTCATGCCGACCAGCTTGCCCTTCTCGATCACGAATTCCTTGGGCGAATGGTTAACCAGGATCTCGACATTTTCTTCCTCCGCATCCTCCAGTTCCCATGTAGATGCTTTGAAGAAACCACGTGGCTTTCGTGCCATGACCTTGACGTCCCTGGCACCGAGGCGCAGGGAGGTTCGACAACAATCCATCGCCGTGTTGCCGACACCGATGATGAGTACACGCTCGCCGATTGAGTCGACATGATCGAATGCGACTGACTCAAGCCAGTCGATACCGATAAAGATACGATCCGAGTCATAGCGACCCGGGATCTCGAGATTCTTGCCGCGTGGAGCGCCCGTGCCGACAAATACCGCGTCAAAATTTTCGTCAAGGAGAATCTTGAGGCTATCAATGGGGTGATTGAGCTTCAGGTCGACACCCATATCGAGAATGTAGCCGATTTCCTCGTCGAGGACTTTGGGTGGCAGGCGAAACTGCGGAATATTCGTCCGCATCAGTCCGCCCGTCGTGTCGTGTGCCTCAAAGATCGTCACATCGTAGCCCAATGGACGAAGATCGTTGGCAACCGTCAATGAAGCACAGCCCGCACCGATCAACGCAACGCGCTTGCCATTGTTTTTCGATGGCGGCTTGGGCAAGCGGTCCGTGATGTCATCGCGATGATCCGCGGCGACTCGCTTGAGCCGGCAGATTGCAACGGGTTTGTCTTCGACGCGGACACGACGGCATGCCGGTTCACAGGGGCGGTCGCATACGCGCCCCAGAATGCCTGGAAACACGTTGGACTTGCGGTTTTCCATGTACGCATCGCTGAACTGCCCCTGGGCAATCATGCGGATATACGCTGGAACGTCAGTGTGGGCAGGACAGCCCCACTGGCAGTCTACGACCTTATGAAAGTACTCGGGATTGTTGGTGTCTGTTGGCTTCATGCAGATGACAAACCGGTGCAGGCCCTCTTTCCCGGTGCTTTACTGGAGTCCCTTAATGGGCGCTAGCATAGCGGGATCGGGGGGAAAGTAAACAGTTTCGCCCGGTCTTATCGCGCCCGAGTAAATTCCATGCGCTGGCCGGCGATGTTGCCGGTGAGACTTCCGTCCCGATAAACAACCTGGCCGTTGACGATCGTCGTATCGATCGACGCGGAAAATTCATGGCCCTCGAACGGTGACCACTGGCATTTGCTGAGCAAATTGGCCTTGCTGACCCTGTAGGGCGCAGCCGGATCGACAATCACAAAGTCGGCAAACCAACCTTCGCGCGCGTAACCGCGGTCGGTTACGCCGAACAGGTCCGCGGGTGCATGACTCGTGCGGTCAACCAGCAATTCAATGCTGATCTGACCGTCGGCGACGAGATCGAACAAGGTCAGCAATGCGTGTTGCACGAGCGGCAAACCGGCCGGCGCCTTGAAGTAACTGGCGGCTTTTTCGCTGACAGTATGGGGCGCATGATCCGTGGCGATTATATCGATACGCCCTTCGTTGAGCGCGGTTATCAACGCCAGCCTGTCTTTTGCGCTCTTGATCGCCGGGTTGCATTTGATTTTCGACCCGAGTTGCTCGTAGCGAGATTCATCGAACCAGAGATGGTGCACGCACACCTCGGCGGTAATCCGTTTTTCCGAACGGTGTGCTTTGGAAAACAGCTCCATCTCGATCGCTGTCGTCAGGTGCAGAACATGTAACAAGGCATCGTGTCGTTTCGCAAGATCGGTGGCCAGGCTCGACGAAGCCAGGCAAGCCGCCGCGGAACGAATGCTCGGATGTTCGGAAAACGGCACGTCTTCGCCAAACTTGGCACGCGCCTTGGCTTCGTTGTCCCAGATTGTCGGCGAGTGTTCGCAATGAGTAACCATCATGATCGGCGCGTGCTCGAACATTTTTTCGAGCACCTCCGGGTCATCGACAAGCATGTCGCCGGTTGACGCACCCATGAACGCCTTGATTCCGCAAGCTTCGCCGACCTCCAGCGCTTTAACCTCTTCGATATTTCCGTTGGTCGCGCCGAAGTAAAATCCGTAATTCGCGGTGCATCGATCTTCGGCGATACGATACTTGTCCTTGAGCGCCTGCCGGGTTGTCGTCTGTGGGTTGACGTTAGGCATATCCATGAAACTGGTTATTCCGCCCGCCGCGGCCGCCGCCGATTCGGTCGCAAGATCACCCTTGTGTGTCATCCCGGGTTCGCGAAAGTGCACCTGGTCATCGATCATGCCGGGTAACAGGAACTTGCCGGCCGCATCGACGACTTCGGCACCGTCCGGCACCGCTATGCTGGCATCGATCCTGGCGATTCTCTCGCCGTCGATCAGTACGTCCGCCTCGCGAACCTCGCCCTCGTTTACAAGGCGCGCATTCGAAACAAGCAACTTGCCCAAGTCGGGATCCTTTAATAAAGAAGAAGAGGTCGATTGCACGACCGATGGCTTGCATTATGAAAGGGTCGGTCAATGATTACCATGGCAACAATTCGCCGAAAGCGACCTCTCCGACATTCGCCTTCGTGAAGGGGGCTTTGCGGACGGCCGCCCTGTATGCGATAACCGCAGGCGTAGCCACCATACAGCGATCAAATGAACCCGACTGACTACCTGGATCTTATTCGCAAGGCGAAAGTCTACGACGTTGCGATCAGGTCGGCGCTCGAGCCGGCCATCAACCTGTCCGGCCGTCTCGACAACCGCATCCTGATGAAACGCGAGGACCTGCAGCCCGTGTTCTCGTTCAAGCTGCGTGGTGCTTACAACAAAATAGCCGCTCTCGAGCCCGATGAGCTGGCGCGCGGTGTCATCTGCAGCTCGGCCGGCAATCATGCACAGGGCGTCGCGCTGGCCGCAAAACGACGCGGCGTCCGGGCCTGTATCGTGATGCCGGTTACCACACCCAGGATCAAGATCGAAGCCGTCCGGGCCCTCGACGGGGAGGTCATCCTGCATGGTGACGCCTACGACGATGCCTACGCATATGCGCGTGCGCTATCGGCCAGCGAAGGGCTGATTTTTATCCACCCATTCGATGACCCCGAGGTTATCGCGGGCCAGGGTACGATCGGCGCCGAGATCCTGGAGCAGGCTGAGGACAACATCGACGCTATTTTCGTGCCCATCGGCGGCGGCGGCCTGATCGCGGGCATCGCCACCTATGTGAAACAGCTGCGACCGGAAATACGCATCATCGGAGTCGAACCGGACGATTCCGCAGCGATGAAAGCGTCTCTCGCAGCAGGTGAGCCTGTGACGCTCGATCATGTCGGCATTTTTGCCGACGGCGTTGCGGTACGCCGGGTTGGCGACGAGACGTTTCGCCTTTGCCGCTTGTTCGTCGATGAAATAATCACGGTCGATACTGACCAGATTTGTGCGGCGATCCGCGACATCTTCGAAGACACACGCTCGATCGTGGAACCCGCCGGCGGCCTGGCGGTTGCCGGGGCCAAGAAGTATGTCGCTGAACGCGGCATTTCCGGGCAAACGCTGGTCACGATAAATTGCGGTGCCAATATGAACTTCGACCGTCTCCGTCATATTGCGGAGCGCGCGGCCGTCGGCGAACAAACCGAGATGCTGCTCGCGGCAGAAATTCCCGAAGAACCCGGCAGCTTTCGCCATTTTTGCGAAGTACTGGGGCGACGTGGCATCACGGAATTCAACTATCGGTACGCCGATCAACACAAGGCGCACATCTTCGTTGGCGTCCAACTCAGCCATGGCATGAAGGAGCGTCTTCAGCTTATCGAGCGACTACGCGACGCCGGTTTTCCGGTCGAAGACCTCAGTGATAACGAAATGGCCAAACTGCATGTACGGCATATGGTGGGCGGACGCTCGCCGGCTGTCAGCAACGAGCGCATGTTCCGTTTCGAGTTTCCGGAACGGCCCGGCGCATTGCTCGAGTTCCTGAACGCCATCGGCACAGACTGGAATATCAGCCTGTTTCACTATCGCAATCACGGCTCCGACTATGGCCGTATTCTTGCGGGAATCGACGTGCCGCAAGAGGAGACAGAGGAACTGGAGGCTCACCTGGCCGAACTGGGCTACCCGCACTGGGAGGAAAGCGACAATCCCGCATACACGATGTTCCTGTCGTGACTCAGGCTCTTTTCAGTGCAGCGCCCTGCAACCATTCCTGTCGCAAGCGCATCAAATAGCTATAAGTGGCGTTAACACCGGGAAAAAACTGGGGAATAAACATGAATTTCAGAGCACTAGTAGTTTTCTTTTGGGCGTGTCTTATCGGCACAGCGGCTGTTGCCGGCGAGGAGCGCCAGACTCGTATCGAGATCGCTGTCGATGACGATGCTGCGGGCGAACAGACCTTTGTTTTCGATAGCCAGGAGGCGGGCTTTGATCTGCACAGCCTGGCGGTGGGAGAGAGTCGCACCTTGACGGATAAATCCGGGAACATCGCTGATGTCCGGCGCACCGCCGACGGCTTCGAATTCAACGTTAACGGCAAGACAATCAACGTCGACGATATGCCCGCCATGGATGGCATGCACGGCGCGCATGACGTCGAGATGCACGTTGACCACGCTGACTCGACCGTCACAAAAACCAGGGATGTCAAAAAAGTCAAAATAATCAAGACGGGCGACGCCGAGGGCGTAACAGTGATCTCAGGCCGGGAAATTGATGCGGCGACGCGCGAGCGCATTCGGGAAGTTCTGCAATCTGCTGGCCAGGACGGCGAAGTGCAATTCATCGACGGCAGTGAATTGAAAGCTGACAGCGGCGCAGAGATGCACGGCAGGCATGAGGTCCGAATCATCAAGAAGGAAGTTGACGTAACAGACTAGGTATCCCTCAAGCTGTTTGTTTCGCAGTGTACGGCGGTGGCTTTTGCCACCGCCTTTTCTTCACCACATCTCTCGCATGCGCGCATTTACATCGATGCGCCGGTCCGATCGCGAACGGAGTCGGCTGGACTGTGATTCCGGCCTTCCCTGAAACTCCTTGTCCATCGTTGCCAGCAGCTGGTCCGACATGAACCGGCTGCGCGCGCCATAGACATGCTTGTCTCCATCGCGTCGCTGTTGCGTTACGTGATAGCGCAGTGGCACGACCAACGACAAAGACTGTTTCGCTCTCGTCATCGCCACGTAAAGAAGGCGTCGCTCTTCTTCGATCATCTCGGGCTTTCCGGCTGCAAATTCAGACGGGAAATTTCCGTCCGCCACGTTGAGGACGAATACCGATTCCCATTCCTGGCCTTTTGCCGAGTGCACGGTCGACAGGATCAGGTAGTCCTCATCCAGCAGCGGATCACCTGCCAGATCGCCCGCCGCACTCGGCGGATTCAGCGTCAATTCGGTCAAGAATCGCTCCCGGGTCGGGTAACGGCCGGATATTTGCTCGAGCTGCTCAAGATCGGCTTCTCGTGTATCCAGGCCGTCATAAAGGCGCTCAAGATGCGGCTGGTACCAGCGCCGTACCTGGGAAAGCTGCGTCTGCCAGCCTCGATCATCGAGTGCCGTGCCGGACAGGTCTTCCAGCAGGCTGCAAAAGCCGTCCCACTCGCTAGCCGCGGCAGCCGGCGGCCGGAACTCGCATAACGAAGAAAACAGATGATCCGCAACAGCCAGGTGCTCGAAACAACGGGTAGCGTTCGAGGGGCCCATGCCCGGCAGCAGCTTCAATACTCGAAACGCGGCGACCTCGTTCTTCGGATTCTCCGCCCATTTGAGGACCGACAGCAGGTCTTTGACGTGCGCCGCCTCCAGGAACTTCAGGCCCCCATATTTCACGTAAGGAATGTTGCGACGTACAAGTTCGAGTTCCAAACGATCGCTGTGGTGTGAGCCGCGAAACAGCACGGCCTGCTCTTTGAGCGCCATACCCAGTTCGCGGTTCTTCAGGATTTCCGTGACGACATATTCGGCCTCCGCGTCACCATCCTCGACCGTGACGTATCGCGGCTTGCCACCATCGGCGCGATCGGAAAAGAGGTTCTTGCGATACTGCCGCTCACTTTCTGCGATCAGGCAATTTGCGCTATCCAGAATGGGCTGCGTCGATCGATAGTTTTGTTCCAGCGTAATGACCTGTGCGGTCGGCATGTACTGGTCCGGAAAGCCAAGGATGTTTTCGACCTCTGCGGCCCGAAAAGAATAGATCGACTGCGCATCGTCGCCGACGACAGTGACTCCGTCGCCATCAGGCTTGAGCGCATTGAGAATCTGCGCCTGTACAAGATTCGTATCCTGATACTCGTCGACGAGTACGTGATCGAACCACGATCCGATTTCCCCGGCGAATTCCTTTTCGGCCACAAGGTGACTCCAGTACAGCAGAAGGTCGTCGTAGTCGAGCGCCTGACTTTGTTGCTTGCGCAGCACGTAACACCTGAATAGCTCCTTGAGTTCATCGGCCCAGTCGCTGCACCAGGGATATGTTTCGTCGAGCGTTTCGCCCAAGGGTTTCTGCGTGTTGACACAGCGCGAGTAAATGGCGAGACACGTGTCTTTTTTTGGAAACCGCCGCGCGGCGCGCGTTAGTTTCTGTTCGTGACGCACTACATCCATGATGTCAGCCGCGTCGCCCCGATCCAGCACCGAGAATCCCGGGTCCAGGCCCAGGTTGTGGGCATAGCGGCGCAGCAGGCGATTCGCGACGGAATGGAATGTTCCCGACCAGGGTAATCCGCCGGATGGCAGGCGCGGCGCCTCGTTTCCCGGGGCGGATGCCCGCACGATCGATTCGACTCGTCGCGTCATCTCATCTGCCGCGCGACGCGTGAACGTGAGCAGGAGTACCCGTTCCGGGCTCACGCCGGATACCAGCAGGTGGGCCACGCGATGTGCGAGTGTCATGGTTTTGCCCGTGCCTGCCCCGGCGATCACCAGCAGGGGACCGGCGCGCAAACCCCGCCCGGCGCTGGTATCGCCATATTCGCCGTATTCGGCCGCGAGTCGCTGCGCCGGGTTCAGGATGCCCAGGTAATCAAATTCCTGCAGGGCCTGCTGCACAAAGCCTCTCCAAAAGTCTGTATTTTTATACAGTACTGGATGTATTTACAAGGTCGGCAGCAGGAAATCCTCAATCACGCCGGCAAGGGCCCGCGGTGCCTCGAAGTGTGGCATGTGGCCTGCGTCATCGATCGCGACGCTCTTGCCGCCCGAAAACAGGGGCGTTGGCACCTCACCGTACTTCTGAGCAAACTCACTGCTCGAGCCCGTAACGAACAGCACTTCAGCGGTCACCGCCCGGCAGCAGGCCAGCGCCTCGGCGCGGCGGTAGAGAATAGGGCCTGGCAGCTTGTGACGCGGATCTGCGCGCAGGCGGGCGACGCCGTCGCTGCCCCGGCTCGCCCATTCGCCGGCCACGAAAAGTGCCTCGGAGTCGCTCATGGCCGGGTGGCGCTTCGCGATGCGATACGCCAGCGCCTCCAGATTTGCGTATTCGGAGAAGCGCGGCACTGCGTTCCCGGCTTCAATCCAGGCGCGATAACGCCCTGGTGCATCAGCGGGGTCCGAGTCCGGAAGACCGAATCCTTCGACATTGACGAACGCGCGCACTCGCTCGGGCATCGTCCCGGCATAGAGCGAGCCCACGTTACCGCCCATGCTGTGACCAACGAGCCGGATCGGATCGTCGGGGGAGAAGATGTCCAGCAACGCGTGCAGATCGGCAAGGTAATCCGGAAACCAGTAGCCCTGGCACTCGCAGGTCGAGCGGCCGAATCCGCGCCAGTCCGGCGCCACGACGTGCCACTCTTCGCGTAGCGCATCGACCACGAATTGAAATGTCGAGCCGGTGTCGGCCCAGCCGTGCAGGTACACGAGCAGCGGCGCGTGCCGGTCGCCCCATTCGTAAACGCAGTAATTTGCACCGCGAATAGCGAACTCTCGCTCGGCGCGACGCACCTTCGGCTGATAAATTTCCTCACTTGGCATACGTCAATACTTGCACAACATCGCTACCCGATACATGGCGGCACGCGTTTATCGCAAAAATCCACGCTACGCTTTTGTGCGTCAGGTCGTGTATAAATGTGCTGAATACGAACAACTCCTGACGCGACCCACCCGACGACTGACTTAATGACCTTCGAAATCGCACTGGTGCTTGGAATCCTGGCTGTTTCGCTGGTTCTTTTTATCAGCGAAGTCATTCGCATGGATCTCGTGGCGCTGCTGGTCCTCGGCGCGCTTGCGGTCACGGGCCTCGTCGACTCGTCCGAAGCATTCGCAGGCTTCAGTAACAGCGCGGTTATCACGGTCTGGGCAATGTTCATTCTGAGCGAGGGCCTGACGCGAACCGGTATCGCCGACATCATCGGCCGCCAGGTCATGCGCATCGGCGGCCGGCGCGAGTTCGCAATGATCATCGTGATCATGATTACGGGCGCCGTGCTTTCCGCATTCATGAACAATATTGGTGTCGCGGCGCTCATGCTGCCCGTGGTGGTCGGGGTTGCGCGGCGAACACGTATCCCGGCATCGCGACTACTGATGCCTCTTGCGTACTCGACGCTCCTCGGCGGCCTTACGACGCTCATCGGCACACCACCCAACCTGTTGATCAGCGAATCCATGGTGCAAAACGGGCTGGTGCCGTTCGCGTTATTCGATTTCACGCCTTTGGGCGGCGCCGTCATGGTCATCGGCGTACTGTTTGTCGCACTGGCTGGACGATTCCTGTTGCCAAAGACTCGTGGCGAACGTGGCAAGCACGTCAGTCAGCGCAGTTTGCGCTCACGTTACAAGCTGCAGGAACGGACATTCATGTTGCGCGTGCCGAGAGACTCGATACTGGTCGGCAAGTCGCTGGCCGATAGCCGCATCGGTGCGTCGACCGGGCTCATTATCCTGTCATTGCATCGCAGCGGTCGCAGCGAGACCTTGCCCGGCCGGCAAACCATCATTCGCGGCGGGGACGGAATTCTTGTGCAAGGCCGCCTCGATCAGTTCCGCGAACTCAGGCGCTGGAGCGATCTTGTTATTGAGCGCGAAGCGCCGGTCCTCAAGTCGATGGTTGCCTCGAAAGTGGTGTATGCATCGGTCACCATCGCTGACGGGTCACCCGTGGTCTCTGAGCTCGTCCGACATGCCGCTTTTCGAACCCGCTTCGATGTCCTGGTGGTCGGCCTCTTGCGCCGCGACGGCTATCGACTGACGAACCTCGCCTACGTTCCGATCAAGGCCAACGACAAAGTTCTCGTCCAGGGAGAGGTTGAATCAATCGAGCAGCTCGAGAAATTTCCGGACTTCAGCGAGGTCGAGATATTCACGCCTGACCAGCTGGCCGAGAAATACCACGCCGACGAACGCATGTTCGTTGTGCGACTGCCCAAGCACAGTGGCCTCGTTGAAGAAACCCTCAAGAAGAGCCGCCTGGCAGAAGTCTTCGATTTTCGCGTCCTTGCCGTATTCCGCGATGGCGAGCTCAAGGTAATGCCGCGTGGCGACGAGGTATTGCTGGGCGGCGACCTGCTCCTCATCGAGGGACAACACAGCGACCTCGATGTATTGCGCGGCCTCCAGGAGCTGGAAATCGATACCAAGGTTCCCGCGAATGTATCGGCATTCGAGTCGGAACGGCTGACCTTGATGGACGCGACACTCGACCCGCGCAGCGCGCTCGCCGGCAGGTCGGTCGGCGAACTCAATTTCCGCGAACGCTATGGTATCGAACTTGCGGGCATCGAGCGGGAAGGTGAACCCGTCGGAACCGACCTTGCGGATGAGCGCCTGCAGATAGGTGACGCGTTGTTGCTGCTCGGGCCGCGCGACCGCCTGCAGCTGCTGTCATCCGATTCCGACTTCCTGATCCTGACACCGCTCGGGCAGGAACCACCCGATACCCGCCGCGCCCCGCTTGCAGCGGCAATCATGCTCGGCGTCGTCGTTACCGTGATGCTCGGTTACGCACCCATCTCAATTTCGGCCGTCATCGGCGGAACAATCATGGTGCTAACCGGTTGCCTGAATATGGAGCAGGCTTATCGGTCGATCGACTGGCGAGCGATATTTCTGATCGCCGGTATGCTGCCGCTGGGCACGGCGATGCAAGACACCGGCGCGGCCACCTACCTGGCCGGCCAGGTAATGGCACTGCTCGGTGACGCGGGTCCCTGGCCCGTAATCATGGGCCTTTACATCCTGACGGCGATGGCGACCATGATCATCCCGACAGCGGCACTGGTCGTCCTCATGTCTCCAATCGTGCTGTCTGCAATGTCGGACATGGGCCTGGCACCACAGACGGCGATGATGGCGGTCGCGATGGCCGCGTCGGCGAGTTTCACGAGCCCGATCTCACACCCGGCCAACATCCTGGTCATGGGTCCGGGCGGATACCGGTTTGTCGATTACCTGAAGGTCGGCGTACCCCTCACGATCGTCGTATTCATCACGGTCATGGTCCTGTTGCCTATTCTCTGGCCACTGGCACCGGCCTAAGCAAATCGGAGTATCTCTAAGGTGTCCAAGAAAATTGTGATTGCAGGAGCCGGCCATGCCGCCGGCCAAGTTGTCGCGACCTTGCGCCAACAGAATTTCGAGGGGCAGATCGTGCTTGTCGGGGACGAGTCATACCTGCCGTATCAGCGTCCACCGCTTTCGAAGGGTTTTCTTGCCGGCAAGATGTCAGCCGAGCGCCTCCATCTAAAAGCTGACAACTTCTACGACGACCATCAGATCGAGGTAAAGCTGCAAACGAGAATCACGGCGATCGATCGCGATAACAAAACGCTGAAAATCGAGGACGGCGAGGACATTGCCTACGACAAACTCGTTCTGGCGCTGGGGTCGCGTGTCAGGGAATTGCCTGTCGAGGGTGCCAACCTCAAGAGTGTGTACTACCTGCGAAGTATCGATGATGTCGAGCAGATTCGCCCCGAGATGGATGTCGGACGACGCCTGGTTATCATTGGCGCCGGCTATATCGGACTCGAAGCCGCCGCGGTGGCGCGCAGCCTCGGTCTGGATGTGACCGTGATCGAGATGGCTGATCGCGTCATGAGTCGCGTCGTGTCCCCGGAGCTATCAGACTTCTACCAGATCGAACACACCGGCAAGGGCGTGAAGCTCAGGCTTTCTACCGGCGTTGCGGCCCTGCGTGGCAAGAAACGCGTCAAGCGCGTCGAAATCGCGGGCGGTGAAGAAATTCGAGCGGATTTTGTCATCGTCGCTGTCGGCATCCTGCCCAACACGGAACTCGCCGAGCAAGCCGGCCTCGATGTCGGTGATGGCATTATTGTCGACGACCGGTGCCTGACGAGCGACAAGGACATCTATGCGGTTGGCGACTGCACGTCGCATCCGAACGATATCTACGGTCGGCGGCTACGCCTCGAGTCAGTCCACAATGCCGTTGAACAGGCAAAGACAGCAGCGAATAACCTCTGCGGGATCGAAGCACATTACTCACAGGTGCCCTGGTTCTGGTCCGACCAGTACGACCTCAAGCTTCAGATTGCGGGCTTGTCCGAGGGTTACGATGACGTCGTGATACGCGGCAATCCGGCTGACAGATCGTTTGCCTGCCTGTACCTGAAAGATAATCGTCTCATTGCCGTCGATGCAGTCAATGCGCCAAGAGACTTTGTGCAATCGAAGGCACTGATTGCTGCCCACACCGTTTTGTCGGCCGACAAACTCGCCGACTCTGCGATATCACTGAAGGACATCGCTGCCGAGGCGTAATTTGGCGAGGCGTGCTATTCGCCGGACGATTCGCCCTCGGATCCTTGCGGGGCCCGAGGCAGCTCGATGAGCAGCCGCCCTTCAGCCGCGACCGGACCATTCTCAACCGAATACGCGCGCGCCGATAAGGACTCAACGGCTTCCATTTTCAACCCGCGCAGCGATCCGACACCGCCAGTTACTGCGGCGGTACGCAGTGCACCGGGCCCGACCGTCAGATCACCAATCCAGGCGCCCTTCCAGCTATCTGCCGAGCTTCGATAGGCCGGGATTATGACATCGCGCAGGAACTCCCAGTGATTTTCGGATTGTTCTATGAACAGGCTGCCGCGACCCGGCAAGTAGATGTACCAGGCGCTGTCGATTATGGCCTCACCGTTGAGCAATCGGGTGCGTTCGGAATGCGACGAGAACTTAATGCCGATACCAGCCGTCCGACCGCGCGCGTCGCGCATCACTGTCGCCGTTACGCTGCTTAAGCGAATGGGAGCCTCCCATAACTGCTGCACCTTTTCAGGAAACGGCTTCACGCGCGAGTCGCCGTCGTTCGTGAACACTATCGCTTCGGAAGGAACGCCGGAGAAACTCAGCGCCATGATCTCGGAATCGGTGACTGACAAGGGTGAAAGGCCGCTGGCCGCATTAAACGGGTTGTAGATTAACCCGATGACAAAAATGGCGGCACCGACCAACAGGCCAAGAAAAAGCGCAATGAGGTATTTCATCATGGCGCTTCCTGCCTGCGAATATAGTTTGTTACCAACTCGATGCGCCCTGCCGGCGCATCCGCGTCACCCGATGTATTCGGTACCCAGCGCTCCGACATCGAGCCGCTGAGCGGCGCAAACTCGCGCGACCCGGCTTGAAGTTCGCCGAGGCGAAAGCCGCCTTTCAATGCTTCCGGCCGCATGTTCACGTACATCGAACCGCGCGCCGGCAGGTGCAGCACCCAGTCTATTATTTCACCGGAATCGTCACTGGCCGCCGTTCTCGACGCAACGCCTACAACAGTATCTCGCGCGTTACGAACCTTGAACAGCTCTGCACGGACATCCTTGAGCATTTGATCGGCCGGCCATTGCATCCCTGTTGGCAGTGCCTGGTTCTGGCCCGCGGCCCCTGCCATGATGCGATCCATCGGCATATTTATGTGAAAAGCCTCGATATTTACGCCATTCGCTGCTACCGATACGATCGACGTCTCGCGATGTTGATCGACCGCCGGGAACGCATATAGCGCAGCAGCGGCACCAGCCACTCCGAGTACGATTCCAACTATGAATGTCTTCAGCAAAAAAATTCCATCCGGCAACAACAGGCCAGCCAAACCATGGGCAGGCGCCAAGTTTAGTTAAATTGACGCGGCGGTCACACCGAACAGGGCCTTTTTTGTGACAGGGCGCACATCAATCGGGCACATGCGGACGCAAATCAGGCTATTCAGGCCGTCTTCCGGTTTCCCCCCCGTGGCGCCACGCCGTTACAATCTCGTGCCCGGGGCCAGCAGCGGCAGGAGCCAGGAACAATGAAAAAGCCGATTTGCCTTTGGTCGGGTCCGCGCAATGTCTCCACGGCATTAATGTACAGCTTCGCGCAACGCGACGATATTTGCGTCGTCGATGAACCGCTGTACGGTCATTATCTTCGTGTCAGCGGTGCCGACCATCCCGGACGAGACGCGATTATCGCCGGTATGAACTGTGACGGAGCCGCCGTAATGCGCGAGCTCCTGGCGAGGCAGCGGCAAGATCCGTCGATTCGCCTTTTTCAGAAACACATGGCGCATCACCTGGTCGGGCTTGATCTCGACTTTCTTCAAGAAACGAGCAATATCTTCCTGATCAGGAACCCGCACGACATGTTGCCGTCCCTGACGGTTCAGCTACCCCACGCAACGCTCGCCGACACTGGCCTGAAAAGACAGTGGGAACTCTATACGGATCTGCGAGCCGCCGGTCAGACGCCGGCCATTCTCGATTCACGCGAGCTGCTGCTGGACCCGACCGGGGTCCTGGCACAACTGTGCGAGCACCTCGGTCTCGACTTCGATCCTGGCATGCTGCATTGGACGGCTGGCCCGCTCCCCGAAGACGGTATCTGGGCGCCGTATTGGTACCATGTCGTCCACCAAAGCACGGGGTTTGCACCCTACAAGTCGAAGAAGGAGTTTCCAGACAGACTTCTTGGACTGCTCGGCGACTGCCAACCCTGGTATGACCGGCTGTATGAGAACGCGCTCATCGGCAGCGCACAAGGAGAGCAATAGGTGAAATTGTCCGATCCACGTAATGCCGAAATTCTCGTTAGCATCAATGGACGGCTCAGACCTCGATCGGAGGCATCCGTTTCGGTATTCGACAGCGCGGTTCAGGGCGGCGATGCCGTTTGGGAAGGCCTGCGTGTCTATGATGGGCGCATTGCCGAGCTGGGCGGCCACCTGGAACGATTGCAGGACTCGGCTAAAGCGCTTGCGTTTGCCGATGTTCCGTCATCCGACGAGGTGCGCTCTGCGATATTTGAAACGCTGCAAGCGAACGGCATGCGTGACAACACGCATATCAGGCTGACCCTGACGCGAGGCGAAAAAGTGACATCAGGAATGAACCCGAGATTCAATCGATCGGGTTGCACTTTGATCGTGCTTGCCGAATGGAAGCCACCCGTCTACGACGACGATGGCATCCGCGTCATCACCGCGTCGATTCGTCGCAACACGCCCCAGTGCCTGGATTCCAAGATTCATCACAACAATCTTCTCAACAATATCCTTGCGTCGATCGAGGCCAACGTCGCGGGCGTGGACAGTGCGATCATGTTGGACATAAACGGATTCGTGTCCGAAACGAATGACACCAACCTGTTTCTGGTCAAAAACGGCCTGCTTCTGACACCCACCGCGGACAGCTGCCTGCCGGGTCTTACACGCAAGATGATTCTTGATATTTGTGATCAACAGAACATTCCTGCACTGGAACGCAACCTGTCGCTGACCGAGGTGTACACGGCGGATGAAGTGTTCACGAGCGGCACGATGGGTGAACTTACGCCCGTACTGGAAGCGGACGGCCGAATAATCGGTGACGGCAGGGCTGGCCCCATGACGATTCGGTTGCAGGAATTACATCGCGCCTTTGCGTACGAGAATGGAACGCCGCTGCCGTTCTGACTAGCAGTTCGAAAAGTATCGCTGCAAGTACTCGTCCAGGCTAATACTGTCGGCCGCCTCGATCCCTTGCTGGCGCGTCAGTGACTCCGCGACCTCTTTCTCAAAGACCGTTCTGCGGGCTTCTTCCAGCGGTGTGATCGATGCGAAATAGTCACTGTGGCTCTTCGCCAGGCCAAGCGCATATTCAAAGAAGCTGGTCTGCGTTTGCTCGAGGTCGGCGAGTATCCGTGCCGACGGTGTCTCGTCAGGATTATCTATGAGTTTTTGCATCAGCCGAACGGAGTCAGCATAACTCTCATTTGCTTCATGACGATCGATCACTTCGGCGACCGCGAGCACATTGGACACAATCTCGGTAGCCCACGCCTGCAGCGTCACCGCTTGTCCACCCCTCAAAAGACGAAATTCGGAGTCACGACCTTGTCTTGCAGTCTCGGTATGGTTACGTCTGACCTCATCCAGTGCCGCATCATCGAGTTTGGGACTGTCCTCGATAAGGCAGTAAATCAGGAAGGCCTCAACAAAGCGCATCGTGTTCTGATTGATGCCGGAGGGATCAAACGGATTGATATCCAGCGAGCGGATTTCGACATACTCTATGCCATCCCGGCGAAGCGCTGCGGTCGGTTGCTCGCCGGACTTTGCGACCCTTTTGGGCCGCACCGGTGAATAGAATTCGTTTTCGATCTGTAACAGGTTAGCGTTCAGCTGCCGGTATTGGCCGTCGACTTTGACGCCAATCGCCTTGTAAGCCGGCTCCGGCGTACAAATAGCCGCTTTCAGATCATCGACGTACTCATCGAGGCTGTTCAGGGAAATGTTGATTTTCGATTGATTCTGGTTGCTGTAACCGAGGTCACTCATGCGCAAGGACGTGGCATACGGCTCGAACAACGTATTCGCCTCGAGCGACTTCATGCTACCCGCTGCACCGCTTGTAAACGACTTACAGAATGCCGGCGAAGCGCCGAACAGGTAGAGAACGAGCCAGCCCATTCGCCGAAAATTGCGAATGAGCCCCAGGTATTGGTCCGATCGAAACTGCTCTGTCATCCTGCCCAACGCCGAGAATCTGCCGATAAACCGGCCAGAAATCTCCTGGCAATGAGTAGTTGAAATGCACACCCGATATGAGCTGCATTTGCCGGCCGTAACGATAACCCAGTCCACGACGATAGATCGTTTTCATGCGCCCGACGTTCGACGTTCCGTATTCGGCCAGTGGAATGCCATCGTTGTCGGGAATCAGGCACGGCATGCTGGCCGGCCAGAGCATCTCTCCGTCAAGTTGTGAATACGTAAACTGATGAATGTCACAGATGCACTGCAGCGCCTCCCACGTCGTTGCAAAGGCTGGCGTTACGAACTCGAGCAGCGACTCGGAGAAATCCGTTGTAATGTAGCGGTTCGTCAGCGCCGACCCGAGAGACGCGGGGTGTCGCTTCATCGACAGCAAGCCATCGGCATCGACACGTAACGATTCCTTCTCGACGCCTTTCAGTCCACCGAACAGTACATCGTCAGTTACAGCGGCAATCGCTGCCAGGCGCTTTTCAAACCGCTGCTTCAATTCTCGTCCTTTGGGAGGTTGCTTACAGTGCGAAGCCCGCGTGCTGTTTTACCATAACCGCGACACTAGCACCCGGCATCCGTCTGCGCATACCCTGGTTCCTGGGTTTCGGCGCATCTGGCACAGCCGGCTTTCTGCGTATTTGCTATTCTGCGCTGACATTTTGACGAACATAATCGGGCTCAAGAAGTGCATCCAACCCGAACGATCAAATCGTATCGACTCAAACTGGCGGGCATATTTCTCCTGCTTGCTGCGACGTTCGCTACGCCTGCACACGCATTCCGATGCGGCAACAAGCTCGTGATAAAGAACATGCACGAACAGCAGGTACGCCGGGCCTGCGGCGAACCTGCCACAGTCCGCCACCTCGGCTATGTCGTACGTGGTGTCGACTTGTCCGCACAGCGCAGGCTGTCCCCCGGCTTTTCGACCCGGCGTTATCCGGGTTTTGGCCACTTCACGCAGGAAGTTGTCGTTACCGAGTATGTCTATAACTTCGGCCCGCGCAAGTTCATGCGACGCCTGGTTTTCGAGGGCGGCATCCTCGTCTCGATACAAGCCATTGGTTACGGATATCGTTAACAATACGGTGCGTCTCCCGGTACTATCCGCATTGAACTATTGATTACACGACCCGGAGTTCGACAGGTATGAATGAAGCAATGCGGCGGCGCCTTCGCGACCGTTCCTCAGGCGCTGCAACGCTCATCAATGAAGGCTGCAAGATCACAGGCGTGATCGGCGGCAACGGCGATTTCCTGATCAACGGTGAAATTGAAGGCGACTGCGACATAGACGGTACCGTCACATTGGCGCGAAATGGCCTTTGGCGCGGCACGATCAAGGCAGGCACCGTCATTATCTCCGGTCATGTCGAAGGGGATATCGTCGCGGCTGGCAAGGTGGAAATCGCCGCCTCCGCGAAGATCGTCGGCACAGTCAGCGGCGATGCTATCGCCGTTGCGGAAGGCGCGGTTGTTGAGGGGGTCATGAAAACGACGGGGCAGCCTGAGCCCACCGAATTCGTCGAAAAGCGCAAGCGCGACAAGTAGCCGAAGCCGCCCCTGCGGTTCCCTTGCATCGCCGCAAGGTCCGGCCGCCATACGGCTAAAATAGTCCAAAACGGAAATTTCTCGTCAATTCCCGCCAGATGCTACACTTGCGCCTGTTAATAGCCGAATAATAACGACAATATGATCGGCAGCAGATTTCCGCGGGTATGGCTCCTCGCGGTGGCGCTTGGCGCCATCGCTAGCGTCGTCTTGTTGTCCATGTTCTATGGCCAGTATCGATGGCTTGCGAACCAGATCGTAACGACGAGCTCCCAGCAACACTATGTGTTCATGCAGGACAGTTTTGAGCGTCGCGCGCGATCAAGAATCCAGGTCGTGGCTGACACTCTGCCTGTTGAAAACGCCACAGGTGACGCCGGTGCATTGACGCTGGCAATGAGCCGCGCACTCGGCACAGTCGACAATCTGACCGGCATCCGTTTTACCAGTAGCACAGGGGAGTTCTGGGAAAGCGGAAACATCCCGGCGGTGGACAACCCGGCCGCAACGACCTGGTTGCCCGAGCGTCTATTGATCGCCTACCCCGTCATGCGTAATGACATTGTTATCGGATACCTGGGCGGGTCGTTCGACCTTGAAGAATTTCACGCCGAATTTACGGCGTTTGCGGACCGGCTCTCTGCGAGCGAATTACAGAGTCGTCAGGCCAGCTATTACTGGATTGGCGGCGGCACGCTGGCCGTATTGCTCATGTGTGGCGGCATCGTCTGGCTGATTGTCCGAAATCGCCTGCGGCGCATCGCGCAGCTGAAAATCCAGGCGGAAAAATTCCGCGACGCCGATTTTGGTGACCCGTTGCCGGAAACTCGCGGCGACGACATCGGCGAACTTGCGGCTGTTTTTAACGACATGCGAGACCGGCTGCGGAGTACAACAATATCGAGGGATTACCTCGACAACATCCTCTCAGGAATGAACGAGGCGATTATCATTACGGAAGAAGACGGCACGATCCAGCGAATCAATACGGCGACAACGCATCTTCTTGGGTTCGATGAAGAAGAACTGCTCGGCACGTCAATTGATGTCGTTGTTGACGGCAGCAGGGGGCGTTCGCTGTCCGACGAATCATCGTCTGGCTTGCCAAAAGAAGCCGCATTCGAGTCCAAGTTCGGTGAGTCGATCCCCGTTTCTTACACCTGCTCGGTCGTCAAAGACGATGATGGCAGGACAATAAACCGTATTTATGCCGCGCAGAATATCACTGAGCGCAGGCGCGCCGAGAAGCGGATTCGCTATCTTGCTCGTATTGATGCGCTGACCAAGATTCCCAACCGCATGCAGTTTCAGCACCTGCTGCAGCGCGGCATCGCGCGCGCGCGCAGAGCCGGCCACCCGCTATGCGTGTTTTATATCGATGTCGATTACTTCAAGGAAATCAACGATACATTCGGGCATCTCGCAGGCGATATGACACTTGAAACGGTTGCAGAGCGGCTTGCCGCGGCAGTCCCCAAAGATTCGATTATCGGCCGCCTGGCCGGCGATGAGTTTGCGGTAATGGTCGATGGGCTCGGCCCGAGCGCCTCCGGAATGAAATCAACCCGCGAACTCGCCCAGACGCTTTTGAATCGCCTTGCCGACCCGTTTTTCGTACAAGGGCACGAAGTATTTATGACCGCGAGTATGGGTATCGCTTTTTACCCGAAAGACGCACCGAACGTTATCGACCTGATCCGCAACGCCGATGCCTCGCTGTATCACGCCAAAAAGCGCGGTGGCAACGTGTTCTCGTTTTATGAGCCAGAAATGAACGAGGCCACGGTCGAAAGACTTATGACGAAGAGCAAACTAAAGCGGTCATTCGAGCGCGACGAATTGCTCGTGCATTACCAGCCCAAATACAACCTCGAGACCGGTGAGGTTTTTGGGGCTGAAGCCCTGGTGCGCTGGGAGCTGCCGGAGCGCGGCCTCGTGCTTCCGTCTGATTTCATACCGATTGCCGAAGAATCGAACCTTATTATAGAGATCGGCGAATGGGTCCTGGACAAGGTTTGCGAAGATTTCCGCATTTGGCAGAAAACGGTCGATTCGGCCGGGCGCGTCTCGGTCAATCTGTCGCTTAAGCAGTTACGACAAGCCAATTTCATCAATCGTATTAGTTCGATACTGCGCGGTCATGAAGTCTCTCCAACCTCACTCGAGCTGGAGATCACCGAAACGACATTGATGGAGAACCCGGAGCGAACGATCAAGTTGCTCGACCAACTTTATGGACTTGGTTTGCATCTTGCCATTGATGACTTTGGCACGGGCTACTCGTCTCTGAGCGCCTTGCAGCAATTCCCGATCAGTACGCTGAAAATCGACAGGTCATTCGTCCGAAACATTGTGACCAATCCGGACGACGCGACTATTGTCGATACAATCATTCAGATGGGACGCAATCTCAATTTGGACGTTGTTGCGGAGGGCGTCGAGGAAGAAGCACAGTTGGTCTTCCTGCAGAAACTCGGTTGCACCTACGTGCAGGGCCTCCTTTTCGGTGACCCGATGAGCGCGGACAACTACCTCGAACTCCTGACGGCACAGGCAGACGGCACCGATTCGTACCGCGCACTATTCGCCTGATTCACTCCTTCATCTTATGTTCAGTTCTTGACTGCGAGAATACGGCGGATATCGTGCAACTTGTTGTTTTTTAGATTTCTTTTGGCGCGCTTCACTCGGAACCGGCAACGTGATCTAATAATGTATCCAAACCAACCTGCCCAGCTGCCGCGGCGGCTCTCCGGGCCCAATCAAGTAGACTCAATGAACAAGATTACGAAGACAGTTTTTTCTGTGATGGCGATATTCGCGGCCCCCGTGGCGCTGGCCTGCGACTATCCGACTCGCGCAGACGTGCCGGACGGAACAACCGCGACCAAGGAACAAATGATCGCCGGTCAACGTGGCGTAAAAACTTATATGAGCGCGATGGAAGAATATCTCTCTTGCATTGAGGCGACTGAACAAGAGACCGTTGCAGGACCGGATGAGCAGGACGAAGAAGCGAAGCAACAGCGCATCGATATGTTGAACAAAAAGTACAACGCCGCCGTTGAGGAAATGAACCTCTTGGCTGAAGAATTTAACACGCAGGTTCGCGCATACAAAGAACGTAGCAAGTAATCGCGGCACACTGCGGTTGTAATCTAAAACGCCCGTCATTTGACGGGCGTTTTGCATCCAGGGCGATTTGTCCGCGATGCAGCTATTTCAAATTGCTGATTTCCTGGCTCAGGTCGTATTTGTTCTCGGTGACGATACGCTCCAGGACCTTGATTCGTTCCTCCAGCCGCTCAATCTGGGCAAGCGTCTCCTCGAGTTCGGGGTCCTGCGCTCTTTTTTCGTCGTTTTTCATCTTCATAACCTTCTGAATGGTCTCTGCCGTAAAGACGACAGCGACTATGCAAAAGATATAAAACATTGTGTTCATTTACGGACCCCTTTGCTATGTCTGTTTTTCAAAGTTTCCGGAATTCCTGTTCGAGCTGGAAACGTGGTGAAGTTACCTGTTTCTCCAGTTCTGCAAGACGTTTATCCAGGGACCGGTATCGCTCACGAACATCCTTAACAGACGGGCCTGCCGGCGCCGCAGTTCGCTCCGTTGTTTCATCCGCTTCTCTGACCTTCCGCGACCGCCTTGATCGCCTTGATCGCCTTGATGTTCTCAGTCCCCAACAACATCGGGTCTCCGTGACTATCCCATGACCACGCTGCGACGCAGCTGGAATCAGGCAGACGGCCGCCAGGTACGCGACGATCGCGAAAGGCATTGCCATCAGGAACGCAATAAATGCCAGGAAGCGCGTGACTTTCAGATTGAGTCCGAAGTACCCGGCCAGCCCTGCGCATACGCCACCCAGGACCGCCCGATCGGCATCGCGATACAGTCGACGTGCTGAAGTCTCGCTATATGAAGTCATGAACGCCTCCAATGGTCTCTGCGGTAGGTTCGCCAAAAATCATTTTCTTTTCTACGCCCCGAATATACCAGCGGTTTCTCCCTGATCAGCAAGGTGGCAGCGAGGTAAACCGCCGCTGTAAGCCAGAAAAACAGCAGCAAACTGATTACGGCGATTACCCTTACGGTGGCAACCTGGAAATTGAAGCGATCGGCGATTCCTGCGCAAACACCAAACACCCAGCCATTCTCGCGATCCCGGTAGAGACCGCGCAGTGCTTCGAAGTCCCTGTCCCAAGTCTCTCGATTCATTCTCTGCTCCTCTCAAAGGATTCGATTACTCGGCCTCTCTGCGACTGTTCTGTTCGGAAGCAACCCGTTCCTTCAGCGAATTGAGTTCCTCCTTCACCAATTCCTCAGCCTCGAGACCGGCGAATTCGTGGTTCAGGTCCTTTGGCAAACCCAGGTCATAGGCTTCGACCCGACCTTCAACGTCATCAATACGTCGCGTGTACGCCTCGAACCGGACCATGGCGTCATCGACCTTGTAGTCATGTATCTTCTTGCGAGCCGCCAACCGGCTGCTTGCCGTCTTGTGGCGGGCCAACAGGGACTTTTGCCGGGTCTTTGCATCTTCGAGCTTGCTCTCCAGTCGGGCGATGTCCTCGTTGAGTTTCGCCAGGCCTTCGTCAACGGCGAGGTAGTCCTCTTTCAATACGTCGACCGCACTCGAAACCCTGGACTTCTCCACAAGTGCCGCCTCGGCCAGATCCTCACGACCTTTGCGCATGGCGAGCTCGGCGCGGTCATCCCAGTCACCTCTTTCGCGATCAAGGGTCTCTATTTTTCGGTTCAGGTCTTTCTTGTCTGCAATCAAGCGGGCCGCAGCGGACCTGACCTCAACCAGGGTGTCCTCCATCTCCTGGATCATCAGCCGAACGATTTTCTCGGGATCCTCGGCTTTGTCGAGAATGGCGTTGATATTGGAGTTCACGATGTCGCTGAATCTCGTGAATATGCCCATGAGTGTTTCCTCTTTTCAGGTGAATCCTGCTTATAGACACTGCAGCATTCGTGCCAACTGAGTCGATTAATCATAATTCACTGATTTATAATGAGAAATTAGAAAATACAAAGATTCTTCGGCCATATTAAATTGGCGAGTTTCACTATCTATTGGTCTTTTCTGCTACTTTCTGGCCTAATTGGCTAATGCCAGCTCACTCCGAATCCCAGCAAATAATCGGTGAAGCGCCAGCGTTTCTCGAAATGCTGGAACACGTGTCCAGGGCGGCAACCCTGTCAAAACCCGTTTTGGTCGTGGGTGAACGGGGCACGGGCAAGGAACTCATTGCCTCGCGCCTGCATTTCCTGTCCAACCGCTGGGAACAACGGGTCGTCAAGGTCAACTGTGCAGCCCTGACCGAGACCATCCTGGAGTCTGAACTGTTCGGTCACGAGGCTGGCGCATTCACGGGGGCGGTGAAGACTCACATCGGACACTTCGAACGCGCCGACGGCGGCACGCTGATTCTTGATGAACTTGCGACAATTCCGCTGCGCACGCAGGAGAAGATCCTGCGGGCGATTGAGTACGGCGAAGTTCAGCGCGTAGGCGGCAATGAAACACTACAAGTTGACGTACGCATTGTTGGTTCGACGAACGCGGATCTGCGATCGCTAACCGCGGAAGGACGATTTCGAAAAGACCTGCTCGACCGCCTCGCGTTTGACGTGATCACGGTTCCACCGTTGCGCGAAAGAGTCGAAGACATTCTGCCACTCGCAAACGCATTCGCGATTCACATGGCGAGTGAACTGAAATGGAGCTATTTCCCTGGGTTCAGTCCGCGAGCATCATCAGCGCTGCTGCGCAATCATTGGCCTGGCAATGTGCGGGAACTAAAGAACACGATCGAAAGAACCGTTTACAGGGCTAAGGATCCGGAACAGCCGATCACCCAGATTGCACTCGATCCGTTCGACTCCCCGTTCAGGATGGCAGACAGCGAACCAGCAACGCCGCAACTTCCCGCGAAGCGAAAGAGCCCGCTGTTACCAACAGATTTGCATCAGCGGCTCGTGGATACCGAAACGGAGTTGCTGCAGGCTGCCTTGGAGAAGTCGCGCTTTAACCAGCGCCTGGCCGCCGATCTACTGGGCCTCAGTTATCACCAGTTCCGCGGCAAGCTGCGGAAGTTCAGTATCCGCAGCAAACCCTGAAACTGCGCAGAAGACTGGCTGCTAGCTTTCGTCGCGATAGCGACGTACATAGATCGCGGCCGTGATGAACAGGGCGCAGACAAGCAAGCCGCCCCACATCGATGGACTGGTCAGAAACTGCACCACGTCCAGATGGCCCAGCAAGCTGATGCCGTCGAGTCCATTCCGCCAATGCTCTTCTTCGAAAAAAGACTCGAAGTCCAGCGTGCGGAACAGTGGAATTGCATCACCTCGGTCGAGCACGGCGGTCGCAAAGAACCGTGTCCTGAGGAAAATCCATTCGAGCAACGGGATCAGGATCAACGGCATGAATGCCATCAACAGCGGCGCGCGCTTGGTCCACGCCGATACGAACAGGAACCACGCGATGAACGGTGACATCCAGATACCGGAAGCCAGCACAACGATAAACGCCGCCATCCAATTGTCGAACAATGGCACCGAGCCCCATATTAACAAGCCCGCATCACCGCCTTTCATCGACACCCAGATGCTCGTGATGATCAGGTTGGCAATGTGGGTCGCGATGATTCCGACTACGGCCGCGACCGGAATAATCACGACGGCCGTAATGAGCTTTGAAATCACGGTTTCCGCGTCCGTGATCGGCAGGGAGCGCCAGAACAGTATGCTTTTGTCCTTGCGCTCGCCGTACAGGGAATCGAGACAATAGAACACTGTCAGAATCGCAAGGGCGACTAGAAACAGCCAGGAAGTGCCAACGAAAAACGCGGTCAACGCAGCTTTACGCTCGCCCTCGCCGGCCAAATTAGAGGCGCCGAAGATCGCCATGTCGAGCTCTTTTGCAAAGCCTGACGCGAACACCAGCATAGCCAGAACGCTGAGCGTTACGATGCTTCCGATCGCCAGTGGCGTCACATAGATAGAACGATGTTCCCAGAATTCGCGTTTGATCAATGCCAGTTGATTGCCGATCATTTGCGCGCTCCTTTCACCTTGGCAACGAACAGGTCCGCCACTGAGGGCGTGCGAAGCTCGCCCAGGCCGTCGAGGTTTTCCCGGCTTACGCCCTCGAACAGCAAGACGGACTTGCCGAACATCTCATGTTCCGCGATAGGTCCGAGCCCTCGCGCCTTGATCACATCTTCGCCCGATGTCATGAGCTCCACATAGGAATCGGCGATTGTGTCCATCGGAGAGTCAAGCAGGATTTTTCCGTCATTGATGAACATGATGTCCGTCAAAAGGTTTTCGATTTCCTCTACCTGGTGCGTGGTGATCAGAATCGTGCGCTTTTCATCGAAGTAATCGTTCAACAAGTTGCTATAGAATTCTTTGCGGAAGATGATGTCGAGGCCCAGCGTCGGCTCATCGAGGACAAGCAGCTTGGCATCAATCGCCATGATGATGGAAAGATGCAATTGCACCACCATGCCTTTTGACAGTTCGCGAACCTTGGCGTCCGACCGAACCGTGGTCTGACTCAAGAATCCCTCGGCGCGTTTGCGCGAGAAGTTCGGGTGCACCGATTCAACGAATTCGAGCAGCTGCGTCACCTTTATCCAGCGCGGCAGGACCGCCACGTCAGCGATGAAACAGATGTTCTTCAGGAGCTCCTTACGCTGCCTGAACGGATCGAGCCCCAGCACCGAGAGTTCGCCGTCACAATCGGTCAGTCCGAGCACGGCTTTCAACAACGTGGTTTTGCCCGCGCCGTTCGGACCGATCAAACCGAGAATCTTGCCCTGCTCTATTTCGAAACTGACATCATCAACAGCTCGGACCGCTCCGAAGTGTTTTGAGACTCCGCGGGCATTGACGACGCTAGTCATTCTCTTCTCCTGCATCTTTGTTCGATTTCTTGGCACGCAGTAGCTCGGTCTCATCAAGCCCGAGCCGGTTAATGGTCGCCCGCACTTTCGGCCACTCCTTGTCGAGGAATCGCTGCCGTTCGGCTTTCAGAAGCTTGGTACGGGCACCTTCATTCACGAACATACCGCGACCGCGTTTTTTCTCGACCAGCCCCTCGTCCACAAGCTCCTGGTAACCCTTGAGAACCGTCAGCGGGTTGAGACGGTACTCCGCGGCCACATTTCGGACTGACGGCAAGGCATCGCCGTCACCGAGAACGCCCTCGAGAAGCATCTCCACCACGCGATCGCGCAGTTGGCGATAAATCGGCTGATCTTCATCCCATTTCGGGTTCATTAACCGTCGCTTCCCGGGAAATGGACATGGCTGACCTCAGCCTCGGCTTCGGCCCGAACCTCGTCCTGAATCGTTGCATCCGCCTGGCCAGCGACCAGCGCGACTGCCATTAGCAGCATCAGGGTGAGGCTTATGATTTCGTTGTTATGCTGTATTGACTTGGACATTTTGCATCTCCCGGGACTTGCCCGGCCCTCTAATTCTTCTTAGTGAACTGGTGTTATAGTCAACTATAACACTAATGATTCGGATTGCAAGCCTTTTAACGCCCTTTTTGTAACCCGAGGCCACGCCTGCCTGCGTTTATAGGTTCAGTGAGGCGAGGTCCAGATGGCAGCAAGCGCAGAATCCGTGGCGAGATCAACCACCGCTCTTTGCAGCGGCGCGACGCTCCCCTATGCTCCAGCCATGGGGCACACACCCGACGACAGTGCGCTGATGTTGAGGTACAAGGACGGCGACGTAGCGGCGTTCGAGACCTTATATCGGCGCCACAACGATCCTCTGTACCGGTATTTGCTGCGCTTGTGCCGGCACCGGGATACGGCTGAAGACATCTTCCAGGACGTCTGGGGCAAGATCGTAAAGTCGCGCGCGTCCTATCGGCCGACCGCCAAATTCACGACGTTTTTGTACCGTGTCGCCCACAACTGCTTTATTGACCACTTGCGCCGCAACAAACGCCATGCGGGCAACACCGAGCTGGACGCAGAATTGCATTCCCACCCCGGGGAACAGCCTGAAACCCTGACCGAGCGCAGCCTGGCGAAAGAACGTCTGTCCAGGGCTTTGCTGGACTTACCGGACGAACAGCGGGATACGTTCTTACTGCACGAGGAAGCCGGCCTGAACCTCGACGAAATTGCCGCGGTCACCGGTAGCAACCGTGAAACAGCGAAGAGTCGGCTACGTTACGCGGTAAACAAGCTGCGTGCCGCAATCGATGAACAATCGGAGCGACAATGAGTAACGAGCGAAAAAATCGCGCGGACGACCCGCTCGTCGCGGACACCTACTCGGCACTGGCGCAGGAGCGGGCGCCCGATCATCTGAACAAAAGGGTGCTGCGAATGGCAGCCCGTGAGGGCCGCACAAGGTATTCGCGTGCCCGCGCCTGGATGCGGCCGGCAGCCTGGGCCGCCACCATCGGCTTGAGCCTCGCACTTGTCCTGGAACTGACCCGGCTGCCCCAAATCGAGCCGGAGGCGGCCACTATGACGGTGCCCAAGAGAGAGCTGGCCGACAAGAATGACAACGTTGCCGAACAAACCATGCCGGCCGCAGAGCCCCGGGATCCCGTATCGATGGATGCCTTCGCACCGAAAGACATGGCCGTTCTGCGTGAGGCAGATGACCGTGCGCGAGCGCAGGCGGGCCCCAACCAGGTACCGGTCTCTCCACCGGCAACTCCGCGAGTGGACGCGGGCGCCGCCCCTGATGAGGGCGTCTCGGCCAGGCGCGTCACCGCCGATGAGAATATCCCGGCAAAGAACGCTGCGGCGGACCTGGACAGAGCTGAACGCGTCTCGGCGAAGCGACTTGCGGCTGAGACCGCCCCGGGAGCCGCGTCATTCGCGGTGGCCGCCGAGGAAGAAGCGCCCGCATCAGGCTGCCCGGCGAAGGCCCGCGAATCCGCCGAGTCCTGGTTGGCCTGTATCAAGCAACTGCGCGAAAGCGGGCAGGAAGACCTTGCGAACAGCGAATACGACGAATTTCAGCAGAATTTCCCGAATTTTGCCGATACAGACGCGGATAAGTAGTCAACACCAGTGTTTGATTGCTTCGCCGATGTTAAAATCGCCGCCGCAATTCGCCGCATAACAACGCAGGAATCCAACAATGAAAGCACCCGTACGCGTCACCATCACTGGCGCTGCTGGCCAGATTGGCTATCAGCTCGCCTTCCGAATCGCGTCAGGCCAGATGCTCGGCAATGACCAACCCGTCATTTTGCAATTGCTGGAAATTCCCCCCGCGCTGGCGGCATTGCACGGCGTCGTTATGGAGCTCGATGATTGTGCATTCCCGACGCTGGCCGGCATCGTCGCAACCGACGATCCGAATACCGCGTTCAAGGACAGCGACTTTGCATTGCTGGTCGGCGCACGGCCACGCGGCCCGGGTATGGAACGTAAAGACCTGCTGCAAGCGAACGCTGCCATCTTTTCTGTGCAGGGCAAAGCGATCAACGAGCACGCAAATGCGGATATCAGGGTGCTGGTCGTTGGCAACCCGGCCAACACGAATGCGCTCATCGCGAGCAGCAATGCGCCCGACATAGACCCACGCAACTTTACGGCGATGACCCGCCTGGACCACAACCGGGCCAAGGCGCAGCTTGCTGCCAAAACAAACAGTCACGTCAATGACATCCGTTGCCTGTCAATCTGGGGAAATCACTCGGCGACGCAGTACCCCGACATTAGTCATGCCAGCGTTGGCGGCACTGCTGCTAAAGAACTGGTCGATCAAGCCTGGCTCGTTGATGAGTTCATTCCGGTCGTGCAGCAGCGCGGCGCGGCTATCATTCAGGCGCGTGGCGCATCATCGGCCGCGTCTGCAGCCTCAGCGGCGATCAACCATATGCACGACTGGGCGCTCGGCACAGCGGATGATGACTGGGTTAGCATGGCCATCCCGGCAGATGGCAGCTACGGCATCGAGCCCGGCATCGTCTATTCCTTCCCGGTTCGCTGCCGAGATGGCCAGTATGACATCGTCCAGGGGTTGTCGATCGACGACTTCAGTCGCGAACGCATGGATAAGACGGAGACAGAGCTTCGCGAGGAACGTGCTGCGATCGAGGAACTTCTATAAAGTGTTGATTGGCGTCGCTACGCGACTATAGCGTCAGGTTCATTGCGTTTGTGAGGTATTCGAATTGTCCGGTCTGATTGTAAGTTTACTCTGGCTGCTGCTGTTTGTAGGCGGTGGAATATTTCTCGCTTACCAACGCATCGATTTGCGTACGTCAACGATTGCGGCTGGCATTGCTTTGCTCGCCTACTGGATCTTCGGTGACGGTTTTGTGCTCTGGAAGCTCTTCCTGACGCTTTTGTTCGGGCTCATGGTAATTCCGAACTTCATCGAAGTACGACGCGAGAAAATCACCAAGCCATTACTCGACATCTATCGAAAGATGCTGCCGTCGATGTCGGATACCGAGCGCGAAGCGCTCGAGGCGGGCAGCGTTTGGTGGGACGGCGAATTATTCTCGGGGATGCCTGACTGGGACAAGCTCATGTCGTATCCGGCACCGAAGTTGTCGGACGAGGAACAGGCATTCATGGACGGTCCCTGCGAAGAACTTTGCAGGATGATCGATGACTGGGAGATCTGCCACAAACTCGCCGATATGCCCAAAGAGGTTTGGGACTTTATCATCGAGAACAAGTTCTTCGCGATGATCATTCCCAAGCAATATGGCGGCCTCGAGTTCTCCGCCTATGCGAACGCCGCGGTCATTACGAAACTTGCCAGCCGCAGCCCCACCGTCTCATCGACGGTCGGCGTCCCCAATTCGCTTGGACCTGCAGAACTACTGCTGCACTACGGCACGGAAGAACAGAAAGACCGCTATCTGCCAGGCCTTGCCGCGGGCACCGAGATTCCATGTTTCGCGCTGACCTCGCCGCAGGCCGGCTCGGACGCGGCCGCGCTGATCGACAATGGTGTTGTTTGCAAAGGCACGTGGAATGGCAAATCCGTTGTGGGCATACGACTCAACTGGAACAAGCGTTACATCACGCTGGCACCGGTCGCTACCGTGCTGGGCCTGGCGTTCAAACTGTATGATCCCGATCACCTGATTGGCGACAAGGACGAATACGGCATAACCGCTGCTCTCGTTCCGACGGACACGCCGGGAGTGGAAGTTGGCCGACGTCATTATCCGCTGTCGATCCCCTTCCAGAATGGTCCCACTTCGGGCAAAGACGTCTTTGTGCCGCTCGACGCCATCATCGGCGGTCAGGAACAGGCCGGCAACGGCTGGAAGATGCTCGTCCAGCTGCTCTCGGTCGGCCGCGCGATTACGCTGCCGTCGACAGCCTCGGGCGGTGGACAGGCCGCTAGTTATGCGTCGGGGGCGTACACGATCATTCGCAAGCAGTTCAACACATCGATCGCGAACTTCGAAGGAGTCGGCGAAGCGCTGACACGCATCGCGGGCCACACGTATATTATGAATGCCGCGGTCGCCGTTACCGCCGGTGCAATCGATCAGGGCGAGAAGCCTGCCGTTCCATCCGCAATCCTCAAGTACCACTGTACCGAGATGAGTCGCAAGGTCGCGAACGATGCAATGGACGTGCACGGTGGCAAAGGCGTCATGATGGGCCCGAGCAATTACCTCGGCCGCGGTTATATGGCGACGCCGATCGCGATCACGGTGGAGGGTGCCAACATCCTCACGCGCAGTCTTATCATTTACGGCCAAGGCGCGATTCGCTGCCACCCATTCGTGCTGAAAGAACTGCACGCGGCCGGCGACGAAGATCATGATCGTGGCCTGATCGAGTTCGACGATGCGCTGTTTGGTCACATTGGATATGCGATCAGCAACCTGGCGCGTTCGTTCTTCCTCGCATTGACTCACGCCAAGTTCAGTCGCGTGCCGTTGAATACTCCAACACGCCGCTATTACCAGAACATCAACCGTTACAGCGCCAATTTCGCGCTTGCTTCGGATTTCGCGATGCTGACACTGGGCGGTGGCCTGAAGAAACGCGAACTCTTGTCGGCGCGACTGGGTGATGTTTTGAGCTCAATGTACCTGGCGTCGACCGTACTCAAGCATTTCGAGAACCAGGGACGCCGTGCGACGGACCTGCCGCTCGTGGAATGGTCGGTGCGCACGCTAATGTACCAGGCGCAGGAATCACTGCACGCGTTCCTGCGTAACCTCCCGAATCGTCCGGTCGCCATGCTGCTGCGCCTGTTTATCTTCCCGAGAGGTCGTACTTATTCCGCCCCGTCGGACGAAATCGCTTCCCGAGTCGTCGACCTCTTGACGACGCCGGGTGAGTCGAGGGACCGTCTCAGCGCGCTCGCGTACACGGCGCTCGAGCCGGGCAATCCGCTGGGATTATTGCAGGAAGCCCTGGAACTAACCAAGCAACATGTGCCACTCGAACGTCGCCTGCGCCAGGCACGCAAGGAAGGACTTATCCACTCTGACTACCTCGGCCTGCAAATCGATGAGGCAGAAAAAGCCCAGGTAATCAGCAAAGCAGAGGCGCGCGCGTTGCGAGAGTATCATGGCAAGGTTGAGGCGCTGCTCGCCGTAGACGACTTTACGACCGACGAATTGGCTCGAGTACCTGCCGACAAGTCGGCGCCAACTACTCCAAAAACGACGTCGAGGAAAAAAGCGGCCGGCAAGAAACCGGCGCCCGCAAAACGAGCTGCCAGCAGGAAGGCTTCAAGTAAGAAGAAGACCAAGAAATCCTGATCGGGCCCCATGACGACGCGAGCCGGGCCACTGTATGAGCTGACATTCTCGGTTGAGCAGGAACAGGTTGCGGAGTTTGAGCGCTGGCTGGCCGAACTCGCCGAACAGTCCTTGCAACAACAAGGCATCGCAGACATTCGTGTTTTCAATGCCGGCAGCAAGGCCGGAGACGGCGCGACCCACATCTGTCAGTTTCAGTGCACTGGCGACCGTGCTTTCAACGAATTGCTGGATGGCTTTTTCGCCGACACCGAAGCGACCGTCGCGCGGGAGTTCGGTGCAGCGGTCAAAGTCTCCAGTCGCACACTTCGCGAAGACGATGCACAGGACTTGCCTGCAGCGGTCGAAAGCCCTGATTGTCTCAATTGCGGCACGCGTCTCAGGGGCCAGTATTGCGGAAACTGCGGGCAGCGGGCAAGCAATCGCCTGATCAGTCTCTGGGGGCTTATAAGCGAAGCTTTCGGCGACCTCCTTGAATTTGATTCGCGCCTGTGGCGAACGCTGATACCGCTGCTGGCCCGTCCCGGTCGCCTGACACGTGATTACCTGGAAGGTCGACGTGCGCGTTACATGCCGCCGTTTCGCACCTACCTCGTACTTAGCATCATCTTCTTCGTCGTGGCGTTCTTCGATCCTCGCGATGACCTGAGCCTGTTGTTCGAACCCGAGCCCGAGCCGACGCCCGAAGAACTCGAAGAGAAAGCCGCAGAAGCTGCGGCTGCAAAACAGGAAATTCTCGACGAACTTGCCCAGGAGGGCATTATTGTCGGCGCCGCGAATTCCCAGGATCACGCGGAAGACGACGACGAACAGGGTGCGGAAACTGTCGGGGACAACAAGGTCAATATCAATGCGGGTTTCAATATCCAGATCGACGAAGAGACCGGGGAGTGCCTTGTTGACGACGATGACGTTGCCGACTTGCCGCAGTGGCTAAAGATACGACTGACGCCCGAACGCCTGGAGCGGGTTTGCGAGCGCATCGGCGCGGACAAGGGCAAGACATTCATTGGTCTGATGCTCGACAACATACCCGTCGCGTTGATCGTGTTGCTGCCGCTCATGGCGCTGGTTCTGAAAGTCCTGTACCCGTTGTCACGCCGCTACTTTGTTGAGCACCTGCTGTTCGTCATTCATTACCACGCGTTTTTCTTCCTGATACTGATCCTGCACGATACTATTTGCGCGAATCTCGGCCCTGCTTGGCGTGCCAGAGGTTGTTGCCGTGCTCGTGCTGGTTGCCGCATCACTCTACATACCTGTTTACCTGTACATGGGGATGCGCCATGTTTATGGTCAGGGAAGGATCCTGACGTTCATAAAGTACGTTGCGCTGGTTGTTTCCTATTCAGCAGGCGCAACCCTGACGATGCTGGGCGCCTTTTTGTTCGCGCTGTTCGCCGTCTGAAACAACAAGAAAGAGGGAGTACGGATATGATTCGACCAGACCTGGCCATTGCTACACTGGCCCTGGCACTATGCCTGTCCGCGTGCGCCGAGCGATCAACGCCAGCATCGGAAAAACCGGCTCAGCCAGAAACAGCGACCGGGGCGGCGACAGAGCCGGCAGTCCGGGTGCGCACCGCCTCACCCGAGGACGCCCGCGTATTTTTCATAACGCCGGCTGACGGGGATACGGTTTCTAACCCGATCGACGTCGAGTTTGGGATCGAAGTGATGACCGTCGCCAAAGCGGGCGACAAGCAGCCGGATTCGGGCCACCACCATTTATTGATCGATACGGACTTGCCCGACCTGGCGGCGCCGGTGCCGGCTGACGCCAATCATGTGCACTTCGGCGATGGCAGCACCCGGACGGAAATAACGCTCGATCCGGGGCAGCACACGCTACGCCTGTTGCTCGCCGACCACCTGCATGTTCCACACGATCCGCCCGTGGTGTCCGAAGTAATTTCGATCACAGTGGAATAAATGGTTGAGTGATCTGCCCGGGGACACTAAAATCGCCGGGCTACGTCAAACCAGTCGGAAGACATGTCCAGATCAACTAAACCCATCGGAATCAGCGGCCTCGCCGCCTATATCCCGCCGTACCGCGTATGGCTTGAGGACTGGTGTGACTGGACGGATAACCAGTGGCCAAAAATTCGTGAGGTCGTGGGGCGCAGTTTTCGCATTCGCGGGCCTAATCACAGCGTCTACACGATGGCGGCAAATGCCGTATTGCGCCTGATCGACCAGTATGACGTGGACCCGACGCGGGTAAAATTCTTGGGATTGGGCACCGAATCCAGTACCGACAATTCCGCCGGTGCCATTGTCGTCAAGGGCATGGTCGATGCTGCCCTGATCGAGCGTGGCAAACCCCCGATATCGCGCAGCTGCGAAGTTCCCGAGTTCAAGCATGCCTGCCTTGGCGGCGTTTACGGCATGAAAGGTGCGATTCGTCACCTGGCGCTGGATGGTGCGGGCAGCCAGGCTATTGTTGTTTGCGCTGATATCGCCGAGTACGCTCGCGGCAGTTCGGGTGAGCCAACGCAGGGGTCGGGCGCTGTAGCGATGCTGCTCGAGGAAGACCCGGAGCTCGCGGTCGTCGATCTCATCGGCTCAGGCTCGGCGTCGGATTACCGCATCATGGACTTCCGCAAACCGATGCTGCGCTTCTGTGGACAGGATCGCACTGAGTCGCACCAGGTACAGGACTTCCCGGTGTTTAACGGCAAGTACTCCACGACCTGCTATATCGACGAGACGCTGCACGCGCTCAATGACATGTACGTAAAACGCGAACTGAACCCGAGTGCTTACATGCGTTCGCTGCGAACGGTTTTCATGCATCGGCCGTATCGACGCATGCCCGAGACTGGCTGGGCGGTTTCCTACCTGTTTGCGCTAAGCCAGGGTAGCGCTGAAGATCGTGCCGAACTGGCATCGTATTGCTACGAAGCGGGTGTCAACGTCGAGGCCATCCGCACCGAGATGCTCAGCAAGCCCGAGGTCGCCGCGCTGGCAACACCTGAAGCGCTGCACTACGAAGCTTACCCGCTAACCATGGCGACACTGCGTGCGTTCCGCGCATCGCGCCATTACCGCAAGGAAATTCTCGACAAGATGGCCCTGGGCAGCGATACGATGCTTGACCTGGGTAACCTCTATACCGCCGCTTTGCCGGCATGGATGGCCGCCGGCTTTGAACAGGCGCTGGATGAAGATTCACTAAGCTCCGGCGAGGAAGTGCTGACGCTCGGCTACGGCAGTGGCGACGCCGCGGAGGTCATTCCGTTTTTCATGGCGGAAGGCTGGCGCGAAGCGGCAGCAAAAATTCACTTTAATGACGCCATGCAGTTCGCCGTTGATCTCAATCGCGAACAGTACGAAGCGCTGCATGACGGACGCCGCGTCACCGGCCTTAGCTACGTGCCCAATAACGAATTTGTTATTGACCGCGTTGGTGGCACCGACGAGCGCCACTTTAGCGATCTTGGCATCGAGTACTACAAGTTCATAGCCTGAGCGCGAGCCCAACGCCGCAATACGTCGTTTTAAGCTCATGCAGGATCGCAATAACGAGCCAGTTGTTCGCGATAGTTGCCGACAAGCTCCCGCCACTCCTGTTTGAACCACGGCGTAAACCGCTCCGGGTAACGAGACAGCTCGTCGTCCAGCGTGCCTCTGGACACATAGCGGATGCCGGCGATTTCGCTGTCGTTTGGCTGTGCTTCTCCCGTCACCCTGCCGAGATAGACATGACAAAGCTCGTTCTCAGAGCCGGCCTCACCGAACTCCGCCGTGTAACAAAAGCGATACACGTATTCCAGGGTCGCCTCGATATTCAGCTCATCGGCCAGTCGTCGCATTGTCGCGATTTCCATGGACTCGCCGCGGCGTGGATGGCTGCAGCAGCTGTTTGACCAAAAGCCTGGCCACAGACGTTTCCTGTCGCTGCGCTGCTGCAGCAACAGCTCGCCGGCCTCGTTAAACAGGAACAGGGAAAACGCGCGATGCAGAACGCCGTCTCCATCATGGCAGCGCGCTTTGGAAAGATAGCCGATTTCCTTATCGTCACGATCAACAAGTATCAGCTCCTCGCTCTCGGACGATACGATTCTGTGCCTCTCGTTCATTGCTGCAACACCAGCGTTCTGTATCCGGCCTGCTGCAACGCGTTTTGCACACTGTCCATCGTTCCAGGACAAAGCGCGACGATCGAGCCACCACCACCGCCACCGGTAAGCTTCGCTCCAGCCGCGCCGGCGCGCCGCGCCAGCGTGACCATACGTTCGAGCTCCGGCGTCGACACTTCGAGCGCATTTAATAAGCCATGACAGACATTCATCGCCAGGCCGAGCTCCTCATAATTCCGCGCTTGCAGCTGTTCTGCGCCCGCAAGGCTGATTTTGTCGATCTCATCGAACAATGCGTTATAGCGCTGCGGTGCCCGCTCGAAGCGTGATCTCACGCCCGCAACCTGTTCACTCGTGAGGCCCACTTCGTTGCTGCAGGCAATGACAATTGGCGGGATCTCCGTCAGGCTCAACGGCGTCGATCTGCAGGGTTCCATCGTTGCAAAACAACATGGGCTCGGCATAGGTCGAGATTGTATTGTCGACTCCAGACGGCGTACCGTGCGCCAGCTTTTCACACTCGAAGGCAATCTCGTTGATGCGCTCATTTTCGACCGGGAGCTGCATGACGTCACAGATGGCTTTAGTCACGGCGACCGCGATTGCCGCCGAGGAACCCAGCCCCATCGCCCTTGGCAACTGCGAATCCACGGTAATGGAGAAATCGGCTCCCGTGATACCGAGCTGTTCAAGAATGAGTGCAATCGCCGCGGCAATGCCCTCTGAATCTTTGAGATCGATTTTCCCCGAGATACCCCAGTTGGGAATTGCGAGAGACGTAGCCGCTTCGGCGGGTTCGACGACAACACTCACGGCGTCAGGAATAGGCAGAGCCAGGGCGTGGCGCCCGTAAACTGCCGCATGCTCGCCAAACAGAATGACCTTGCCTGCCGCCGTCGCGTTCGGCGCTTTCTGCCGTGACCGGGACGCGGCTACTTGCTCGAGAATTTCTTCAGCCTTCCAGCGCTTGACCTCGCCGCTTTCGATAAGTTTGGCAACCACATTGTCAAAATGCTCATCAGGGGTGCCGACAGCCGCGGCCAGGCTACGGGCATGCAGCTTCATGTGTCCCCGCTGAATACCGCTGCTTGCCAGGGCCCGCAGGGCAGCAAAGTTCTGTGCCAGACCGACAGCCGCCATGAGCAGTGCAAGTTCGCTGGCCGATTTCGCCCCTGTGATGGCGAGACCCAGCGCCGCCGCCGGGTTGGCGTCCAGCGTGCCGCCAACGGTGCCAACTTTGAGCGGTATCGCAATCTCACCGAGCAGGTCGCCAGCCGTATTCACAGTCCACTGCGTCAGTGGCAGGTATTTTCCACTTGCTGCGGCAAAAGAATGCGCGCCCGCCTCGATCGCCCGCCAGTCATTGCCGGTTGCAATAGCGAGCGCGTCGACACCATTCATAATGCCTTTGTTATGCGTCGCGGCGCGGTGCGGGTCGGCCAGCGCAATATTGTTTGCCATGACAATGGCGTCACGAACCACGTCACCATCAAAGCCGTTACCGGCGAGATCGGCCGGTTTGTAGCGAACACTTGCCGTGACGACGGACCGATCTGCGAGGTTCGACAAAATCCGCAGCGACACGTCACCCTGGCACAGCCTGGCAATCGTCGGCGCAATGGCCTCACAAATCGTGTTGACCAGGTTCGCGCCCATGGCATCGACCGTGTCGACGAGGAGATGCACCCGAATCAACGGCGCTCCATCGGGTAACTCGAGCCGCCGGACTTCGATGTCGCGAACGCCTCCGCCCCTCGCGCTCAATCGTGGATGGACGTCGTTTGCCGCATCCAGCAAAGCCGGTTTTTCGTCTTGCAGGACCTGCACCGCCGCATCGGCGTTCGCCACACCCGTGACATGCACCTGTCCCGCCAGCAGCGACTCGTCGCAATGCGCGTGAAAACCTCCGCTGTTTCGAGCCAGGCGTGCAGCACCACTGAGCGCTGCGACAATTGAAGGCTCCTCGACGACCAACGGCACCATGTAGTCGCGATCGTTGACCCGGAAATTCGGCGCAATCGAGAACGGCAGTCCAAATACACCAACTACATTCTCGATGATCTTGTCAGCAGCAACACTCGACAACACCTGGCGGCCGTCGCGCAATCGCTCGGCGTCCGCGGGCGACAACCAGCCGTGCTGCCGGAGCGCTTCGATACGCTCGGCAACATTCAGTTTGTAAAGACCTGCTATGCGGGAATCGTTCAACATTGCTCCAGCAAAACGCCGTCGGGCTCCAGATCGAACCCGAGAACCTGGCAGCCGGAATCCTCCCGGCCAGTCATGAAATCGGTGAGCTGCTCGTCACTGCTACCCAGCAAGATGCCAACATCGCCACCGCCGGCACCGCAGGGCTTGTAAACCAGACCGGCAGCGGCAGCATCGGTCACGAGCCGTTCGTGGCCAGCATCGAATATGCCGAGATCATGGTCAACACTGAATTGACGCAGGGCCTCGATATAGGCCGGGTACTGGCTCATGACGGCAGCTGCTGACCGCCACGAATTCGCCATGCTTTCGGCCGCTTCGCAGAGCGCGGCTCTCGACGCCCGGTGGCCGGTCTTTTCGAGCTTGTCGAGCTTTACTCGTGTACTCACCGGCACGCCGGTCCAGATCAGCCGATAGGCCAACCCGGCGGGCCAGCGCAGCGGCGACACCGCCGCTCCCTTCATGCGGTATTCGATTAGCCCGCCCCTGACACTGGTCGCGATATCAATGCCGCTGCCGGTGCCGCCCTGAAACCGGCGATGGGAATGCAAAGCAGGTTCAAGTACATCGGAGGATTGCGCCAACGCTGCGGCCAGCGCCACCGCCAGTGCCGCGCTCGAGCCAATGCCGATTTTTTTCCCTGACGTTTCGTCAACAAACGCCCTCGTATCAAGCTCGATCGACAGACAGCGCTTTGGCACCGGCGTAACCGTTTGCCAGACAGCATCTACGATTCGGTATTCGTCCTCGCCCTGCAACCACGCGATGGCGTTGCCGTCGACCTCAAACCGTCCTTCGAGAGACGAATAACCGGGTGCTGAAACCCGGTGCCACTGGCCGCCGACGGCCGTTACTTTGACCTGCGCCCGACGATTGACCGCCGTGCAGACGGCGGGAGCGCCGTCCAGCACGGCGTACTCGCCACACAGCACGAGCTTGCCGGGCGCACTGGCACGAAAGCCAGTCACGCGACATCCACGAGCCGGGCGGCATCACCAAGACCCGTCACCATGATGTCCATGACGCCCTCGGTTGCAGCCAGCGCTGTACGCACGTCTTCTGCGTACTCGGGCAGGCAGATCGCTTTGACCTGCGGGCCTGCATCAATCGTGAAGAACACGCCGATACCATTGCCCTGCAACTTGCGCACGGTTTGCAGACAACGCATCGTCACGGAATTCCAGTACACGATTGGCGGCCGTGATGCCCACATGACCGAGTGCATCTTCAAACAGTTGTGTTCGGCAATCGCTGCCAGTTGTTCGAAATCACGCTTCAGAATCGCGTCACGCGCCGTGTTGAGATCGTCATCCTGGCGTTCAATCCAGTTGGCATAGAACGGCGAGGTTTTGCGGCTGATTTCCATGGCCTCGGTCGAACCGACAGCTTTTGGCCCCGTTTCCGTAATCGCGATGACGACAGTCAGGGGCCACTGCTCGCTTTCACACAGCGTGCTGACGGTGATTTCGTTGTCGCTGTTCTCGAGTTCCGCGAATCCGCCATACAGCGAACGGGCCGCCGAACCCGATGCGCGTCCGGCGAGATTCGCCAGCGCCGCAACGCTGAGCGACTTGCCCGCAGCGTGTGCGGATGCGACCGTAGCAGCCGCAAAAGCCGATGCCGAAGAGGCGAGCCCGGCCGCGACAGGAAAATTGTGGCGGCTGACGATGCTCGCACGTGGACGAACACTTCCGATGACAAGATCGAGGCAGGCTGACAGCCGCGGCAACATCGTCTCATCGATGGATCCGTTCACTGTGAGCTTGTCGGCCGCCAGGCGCTCATCAAGCTCTATCTGCATTTCCGTAAACAGGTCGCGCAATGTGATCGAGATCGAGCCGACCGCGGGCAGGTTTCGCTCGAGGTCGCGCTTGCCCCAGTATTTGATGAGCGCAATGTTTGGCTGGGCGATCGCCGTTGCCCGCATGTCCAGGTCTCTTGGTGTTTTCTGCCAGTCAGGGACGCGGATTATAGCCCAGGCGGACGCGCGCACCCCGGCATAATTCGGTGTACGCTACATGGCCCGAATCCCGAGGTTCGAAACAATTGCCGGACACATTCGCAGATCGTATTGCCGCCTACACGGAACGGGTCGAAGAACGTCTCGATGCGGCGCTGCCACAGCCGTCGACCGACCCGGACCGTCTGCATGAGGCGATGCGTTATGCCGTACTGAATGGCGGCAAGCGGGTCCGGCCACTGCTCGTGTATGCGGCGGGCGAATGCCTCGGCGTCGACGCTGCCTTTCTCGATGCACCTGCCGTAGCAATCGAACTGATTCACGCGTTCTCGCTCGTGCACGACGACCTGCCCGCCATGGACGATGACGACCTGCGTCGCGGCAAGCCGACCGTACACATCAAGTACGACGAGGCCACGGCAATACTCGCAGCCGACGCGCTGCAGCCACTGGCATTTTCAGTGCTATCGGCGCAGGAAGGCGTTGCGGCAACGGCCAGGATCAACCTTATTCGTCTCATTGCCGATGCTTGCGGTTCAACCGGCATGACGGGCGGCCAGTCGATCGACCTCGCCGCAGAAGGAAGCTCGATGAGCGCGGAAGCACTCGAGGTCATGTACTCGCTGAAGACAGGGGCGCTGATTCACGCCGCCGTAATGTCTGCCTGCCTGCTTCGGGAAGACCTCTCCGAAGCGGATTTCCAGGCGATCGACGCGTTTGGTCGTGCGATCGGCGTCGCCTTTCAGATCAAAGACGATATCCTCGATATCGAAGGCGAAACTCACGTGATCGGCAAACAGGCCGGCGCCGACCAGCGGCTCGGTAAAGCGACGTATCCGGGCCTGTTCGGACTCGACCGGTCACGGCAGCGCTGTGAGGAATTATTGAACGGTGCGTTACAGCATCTCGAGCGCTTCGGTAACGCGGCGACGCCGCTGAAGTGGCTCGCCCGTTTCATCGTCGAACGGGGCCAATAAACAGATGCAGCCAACAACGCGCAGCATATTGCACGTTGATATGGACGCTTATTATGCGTCTGTCGAGCAGCGCGATAACCCTGGGCTGCGAGGCAAGCCGGTTGTCGTAGGCGGGGGCACCAACCGCGGTGTCGTTGCAGCGGCCAGCTACGAGGCGCGGACCTTCGGCATCCGCTCGGCGATGCCAATGGCTGAAGCGATCCGACGCTGCCCCGAGCTCTGCCGCGTCAAGCCGCGCATGTCTCACTACAAGTCCGTATCCAGGCAGATCTTCGCCATCTTTCGCGAGTTCACGCCCGTAGTCGAAGGCCTGTCGCTCGATGAGGCTTTTCTCGACGTCACCGCGAGCGAGACCCTGTTCGGCGCACCGGCAAAGATCGCTATGGCCATCAAGCAGCGAATACTGGATGAGACCGGGCTGACGGCCTCTGTCGGCGTCGCCGAAAACAAACTGGTAGCGAAAATCGCCTCGGATCTCGATAAACCGGATGCGCTGACGATCGTCTGGCCCGAGGACTATGAGGCCCGTCTCGATCCGCTGCCGGTTTCCGTGATTCCAGGCATAGGCCGCAAGACCCTGGCGCGCCTCTCCGCCGTCGGCATCGGCACTGTGCGCGACTTGCGCATGGCCGACGATCAGCGTGCTCGAACCCATATTCGGGCGATTCACCCGGAAGACGCGCGACCGTGCATCGGGACACGACGCTCGACCCGTGGTCCCTTCCCGCGCCGAAAAATCCATCAGCGCAGAGGAAACCTACGACAGGGATCTCGCGAGCCGCGAGCAAATGAACCGCGAATTGCTGCGCTTGTCCGAGCGCACGGCCAGCCGCCTGCGAAAAGCCGGCCTGGCTGCGGGCACGGTACACATCAAGATTCGACAGCCCGATTTCAGGACGTACACCAGACAACGCAGCATCAGCCCGCCCGCGAATGGCACCGATCAACTGTACGCGGTCGCGCGCGCACTCCTGCAAGCCTGGCTTGGGCGCAATCCGGCTGCAAAGATCCGCCTGCTGGGCGTCGGTGGCAGCAATCTCGCCCCGGCCGAGCAAGCTGACCTGTTTGCTACGACCCCGGATCAGCCGGATGCGCCGATAGATCAGGCCGTTGACGAGATTCGCGATCGATTCGGCAGCGCGTCCGTCGGCCGAGCCAGGACCTTGGACGGGCAGTGATTAGGGTAGAATCGGGGGTCAGCACAGCCCTTTGTGGGGATTCATGTACACCAGTTTTTTCGGCCTGAATGAAAAACCGTTTTCGATAACGCCCGACCCGCGTTATCTTTTCATGAGCGAGCGACACGGCGAGGCGCTGGCCCACCTGGTGTACGGCGTTACCGAGAGCGGCGGCTTTGTTCAACTGACGGGCGAAGTTGGCACCGGCAAGACGACCCTCGTTCGCACGCTGCTACTGAACCGCATGCCCGACAACGCCGACGTTGCCGTCGTATTGAATCCGCAGCTATCGGTCCTCGAGTTTCTCGCAACGATCTGCGAAGAGCTCCATATCGACGCGCCGCACAACCGGGGCAGCATCAAGGCGCTGACCGATGCCCTCAATCGACATCTTCTCAAGGCCCATGCGGAAGGCCGCCGAACCATCCTGATTGTCGACGAAGCACAGAATCTCTCGCCGGCCGTGCTGGAACAAGTGCGGCTGCTGACCAATCTCGAAACCGCAAAACAGAAGCTGCTGCAAATAATCCTGATCGGCCAGCCTGAACTCCGTGAACTACTTGCGCGCAATGATCTTCGACAGCTCGCGCAACGCATCACCGGCCGTTACCACCTCGAGCCGCTGACCGCAGAAGAAACCGCGCACTACATCGAACATCGCCTCAAAGTCGCGGGCGCACTCGGTGAGGTATTCGACCCGGGCGCGAAAAAAGAAACGTTCCAGCTGTCGCAGGGAGTGCCACGCCTGATCAACGTGATCTGTGACCGTGCGCTGCTCGGTGCGTACAGCCTCGAGTCGCGTCGCGTCGATCGGAGGCTCATTCGCCGCGCCGCCGCCGAAGTCCGCGGACAGCTGGAACGCTCGTCGTGGCTGCGTCCTGTCGCTATTGCGGCAGGCTTCATTGGTATTGCCATTATCGCCGCGAGCATTTGGTCGCTGACCCGGCAGCAGGAATCGCCGCCGGTTTTGATCGCCGACGCGCCCGCGCAAGCTGTCGCTGCCGAGCCCCTCGATGAAACACCTGAGGCATTTCAAACAGAACCTGCCGCGTCGCTCGAATTACCCGAAGCACAGCCAACGCTGAATGAGCAGCTGCAGCTCGCGGCCGAATTGACGAGCACATCTTCTGCTCTGACCACACTGTTTGGCGCCTGGGGTCTCGACTACAACAGCGGTGGCCAAAGCGCCTGCTCGCAGGCCAGCGACGCGGGTCTCGCCTGTCTTTACCAGCGTGGTTCCTGGAGCGGATTGCGGCAGATGGACCGGCCGGCCGTCCTGACCCTGATCGACGATAGCGGCGAATCTCACGAAATCGTACTGATGGCAGTTCACGGCAACACCGCGGAGCTATCGATTGGTGGCGTACTCGTAACGCACCCGGTTGAATCGATCACCGACGCCTGGTTCGGCCAGTACCTGTTGCTGTGGCGTCCACCGAACGGACAGGCAGTTTCTCTCGGACCCAATTCGAGCGGCGCCGATGTGCTGTGGCTGCGCGAGAGTCTCGCGTCGATCGACGACCGGTTTGCCACCGGCGATCCCTTGTCCGATGTATACGATACGGAGCTCGAGCAGGTCGTCCGGGCTTTCCAGCGAACCCACCGACTCAGTGTCGACGGGCTCGCCGGACAACAAACGCAGATTGTCATCAACTCGCTGCTCGCAATTGACGGCACTCCGCGTCTCAAGACGCCGCTACTGGCTCAGGACTAGCCGATGTCATTCATACTCGACGCGCTAAAAAAATCGGAAACGGACCGACAGCAGCAGAGCTCGGCGGAATTTGCCGGAGTCCCGACGGACGGCAGCAGCCCCGGCGTGCCGCGCTGGCTGTGGGTGCTCGGGCTGTTGCTTGCGATCAACCTGCTCGTTTTGCTTGGCCTGTTTTTTAAGCCGGATACCAAGCCGCTGAGCCTGCCGTCGATACCCGTGACCGAAACTCGCGAACCGGCACTGGACGAGTCGACATTGAACGAACCGAGCTTCGCAGAAAAGGTCGCTGTCGCAAAACAAAATGCACCCGCGCGCCGCGCGCCCGCTGCGGACCTCCCGCAGCGCTCGCCAGCTGAGCCGGCCGTGACACCAGGCGTCGTTTACTCCGCCCCGCCGGAGGGTTCGATGGTACTGCCGACGATTCAGGAGCTGCGGGCCAACGGCACGCTTGTGCTGCCTGAATTGCACCTGGACATACACGTCTACAGTGACGTCCCCAACGACCGGTTCGTGTTCATCAACATGTCGAAACAACGCGAGAACTCGCAGCTCGCCGAGGGCCCCGTCGTCGAGGAAATTACGCCCGAAGGTGTTGTTCTCGGATACCGCGGCACTTCTTTTTTGTTACGGCGCGACTAGAGCACGCAGCTTGACAAGTCCGGTTACGAAATACCTCGATGGCGACGCGCTCGCCCTCGCCCTGACGTCAGGAATACACCAGGTCCTCGGCGAACAGGAGCTTTTGAATCGCATCAACGTGTTCCCGGTTGCAGACAGCGATACCGGTACAAACCTGAGTCTCACGCTAAGTGCTGCTCTCGCCGTGATCAACAAACCCGGTGAGAAACACCTGGGCACGATGCTCGCCGCGATCGCCGATGCGCTGCTCGACGGCGCGCGCGGAAACTCCGGCGCAATTGTCGCGCAGTTCTTTCAGGGCATGAGCGACTCGGCCGGGGAGATCAGCCGCTTTACGACATACACGTTTGGCAAGGCCGTCAGCATGGGCAGCGAATATGCGCACGACGCGCTGTCGAAGCCCCGCGAAGGCACTATCATCTCGGTTGTCGCCGCATTTGCAAACAGTATCGCGTACCAGGTCTCGGAAGACCGCGAAGGTGAGTTTCCCAGCGTCGTCCAAAACGCTTTGCAACAGGTTGAAGTAGCGCTGGCAAATACACCCAATCAACTTGAGGTCTTGCGCAAAGCGGGGGTCGTGGACGCCGGCGCCAAGGGCTTTGCCGAACTCGTCGCCGGCATGTCCACGTACTTCAGTGACGGCACAGTCGTTCCGATGCCTGATATGTCGATGCAATATGATGTCGAACCCGCCGTTAAGTTCGCGGAAGCCGATAACGAGTCGCAGTTCCGGTTCTGCACCGAGTGCATAGTAACGGCGCCTGACATCAACCGGCGTAAGCTGCGCGAAGCGCTCACCGTGATTGGCGACTCGTTTGTGCTCGCTGGAACAAAGCGCAAAGCGAAAGTTCATATCCATGTCGACGACCCGGACGACGTTTTCGAGATTGCCCGTCAATTCGGCGAACTCAGCGCAGAAAAAGCGGACGACATGCACCGTCAGCAACACAGTACACACGACACGAGGCGACGTTTCGCTGTGATCACGGATTCGGCGGCCGACATTCCCGACGAGGATCTGGAGCGTCTTGACATCCACCTGGTTCCTTGCCGGATACAATTCGGCAGCCACGGATATCTCGACAAGGTCAGCATCACGATCAACGAGTTCTACGCGGAACTCGAATCCAACCCCGATCATCCGACGACGTCGCAGCCGGCTCCCGGAGATTTCCGCCGGCAGTTCCAGTTTCTCGCCAGTCATTTCGAAGATGTGCTTTCAATCAACCTGACCGGCGCTGTCAGCGGCACTTATCAAGGGGCTCAATTGGCCGCGTCCAGGAGCAGCGCGTCGGGGCGCATCCACGTGATCGACTCGAAGAATGCCTCCCTCGGTCAGGGCCAACTCGCGGTACTCGCGGCAGAGTGTGCCGACCGTGGTATTGATATCGAGACGACAATCGCCCTTGTCAATGAACAAATTCCGCGGACGCAGACCTATGCCCTGCTCCGGGACCTTCGCTACGCGGTTCGCGGCGGTCGTCTCCCGGGCTGGGTGAAAACCGTAGCGGATCTGTTACGGCTAAAGGCAATTCTCCGCACGACACCCGATGGACGTGTCACTGTGGGCGGTTTCCAGCTCGGCAGTCATAACCGCACTGCACGTTTCGCGAAATTCATCGCCCGCCGCGTGCCCAGAGATCAGCCGATCGAAGTCGGCATCGCGCACGCGATTTGTGAGAAGGATGCGAGGGAACTTGCAGAGCAGATTCGTTCGCGCCTGCCGGCCATAGAGAAATTGACGCTCAACGAACTGGGAACTGCACTCGGCGTCCATGGAGGACCCGGCACTCTCCTGGTGTCGTTCATGCCGATCGTTTCAACGGACGATATCGCCGGCCGCGTTGATTAGCTCCTTGCCCTGGTTGCGTGCATTGTTGACTCTTCGGTCGACCGGCCATGCCTGCAGCCGGGGCGTTCGCTCCGTTGCATGCTCCAGCATAGTCGGGCGATCCGGCGAGCCATTCGTCGGCCGCATCCGGCTCCAGAACAACGGGCATTCTATGATGCAGAGGCTGCATGAACTCGTTCGCCGTCGTTGTAATCAACGTTGCCGTCTGCAGGGATTCGCCGCTCTCTTTGTCGCTCCAGTTCTCCCAAAGGCCTGCGAGCGCGAATGGCTCTCCGCTTGCCAGTGAGATGAAATACGGCGTTTTGGTGTCACCGTGTTTCTGCCACTCGTAGAACCCGTCCGCCAGGACGACGCAACGGCGATGCCGGAATGCAGCACGGAATGAGGGTTTTTCGGCAACTGTTTCCGCGCGCGCGTTGATCATGCGGTTGCCTATCGACGGGTCTTTGGCCCAAAACGGCACAAGTCCCCAACGCAACATGACGAGTTCACGCTGCTTGTCACTGTCTTCGCGAATCGCCGCGATATCCTGGGTCGGGGCGATGTTGTAACGCGGCTGAACTTCCGTGGCCGTCGATACACCGAACAACGCGGCGGCGGCTTCACTGGGCGAATAGAATGCGAACCGGCCGCACATGATTATTCGCGAATACCGATGCCACGCTGCATCAGGTACATGCAGCCGGTGAACAGAACGACAATGAAAACAACCAGTATCGAATATGCGTGGCCGATGCTGATGTCTGACGTACCAAGAATGCCGTAGCGAAACGCATTGACCATGTAGAGGATGGGGTTTGCTTTCGATACGTTTTGCCAGAATTCCGGCAGCATCGATATCGAATAGAAGACACCGCCGAGGTAAGTCAGCGGCGTCAGAACGAATGTCGGAACGATTGAAATATCATCGAACTTCTTTGCGAAGACCGCGTTGATGAAGCCGGCTAGTGAAAATACGATCGAAGACAGCAGAACAATCGAAATCGTTACCAGTGGATGAGCAACGGTAAGTCGCGTGAAGAACAGCGCAATGATCGTGACCAGCAGGCCGACGAGCAGTCCACGCAACACACCACCGGCTACGTGACCAATAATAATTGTCGCGTACGACATTGGCGCTACCAGCATTTCCTCAATATGGCGGCCGAACTTGGCGCCGAAAAAAGACGACACCACGTTTCCATAGGAGTTTGTAATGACCGACATCATGATCAGGCCAGGTGCGATGTACTGCATGTAATCGAATCCATCCATGCTGCCGATGCGTCGCCCGATCAGGTTACCGAAAATAATGAAGTACAGCGTCATGGTTATGGCCGGAGGCACGATCGTCTGCACCCAGATGCGCAGCACCCGCACAATTTCCTTGCGAATGATGGTTTTTGCAGCAACCAGGTTAAGCCCGATGTTCATGTATCAGCCTCCATTTGCTTGCTTTCAACGAGGCGCATGAACAGTTCTTCGAGCCGGTTCGCCTTGTTACGCAGGCTGGACACATGAATATTGCGCGCGTTGAGCTGTACGAACAGATCGTTGAGGTCACAGTCGGGGCCTTTCTCGACCTCTAACTCGCGGTCGCCACGCAGTCGTGTCGTGAAGCCGTCGAGGGTCGGGGCTTCCAGCAATTCTTCCGTGAGACTGAGCACGAACACTTCGCGCTGCAGTTTTCTGAGTACGTCACTCATTCTCGCGTCTTCGATAATCGTGCCCTCATCGATGATCGCGATATGCCGGCACAAGGACTCTGCCTCCTCGAGGTAATGTGTCGTCAGAATGATGGTTGTGCCCGCTTCATTGATTTGCTCGAGGAACTCCCACATGGAACGACGAATTTCGATATCGACTCCGGCTGTTGGCTCATCGAGAATGAGCAGCCTGGGCTCATGTACGAGGGCCCGGGCAATCATCAGCCGCCGTTTCATGCCGCCCGAAAGACTGCGCGCAACGTCATTGCGGCGGTCCCACAGTCTCAGGGCACGCAGGTATTTCTCCACACGCTGCTTCGCCAGTTTTCCGTGCAGGCCGTAGTAACCCGCCTGGTTCGTCACGATATTGCCGACCGATTCCCAAAGATTGAGATTCACTTCCTGCGGGACGATACCGATGCAGGCTTTGGCGGCTGCGAGTTCCTTGTCGATGCTGTGGCCGAACACCTCGACTTCGCCGCCGCTTTTGTTGACGAGTGAGCTGACGATGCCGATGGCTGTAGTTTTGCCGGCGCCATTTGGACCCAGCAGCGCGTAGAAATCGCCACTTTCCACGGACAGGTCGATGCCCTTCAGTGCCTGGTTGCCGTTGCTGTAGGTCTTTGTGAGGTTTCTTATCGAGAGCGCGATCATAAGGTCGCGTATTGTAACCATGCGCTCGCGATCGTCACACCTTGGTGTCGCGAATCCTGCAGGCGGCGGCGGACATCCTGTTGTACTGCAACTCCGGAGTACGTGTCAGCAGCGCTTGCAGCGCAGATTGCTGCGATGCAAATCGTGCCTGGCGCTGCGGGCTGATGCCGTTTTCCAGCAGACGACGCCATATCGTTGCTTCGTCGGGAAAGCGAATGCGGAGCAGATCGCCGCGCGTCGCGGCTCTTTGCAAGAGGTTGACCAGCGTCAGTCCGGCAACGCGCTCACACCAGCTCACGGGCGCACCGCTTACGATTCGTGCTGCATAGGGATTGCGACGCACGAGCTGCCAGAGAAAGCTCAATCCGGCCACCTGCAGCTGTTCGACTTCCTGGTTCCGTGGGTTGCCCGAATCGATCAGGTCTATTTGCGGATCGTCGGCCAGCACTCGCTGCCAGTAGTCATGGTCCTGCTCGCGAAACGAGAACAACAGGAACGGCGCGCCGGCAAGCCGCGACAGCTGTGATTCCGACAGGCGCCTCCTGGCGATTACGCCGAAACCCTCCGCCGCAGACCCTGCAATCGCTTTCAAAAAAAACCGGTTGAGCGCATGGATGTTGGCAAGATCGTCGGTCGTCAGTCCCTGGTATTCCATGTATCCCCCGTCATTTGGGCGCGTTTCTCGCCCATAGTCATAATTTCTATATTTCGGACTAGCCGACCATTTATGGATATTATAGGCTATAGAAATACCATATATGGTCAGTTTCTAGCAAAAAGAGCCAACAATGCGACTAAGCGACGACCGATACTCAGGGGAACGCAGCCAGTTCGAGCTGGCATTACGAATGATTCGACATGAAGCCCGCACACGCACCATTCGAGAGTGCACGGGCCTGTCCGATGACCGGATACGAAAACTGTACGCGACCTATTTTCGCAACAGCGGCAACATGGCCGTGAAGCGACGGCGGGGCAAATCGCCGCGCCAGGTGACACGCTACGTCAAGAACCCCGAAAACCAGAACCAGGCAACGACGCTGGTGGCGCTGTTTTACGCCGGGATGCTGATTCGTATCGATCGCGAGCATCACGTGCACGCATGCTGGCCACGTCCGGACGTCGAGTTTGGCCATCGCCTTTGCCGGGCCTACGAGACCTACCTGCTACTGCATGAAGACGCGAGACTCAGTTTTGAGTGGGCCTGGAACCTGCTGCAGTGCATTTCTTACAACGACGAGCTCTACCTTGCTCACTGTCGAAGTTGCGAAGCGCACTACGTTCAGGACGCCTACGCACTGGATCACAAAATATGCCCGACCTGTTGCATGGAGATCCCGCGCGGGTCACGCCGGCAGAAGCCGGGCCTGGCGAGCTTCTGACTCTCCGGCTGGACGCTCTTTTCCGGTACAATCAGCGCCTTGCGGCGTTGCCGTACCAAAACAAAAAAAGCGATCTCAAGGGAGTCAAAACCAATGTTAAATGAGTTCAAAGCGTTTGCAATGCGTGGCAATGTCGTCGACATGGCCGTCGGCATCGTTATCGGTGGGGCGTTTGGCAAAATCGTTTCGTCACTGGTCTCGGATGTGATCATGCCGCCTATCGGTATGATCATGGGTGGCGTGGACTTCAGCCAGCTGGCAATCGCCCTGGGCGAGGGTGAGGGAGCCGCGTCGATCAACTACGGCATGTTCATCAATACCGTGCTGGATTTCGTCATCATCGCATTCGCGATATTCATGGTGATCAGGGGGCTCAACTCCATGAAGAAGAAGGAAGAAGCGAAGCCCGCGGAGCCGCCCAAACCATCGGCTGAAGAAAAGCTGCTGACCGAAATTCGCGACCTGCTCGCAAAACAGTAGGGTCAAAACGCGAAGTAAACATTGGAAAACTACAACGTATTTGCGGGCGCGTTTGTCGATCGTAGCGGCGAACGCCGAAAAGATCCCGACTGGCTCAGCGAGGCAGCTGTCAGCAAGGACGCGCGCTTCGTTCCCGTGTGGGGTGATCTCTGCCTGATTGGCGGCGATCCTCCGCACGCGGTATGGCTCAAACGGCCGCAGATCGAGCCCTATGTCGACGAACACAACCTGATCTTTCTGGGGCTGTTCAGAAACAAGCCCGCGTTCGCGCTTGCGATCGACGCGCATCAGCAACAGCCGTTCGCCGAGTTCGGGTCATTCGAAAGCCTGCGTTTCCTGGGTACGAAGCTGCCGCTGGACGAGGCCAATCTCGTCGCGCATGCGCGGGCGCTCGTGGTCTGGCACGCATCGCAGTCGTATTGCGCTCTCTGCGGTTCGGCTGCGCTGCCTGAGGCCGGTGGCAATACGCAACGTTGCGTCAATCCGGATTGCGGTAAGGAAATATTTCCGCGTACGGATCCTGCGATCATCGTGCTCGTTCATGACGGAGAACGTTGCCTGCTCGGGCGGCAGCAAAGCTGGCCTGAGCATCGTTACTCGACAATCGCGGGCTTCGTCGAACCTGGCGAAAGCCTGGAAGACTCTGTGCGACGTGAGGTCTACGAAGAAACCAACATTCGTGTCGGTGCCGTGCGCTATCACAGCTCTCAGCCCTGGCCGTTTCCATCGGCACTGATGCTCGGGTTCATGGCAGAGGCGACCTCGACCGACATCGTCCTGAACGATGGGGAACTCGAAGACGCGCAGTGGTTTACGCGCGAAGACCTGCGCTCGGAGTTCCCCAAGCTGCCGTTTCGGATCTCGATCGCCAGGCGACTGGTTGACGACTGGATTATGCTCGGCAACGTTGACTGACCGTGTGCCTCGTTGTACTGGCGATCGGACAAAGCAAAGAGCATCCGCTGATCCTCGCGGGGAACCGCGATGAGTTCCATGCACGCCCGACGCAAAAAGCAGACTGGTGGCCTGACAAGCCGGATATCGCGGGCGGAAGAGACCTGCAGGCCGGCGGCACCTGGCTGGCACTGCACCGTAATGGGCGCTTTGCCACTGTCACAAATTTCCGGGACGCCATGCCCGTCTCGCCGAGGTTTCGTTCGCGCGGACACCTCGTCACGGAATTCCTCGAGAGCGACCAGCCGCCACTTGGCTATCTCGAAACGATTGATGGCCCCGCATACGCGGGATTCAACCTGATCGTTGGCGACCTCCATGATGTCGCGTTTCTCTCCAACCGCGACGGCGGGCCACGCACATTGCCTGTCGGGCTCTATGGGCTCAGTAACGAGCTGCTGGACGGGCCCTGGGACAAAGTCAGGCGCAGCAAGGAAGGACTGGCTGCACTGCTGGATCGAAACGGCGTCAACGAAACGACGCTGCTGCGTTTGCTCGACGACCGCAACAAAGGTCCGGTTGAAGAAGTCGTTTCGCGGGGCCTCGGCTTTGCCAGGGCGCACTCGATTACCGCACCGTTCATCGTGATGCCCGAATACGGCACGCGCTGTTCGACTGTCGTGCTTGCCGACGACTCGGGCAAATGGCGGATGGTCGAGCGACGATTCGACCCCGAAGGCATGTCGATCGGAGATTCCCGAATTACGTTCGCGACCCGGACTTGACCGGCGCAAAAACCGACAGCAACCACGCACGAATATCATCGATTTCTTCGGCGCACACGGCATGCGCCATCGGGTAGTCATGCCATTCGACGTTAAAACCCGCCTCGATCAGTTTGTCCGCCGACGCGCGGCCCCATTGCATGGGCAACATCGGGTCGAAGCTGCCGTGCGCCATGAACACCGGTACATCCCGGTTCCCGGCACTGGCGCTGAGTTCGCCGGGCAATGCGATGTAAGTCGAAAGAGCCATCAGCCCGCCGAACCGGAGCTTTGAATGCAGCACGGCATTGATTGCTATGGCGCCGCCCTGGGAGAAGCCGGCGACCACGATGTTGTTCGCGTCGATGCCGCGCTCGATCTCGCGGTTGATCAGGGCTTCCAGCAGCGCGGTGCTGTCACGCACCCCCTGTGCGTCAGCCCGGCCCTCGGTATCGAGACTCAGAATGTCATACCAGGCACGCATGGCCATGCCGCCATTGATCGTGACGGGCCGCACCGGGGCATGCGGAAAGACAAAACGCAGCGGCAGCTCTTGAGGCAGTCGCAGCTCGGGCACGATGGGCTCGAAATCGTGCCCGTCGGCGCCCAGACCGTGCAGCCAGATGACGCTGCCGACCGGGTTATCGCCTGATGTGACCTCGACAGTCTCGGGTAGCTGCATTTCGATCCTCCGAATTTAATGAAGCGGCGCAGTTTAGCGCAAAAGACTTTGCGAAAAAGGCCAACCCGGGCCTTGACCTATTATGCGCATGACTGTATAAATATGCGCATAATTATGCCTATTTCAAGTGAAGATCAAGCACAGCGCCGTGATGCCATCCGGCAAATGCTGCGTAAGGGCCCGGCCCGAACGCAGCAATTCGTCGTGGATGCTTTGCTGGCCCAGGGGCTGGTCGCCACACAATCGAGCGTCAGTCGCGATCTTCGCGAGCTCGGCGCTATCAAGACATCCAGAGGCTACGAACTCCCGGGTGTCGATGCGGCAGGCGAAAAGCAAATGGCCGAGATCGCTTCTCTGTTGCGCAAGATCAGCCCCGCCGGCCCGAATCTTCTGGTCATTCGAACCGCCATCGGCGCAGCACAACGCGTCGCGCTCGCACTCGATCGCAGCGACTGGCCCGAAATGATCGGCAACATCGGCGGTGACGACACGGTATTTGTCGCGACCGAATCCTCTCATGCGCAAAAACAACTCATTGCCCGTATCGAGCGCTCCGCTCGCATCTGACATTCCCTGGAGAGTATCTAAGTGAGCAAAGACCAATCCCCTATCATTCTCGCGTTTTCAGGCGGACTGGATACATCGTTTTGCGTGCCCTGGCTCAAGGAAAACTACGGCCGGGATGTAATAACGGCGTGTGTCGACACGGGTGGTATTGATACGCAAGCCGCGATCGCGCTTGAAGAACGCGCCCTCGCGCTCGGCGCGATCGAGCATGTACTCATCGATGCCAAGCAGGACTTCTTCGACACCGTTATTCGTTACCTGATAGCCGGTAATGTCCTGCGTGGCCAGGCCTACCCGCTCTGCGTCGGCGCCGAACGTGGTTTGCAGGCAGAGCGCCTCGCGAGAATCGCCACTGAACGCGGCGCCACGACAGTGGCTCATGGCTGCACGGCGGCAGGCAACGACCAGGTTCGTTTCGAAGTCGCGCTGCGCACGCTCAATCCGGATCTCGTGTCACTGGCGCCCGTGCGCGACAACAACTGGGTGCGAGACGAGCAGCTCGACTATCTCAAGAAGAACGGCCTGCCGTTACCGACGCAGGGATCCGCTTATTCCATCAATCGTGGTCTTTGGGGAATCACGATCGGTGGCAAGGAAACGCTGACGTCAGAAAACTCGATCCCGGAATCGGCGTGGGTACTTTCTTCGAACGCATTCAGTAAACCCAAAGATCTTTCCCGGCACACGCTCGAGTTCAAAGCCGGCGTGCCGGTCGCGCTCGACGACGAATCCCTGTCGCCTGTCGAGCTCATCGAAAAGCTCGAAGTGCTTGCAGGAAGCTATGGCATCGGTCGCGGCATTCACCTGGGCGACACCGTGCTCGGCACCAAAGGCCGCGTCGCGTTCGAAGCGCCCGCCGCAATCACGTTGATTACCGCACACCGCGAACTCGAAAAGCTGGTGCTTAGCGCACAGCAGGCACGGATCAAAGACAGTGTCGCGGCCGTGTATGGCGACCTTGTACACGAAGGCAAGCAGCTGGATCTCGCCTGCGACGATATCGAGGCGCTGCTGACGTCTTCGCAAAAACGGGTCACGGGCACCGTACGTTTCGCCCTGCGTCCCGGGGCTTTATTTATCGAAGGAACAAGCTCGCCATACTCGCTGCTCGCGGCAACGAAGGGCGTGTACGGTGAATCTGCCGGCGAGTGGACCGCAAGCGACGCCGTCGGCTACGCGCGCATCCTGTCTCTGACAGGCTCTTTACAAACGCGAGCGGGACGAGCCACCGGGGACTCATCGTGAAAAGTATCGTAGTCGACAAAATCGCATCGGTAGCACAGCACAACAATCTTGGTGCGGAGCTGCGTGTATCCGCGGATATTCCCTGCGAAGAGGGCGTGCTGATCGCGGTACAGGTGCTCAACAACAAGGCGCGCTACAACCAGCTCGAGCTGACCTCGGGACGGATGGCCACGGTCAACCAGGGCGACATCGTTGTCGGCGCGCTCGGACATCGTAAGGCGCTGCGCGGCTACTCAGGCCATCTTCCTGTGGAACTCGAACCGGGCGATACCATCCAGATTCTGAACATTGGCGGAGTCCTTGGACTATGTGACTCTGCCAACCCGGATGTCGGGCCGCCGTTTGAGTGCAAAGTACTCGGTACGGTCCTCTCCTTCCCGTATCTCGGTGAGCGCATCGGTGTACCGGCAAGAGCGGGCTCGGACACACTCGATGACGATGAAGCGCTGGATACGAATGGCGTTCCGGTTATCGCGATGGCCGGCACCTGCATGGACTCGGGCAAGACAGCGGCTGCGTGCGCAATCGTCGGCCGGCTTCGTCATCTTGGGTTTAAGGTCTCGGCATGCAAAGCCACGGGCGTCTCGTTACGGCGTGACGTGCTTGCCATGGAGGACGCGGGCGCATCTGACACGATGATCTTCTCGGACTTTGGCATCGTGACGACGACCGCCGCCAACGGCCCCGCGCTGACTCGTGCTTTGTTGACGGGACTGGCGAAAAAAAGCCCCGACGTCATCGTGTTGGAGCTCGGCGACGGCCTGCTTGGCGCCTACGGCGTCGAAGCCATCCTGTCCGATGTGGCCATACGCAAAGCGCTGACGGCTGTTGTGCTTTGCGCCAATGATCCGGTGTCGGCCTGGGGCGGCGCGAAAATCCTGCGCAACGACTTCGGCATCGAACCGGCCGTCGTCACCGGACCTGCAACCGATAACGATGTCGGCGTACAGCAAATCGACGAACGCCTGGCGCTACCGGCTGTCAACGCGCTTTCCCACGGCGTGGCTCTCGGTGACCTGGTCGCAGACCTGCTGAATAAGGAAAAAGCATGAGCAGCGCAATTCCTGCTGTAATTCTGGGCGCGAGTGGCTACGTTGGCGGCGAGCTGCTGCGCCTGGTCACCGCACACCCGCAGTTCGAACTGGCGGCCGCCGTGTCGGACAGTCGAGCGGGCTCACCGATCGGCGATACATTTGGTCATCTTTCGCAGGCACTTCGCGACGTGTCTTTTGTCGCGCACGCGGCCTGGCTCGATCAAATCGACTCCGGCAGCAACCTGGCGTTGTTCTCCGCCGCACCACACGGCGCATCCGCCGGTGTCATCGCGAACGCACTCAACGCCGCTGAGAAAAAGGGCATCAACGTACATGTCGTCGACTCGTCGGCCGACTTTCGCTATGCCAGTCAAAGCGACTACGAGGCCGTGTACAACACCGACCACGGCGCACCCGAACTGCTCGACCAGTTCATCTGCGCCGTGCCGGAACACGTCAACACCGTGGACGCGCCGCACGTCGGTCACCCGGGCTGCTTCGCCACCGCAACGCTGCTGGCTACCGTGCCGCTCATCCGCTCCGGACTGACGGACGCCGAAGTCTATGTGAGCGGCATTACGGGTAGCACAGGTTCCGGCCGGAGTCCGCAGGCGGGCACACACCACCCGGAGCGAAACAGTAACCTCTATGCCTACAAACCGCTGGCGCATCGGCATGCACCGGAAATGGCGGGTCTCACGAAGGCCGCAAGTGGGCGTGAAACCAGCGTGCGCTTCGTGCCGCACTCGGGACCCTTCGCACGCGGTATTCACATCACGTTGCAGGCCAAAGCAATCTCGGCCGTGTCTGAGGCAACCTTGCGCGACGTGTATGAACAGGCTTACAGCAATGCGCCCTTCGTCGAAGTTGTGCAGGCAACGCCGCGGCTGAAAAACGTCGTGGCCAGCAACATGTGCCACATCAGCGTCGCCAGCAACGGCGAGTCCGTTGTCGTAATGTGTGCAATCGATAACCTCGTGAAAGGCGCTGCTGGCGGCGCGATGCAGTGGATGAACCGGCTCTGGAACCTGCCTGAAACGACGGGTTTGACAGCACCGGCACCGGGCTGGACCTGATGTCTGATCGCGAACCAACAGCACGCCATGACCGACCCGCGCGTGCGAGAAGCCGCCGTGACGATTCCGGTCTATGGACAGCTGCCATTCGTTCCCGAGCGCGCCAGCGGCTGCGATATTTTTACAAAAGACGGGCGACGAATACTGGACCTCTACGGCGGGCATGCGGTCGCCGCACTGGGTTATGGCCATCCTCGGCTGGTGCAGGCGATCGAGAAGCAAAATAACAAACTCCTTTTCCAGAGCAATGCCGTGGCCCTGGAGATTCGTGCGCGGGCCGCGGAGAATCTCGTGCGGGTTGCGCCGCAGGGGATAGACCGCGTTTTCTTTGTCAATTCAGGCGCAGAAGCGAACGAAAACGCGCTGCGCATGGCCTGCATCGCGACCGGCCGAAAGAAAATCCTGGCGATAACGCACGGCTTCCATGGCCGCACGGCCGCGGCTGGCGCCGTTACCTGGAACTCCGAAAAATGGTACGGCTTCCCGTCGAAACCCTTCGACGTGGACTTTATTCCGCGCGACGACATTGCCGCGGCACAAACCATGATCAGCGGCGATATCGCAGCTGTCATCGTAGAGCCCGTGCAGGGCGTGGCTGGCGCTTACGACCTGTCAACCGACTTCCTCGAAACACTGCGTAAAGAGACGCGCGAACACGGCGTCCTGCTGATTGCTGACGAGGTTCAATCGGGCATGGGGCGCTGCGGGCAATTCTTCGGGGTGCAGGTTCACGGAATCAATCCGGACATCATCACGAGTGCAAAATCACTCGGCGGCGGCGTCCCTTGCGGGGCCGTACTCTGCACGCACAAGATAGCGGCGCGCTTCGGGCCAGGCGACCTCGGCACGACGTTTGGTGGCGGCCCCCTCGCGGCGGCCGCGATCACGGCGACGATCGAAGCCATCGAAGCCGACGGCCTGCTTGCCAATGTGCGTCAAAGAGAAGCGCAGATTCGGGAACAATGCGTGACGGGTCCCGTCGTGAAAATCCAGGGCATGGGGCTGTTGCTTGGGCTCGTCTGCGATCGCCCTGCGAAAGAAGTGCACAGCGCGTTGCTCGAGCACGACATCCTGACCGGCACGAGCAGCGACCCCGATGTCTTAAGAATACTGGCGCCGCTGGTGCTTGAATCGAGACACGTCGAACACCTGGCGCAGGCGTTGGAAGCTATCGCACCGGAGATTGACTAAAGATACAGTGTGACACTTGGAAATTAACGAATAAGGAATGTACCAATGAAAGCGTTCAACGACCTCGCCGATTTTTCCACTGATGAGATCAGGGCACTCATCGCACTTGCCGGCCGCCTCGATACACACCCGGAACCGGAGGCACTGAAAGGAAAAGTGCTGTCACTGCTGTTCCTGAGTCCTTCCTTGCGCACGCTGGCGTCTTTCCAGGCAGCGATGACGCGACTCGGCGGTGGTTCTTTCGTTATCTCCCCCGAAATGTCGATTCACGGGATCGAAAGCCGGCCGGGCATCGTCATGGACGGCGCCGCGGCCGAGCACATACGCGAAGCCATACCGGTAATTGCCTCGTATGGCGATGCAATCGGTATTCGCGCATTTGCCGAGCGCAAGAACCTCGAACACGACATGGCCGAACGTTGAGTTTCATGCGATGACAGACTTGATCGATACGCCGTACATCAACATGGAATCCGCCATGAATCACCCCTGCCAGAGCCTCGCCGACTGGAAGACCCTCGACGACCTCGGCATCCCGGCCAACGGCGGCAAATTCGTGCTGAGCTGGGCCTACCACCCCATGGCACTGCCGCTCGCCGTGCCTGCCGCAACACTGCACATGGCGGCACATCGCGGCATGGACGTGACCGTACTGCGCCCGGAGGGCTTCGAGCTGCCGAACCAGCTGATGAAAAAAGCGAGCGCTGCTGCCGATGCGGCAGGCGGTTCCATCACAGAGACCGACGATCGCACGGCAGCCATGCAGGACGCGCATGTCATTTATGCCAAGTCGTGGTCGTCAACGCGCCACTACGGCGACCGGCTCGCGGACCAGAAACTGCGCGAGGAACATCTCGACTGGTGTGTCGACGAGCCCTGGTTCGACAATGCAAAAGACGAGTGTCGTTTCATGCATTGCCTGCCCGTTCGTCGCGGCGTCGTGGTCGCAGACAACATTCTCGATGGCCCGCGCAGCGTTGTGATACCGGAGGCACGCAATCGCATGCTCGCGCAGATGGCCGTGCTCCACCAGATGCTGGGACGCAGTCAATGACAAGCAAGAGAGAACGGGCGATTGTCGTATCGGCCTTGAAACATGCCGCGCCCTACATTCGCCTTTTCAAAGGCAAGGTATTCGTGATCAAGGCCGGCGGCGAAATTTTCGCCGACACAGCCCATACCAGCGCATTCATGGAACAGGTCGGCATCCTGCACCAGGTTGGCATCAAGGTCGTGCTGATTCACGGTGGCGGACCCCAGTCGACCAAACTCGCTGCAGCGCTCGGTCTCGACACAACCTTCATCGAAGGGCGGCGCGTCACGGATGGCGCGTCACTCGATGTCGCAACGATGGTACTCAATGGCCAGATCAATACGCGCATCCTTGCGACATGCCGGGACCTGCAGATTCCGGCTGTAGGAATGAGTGGCGTCGATGCGGGCCTGATTCGTGCGCACAAGCGGCCACCCGTCGAGCGCGATGGCCAGGACACGGTGGACTACGGTTTCGTCGGTGACATCGACGCGGTCGACGCCGACGTGCTGAAAAAGCAGCTGGATAACGGCCTGATGCCCGTCATAAGCCCGCTGTCCTGCGATGAGTCGGGTACCGTGCTGAACATCAACGCAGACACCGTGGCCGCCGCGATTGCTGCCGAACTCGGGGCAGAGAAGCTCATACTCGCAACCGGTGCCGCAGGCATCCTCGAAGACATCGACGATCCGGGCTCGCTCATCAGCTACATCGATCGTGCAGCGCTAAAGAAACTCAAGGCAGCAGGCAGCCTCGCGGACGGCATGTTACCGAAAGCCGCGGCAATCGAGTTCGCGCTCGCCAACGGCGTACAGCGTGTACACGTCATTTCCTACAAGCTGCCCGACAGCATTCTGCTCGAGGTCTTTACCAACGAAGGCACGGGCACGCTCGTCGTCGACGACATCGCCGCTTTGACGCCGGCCGAGCAAGGCAGCGAGTCGTGAGCCGGCTGTGGGAAAAAGGCCTGCCGCTCGATGAGCGCGTGCTGCGCTATACGGCTGGCGAGGACCATCTGCTTGATGCCCGGCTCGTACCTTACGATGTGCGCGGCTCGATCGCGCACGCTGAAATGCTGGCAGCCACCCGATTAATCAGCGACGAGGATTTCTCGGCGATCCGGGATGGTCTCTCTACTCTTCTGAAAAGTTTCGAAGACGGTGAATGGCACATCAGTCTCGAGGATGAAGACGCGCATACGGCGCTCGAGTCACGGCTGACAGCGAACATCGGGCCTGCCGGTGGTCGACTGCACCTGGGTCGCTCGCGCAACGACCAGGTACTCACGGCGCTGCGTCTCTACCTGCGCGATGCGGCACGCGACCTTGCCGCTCGAGTCGAACAACTGCGGTCATCGCTCGCCGGCCTGGCCGAACGCCAGGGTGACGTAGAAATACCGGGCTATACGCACATGCAACATGCGATGCCCTCCACCGTCGCGCTCTGGTGCGGTGGCTTCGATGAAGGATTCGGCGATGCCGTCGTGGGGCTGCAGTCGACGCTCACGCGCATCAACAAGAACCCCCTGGGCAGTGCGGCCGGTTACGGTACACCGGGATTGCCGCTCGATCGCGAGATGACCACCGCCGCGCTGGAATTTGCCAGCACGCAGTCACCGGTCACTGCCGTGCAGCTGTCGCGCGGCAAAGCCGAAAGCGCGATGCTGTTTGAAATCACGCTGCTGATGCAGGACGTCAGCCGCATGGCGAGTGACCTCTTGTTGTTCTATACGCAGGAGTTCGCCTATATATCGCTGGCCGCCGAAGTGACAACCGGCTCGTCGATCATGCCGCAGAAGCGTAATCCCGATGTACTCGAACTGCTGCGTGCATCGTCGGCTACAGCCCAGGCCTGCCTTGACGAATCGCTCATGATCACAGCGAAGCTGCCGTCGGGTTATCACCGCGACCTGCAGCGCCTGAAGTCGCCATTGTTTCGTGCCATCGATCTTGCGATCGACAGCGTCGATATCATGGCCTACCTGCTCGAAGGCCTGAATTTCCTGCCGCAGAACATCAAACTCGATGAAGGCATATTCGCAACCGCGGAGGCCTACCGGCTCGTACGTGAAGAAGGTATTCCGTTTCGCGATGCCTATCGGAAGGTCGCGAAACGCTACGCAAAATGATGCCCTATTTGTCGTGCGGCCCTCTATAATTGACCCATCGCTGTTACAGGGCATCCCAATGAAACGCCTTATCGTTATGCTCGCCGGATTCTTATTCGTGCTGCCGCTCTCCGGATGCGGCCAGAGTGGTCCACTGTACTTACCGGATGACCCAAGCAGAATCGAAGTTGCGCCACCCGCCCCCGCGGAGACAGAGGAAGAGGAAAAAGAAGAAGCCGAAGCTCCGCCAGATTAGTTGGAACCTACCGATGACCGACCTCGTCCTTATCGACGGGTCATCGTATTTGTATCGCGCTTTTCACGCGCTGCCGGCACTCACCAATTCACAAGGTGAACCAACCGGCGCGCTGCACGGCGTACTGACGATGATCCTCAAGCTCATTCGCGAAGAACAACCGGCACATATCGCCGTTGTTTTTGATGCGCCAGGAAAGACTTTCCGCGATGAGATTTTTCCGGAGTACAAGGCCACCCGCCCTCCCATGCCGGACGAGCTGCGTGCCCAGGTCCAGCCCATACTCGACGCGGTTAAGGCGATGGGTCTGCCACTGTTGTGCGTCGACGGCGTAGAGGCGGACGACGTCATCGGCACGCTGTGTGACCAGGCTGCGAAAAAGGGGCTCAAGGTCCTGGTTTCGACGGGCGATAAAGACCTCGCGCAACTCGTCAACGACCAGGTCACGCTCATCAACACGATGGACAGCTCGATGCTGGATCGTGATGGTGTGAAGAAGAAATTCGACGTTTACCCTGAGCAGATTGTCGACTACCTGGCGTTGGTCGGGGATACCTCCGACAACATCCCGGGCGTGCCCAAAGTCGGCCCGAAGACCGCCGCCAAGTGGCTTAATCTTTACGACAGCGCTGACGGCATCGTGCAGCACGGCGAGGAAATCAAGGGCAAGGTCGGCGAAAGCCTGCGTGACAACGTAGAACAACTGCGGCTGTCAAAGAACCTCGCGACCATTCGCCACGACCTCGATCTCGATGTTTCGATCAATGACCTGAATCCGGCAGACGCCGATACCGACGCGCTACGCAAGCTTTACAGCCACTATGAATTGCGCTCGTTGCTGCGCCTGCTCGATGAGAAGGCTGACACGCCCGCAGCACCGATCAAAGAAGAGACGGGCGAGTACGAAACGGTTTTAACGTGGAAGGCGTTCGACCGCTGGCTCAAGAAAATCAACAAGGCCAAACTTACGGCGCTCGATACCGAAACGACGAGCCTCGATTACATGGAAGCTGAGATCGTCGGCTTCTCGCTGGCGGTCGAGGCCGGCGAAGCTTGCTACGTCCCGGTCGCACACGACTATCCAGGTGCGCCTGACCAGCTACCGCGCGCCGAAGTACTCGAAAAGCTCATACCCTTTCTTACGGACGACACGAAAAAGAAAGTCGGCCACCACCTCAAGTACGATGCCCACATCTTCGCGCGCTACGACATCGCACTCGCCGGCATCAAGTTTGACTCCATGCTCGAGTCCTACGTGCTTAACAGTGTCGCGACACGCCACGACATGGATTCGGTGGCACGACAATACCTGGGCAAGGAAACGATTCATTACGAGGACGTCGCGGGCAAAGGTGCCAAACAGCTGACCTTCAACCAGGTCGATCTCGATACTGCCGCACCTTATGCGGCTGAAGATGCGGATATCACGCTGCAACTGCACCACACCCTTTGGGAAAAACTCAGTGAGCAGCCGACGCTGCAGAAGGTTTACGAAGAGATCGAACAACCGCTCGTGCCCGTGCTGCTCGAAATGGAAGAAATCGGCGTGAAAGTCGATCGCAAGATGCTGACCACGCAGAGCGGCGAACTTGCGAAGAAAATGGCCGAACTGGAAATCGAAGCGCACGAACTCGCCGGTGGTCCGTTCAATCTCGGCTCACCGAAACAGCTGCAGCAAATTCTGTTCGAGCAACTTGAGCTTCCTGTCATCCGGAAAACACCGAAAGGACAGCCGTCGACGGCAGAGGATGTGCTCGTCGAGCTCGCCAATGACTACGAGCTGCCCGCGGTCATCATCAACTATCGCAGCGTGAGCAAACTCAAGAGCACGTATACCGACAAGCTGCCGCTGCAGATCAACGAGCGGACCGGGCGTATTCACACCTCCTACCACCAGGCCGTTGCAGCAACCGGGCGATTGTCGTCAACGGATCCGAATCTGCAGAACATCCCCATCCGCACGCCGGAAGGACGCCGCATCCGCCAGGCGTTTGTACCACCTGGAGGCCGGGTCCTGCTTGCTGCCGACTACTCCCAAATCGAGCTCAGGATCATGGCGCACCTGTCGGCCGACAAGGGGCTGGTCAAGGCCTTTGACAAAGAACTGGATGTGCACCGGGCAACGGCGGCGGAGGTATTCGGGACGAAGTTGGACGATGTCACCGCGGATCAGCGCCGCTCGGCGAAGGCCATTAATTTCGGCCTGATGTACGGAATGTCGGCGTTCGGCCTCGCGAAACAGCTCGGCATTCCGCGCGGTGAGGCGCAGGCCTACGTCGATTTGTACTTCGATCGTTACCCCGGCGTTAAAGCCTACATGGACAACATCCGGGCGACGGCCAGCGAGCAGGGTTATGTCGAAACCGTATTCGGTCGCCGCCTGTACCTGCCCGAGATCAACGCGCGCAATGCCCAACGACGCCAGTACGCGGAGCGCAGCGCCATTAATGCGCCCATGCAGGGTACGGCGGCCGACATCATCAAGAAGGCCATGATCACGGTCCATGACTGGCTGAAGAGCAGCGAACCCGGTGCCCGCATGATCATGCAGGTGCACGATGAACTCGTATTCGAAGTTGAGGAAGACAAGGTCGATAAAGTGCGTGACCGTGTCATTGACCTGATGAACGGGGCGGCGAAATTGTCGGTGCCGTTGAAGGTCGATGTGGGCGTAGGGTCGAATTGGGATGAAGCGCACTAAGCAGATTCGGGCGATGCTGGCGGTCGTACTACGTCACACGCCAGCCAATCATCCGGCGTCGAGATTAAACGCTGTGCCAGGCTGGCTACAGATTCCGTAGCACGACCGCCAGCATCACCCCATAGTCCGATCGCACCTATTCCACCGCGGCCATCCGCTGTGAGTAAGTTGGGTGGAGTGTTGATGTCTGCCGCCCCACCCACCTTCCCCAAACGACGAGTGATACGTAGATCAACGTGCGAGCGGTGACGATGCGGGACAGGTTGCGGAATCTGTAGCCGGCCGGAGGCCGGCGTGTGACGCAAGCTGTCCCGCGTCGGCATCGTTTAGACTTTATCTAAACTATAATTCTTTATATTTCAATTACTTACAAAAATCTCGGAACCCATTCTCGCCTTCGCACCTCTAATCTTTCGAGTGCGTTTGTCACTCGCCTGTTTACCTCCCTTAAGCAGGCGTGCAACCCGGCAACCCCAAGCCGGTTGCGTTTCTTGGCCCCGGGGCGCCTTTGAAGAAGGTGCTTCGGGGCTTTTTATTTCTCGAGTGGCAGGCTCAGGAATTCCTCGAGCTTGGCCCGGGCCTCATCCTCTCCCAGCCGATTGAGCGCCGAGAAATGTTGCACGGTCGCCGCCTCACCCAGATCTCGACGAACTTCGAGCAAGGCTTTGGCCGCCTGTCCGCGTTTCAGTTTGTCGGTCTTCGTCAGCAGAACGTGGGCCGGTAACCCGACCGACTCGGCGAAGTTGAGCATCTGACGATCAAAATCAGTCAGCTGGCGACGGATGTCGACGATCAGAAACATGCCGCGGAGGCTCCGCCGCATTTCGAAATAATCCGCCATCAGGTCCGCCCAGTGGTGACGCATCTTGTCGGCCACTTTTGCAAAGCCGTAGCCGGGCAAGTCGACCAGGCGCTGCTCATCTCGCAAGCTGAAGAAGTTGACGAGCCGCGTCCGGCCCGGCGTCTTGCTGGTCCTGGCGAACTGTCGCCGGTTGACGATTACATTGATTGCGCTGGACTTGCCCGCGTTGGAGCGGCCCGCGAATGCCACTTCCGCCCCGGTGTCCGGGACGAATTGCCGAGGCTCGTTGGCGCTCTTGATAAACTGGGCTTCTGGGTAGTCTGACATTGGGGTACGCCCTGACGATTGTGTGTATAATTCGGGCGCTGAGTTCAGAACCGGGAAGCAAGTTTGACGGGTTCAGGGTCGCGCAGCAAGGTGCTCAAATGCCTTCCGACCTCAAGCCGACTTTGTCCGGTGCGGCTCAGACTGTCGATATAAATTAAAGACATCAAATCAGGCGGCCGCCGCGGCGATCGCAGGAATGTAACGGTTAAAACCTATGAAAAACAAGCTCGCCCCGATCTTCGCATTCGCCGGACTGGTACTGGCATCAAATCCGGCACAGGCCGCAAGCCTGGTCGATGGCTCGGCCGATGCCGGCAAAGCGAAAGCGCTGACCTGCACTGCTTGTCACGGGCCCGAGGGTAATAGCTCGAACGCCCTGTGGCCGAACATTGCCGGACAGAACGCTTCGTACACTCTCGCGCAGCTCATGGCGTTCAAGGACGGCAGCCGCAAGGATCCGCTTATGTCGAGCCAGGCCATGTTGCTGTCGGCTGAAGATATGGCCAATCTTGCGGTGTACTTCGAGAGCCTCCCGGCTGCGGCCCAGTCGGTTGCCGATGCGGACATCGTTGCTCGCGGTGAAGCACTTTTCCGCGGTGGCGACGCGGGCAATGGCACCGCCGCCTGCATGGCCTGCCATGGTCCGACCGGACGAGGAAACCCGGCGGCAAAGTATCCGGCATTGAACGGCCAGCATGCAGCCTACACCGCTAAACAACTGCAGGCTTACGCGGCGGGTACGCGCGAGACCGATGGTAAGACTCGCATGATGCGCGAGATCGCGGCACGTCTCGACAAAGAAGATATCGAAGCCGTCGCGTCTTACGTGCAGGGCCTGAAATAATCTCCCACGACTGAATATCGGACGTTCTTATGAAACACCTGAAATGGTTTGGTCCCCTTTTGCTTGTTTTGGGACTACTCAGCCTGGCTTCATGCAGCAAGGAAGAAGCGCCCGTCGAAGAGATGGATGTTTCGGAGGCATCGACGGAAGCTGCGGATGAAGCCGCCGTCGCAAGTCCCGAAGAAGAAGCATCTGAAACGCTCGAGCTTGTCGAGGAATCCGCCGCGGAAGAGGAGCCTGTTGATGAAGCAATTGTGCTCGCCGTCGCCGAGACACCCGCAGCAAATCGCGACTGGAAGTTCAAGGAAGGCGAGAACTACGTTCGCCTGGTGCCGACTCAGCCCACCCTTGGTAGCGCGGACAAGATCGAGGTCGCCGAGTTCTTTTGGTACGGCTGCCCGCACTGTTACGACATGGAGCCGTACATCAACCGATGGGCGGAGAACAAGGACCCCAATATCCGGTTCGTGCGCATCCCCGCCTTGTGGAATGCAATTTATCGCCTCCATGGTCAACTTTATTACACGGAAGAGGTGCTCGTACGAAACGGTGTAATCAAAGACCCCAAGGGATTCCGCGACGCCGTTTTTCAGGAATATCATCGCCGCGGAAACCGCCTGACGACGGAAGCGGCTATACAGAAGTTATTCGCCCGCTTTGGCGTCAGTGCGGAGCAGTTCCAGGCGACATGGGGCTCATTTGAGGTGAATCAAAAACTGCGTGTAGCGGACGACCTTGTGCGGCGCTACAGCATCAGTTCTGTACCGAGTATCGTAGTCAACGGCAAGTACCGAACGACCTCGACAGAAGCCGGCGGCAGTTACACCAAGCTCATGGAACTCATCGACGAACTTACGATTCGCGAAGGCCTGCGCTAGTACGGCAGACCTAGCCGCTGTCCTCGGCAATGACGGTCAGGGCACCGGGCCCGGCGCGTCGCCAGTACAGGCGCTTTGTGAGCTCAACGGTATTCGACCCCTCTTTCATGCTCAGGCGAAAACGGCTCAGGTAGATTTCATCCTCGCACGGGGTCTCCCAGCAGCAACACATCGCTGACTCTTACTTCCTCTATTGACCGTGACGAATAGGTTTCTGTGAGCAAGGCGGTCCACTCCGCCTTGTTCATCCCCCAATGCCGAAAAGCGACGTCGTACAGCGACAGGAAGGCGTGCATGTCCCCGCGCTGCAGGCTGTTCGCCCATCGAGAGATCGCGGCATCCAAATCGCCGCGCAGCTCGTCCAGCTGGCCGGGTTCGACCCAGCTGACTTCACGCGCGATAAGGACCGGCGTTGCGTTCGGAAAAAACCCGTCCTCGATCATCTCGAGAGTCTCGTTAGGCAGCGCTATGCAGCCATCCGTGTCCCGTGTCGGTCGTTTGCCGCCGCGAGGATCGACACCGTGTACCCAGATGCCATCCCCGGTGCGCTGCAAGCGACGGTCGAGGGCGTTGGGATAATCGAGAACGAAAGCCGTTACCCCGTATTTTTCATGCATTCGGCTGGTGTCCAGTTGTTCGGTAACAAAGTAGATTCCCAGCGGGGTACGTCGATCGCCGTCGCGTTGTTTGCCATCACCGTTTTCGCCATACGACATGCCTGTCGCGCCCAAATAGTCGATCTCAGGTCCCGCCCCGTTCTCGAAGCGGTGGAACGCCGCTGTCGACGTCTCGGCCACGAACACGGTCCTGACCGACTCCGGAAGCCGGACCAGGTAAGCGGGTATCCGCTCATCCGCCTGGACCGGGATAGCAACCAGGCAAAGCAACAAGAGAGACAAAAGGAAGCGCAGCATGGCTGGATATTACAGCGTCGCCGCGACCATGCTAAGGTTTGCCGCATTCCCGCAACGTCCGAGGCAATGCCGTGAAACGCCTTATATTCGCACTGACCTTCTTCCTGCTGGCCGGAACCGCACTCGCCGCGACCACCGCCGACGAGGCCTTCGAAAACCTCGCCAGCGAGTACATTAGTGACCTCACGAATTTTTCCCCGGTTAATGCGACGTTGATCGGCGACCACGCCGCCGACGGACAGCTGGACCAGGTTGATGACGGCGCGCGCAAGGAAACGAAGGCGTTGCTTACGGACTATAAAAAGGCGCTTGGCGGGCTCGACCTGCAACAGCTGTCACGCGCAAACCAGGTCGATGCAGAACTGCTGCTGCACGAGATCGAATCCAGCCTCTGGGCGCTCGATGAGTTACAGGAGTGGGCCTGGAACCCGCTGTACTATGTCAACCTCGCCGGCAGCGCTATTTATGGCCTGGTTGCACGTGACTTCGCGCCAATCGAGTCAAGGCTGCTCAACGCGACGTCACGTCTCGAGCAAATACCCCGCTTCCTCAGACAAGCGAGAGCGTCCCTGGAGCCATCGCGTGTACCGAAAATCCATGCCGAAACTGCCGTGCAACAAAATCCCGGCCTGGTCTCCATTGTCGAGTCGATGATCGTCCCGGCGATGAGCGCCCTGTCGCCTGCGCAACAGCAGCGGCTCAACGCGGCCATCGAAGCAGCCAGGAATGCGGTTGCCGAGCACCAGGCATGGCTGGAAGAAGAGTTGTTGCCGCGAGCCAATGGCGACTTCCGGATTGGCGCAGAACTCTATGACGTCAAGCTCGCGTTTGCACTCAACTCGCCGCTGAATCGCAAGGAAATTACGGCGAGGGCCGAGCGTGAATACGAGGCCGTGCGCAACGAGATGTATGACGTTGCCAAGAAGGTCTATGTCGCAAAGCATCCGTACACTTCGTTCCCGGACAATCCGGATGAGGCGTACAAACAGGCGATCATTCGGGCGGCGCTCGAAGAAGCATACAAGAAATTACCGCCGCGAGACGGCATCGTAGACGTGGCCAAACAGTATCTTCAACAGGCAACAGACTTTGTCATCGAGCACAACATCGTAACGATGCCCGAGGACCCGGTCGAGATCATTATCATGCCGGAATTCCAGCGAGGCGTGACGGTTGCTTACCTCGACCCGCCCGGCCCGCTCGACAAAGGTCAGTCTGCGTTTTATGCGGTCGCGCCGCTGCCGACCGACTGGACAGAAGAACAGGTCGAGTCCTTCCTGCGCGAATACAACATGCTGTCCATGCAGGACCTGACCATTCATGAAGGCGTGCCCGGTCACTACCTGCAGCTTGCGCTCAGCAACCGCTACCCGTCGACGCTGCGCAGCGTACTGTGGTCGGGACCCTTCGTCGAAGGCTGGGGCGTGTACGCCGAGCAAATGATGATCGCCGAGGGCTACATGAACCACGATCCGCTGATGAAGCTCATCAACCTGAAGTGGTACCTGCGCGCCGTGACCAACGCGATCATCGACTCGGCCATTCATGTCGACGGCATGACGCGCGATGCGGCGATGAAGCTCATGGTTGAAGGCGGATTCCAGGAAGAACGCGAGGCGGCCGGCAAGTGGGTGCGGGCACAGCTAACGTCGGCGCAGCTCTCGACCTACTTCGTTGGCTACCAAGAGCATCTGGAGATGCGTGCGGCCGTGGAAGAACTCTGGGGAGACGAGTTCACGCTTCGTCGCTATCACGATCAGGTACTGTCTTACGGCTCCCCGCCCATGCGATACGTGCGCGCACTTATGCTGGACGAGGACATTCCACAACGCGGCGAGTAGGTCTCTCTGAATATGCGAACGACCGACATATCACAAACGTCGAGTTGCTATACTGCGCGCTCCACGCAGTGAACGAACGCTATGCCGCCATGACAAACGACGAGTCTCAACCTTTACCCGTAATCGAAAGTTGGGATACTTACTGGCAGGGCGCTCAGACCAGCGGCGCCTATACGGGCGGCGGCTCGAGCCACCCCCTCGTGACATCCTTCTGGACCCATTATTTCCTTATCGCCAAAAGCCGAAATACAAGTTTCCGGATTATCGATATCGCCAGCGGCAATGGTGCCATTGTCGAATGCGCCAATAGCGTGTTCGAAGGACAGTTACCCGAATTCACATGCCTGGATGTTTCGGTGTCGGCAATTCGGATATTGGAAGAGCGCTTTCCAGGCGTGCAGGGGATTGTCGCCGATGCGGCCTCGATTCCGTTGGACTCCGCCAGTTTCGATATCGCCACCAGCCAGTTCGGTGTTGAATACGCCGGCCTTGAAGCACTCGAGGAGCTAACGCGCATGGTCGCGTCCGGTGGTGAGCTCGCCCTGTTACTTCACCACAGCGGCGGTACTATTCACGAGCAGTGCAAGGCGAGCCTCGATGCAACCCGGCAGATGCACGCCGCAGAGTTCATTCCGAAATGCATAGCAATGTTCGAGGCGGGTTTCTCGGCCATGCAGGGCGGCGACCGAGACAGGTACAGCGCGGCGGGTAAGCAATTCGCTCCGGCGATTAAATCGATGGAAGCGATCCTGGCACAGTACGGCGGCGATGTGGCCGATGGCACGATTTTGCGACTGTACCGCGACGTCAGAACCGTACATGACCGCATGCGTCACTACGAGGCGAGTGATGTTGTTGGCTGGCTGAAGAAGTTGCAGGATGAAACCGAGGCCTACGCGGGGCGCATGGCTTCAATGCTCGATGTCGCCATCGACGACGCTCGGTTCCAGCAAGTGTGTACCGACCTGACCGACCAGGGATTCGAGATACTGCGTGCGGAACCTCTTGCGTCCGCAGACCAGGCCCCACCCTTGGCCTGGGTGCTGGTCGCGAAAAAAAATTAGAGCCGAAGCAGCAAGTTACATCGTCTTGAGTTGCGGCGCGAACGCTTCGTAGTTGCGCCAGCGCCCGCTCGAACTCTCGTGTAGCCCCTCGCGTACCTGCCAAATGCTCGCGGTTTTGACAGAGCCACCCGAACGCTTGAAATCCAGGCACCGCTCGTCCCAGTCAAATCCGAGATAGTCCAGGGCTCCTCGCAGCACGGGCTCTGGCGAGCGCACCAGCTCTTCATAATCGACAGTATGAATATCATCGCCGAAACACGATCGCCAGTGATCCATGAGACGAATATGCTGATTGTAGTAATCGGCCGTGTCCTCGAGATTCGTCGCGTAACCGAGATTGCCGCCGAGCTGCTGGAAGTATATGGACAGGCAGTTGTCGGGCCGGCTTCGCCTCGTATAAACAATCCTCGCACGCGGGAACATCGCCTTCAGCAGGCCGAGGTGCAGAAAATTGTCCGGCCTCTTGTCCGTCAGGTTTGAAGCATTCGGGTATAGCTCTCCCGCCATGGAAAGGTACTCGTCCCCGATTAGCTGTAGTTCGCTCGCAGAAATCTCACTGACACGTACTGGGTAAGGCGCCAGGTTCCTTGCGATCAACCACGGCATAAAGTCGAGTTCGCCGCCCGACGTGATCTCCGGATGCGCTCCCAGCATCTGTTCGATAAGCGTCGATCCGGAGCGGAACATACCGCACACAAAGATCGGGCTTGCCGTGGATTCCGTCGCGTGGCGCGCAATCCAGGCTCGATCGAAAAGACTGATTAGCTGGTCGAATGCTTCCGCAGTAACGCGCCGGTCATAGGGCTGCACGCGTCCCTTGCCAAGGTCGTTGCCGGCCGAATAAGCCGCGAACGCCTCATCGAAACGCGAGACGGCATCCAGGACATTACCGAGCGCGAAGTACAGTCCTTCCTGGCCGAGAAGATCGTCGCCAGCTTCTTCAGCCGCAGCTCTGAGCCGGTCGATAAGCGGGTCATTCGGGTCCTCGATTTTCTTCGCCTGGGCCAGGCGTGCGAGCGAATCCCAATGCCGTGGGTTGTCGGCCAGGATGCGATCGTAGATCTCGATGGCCCGCTCCCTTTCGCCACCTTCCTCACAGAGGCCGGCGAGGTTGAACAATGCCGGCTCATAGTTGGCATCAACGGCCAGCGAACGCTCATACATCTCCCGCGCTTTCGCGGCATCGCGCATATCCGAATACAACACGCCGATGTTGGAATAGACTTCCTCTACATCACGGATGTCCAGCTCGAGGGCTTTCTCGTACGCCCGCAGTGCGTCTTTGTAACGGAAAGCCCGCTTGTACTGCAACGCCAGACTGAAGTGTCCGTCTGCGAGATCGGGCCGACGCTCGAGCAAGCGCTCATAAAAGCCTATGGCCACTTCGGGCTGGCCAACAGCCTGCAGCAACTCGGCCAGGTGCGCATGATAAGTGAGGCTATCGGGAGCGACCTCGATCAAGGCAACCAGCATCTCGATCGCTTGTTGAGGGCGCCCTGAGTGCAGGTAAAGCTCGAAGAGCGACTGTAAGACCGTTTCGCGATGATCGCCCGGGCCTGCAAGTCGCCGATACGCTACCTCGGCCTCGGCCAGCTTGCCCTCCTGGTGCAGCCTTTGCGCGGCACGGAATGCCCTTCGGAAGCCTGCACGTGTGCCTGTCATTTCGGCACAACGTCGAACGGCGTGGTCATGCGCGGCTCATCGGATTCAAAAGGAACGGTACCGTGCCACATGTAGGACGGAAACAACACGAGGCGACCTGCGGACGGCTGGATCTTGAGTCGTGCCTCACCCGCATCGCCAATATCGATATCGGGCTCACCGAATTTGATGCCACCGCCATGCTCGTCATTTTCGGCGACCTCGTGAGGCACCTGGACGTAGTAAGAGGAACTTATCCATCCGAGCGGATGCGTATGCATCGTGTGATAACCACAATTAGCCAGGCGCACCGACCACGACGCGGAAAATTCGAAGTTGCTGCTGCGCCGCATGAAAAGCGGATGCTCGTCGTTGCGCGGAAAACGGCCTATGTAATCCTCGATGCATGTCGTCAACGAGGTCATCAGGGCCACAATTTCCGGGTCACGGCGATCGAAAAGGTTGCCGCTGGTCTGAGTGCCACCGCGCAAAGTTTGCTCGGCCGGATGTCGCAGGCCGATGTGTAAAGGATCGAGCGCGGCCTGTAAGCGTTGGTTGAATTCGGCGGAGCTGCTGTAGCCCTCGGGTACGGGAATTTCGTAGGCACGTACAAGGTTGTCATAGTCGTTAAGCATGTCATCGCGCTCGTCGCCCAACAGGCGCCAGCACAGGCCCAGGTACGCCCATGCCCTTTGGTTGAAGGGAGTCAGCGCCGCCCCGGCCTGAACCTGGCGCAACGCCTCTTCAGGCTGTTGGCAGGCCAGCAGAGCGCGGCCGTAGCTGATGAGCTGATTGGGGACCGCGTCGGGCATCTTTGCTGCCGCTGCATGCATCTTCAGCGCCTCGTCCCAGCGCCCCTGTCCTTCCATCGTGTAGGCCAGCAGGCTCTTTACTGCGCTCGACTCGACCGAATGTCGCAACCCGTCCCGGAGCACCTCCTCGGCTTCCTCGAAAGACTCCTTTTGATTCAAGGCCGTCGCGTACGCGAGTCGCAGCTTTTCGGCATCGGGATTTTTCTTGAGTACTTCCTTGTACGACTTCAGGTAGTCGTCGAGCATATCCTGTTGCCACAACAGGGAATTGAGATTGCGGTGTGTCTCCGGATCCCAGGGGTTTCGCTCCAACGCCGCCCGGTAAGCGTCGATCGCGGGATTGGCTTTCTGCATATCGATGAATGCGTTACCCATGTTGTGGTGCAGTTCGGCGCGATCCAGGCCCAGCTTTCGCGCCGCCTCATAGTGCTCGAGCGCGTCCCCCGGTCGATGCTGCAATCGCAGACAAACTCCGAGGTTATGCTGCGCGTCGGCGAAATCAGGCTGCAGCTCGAGCGCTTTTTCGAAATCAGCAATCGCACCATCGAAATCGCTCTGCTGGCGTCGAACATTCCCCATAGCGAACCAGGCGGTCGCATCGGTCGGGCTGATATCAATACAGCGTTGCAGACTCTCCAGCGCGTCATCGAAGCGATCTGACTTCAAGTAACACAGCGCGATATTACGCAGCGCATCAACATACGTCGGGAGCATTCGAATTGCCTCCGAGTAGCTGGCTATAGCCTCGTCGACATGTCCTGCCTTTGAAAGGGCGTTACCCAGGTTGTTGGCGACTTCGGGCTGGTCGGGAAACAGTTTCAGCGATTGGCGCATCAGCGCGATCGCAGGCTCGTATTGTCCAAGCTGTGAAAGCAGCAAGCCAAACAGCTGCAGCGCAGTGGGGTGCGCAGGGTTTTCGGCAACGAAAGTACGGTACAGCGGATACGCTGTCTCCAGCTGACCGTCCTCGTGGGCAATAACAGCGGATCGCAGCGGCTCCGGCAACTGGGAATGACGGGAGCCCTGCGCAGCGGTGGAATCAGTTGACACAGAAACAAGCAGCCTGGTGAAAAAAAACCGGCGGGCCGAAGCCCGCCGGTCGATTCTACTGCAAGAGCCTGTTAGCGACTATAGGTAAGTCCGAGGAACCAGTATTGGCCCAACGAATCCCAGGTTCCCGGAATCGTATTAGCATTGCTATACGGTGCCGTGTTGAACACGCCGGCATACGGCGGATCTTCGTCAAGGATATTGGTAATACCCGCGGTTACCTGCGTTTCACCACCACCCCACTCCCAGAAGTAGCTAGCCGACAGGTCGAAGTAGCTCTGGCCATCTGCCGTGTAGCGGTTCACTTCGGACGAGCTCGCCGTGAACTCCTCAACTTCGCCCACGTAGCGCCAGGAGCCAACTACGTCCAGACCGTCAACCGGCGTTCCCCAGGTCGTGGAGAAAGTATGCTTCCACTCCGGGCGCGGACGACCACAAACTCGGCCCCACTTGCCTTTACAGTCGTTGACGGCACCACCCGGCTGCGGCTGGTCATCCCATGTCAATAACGACGTGCCGCGAAGCGCGAAAGCGAGACTGTGGTTGCCAAAGTCCGTCGCGTACGTGGCGTTGATGTCGACACCAGCAACTTCAAATTTACCGATGTTGACGTTGGTCGCCTGCACGCGTGGCGCGTCAGGTCCGGAACCAACCCAGACGTTGCCGTTGACGGGGTTGCGTCGAATCAGGGCGCACAACGCGCAGTCGCCGGTCGTACCGCACTGATTGATCACGAACTCCGGATCAATAGTCGAAATAGCGTCTTCGACTTCGATCTGCCAGTAATCCACACTCAGCGTCAGTCCCTCGACAAAGTTCGTAGGTGTCACCACCAGTCCCACTGTGAGCGAATCGGACTCCTCTGGGTTGAGTTGCCGGGTTGCCACCGAACAGGCCGTTGTACTGGTCAGCCGGGCTTGGTGCAACGGACCCGTAGGAACCGGCCGGCACACCCGTCAGCGCACACTGCGCTTCGGTTAGCGTCGGCGTCGGGCCGGCACAGGGATCTGTACCCTGCCACAAACCGATCGTCTGAGGCCCATACAGCTCCCGGATGTTCGGCGCTCGTACTGCACGCGACTGGCTGGCACGGAACTTGAAGTCGTCATTCGGCGAATAACCCACACCGAAGTTCCAGGTGTTGGCATCAACGCCTATGTCATAGTCCGAACGGCGATATCTCAGATCGAGTGAGAGGTCTTGAACACCCGGACGATCCTGAACCAGCGGGACTCTGAACTCGGTGAAGAGCTCTTTGACAAGCACCGCACCGTTGACGTCAGCCGTCGCGCCACCCTGGCCTGCCGCGTTGCCGTTGTTGTAGTTCTGGTCAAGATCCAGTTCCAACACATCGTCGCGGTACTCCACACCGAATACGAACTGGACACCGTCTCCTGCCGTTGGCAGTTGCCAGCCATAGGCACCCAGATCACCGGTGACGTAGGCCACGGCCTGACTCATATCCACATCGGCCTTGGAATAGAGTGGCAGATCGATGTAGTTGAGTGCGGCTTGAGTCACGCCACCAGGCTGGAAGACGTTGTAGGGCACACAGAGTGGGTCGGTACCGTTCAAGGCAGACCGGCAAACCGCATTGCCCGAGCCGTCATCAACGATGTCGAGCGAGCGAATGATCGCAGTAATAGAGAGGTCGTTTTGGTAGACCTCGGTATAATTCAGACGGGCAAAGTTGACAAATCCATCGAACTGCCAGTTGTCACCGATGTCGCCACGAATACCAACGAGACTACGTGATGAAACGTGCTGCAGATCATCGGCGCGATTACCACCCTCGACGTTACGCCGGCCCACGTATATGCCCACGCGGTCGGTCGGAAGGACACAGCCGATCGCGTTGAGCTGCTGTGCTGACATCAACGGATTGTCGCAATTGAGGTCGTTGTTGTTGAAGAACGTACCCGACGGCGCGATCTGCGCCAGGCTGCGGTCATCCATGAAACTGAACTCAGCGTAGGCTTCGATGTTTTCGCCTACTTCGTAGTTGGCAAACAGGCCGCCGGTCCAACGCTCGTCAGGACGCTGGAAGAAGTTTGACGGGCCGTAGTTGTATACGTCGCCCGCGCGCGGAACGAAATCGCCGGTGTTGAGATCAAGCGTCAGGTCGATATTGACGAAGTCGCGGAACGAGCCTCGCGGGGTCGTTGACGAACCGCCACAGGCACCAATGTCGTTACTGCCGCTGCCACCGCTGAGCGCACAAGCACTGTAATCGCGCTCGGAGTGACGAATTTCGTCGATCTCACGATAGCCGATGTAGCCGGTAACGTTGCCGCGCCCATCCGCCGAATTCACGCCCAGGATGACGTTGAAATTGGTGGTGTTGCCGTCCGTCGGGGTACCCGGAGCCTGCTCGAAACTCCTGGCAGCAATCAAGGCCTGCACATCGCCGGCCCCGTTGTCGTGCCGATAACCGGATACCTGGTAGTCGAATTTGAAGCCCTCGAAGTTGTCCTTCATGATGAAGTTGACAACACCGGATACAGCGTCTGAACCATAGGTCGACGACGAGCCGCCGGTCAGGAGTTCGACGCGTTCGATCAAAGCACCCGGAATCTGATTGATGTCCGGCGCCAGCGCAAACGGATCGCCGAAGCCCATGCGGTGGCCGTTCATCAGGACCAGCGTGCGGTCCGATCCCAGGCCGCGCAGATCGAGCGTCGCGGTGCCGGTCGATCCGTTCGAATCGTTGCTGGTCAGCTCCGGCACTATTTGAGGCAGATCGTTGACCAGGTCCTCTACACGAGTAACGCCCGAGTAGGTCAGTTCTTTACTATCGACGGTCGTCACTGGGGCCGACGACACCAGGTTCTTGTCAACCGGGATACGTGAACCCGTGGTGATGATCTCTTCAAGAACTTCTTGAGCCGCGTCCTGCGCCTGAACCAGGCCAGGTGAGCCAACAGCAGTAACAATCGCTGCGCCGTATAGCGCGCGATGAACCGCTTGTGAAAGATGATTTCGAGACATTATATCTACTCCCCTTTTCCGCACCGACGACATACCGGGGCGGGGTTGATTACGTTGTGAATATGGTACTTATAGCTCGATCAAGCGCGCAGTATGCCCATCAAATGGCCTAACTTCAACACCCTGCAGCTGCGAGAGCTGTTGCAAAAACACCACATCCGCTTCGACGACAGCGCTGACATATGGGTTCGAAGGCCTACGGTTCGATGCGCAGCACTCTGCAAAAGTCGTGTAAATTAGCCCGATGCCCAAATCCAATGAAAAATATGCGCTCGCATTGCACGGCGGCGCCGGCGCTGTGGCGGGTCGCGACTATGCGGTGACGGAAAAGCACCTGCGGGAACTCGCCGAAGAATGCCAGGGCCGGCTGGCCGACGGCCGCAGTGCCCTCGACGTCGTCGAACACGCCGTAGCAGAGCTAGAGGCTTCAGGCCTTTACGTCGCGGGCCGCGGTTCTGCGCCGAATAGCGCCGGCCATGTCGAACTCGATGCATCGATCATGGACGGCCGATCCCGCGCGGCTGGCGCTGTGGCCGCGTTGCGCGACTTCGTCAGCCCGGTTCAGGTTGCCCGCGGCGTTATGGAAAAAACGCCGCACGTCATGCTGGCAGGGCAAGGCGCCGTCGAGTTTGCCCGTAGTCATCATTTCGCCGAAGTGAGCAAGCCTCTTGACTACTATGTTCTTCCCATCGGCGTCACGCGAAATGACGCCTCCGGCATTGTCCACGGAACCGTTGGTGCTGTCGCGCTGGACCAGTGCGGCGGCTTGGCTGCGGCCACCTCGACCGGCGGCACCTTCGGCAAACTGCACGGCCGCATCGGCGATACGCCGATGATAGGACCCGGCACCTGGGCCGACGACGACATCGCCGTGTCGTGTACGGGCACAGGCGAACACATCATCCGCGCCGGCGGTGCAACGGCCATCGCATTTCGTTATCGCTCCGGTATCTCGCTGCAGGATGCGATTGCTGAAATGCTCGACGAGGTGAAGCGTCTCGGCGGCGATGCAGGCGTCATCGCGCTAACGAGCAGCGGAGAAATCGCGATGCCTTATAATTCTCAAGGCATGAAGCGGGCATCGGTGGCGACGGGCTCGCCGCTCACAGTAGCCACATTCAGCTGACCTTCCACAAAACAGGGACATTCTTAATTTAACGTACTAATACGTTAAATTAAGAATGTCCCTGTTGCCGCTGAGAATTATCGTTACACCGGGAGCGCCGTCGAGTGCTTGATATCCGACAGCACGATACTCGACGTCACCTCCTGAATACCCGGTAGCTGAGAGAGTTTCTCGAAAAAGAACTGCTCGTACGCCTTGATGTCTTCGGCAACGATACGCAGCAGGAAGTCGACGTTACCGAGCAGCACGTAGCACTCCATAACCTCGGGATAGGCCCTCACCGCGTCGGCAAACGCCGAGAGATTACTTCGACCGTGCGAGGTCAGCTTGACGTGCGCGAACACCATGGTCGTCAAACCGACCTTCTCCCGGTCTAAAATAACGGGATGATCTTTGAATACGCCTTCCTCGCGCAGGCGCTGAATGCGGCGCCAGCACGCGGACTGCGACAAGCCAATGCGCTCGCCGATGGCCGAGGCATTGATGCCTGGTTCGGTCTGCATGAGATCGAGTATCTTGCGGTCAGTATGATCGAGTGAAACAGTCTGCATGATTTATACGCATTTGAGTCTTTATCTGCATAGATTATGCTCAATTTCGAACTTAGACAACCGTATTTGCACGAATTATGGGGTTTTTTCGGTATATATTAGTCTAATCATGCAGGCCTCTTGAGGGGAGCACCATGGCCTTTTTCAAGCACCCGGAATTCGACGAGCACGAATCTCTGCACTTCTTTCACGACGAGGCCACCGGGCTGCAGGCTATTGTTGCCCTCCACTCCACGGCGCTCGGCCCGGCAGCCGGCGGATGTCGGCGCTGGATCTACGCCCATGAAGCCGACGCATTGACCGATGCGCTGCGGCTGTCTCGCGGCATGACCTACAAGAATGCAGTCGCAGGTCTCAAGTTTGGCGGCGGCAAAGCCGTGATCCTGGGACAACGAAAGCGCACCGAAGTCACCCGAGTTATTCGCCGCTTTCGGTCGCGCCGTTGACTCGCTGGGAGGACGCTACATCACCGCGGAAGACGTCGGCTGCTCCGTCGATGACATGCGCTACGTGCGTGAGCAAACGGAATTCGTTTCCGGACTGCCGCAAACCGGCAGCAGCGCCGGCGGGGATCCGTCGCCATGGACCGCGATCGGTTGCCTGCAGGGCATTGAGGCGGCTGTGGAAGCGCGCCTCGGAACGGATTCGCTCAAGGGCGTTCGTGTCGCGGTGCAGGGCGTCGGTCACGTTGGTCTGCATCTCTGCCGCCTCCTGCATGAAGCAGGCGCCGAACTGTTTGTGTCCGACGTCAACCGGGAAAACCTCAAAGCGGCCAGCGCGGAATTACCGGTGACCGTCGTTGCGCCGACCGAACTCCTCTATTCCGATGTGGACGTACTGGCCCCGTGCGCGCTCGGCAACATCCTGACATCGACGACGATCCCGAGAATTCGGGCCAAGGTCATCGCGGGCGCAGCGAACAACCAGCTGGCGACCGTTGCGGATGGCGCGCGGCTCGCAGAACGCGACATCCTGTACGCGCCGGACTACGTCATCAATGCCGGCGGCATCATCAGTGTCGCTCGCGAGTACTATGGCAGCAGCTCTGAAGACGAGGTGCGCGCCGACGTTTATCGCATACGCGAGCGCTTGCAGGCTATTTTTGATGAGGCAAAATCCACTGGCCGGCCGACAAACGAGCTCGCCGACGAACTGGCTCGCAGCCTGGTTGCGGCAGCAAATAAGATAAGAGATTCCTATGATCACGAAGTCGAGACTGCAGATTCCGCGCCCGACCGCGCGACCCGGCGACAAGCCTGATTTCAGTTACCTGGAACTGTCGCCTGCCGGCAGCGTCGACAAACCATCGATCGGTTCACGAACCCGTGACATCGAATACCTGAGCTCGGGGCTCGTGCGCGTCCTGGACGACGACTTTGAAGCCAAAGGGCCCTGGGATCCGAACCTTGATTCGAAGCAACTGCAGGTTGCGCTGCGCTGGATGATGCTAACCCGCGCACTCGACGATCGCATGTGGCAAATCCAGCGGCAGGGGCGCATCTCGTTTTACATGCAGTCGCGCGGCGAGGAAGCCGTCTCCATTGCGCAGGGTATGGCCTTGCGCTCCGGCGATATGTGCTTCCCGTCATACCGTAACCAGGGGCTGTACCTCTATCGCGG
>CAWJCA010000048.1:0-24264 GCA_963841165.1 uncultured Gammaproteobacteria bacterium | reverse complement strand
CGTGGACGGCTACCAGGCTACGTCATTGAATTTAAATGCTATCGTCTTTCTCGAATCGGTGCAGACGTTCCCGCATCGTTTCGATCTCTTCGATCAGATCAAGCGCCAGGGCGACGCCGGCGAGATTAATCTCAAGATCTGTTTGCAGCCGCATGGCGGCGTGTGCTCTCTTCAGGCTGGTGCCCGAAAAGCGCCACTGTTTTGGCTGCCGGCCGACAGGCTCCAAAACGCCTTCATGAACAAGTTCGATAACCCATTCAGTGGACGTTGAGCAGGCATCACTCAGTTCGGTCAATGACAGTTCGGTCCGTTCGTCCAGTAGAACTCCAGTCAGTGTCTTCTGCGTCATGGTCTCTTACACCCCCATTTTGCTGCGTGGGTTATACGCCAGGTCCCGCTGCATCTTCTGATACAGCTCGCGTGCTGCATCGCTGTCTGCCGGCGGCACGGTGATCACTACTTCCACGTAAAGATCTCCCGGCGGACTACCGGGGATGCCGCGTTTCTGAAGACGCAGTTTGCGTCCGCGCGTAGTCCCTTTCGGGATTTTCAGATCGACAGGGCCATCGGGCGTCGGTGCCTTGACGGTCGCACCCAATGCCGCCTCCCACGGTGCCACCGGCAGCTCGAGATAAACATCACGTCCTTCGACCCGGAACAGGCTGTGGGGATTGAATTCGATTTCCAGATACAGGTCGCCGGCCCGACCTTTCCCCATTCCCGGCGAACCCTGGCCCGACAGGCGAATGCGTTGCCCCTGTTTCACGCCCTTGGGAATCTTGACGTTCAGTGTGCGTGTCCTGGTACTTACGTGCCCGGTGCTGTCGAGTTCCGGTGCGCGCAGAGAGATGCTGCGAGAAGCACCCCGGTAAGCGTCTTCCAGATCAATCAACACCTTCGCATGATGATCTTCGCCATGCACATGCATGCCGGCCTCATGCCGCGCGCCTCCCGCTGGCTGGAAACCGTGACCGAACAGGGATTCAAAAAAATCGCTGAAGGCGGCCGCATCGGCGCCGTCGCCACCGCCACTAAACTCAAACCCTGCGTCCCAATCCGGCGGTGGCCTGAATTCCTGACCCGCTTTCCAGTTTGCACCGAGCTGGTCGTAGGCCGCCCGTTTTTCCGGATCTTTGAGCACGGCGTAGGCTTCACCGAGGTCCTTGAAGCGCGCTTCGGCGTCCGTTTCCTTGCTTACGTCAGGATGGTACTTGCGCGCGAGTTTGCGGTAGGCGCGCTTGATGTCATCCTGGCTGGCGCCGCGCTCGACGCCCATGATTTTGTAGTAGTCCTTGAAGTCCATGCTTTGCTCCACCGAGCAGTAGAATTAATTATAAGGCGCCCGCAGAAACGAATGGCAATCTTGTTTGACCGAAGAGCTACCGGAGTGCGCCCAGTAGCGCTTGCTCGAAAACATCGCAACTTGAGTTCCAGCTTGGCACCGATCGGTAGTGAATCCCGGGAGCCGAGAGAGTACGTAATATCGCGTCACTGAGTTCCCGCGGATCCTCCGGTTTCACGAGACTGTCGCGATGACGGTCCAAAATCCATTCGGTGGCTCGCGTACGGGTTGCGACGACAGGCACCTGGCAACTCATTGCTTCATAGAGTTTGACCGGATGGCTGTAATGCCCAAAGGATGATGCGCGATTTATGACGACAAGGGTGTCCATACTGTTCAATAAGACGGGCATCTTATCGTCGTCGATGTAACCGAGCGATTGAATTGATTCGGGTAACGGTACATCTTTCCAGGTTCGGCCCGAGTGGACAAAATGAACGTCCGGCCGCTCTGCGAGTACCAGCGGAATCGCGTCGAAAAGCACCTGTAAGCCTCGACTACGATGCATGGATCCGCAGTAACCAACAAGTGGTCCCTCAATCGACAGGTTCAAAATCCGGCGGCATTCCTGTTTGTCTCGAGGTTCGAAGCCTATCGGGTCCGCAGCCATCGGGACGACGGCTGATTTGTCACTTCCCCGCCCCCTCGACATCAAGGCGGCAAGGTCCGGTCCGGCGGCCGTCAGCAAATCCGCGCGTCGCAGCGATCTGCGCCAAAGCCAGTGCAAAGGCCTGGCCCAGGGCATGTAGCTCTCATAATTGTCGTAAGCATCGATACACGACCGTAACCCATGCTTGCGAGCGAGGCGTACAGCGAGAATGCCGAAATAGGTATCCGAAAAACCAATCAACCAGTCAGGTGGTGAATCGACAACGTGCTTTCGTACAACAGCGAGATAAGCGGGAAGCGGCGACGAAATCCATCTAATGCCGTGAGCGTCGACCTCCAGCCCGGCACCGTTCTCATAATCAAGCAGGGCTATCGAGACCTGGTGTCCTCTTTCGGCGAGTATTCTCGGCAAATTAAAGAAACGGCCATACGGACTGTCAACGAGGTCCTTGCCCATCGGCCTGCGCTTACATAGGAAGAGAAGCTTCATTCAATCCGTTGCCCGTAAATGGTGGCCGCATCAGACGCTACCTGTGACCTCGACAATTGCGTCGGTATTGCTTACAACTTACTATCACTCGCAACTCACCGCTCACACTTTTGTGAACGACTGCAGCAGGACATATCCGGGGCCGCCGTCTTGACCAGAGGGTACCAATACAACTTCTCCGAAAACAGTCCATATGTTTACGATATGGACAATCGCGAGCGCAAAGCACGCACAATGCTCGCTGTTCTTGACGATTTCCTGCAGAAACCGCTGGCTGACTGCGATGTATTAAACGTTGGCGGCTCGGCTGGCGCCATTGACAACTTTCTTGCAGATCATGCCAGCAGGGTAGTAGGTATTGATATCGACGATGGTGCGATCCAGCATGCTCAGGAAAATTTTGTCAAAGATAACCTCGAGTTCCAGGTCGCCGATGCACTAGGCCTGCCCTTCGAGGACGCGAGCTTCGATGTCGTCATTTGCTCGCACGTATATGAACATGTGCCGGATCCCGTACAGATGTTTGCCGAGATTCACCGCGTACTCCGACCGGACGGTATTTGCTATTTTTCGGCCGGCAACCGGCTAATGTGGAACGAGCCGCACTATAACTTGCCACTTCTTGCGATTCTGCCGCGTCCAGTGGCGCATCTATATATAAGGCTTGCCGGGAAAGCCGACTACTATCACGAGAAGCACCTGACCTACTGGGGCTTGAAGTCTCTGGTTCAGAATTTTGCGCGCAATGATTACACCGTTCGGTTGATTAATGAGCCCGGCAGGTTTCACACTGACTACATGCTGCCCGCCGGTAGCATGAAAGCGCGCATCGCAAAGAAGGTAGCTGGCTGGTTTTACTGGGCACTGCCGGGATACATATGGGTCCTGCAGAAATAGCTCTGCCTCACAGGCGGGATAGCGTGACGTGACTCGTCAATCGATCCTGGTCGTGACGCGAAACTATCCCCCGCTAACGGGTGGCATGGAACGCTTGATGCAGCATAGCGTCGCAACGCTCGCCTCTCGCTTCGACGTAACACTCATTGGTCCAAAAGGCTGCGGCGAATTCGCGCCAGCAGGTGTCCATACTGTCGAGTGCCCGTCGTCGCCTTTCTCCTTTCTTACATTGGCGCTGCTCAGGGGATGGCGATCAATCAGGAAATCATCATTCGATATTGTGCTTGGCGGCAGCGGACTGGTCGCACCGGTTACAAAGTTTCTGTCCAGGATAGCAAAGGCCCGGTCTGTCGTATTCGTCCATGGACTGGATCTTGTTGTAGATAACTGGATCTACCAGCGCTTTTTCGTGCCCTTTTTGCGACACCACGATCTCGTCATCGCCAACAGCCAGAACACACGCAAGATTGCGATCGAGAAGGGCTGTAACCCGAGCCGAATCGAGGTATTGAATCCGGGCTCAACAATCCCGCCGGAATCGCTGCTGCACGATGCCGCTTCGATTCGCGCGAAGCTGGGTTTTGAAGCCAACAAGATCATTCTGTTCGTTGGTCGAATGGTCAGGCGCAAAGGGCTGGCCGAATTTCTCGAGCAGGCGTGGCCGCGTGTCATTGCCCTGCAACCGGACGCGATTCTGCTGGTTGTCGGCGATTCTCCGGATGATGCCCTTGTACAGGACCCGCAAGGAGCGAAGCGTTTGGTGGCGGCGATCGAGCGGGGTGGCAAGGATACTGTCCGCTTCCTCGGCGCCGTCGAGGAGGCGTTGTTGTGGAACTGTTACGCCGCAGCTGATGCCCTCGTGTTTCCACTGATTCGAGTCAAGGGCTGATGTGGAAGGCTTCGGAATGGTAGCGATAGAAGCCGCGGCCAGCGGCACTCCGACAGTAGCGTTTCCCGTTGGCGGCGTCGTCGACGCAGTCGCGGACGGTATCAACGGCACGCTGGTGCCGGAGGGCGAATACGAGGCTTTTGCTGACGCCGTGGTCTCAATCTGTGCTGGAGGACCGCCCAGCCGCTTGGCATGCAGGAATCACGCGCTTCAGTTCAGTTGGGATGTGCATGGCCAAAAACTGCTGTCAGCCCTGAATTTTGATGCAGAACCTTCGCCCCGATGACAGTAAACGTCAACAGTTCACGTAATATCTTCCCTTAGTTGCATACGCTAGGCAAATGGGCAGCAAGACACTGAAGACAATTAGGGACACGATAGGACTGTTGCGATTTACGGCGTTCGAGACGGACACGGAAGAAGGCCGGTCACAAGAGCGTCATCGGCATATTGCCTGGACAATTGTAACTGCAGGCGCCTCCAAGGCCGCGGCCGCAGCCGCAATGCTAATTTCAGTACCGTTGACGCTGGGCTATCTCGGGCCAGAGCGATTCGGGCTATGGATGGCCGTTACCGCAGTTATTTCAATGCTCGGTTTTGCCGATTTCGGTTTAGGGAATGGCATCTTGAATGCAGTTTCCCATGCGAGCGGACGTAACGACGATCGTACGATCCATCGGTCTGTTTCGAACGGCATAATCATGCTGGCGGCCATAGGCGGATTGATTTTGCTGATCTTCCTCGCCTTGTACCGGTACGTGCCCTGGCCGTCTGTATTCAATGTAAGTTCCGCGACCGCTGCCCTTGAATCAGGTCCCGTCGTTCTTGTTCTCCTTTCTTGTTTCATCGTGACGCTGCCGCTGGGCGCGACGCAAAAAATCCAACTTGGCCTGCAGCAGGGATACTGGGGAAATCTATGGGAAGCAATTGGGAGTGTGCTCGGACTGGTCGGCATCATCATCGCCATACAGATGCAGGCCGGCTTGCACTGGATTGCACTTTCCATGGCAGGCATACCGTTGGTTTTTCGAGCGCTTAACACACTCGTTTTTTTCGGCTACCAGGAAAGGACGCTTCGTCCGAAATTGAGTCACCTTGATTTCGAGGTGATTCGGCGACTGGTTAGAACCGGATTCCTGTTTTTTATATTGCAACTAGCGGTTATCGTCGGCTTTCAATCCGACAACATAATCATCGCCCGAATTTTGGGCGTTGAGGCCGTCGCGGGCTATGACGTTGCCTTAAAGCTATCAACACTGCCCGCGATGTTCATAGGCCTTGTCGTTGTGGCTCAGTGGCCGGCCTACGGTGAGGCTTTGACGCGCGGTGACTCCGACTGGATCCGGCGCACGTTCATCAGGACAATTCGACTAAGCCTGCTGTTTGCTGTGCCGTTCGCGCTGGTCTTGTTCAACTGGGGCGACACTTTGATACGAGTCTGGGCCGGGCCCGAAGTAGTTCCATCGACGGCGCTAATCACTGGCATGTCCATTTGGTCTGTCCTGTTGATGCTAGGCAACGTGGTTGCTGCACTCTTGAATGGCCTCCATATCGTTAAGTTCCAGGCGATCAATGCTTTGCTGATGGCCACAGCGAACATATTATTGTCCATTTACCTAGTCGCCAAAATCGGTGTTGTTGGTGCCATTGTCGGCACAATCTCGGCATATACGATTTTTTCGTTGCTGCCCTCCTGGTACTACATTCGTCGTCATATCAGCGTTTTTTCGGCAGCCAGCCCGGGACGTGCGCAGCCGTGAAAATCTTATATGACTACCAGGCGTTTAGCCGACAGTTCTACGGAGGGGTATCGCGATACTTCGTGGAAGTCGCGAGACGATTGTCAGTCGCTGAAGACATAGAACTCCAGATACTCGCGCCACTCTATCTGAATCATTACCTGGAGGAGCTTGATCGGGGAATTGTCTCCGGACGGCGGCTCTCAAGAGCCCCAAAGGCCGCGGGCAAGCTGCTGAATATTTATAACCGGGCCGTGACACATTATCGAGCGGCGTCCTACAGACCAGACATCCTTCACGAGACTTATTTTTCAAAACAGTCGGTTTCGCTGCAGAATGACCAGGCTCGGGTCGTCACGGTTTATGACATGATCCATGAGCGCTACCCGGAATATTTTTCGGCGTGGGACAGGACTTCAGAAAAAAAGCGCCTGGCTGTCGAACGTGCGGATCATGTCATTTGTATTTCGGAAAACACGCGCCGGGACTTGCTGGAGGCAATTGACGTCAATGCTGAAAAGGTTTCCGTCGTACATCTGGGCTTCGCTTCGCAGCAGTCAAGTGAGACTCCGGCACGGCGATTGATCGATGAGCCATATTTGTTGTACGTCGGTGTACGCAGCGGGTACAAGAACTTTCAGCGATTGCTGGAAAGCTATGCGAACAACAGTGCGCTGCATCAGAATTACCGGTTGGTGTGTTTTGGTGGCGGAAATTTCGGGCGTTGGGAAACTCAACATATAGAGCGCTTGAAGTTGTCGGCAGACAGGCTGACCTGGATGGGCGGCAGCGACAGCGTATTGATGAGTCTGTACAGGCATGCGACAGCATTCGTTTACCCATCGCTGTATGAGGGATTCGGCATACCACCGCTTGAGGCGATGGCACACGACTGCCCTGTCGTTTGTAGCAGTGGCAGCTCTATTTCCGAGGTGGTTGGTGACGCCGGCGAATTTTTTGACCCACATGATCCGGCCGCCATTGCGCATGCCATCGACAACGTCATAGGCTCACAGTCGCGGACTGCCGAACTTCGTGTTTTAGGTCAACAGCGGATCAAGCGCTTCACCTGGGAACAGTGTGCCAGCGCCACCCATGACGTATATTCGGCTTTGGCATGACCGCCGGTCCGATTGGACTTACAGGGAGCATTTGAAATGAATCAAAACGAAGTGCACACACTATGAAAAAAGCTCTTATTTGCGGCGTGTCCGGGCAGGATGGCGCCTTTCTAACGGAGCTCTTGCTGGACAAGGGCTACGAGGTTTACGGGGCATCACGAGATGCGGCCATTAATCCATTTACCAACCTCGCAACACTCGGGCTGCGCGACCGGGTGACACTTACGTCAATCACGCTCAACGACTTTCGCAGCGTGCTGCAGGCACTGATAAGAATTCAACCAGACGAGGTTTATAACCTTGCTGGTCAAACGTCGGTCGCATTGTCTTTCGAGCAACCGGTAGAAACGATGGAAAGCATCAGCATCGGAACTCTTACTTTGCTGGAGGCAATTCGCTTCTCCGAAATGCCAATACGATTCTACAGCGCCGGCTCGAGTGAATGCTTCGGCAATATCAAAGGTGCCGCTGCGAATGAAGAAACCCCGTTTGCGCCGCGCAGCCCATACGCGGTCGCGAAGTCGGCAGCGTACTGGCAAACGGCTAATTACCGCGAGGCATACGGCCTGTTCGGCTGCACCGGAATCCTGTTTAATCACGAATCCCAACTACGGCCCGAACGATTCGTAACCAGAAAGATTGTCTCGGCTGCCTGCCGCATTGCAGCCGGCAGTAAAGAAACGCTTAGCCTCGGTGATATTTCGATCGAGCGCGACTGGGGCTGGGCCCCGGAATATGTAGAGGCAATGTGGCTGATGCTGCAACAGGATCAGGCCGACGATTTTGTCATTGCTACAGGCGAGGCGCACAGTCTTCGCGACTTTGTCTCCCGCGTCTTCAAGGCGTCAGGCCTGAACTGGAAGGACCATGTCAAGATCGACGAGCACTTGAAACGTCCTGCCGAAATTGGCGCCAACCGCGGTGATCCGAGTAAGGCCGAACGACAGCTCGGCTGGAAACCGAAGCACTTCATGCCCGACGTAGTTGAGCTCATGGTAGATGCAGAGCGCCGTATGACGGCGAACTGATCGCATTTTTCATTACTTGTTCGATACGCACGCAGCACAAGCAACGGCGCTCTAAACGGATCTTATTTTCAGGTACCATAACAGCGTGACACATACATTCAGAAGGTTCGCATGACATCCCGCATTCGTCGATTCGTACGAAAGATCATTCGAGCACTGACGGCAGCAATAGTCAGCAGAAGTGAAACGAATACTATCCTTTTGGCGAAACTGCACATTGATCGAATCAGACAGGCCGGGAGTATTTCAGCGCTCAGTGACGTTGAATTCAAGGCATTCTCCCAATGGGGTGAGGACGGAATTATTCAGTACCTCATTCATAAGATACCTATTGCAGATAGCTCTTTCGTTGAGTTCGGGGTCGAGAATTACACCGAAGCCAATACGCGTTTCCTGCTGATCAACGACCAATGGAGAGGGCTGGTTCTGGATGGGTCGGAACACAATATCGACTATATTCAGAAAGACGACATTTATTGGCGGCATGATCTCACGGCCAAATGTCTGTTCATTACGCGTGACAACATCAATGACGTCCTCATGGCTTCAGGGTTCATTGACGATATTGGTCTCCTGAGTATTGACATAGACGGAAATGACTATTGGGTCTGGGATGCGATCCATGCCGTTGCTCCACGAATTGTCATGTGCGAGTACAACAGTCTTTTCGGGGCCGAGCGCGCCGTTACCATCCCATATGATGAACACTTTGATTGGTCGGATGCACATAGCTCCCGCCTCTATTTCGGCGCATCGCTTGCAGCGCTGTGTAGCCTCGCCGAAACAAAGGGATACGATTTCGTTGGGTGTAATTCGGCTGGCGTCAATGCGTTTTTTGTCAGGAAAGATCTGCCACACGGACTGCCGGTATTGTCAGCGGCCGATGGCTTCGTGCTTTCAAAGCACCGCCACTCAAGAGACGAACCGGGCAATTTTTCTTCATTGGCCAGTGATGCCCGCATCGAGCAGATTGGTGAGTTGCCGCTGCACGACGTCAGCGCGGACAAGCGAATTCAAGTGAAGGATATTGTTCGGAGCGGCTCGAAAACCGGGCAATAAGGCCAATACGAAATGCTTGCAAGCAACGAACAAGGTTATGAATGTCGACTGTGTGATGGATCGTTGTCGCACCGATTCGACCTGAAGATTCTCGGAACACACGACGTTCGATACTTTGAATGTACCGATTGCGGCTCATTACAAACGGAACCACCGCACTGGCTCGACGAGGCGTACGGAAACACGAACCTGTCAAACCTGGATACCGGCACTGCACAACGAAACATTCATAACCTGGCGGCTTGTTTTGCGATTTCAAAACTATTCAGACTCAGGAACGCTATTGATTTCGGTGGGGGCGACGGATTGCTATGCAGGATGCTGCGCGACTATGAAATCAACTGCTTTGTTAAAGACAAGTACGCTACCCCCACCTACGCACAGGGCTTTACCGAAGAAGACTTCGACACGCCTGACTTATTAATAGGTATTGAACTGCTGGAACATTTTTCAAACCCGAAGTCGGACGTGAAGGACTTGTTTGAATACCGCCCGGGCGCGCTTCTGCTCAGCACTGAGATCTATACAAACGAGGGAAAAGACTGGTGGTATCTTTTGCCTGAGTCCGGTCAACACGTATTCTTCTACAGCAGGAAGGCTTTGGAGCAGATCGCTGACAAGTACAACTACTCATTAGTCTTTAGCGGCGGCTTCATTCTTTTTGTAAGAAATGCCTCGGCGCTAAGAAAGGCGCTCGCGCGAATTCTGCTAAGCCGATACATCTGTCGCCTCATACGAGGGCTGGTTGTATTGCTTCCTGCGCGCGGCGTATGGAAGGATCACGCGATTCAGGTGGAGAAATCCAAACGCACTCAGCAGCAGGTCTGATGACACAATGCTGTTTCTGGGCGTTGGATAGCAGGCAGATGCATTCGCAAACGAGTAACAACATTGAAAAAATTCTTTGACCTAATTGCATCGATAGCGCGTCGGGCGCTCAACATCGACCAGAAACTGCGCGTCGGCAAATCGACGATTATTCTGCCACCGGATCACTTACTGGGCAGGCATCAACGATCCTACAAACAGTATGATCGATTTCTTCCACATCTCGTGAAACACCTGGACAAGGGGTCCGTTGTCATCGATGTCGGCGCCAATGTCGGTGACACCGTCGCCGCAATGGTCGCTGCAAATGACGCATTGAGATACGTATGCGTCGAGGCCGACAATGATTTTTTTGATTATCTGACCAGGAATACCGCTACCTTGCAGCGGGAAAACAACCAGGTTTCGATCGACTGCCACAAATGCCTGATTGGATTGTCGGTTACGGGCGTCGCGCTACACGGAGTCGGTGGAACAAAGCACGCGGAACGTTCGGAAGGTGTCGAGGCATTGGAGTCCAGGACCCTCGATGAGCTTGTTAGTGAAGTCGAATGCGCACCACCCAGCCTGATCAAGTCGGATGTTGATGGATTCGATTACGACGTGCTCGATAGCGCCTCGAAAACCATCTCTGAAAGCAATTGCCTGATCTTCTTCGAATGTTATTTCGATAATGAGGCACAGGTTGAAGGCTACAAGAACTGTCTGGATCGCATCGAGGCGCTGGGCTACAACAAGTTTGCAGTCTTCGACAACTTTGGCGGTTTGGTCACTGGCTCTGCGTCGAAGGCGTATGTTCTCGATCTGATGGAGTACGTTCGCAGGCAGAACGATGGTGACTCATTACGAACCGTCTATTATTTTGATGTCCTGGCCTATACGGCGACGCATGGGTCGTTGGTGTCATCCGTTCTGAGTGACTACTGAATCAGGCGCACCGTAGATCTGCCCCGATCGTTTTTGCAGGGCTATTTCCTTATCAACGCCCATTACGGAGCCGACGTAACTCCGGCCGTATCCCATGTCGCACGCCCGTCATGCAGGCCGAACGCCATCCCGGTTACCGCGGCGCCCTCCAGGCCGACCGCACTGGCCGGGACCTCCAGTCGCACCCACTCACCCGTCGGCGGCAGCGGACCCATGTATTGCTTGCTGCTCGTGCCGGGGGTTCCCCAGGGGAATACATCGGCTCCCCAGTACGCACGATGATCCCAGCTGCCGCCCGCGTTCCACTGCAACAGCAGCCCGATCGGTGGATTGACCGGGTCGACATACACATACACATACAAGGTTTCGCCCGACTGCGCCTGCAGCGGCTCCGCCGCATTGTAGAAGTAGCTCTGGTGGAACCCGGCCGCCAGTTCCGATTGATGCGCCAGGCTGCCCGAGTACGCGGGCGGATCCGTGCTGACCCAGTTCCAGATACCGACCGGGATCGCCCCGGCCGGGAGATCATCGTCGAACCAGGCGATATCGTTGCTGTCATTATCGACGATCGTCAGCACGGCCTCAGGCACATTGCCCAGAACCGCGCCGCTGGCATTACTTAGATTAAGCGCGATCGTTTCATCGCCTTCGGGCAAGCTGTCCTCGAATACCAGCACGCCGAACGTCTGGCTGTCCTCGCCGTCGGCGAACGTCATCGTGCCGTTCGTGGCGGCGTAGTCGAGGCCAGCCGACGCGCCAAGATCGCTCGTCGAGTAGTCGACGGTGAAGCCACCAGTGGCACCTCCCGCGCGGCTTACCGTGATGATCGCCTCGACGCCGGCCTCGCTGACACTGTAAGTCGCATCGCTGAACTCAACCTCGGCTTGCGGCGCTACATAGGTGACGCCGGCCGTATCCCATGTCGCGCGCCCGTCATGCAGGCCGAACGCCATCCCGGTTACCGCGGCGCCCTCCAGGCCGACCGCACCGGCCGGGACCTCCAGCCGCACCCACTCACCCGTCGGCGGCAGCGGACCCATGTATTGCTTGCTACTCGTGCCGGGGGTTCCCCAGGGGAATACATCGGCTCCCCAGTACGCACGATGATCCCAGCTGCCGCCCGCGTTCCACTGCAACAGCAGCCCGATCGGCGGGTTGATCGGGTCGAGATACACATACACATACAAGCTGTCGCCCGACTGCACCTGCAGCGGCTCTGCCGAATTGTAGAAGTAGTGCTGATGGAACCCGGCCGCCAAGTCCGATTGACGTGCCAGGCTGCCCGAGTACGGTGCCGGATCCGTGCTGACCCAGTCCCAATTGCCGGCCGGCGTCGCACCGGCCGGGAGGTCATCGTCGAACCAGGCGACTTCGTTGTTGTCATTATCGGTGATCGTCAGCACGGCGTCCATCAGCGTGCCGAGGACCGCACCACTGGCATTGCTCAAACTCAGCTCAATCGTCTCATCGCCTTCCGGCAGTTCATCCTCGACGATGGTGACACTGACGCTCTGGCTGTCCTCGCCCTCGGCGAACGTCAACGTGCCGTTCGTGGCGATGTAGTCAATACCCTCCGATGCGCCAACATCGGCCGTCGCATAGTCGACGGTGAATGCACTACTGGCACCCCCGGTGCGATTGACGCTAATGATCGCTATTGCGCCCGCTTCGCTGACACTGTAAGTCGCATCGCTGAACTCAACCTCGGGTGGTGGCGCTACGTATGTGACGCCGGCCGTATCCCATGTCGCACGCCCGTCATGCAGGCCGAACGCCATCCCGGTTACCGCGGCGCCCTCCAGGCCGACCGCACTGGCCGGGACTTCCAGACGCATCCATTCACCCGTCGGCGGCAGTGGACCCATGAATTGCTTGCTGCTCGTGCCCGCGGTTCCCCAGGGGAATACATCGGCTCCCCAGTACGCACGATGATCCCAGCTGCCGCCCGCGTTCCACTGCAAAAGCAGCCCGATCGGTGGATTGGCCGGGTCGAGATAAACATACACGTACAAGGTGTCGCCTGCCGGCACCTGCAGCGGCTCTGCCGCATTGTAGAAGTAGTGCTGATGGAACCCGGCCGCCAGGTCCGATTGGCGCGCCAGGCTGCCCGAATACGGTGCCGGCTCAGAGCTGACCCAGTTCCAGTTACCGACCGGCGTCGCACCGGCTGGAAGGTCGTCGTCGAACCAGGCGACTTCGTTGTTGTCGTTATCGCTGATCGTCAACACGGCGTCAGTCAGCGTGCCGAGGACCGCGCCGCTGGCATTGCTCAAGGTCAGCGCAATCGTCTCATTGCCTTCCACCAGCCCGTCATCGAAGACGGGAACGCTGAAGGTCTGGCTGGCCTCGCCGTCGGCGAACGTCAACGTGCCACTCGTGGCGATGTAGTCGAGGCCTGCGGTTGCGCTGCTATCGGCTGTGGCGTAGTCAACCATCACGCTGCCGCTGGTGATCCCGGCGCGGCTGACCGTGATAGTCGCTGGGGTGCCCGCCTCGCCGACACTGTACGTCGCATCGCTGAACGCCACGCTGGAAAGTTGCGGCGTCGGCGCGGTGCCGGCTGTATCCCATGTCGCACGCCCGTCATGCAGGCCAAACGCCATCCCGGTTACCGCGGCGCCCTCCAGGCCGACCGCACTGGCCGGGACTTCCAGGCGCACCCATTCACCCGTCGGCGGCAGTGGACCCATGTATTGCTTGCTGCTCGTGCCCGCGGTTCCCCAGGGGAATACATCGGCTCCCCAGTACGCACGATGATCCCAGCTGCCGTTCGCATACCACTGCAAAAGCAGCCCGACCGGTGGATTGGCCGGGTCGAGATACACATACACGTACAAGGTGTCGCCCGCCGGCACCTGCAGCGGCTCTGCCGCATTGTAGAAGTAGTGCTGATGGAACCCGGCCACCAGGTCCGATTGGCGCGCCAGGCTGCCCGAATACGGTGCCGGCTCGGAGCTGACCCAGTTCCAGTTACCGACCGGCGTCGCACCGGCTGGAAGGTCGTCGTCGAACCAGGCGACATCGTTGCTGTCGTTATCGATAATCGTCAACGCGGCCTCAGGCACCGCACCCAGTACCGCGCCGCTGCCACCGCTGAGCGTCAGCACAATCACTTCCTTGCCTTCCACCAGCCCGTCATCGAAGACGGGAACGCTGAAGGTCTGGCTGGCCTCGCCGTCGGCGAAACTCAAGGTGCCAGTCGTGGCGGTGTAGTCGGCGCCCGCCGACGCACTAAGATCGCTAGTCGCGTAGTCGATCGTGAAGCTGGTACTGGCCCCCCCTGTGCGGCTGACGGTAATGATCGCCTCGACACCGGCTTCGCTGACACTGTAAGTCGCATCGCTGAACGCCACATAGGCAGGCGGCGGCGGCTCGTTCGCACAGGTGTACACCCTGACATCATCCACCACCCAGCCGAATGGCCCACTGACCGAGCCGTCCGTGCTGGTATGCCAGCGGAAGCGGACGCTCTGGCCCGCCAGGATACTCAGATCGAGGCGCGTGGAGACATAACCGTGGCTTTCATCGCCGAAGGCCAGGTGGTTGGCATTGGGATTGGCCGGGTTATCGTAAATCGTTGCGTTGTAAGCCTGGCCACTATCGATGAGTGGTCCGGCGTCACTCCAGGTCACACCACCGTCTGTGCTGTACTCGAGGAAACCGCCGTCCCAATAGGCCAATTCAAATGTATCGTAATCGACCGACGCCTCGAAGGCGAAGGAGTGCTTGAAGTGAAGGTACGGCTTTTCGCTCGCGGGCAAAGGCACGTCTACGTTCATCTCTGCCGTCCCGTCGGTACTGACGAAACTGTCGCGACCCCAGAGCATGTACTCACCGGAAGCCGCATAACCGAAGTCACGGATCCACGCCGCAGTCGGGCTGCCGGAGACATTGGCGAAGTTCCACTGGCTGGTGCCATTTTCGAGATCATCAAAAAACAGATCGTCGGGAGGATCGCCCCCGATACAGATGGGAGCATCCGGATGGAAGTTCTGCGGGTCAGTGTCCATTTCCACCGCATCGATGGCGGCCTGGACGTTGAGGCAATCACCGCTGGTGATACCGTCAATGCCTACGAGGTTCTGGCAGGCCTGGGTTCAGCGCCGCGTGGAGATCCGCATAGTCCGAGCCGGACGTGAGCAGATTGGTTTGTGCCTCATAGTAGATGTCCGCGACCTTGCCAATTCCCAAACCGTTGACGGTCTGGCCGTTAAAGGTATCGCCGTCGGTCATCAGGTAGGCGGCCTTGTTATTGATGCCGCTGTTGAAGTGCACGCCACCGTTGTCGCCCGAGGAGTTGTAATAATAAGGGCTCGACATCTTGTCGGGATCGCCCATCGCGGGCGGGTTGGCCATATCACGAATGACGCCAATGGAGCTCGGAAGGTCTTCGCCGATCAGCCAGCGCGCGGACGAAGAATCGTCGCCGGCGCTGTTGCTGAGATCAACGAACTCGCCCCAGATATCGGACAGCGATTCATTGATGGCACCGGATTCGTAGTAATACAAAAGCTGCGAGGTATTTTCTGTGATGCCGTGAGTCAGTTCGTGGCCCACCACGTCGTCCACTGCAAGCCCCGCGCAATAGACCATCTGCGTACCGTTCCAGAAGGCATTGGGGCAGAGGAAATCACTGTAGTGCACGGTGGAGGTCAGGGTCTGCCCGGCGTCGTCCAGGCTGTCACGGCCATGTTCGTCAAAATAAAAGTCATAGGTGTCACCGGCGAACAGGTGGGCATTGCGAGCTTCACTGTCCCCCGCCACACAGTCAGGGTCGCTCTCGTCACAGACCAGCGTGCCGGGCAGGCTGCTGGTGTTATTGGCCGTGTAAGTTCGGCGGTTCTTCGCCTGCTCGATCAGGTTGATGTGCAGCGTGATGCCGGCCGTTTTTGCATCAATGTAAAGCAGCTCGCGTATCCCATGAGGTTCCTGCTTGTCGGTCACTTCGATGCGCCAGACCAGGCTCGCATCGCGGTCCCCGGGTTTCAGTACTTTGGGATCGACGATCCACAGCTCCGGCCCGCCGGCCCGCAGCCGCGGTTTTTTCACGTCGTACCACTTTGCTACTGTGGCCAGTGCCAACCTGCGCGCCACGCGCCGATTGATATCGGGCCGGGCATCGACATCGAGGTCGCTGCTGATCTCTCCGGTCATGGAGATTACGCGGCGGTATTGATCCAGGTTCACCAACAGCTCGCCCGTGAGAACGGGTATTCCTTTATGAAGCTGGCGGTAACGATGGCGGGAGCCGCCACGGTTTTTGGTTTTTTCACTAACCAGCCGCATTTCTTGTTCCGGGCGGGTGAGCCCGAACATCGGGCCGAAGTGTTTAACGGCCTCCATGCCGGCGATATCCGCGCGGGTTACTTCATTTACTGTGGGCACCATGAGAGGCGCCTGGGGCCACGCGCCGATCAGGCGAACCGCACCGGTGCGAGGGTGGGTTTTTATGCGAACGTTTTGCGCTTTGAGGTCGGCGATTTGTACGCTGGATTCAGTTGGGGGGGCAGCGTAGGCGCCGAGTGACAGCAGGCCTGCCACCAATCCCACGATCAGTCGGGTCATCTTGGGCTCCTCCCTTCCCATATTATTTGTACCGCCAATTTAACACGCGAATAGCCGCTGTTTGCCTCCAAATGCGAACTTATGTCAGGTCAGGCGTTGCGGTTGGCCAGCTTCTTCATTACCGATCAATGGACGACGCGCCCTGAGCGGCGCACTAAGGCAAAGTCCCATGCCAGATTCCGGACAAAAAAGGGGGCAGACCCAATGACGGGTCTGCCCCTTTTTTTGGAACCCTGTTTGGTTTTTACTCGTCGTCAGCCTTTGCCATGCGCCTGTTCGTGGCCAGGTAGCTGCGCGACGAATCACAGCGGAGCTTGCCCGCGAAGAGCTCATTGGCTTTTTGCCAGCCGCTCTCGCTGTACTGATCCCAATCGGCACCCATGTCTTCAAGATTCTGGTGCGCGGTGACCCATTTGAAGTCGAATTCCTCGCCGCCACCGCCGTACGCCGCGAAGAACACCCACATACCACCGGTCGAGCCGTTCTCGCCCTTGTACTTGCCCCACTCCATAATCGGCATATACAGGTCGTCGAACGTTGTTCCCTCTGCCGTATTGCAATCCGAAAATGAAATGACGACATTTGACGGGTTGTCGCGCTTCGGCGGTTTCTTCATCGTCAATACTGCGTAAGCAGAGTGCGAGTCACAAGTGATGGCTTCGTTGAATCCTTCCTGTTCCTTTGCACCGGTCGCCAGCCAGGAGTCCTGAACGCGGCCCAACGTTTTCGCTTTTTCGGACCCGCCAATCCACAGCACATCAAATTCCTGCTCCGGACTGGCATAGTAAGGCACCAGCGTCCACGCCGAATAATCATCAATCCCTTGTTTATCACCCCAGGCATTGAATTTCTTGACCGCGGCGTCGAGATCGGCCGGCCCCTTGCCCTTGTTGTACTTGCAGGCAAACATCTCCAACGGCGTAGCCACATTGGCCTCTTCCGCTTCTCCCTCATGCTCATCTGCAATGCCGATACCAGCGAACAGGAATAATCCGCCCGACACGAGCAACGTCAAAACTTTCTTCATTGTTTTCCCCTTATCTGTTCTTTTTATTGCCATCAGCTGATCACTATGGCTTTCGAGAAGAGTATAGGCTTACGGAGCGCGTTTTTGAAAGAACTTGCAGCATGTGGTGCGAAAACCCCTACCGCACTCGGCCAGAAAAACAAGAGGACCCGTGAAGGGAACTTTGATAGTGGAAGAATCAAAAACCCGTAAAGACAGGTTCGCTGTCTGTCCAGAATCGATGACGCCTAGGTTGGTCTGCATGTCGATCGACTTTTTCTGGCTGGCACACGCCCCATCGCTGATGCGTTCCAGCCCCGCTACAGCAGGTCGTTGCCCGAATCGTTCAAGGATGGACTTCGTGCATCGGCGTCCCACGACATGAAGCCAATTTTCCCGAATACTCAACTGTTCCGTAAGCGATGTCGTCACGACGAGCGACGCCGACCAACCTTCAATGCTCACAGCCTCAGGGACGAACGCCTGAATACATAACACGTCTATTGGACAGCCGGCAAAGCCGATGGGTTCGCCGAAGTCGTGATAGCCACCCTCCACGGAAAAGTGTCGATTGAACGCGTACCCTATGCCGATCCCGTAAGAAACATCATCGTCCGAAATTACGTCAACAACGGAAGGCCGGAAGCTTGTCGTGAATCGCCGACATTGACAACGCGTAGCCACCCTCCCCGGGCTCGGCTGGCGCCGAGGAGCAACCAGCAAACATGTGAGAACCATTAGTCTGAAAGCCAAGGATTGATTTTTGCATGGCAGTGTCCCCCATGCCCACGACTGGGCATACATTTCGCGTTTGACCTTCAACTCGGTGCGAGTTCCGGCAAGTCTTTACGCCATAGAGACTTATTGATGGCCTGCGCATTGCTGGTGGTGAGGGTGGGATGGGGCGCTGCGCGCTGCCTCGCCAATGGCGGCTACGCCGCTGCTTGGCTCGAACAGGGTTCTCATCCCAACCCACTCGGCGAGAAAAACAAAAGGCCCCGAATGGGCGCCTTTGTATTTTTCGGCGGAGAGGGTGGGATTCGAACCCACGGTACGGGAGAACCGTACACCTGATTTCGAATCAGGCCCATTCGACCACTCTGGCACCTCTCCTAATTCTGCGGTGTAATAATACGGACGTCCTTCGGACGTCAGTACACCTGATTTGACTCGAATCGCCTACAGGCGATTCTCGCCCCTGCGGGGCGCCTCTGGCGTCCTAAACGACTTCGTCGTTTGGTCGAATCAGGCCCATTCGACCACTCTGGCACCTCTCCTCTGATCGTCCCAGTGGGGCAGCGGATTGTACGCAATGGCTGCAAGGTTGACCAGATCTAGTCGTTGTCGGGGATCTCTTCTTCGAAGCCTTCGACTTTGCGGTAAAGAACGTAGGAATAAACAACTGGAATCAGCGCAACAACCACGATTGAGCCAATCAGCCATCCTTCGGGAAATCGAATAAAGGCGTTGAGGAACATGAAGAACCCAATCAGAACGAAAATCCAGCCACCCAGTCGATGCGTACGGTTCCACACTTCGTCGCTGGCAAGCGTCCATGGCGTTCGAATACCAATAAAGAAGTTCTTTCGCACTTTTCCGAGGTAGTTTCCCAGCACGATGAATAAGAAACCGACGCTGGCAAGAATCATTTCGTTGATGTGTACGTTGCGTCCGCTGGCCGCCAACAAGACCAGTAAAGCCACAGCCGACATGAACCCGACCAGTGTGACCGTGAAAATATTCACGACGCCCGTGAACTGATCCGTGCGGAATCCTTTCGGCGAGATGACGGGTATGAGCTTCATAATGACGAAAGCGAAAACTGCCGCCAGGGGCATGATCAACACACCCCAAGGTTTGGGTGTGTAGCCGTCGACTTCGCCTTCAAAATTCCAGTGCGTCGGAATCTGCTCAGGCAAAGACGGATAAAGGTACGCTGCAATCGCGAGTGTTATCGCGATGAATATCAGACAAAGCACGTTGGTGCGCACAGTGGTCATCAGGTCTCGCTCCCATCATTATCTTGTTCCTGCGACGAATCGCCCGGAGAAAATATATCCAGCAACATTGCCATCACTTCCTGCAATACCGTCGCATTCAGTGAATACACAATGTGTTGGCCACGTCTCTCGGTGCGCACAAGGTCTGCTGCTTTCAGAATATTGAAATGATGTGACAGCGAAGGCTTCGAGATAGTGAACGCAGTGGCGATTTCGCCTGCGGTCTCTGAGCCCTCCTGCAGGCGCTTCAGAATCGCACGTCGTGTCGGATCGGCGAGGGCCTTGAAAACAGGTTGCTGTGGCGAAGACATTTGTATATTTCGACAAATATCGAAACAAATGTCAATTACGTCAGCATCCCGAACGAGTCTTCGCTGATTTCCTCGACCGTCTAGGGTAGCCTTTGGCGGGTGCGTGTCTTGCTTATCATCATGCTGGCGGGGTTGATCGGGACATGCTCATCACCGCCAACGATCCTCGAGCAGGTCCTCGAAACGGGCCAGCTCCGCGTCGTCACGCGCGACAGCCCGACCTCTTACACCATTAGTCCCACCGGCCCGTCGGGCCCCGAATACGATCTCGTGCAAGCCTTCGCCGATGAGCTCGGCGTTGCGCTCGTCATCGAAACCGTCGCCAGCGTTTCCGAAATCATGCCAAAGCTCATTACCGGCGAGGCGCACATGGCCGCGGCCGGATTATCGATTACAAGTACTCGCCGCGAGTACCTCAATTTCGGCCACCCCTATAAATCCGTAAACGTCCATCTCATTTATAAACTCGGCACCGGCAAGCCGCGATCCATCGAAGACATTCTGGGTCGTTCCATCGAAGTCGTTGCGGGCAGCAGTCATGTCGATCTGCTAACGTCACTGAAGTCAGCGTACCCTGAACTTTCCTGGACGGAAAACGCCGACGTCGAGTTCGCCGACCTGTTGACCAAGGTTGCGACGGACGAAATCGATCTGACCGTCGCAGACAGCCCGGATTTCAACATTCAGCGGCATTTCTATCCCGATATTCGTATTGCAATGGATCTTGAGATCGGTGACCCGATCGCCTGGGCTTTCCCGAAGGACACGGCTGACTCGTTGCTGGCGCGTGCCGATGAATTTCTTATCGGCGCAGAGCGATCCGGCATGCTCGCACGCGTGCAGGAGCGTTACTTCGGCCACACCCGAAAATTCGATTACGTCGGCACGCGGAATTTCATTCGCCATTACGAGAGCCGCTTGCCTCGTTACCGCGAGATGTTCGAGCAAGCCGGGCGCGAATCACGGGTCGACTGGCGACTGCTCGCGGCAATCGGTTACCAGGAATCCCACTGGCGTTCACAGGCCGTGTCGCCGACAGGAGTTCGCGGCATCATGATGCTTACCCAAGACACGGCCGACTACCTCAGAATTGATGACCGCCTTGACCCGAAGAGCAGCATTTTTGGTGGCGCCCGCTACTTCGTGCGACAGACCGAGCGTGTCGCCGACACCGTCGACGAACCGGATCGGACCTGGATGGCGCTGGCCGCATACAACGTTGGTTTCAATCACATCAAAGACGCGCGCATGATCGTCGAATGGGACGGCGGCAATCCCGATTCATGGATCGATGTACGCAAAGCACTGCCGCTGTTGGCACAGCGCGAATGGTACTCACGCTTACCGTACGGTTACGCGCGCGGCTGGGAGCCGGTGCTGTATGTCAGCAACATCCGCCGTTACTACAACATTCTAAAATGGCTGACCGCGAATGAAGAACCGCCCGAGGTCGAAGTGCCCGTCGAAGATGATGAGCCTCTCATCCTGACTGAATCCAGTACGCCGCAAGAGACGGCCTAAGACCTGGCTATCGGCGCGACTGGAAAAACGTTTTCAGCAGCACGCCGGACTCCTCGGCCAGCAGACCACCATTGATCTCAAAACGATGATTCAGGGCCTTCGAGTCTGTCAGGTCAGTAGCGCTGCCCAGCGCCCCGGCTTTGTCGTCGTAAGCGCCAAACACGACTCGTCCGATGCGGGCCTGCACGATGGCTCCCACGCACATAACACAAGGTTCCAGCGTAACGTATAGCGTTGCGTTCGGGAGTCGGTAGTTGTCCTGCGCCCGGGCTGCGGCGCGTAGTGCGACTATTTCTGCGTGAGCGCTGGGATCGGTATCACAGATCGATCGATTGTGGCCGGTTGCAATGATTTCGCTGTCCGCAATAACCACTGCGCCCACCGGAACCTCACCCTCAGCTGCGGCAACGCCCGCTTCGGCGAGCGCAGCGCGCATGCCCGCAACATCCTGATCGGACCAGTCCGGAGCCATCTACTCCCACTCGATCGTAGCCGGTGGCTTGCCGGAAATGTCGTAGGTAACGCGGGAGATGCCATCCACTTCGTTGATGATCCGTAACGAAACGTGCTCCAGAAAATCGTACGGCAACCGCGCCCAGCGCGCCGTCATGAAGTCGATCGTCTCAACGGCACGCAGCGCAATAACGTAGTCATACCGACGGCCGTCGCCCATCACGCCCACCGAACGCACGGGCAGGAAAACGGCAAATGCCTGGCTGGTCTTGTCATAGAGGTCGTGCTTGTAGAGCTCCTCGATGAAAATATCGTCAGCGTATTGCAGTTTTTCCACGTAATGGCGTTTCACTTCACCGAGTACCCTGACGCCAAGGCCGGGGCCCGGGAACGGATGCCGAAATACCATTTCGCGCGGCAAACCCAGCTCCATCCCGATTTCGCGAACTTCGTCTTTGAACAGTTCACGCAAAGGTTCGATCAGCTTCATGCGCATGTAGTCGGGCAGTCCGCCGACATTATGGTGTGACTTGATTACATGCGCTTTGCCCGTCTTCGCACCCGCCGACTCAATGACATCGGGATAGATCGTGCCCTGCGCAAGCCAATGCACGTCCTTGAGCTTGGCGGCTTCTTCCTCGAACACCTCGATGAACTGGCCGCCGATGATCTTGCGTTTTTCTTCCGGATCCGAAACTCCATCGAGTGCCCTGAAGAAACGTTCGGCCGCATGAACCCGAATGACGTTGACGCCGAGGTGTTCTGCAAACAAGTCCATCACCTTGTCGCCTTCGTGGTGACGAAGCAGGCCGTGATCAACGAACACGCAAGTCAATTGATCGCCGATCGCTTCGTGCAACAGCGCCGCGACAACGGATGAATCGACACCGCCGGAAAGCCCCAGCAGCACCTTGCCCTCACCCACCTGTTCGCGCACCGTGTCGATCGCATCCTTGACGATGTTGCCGGGCGTCCAGTCTCCCGCACACTCGCAAATATCGCGCACAAAGCGGTGGATGATCTCCTTACCCTGCAATGTGTGCGTAACTTCCGGGTGGAATTGCACGCCATAGAAGTGCCGAGTGGCGTCTTCCATGGCGGCCAGTGGCGAATTGCGACTGCTGGCCGTTGCCACAAACCCGGGCGGCAGCGATTCGACGCGATCGCCGTGACTCATCCAGACTTTCAGCAATGGCTCGCCGTCCGAGTCGCTGAGCCCGCCAAACAAGCCGGAGTCACCGGGCGAAATCTCGGCATAACCGAACTCACGGTGGATGGACGCCTCGACCGTACCGCCAAGCTCGGCGGCCATGGTCTGCATGCCATAGCAGATTCCGAGTACCGGAACGCCCAGTTCGAATATCGAATGCGACACCCTGGGCGGATCATCGAGATTGACCGACTCCGGCCCGCCCGAAAGCACAACGCCACGCGGGCCAAATGCCCGGATGTCCGCTTCGGACATATCCCAGGGGTGAATCTCGGAATACACGCCGCACTCGCGTACGCGTCGAGCAATCAACTGCGTGTACTGGCTGCCGAAATCGAGAATCAGCAGCTTGTCGGCGTGAATATCGGGATGCATACGCTTAATTTTTGACGCGATAATTTGGCGCTTCTTTGGTAATCGTCACGTCGTGCACGTGGCTTTCGGTCATGCCGGCGCCGGTGATGCGTACGAACTTCGGTTTAGTCCGCATCTCGTCGATACTCGCGCAGCCCGTGTAGCCCATCGCAGCACGCACACCGCCCATGAGCTGGTGCACGATAGCAACCATGCCACCTTTGTAGGCCACTCGGCCTTCGATGCCTTCGGGTACGAGCTTCTCGAGTTCCTCGGTTGCGTCCTGAAAGTAGCGATCTTTTGATCCGTGCGATTGCCCCATGGCGCCGACCGAACCCATGCCGCGGTAGGACTTGTAGGAGCGCCCCTGAAAAAGCTCTACCTCTCCGGGCGATTCCTCGGTGCCGGCAAACAGCCCGCCGATCATCACCGAATGCGCTCCCGCGACCAGGGCTTTTGAAATATCACCCGAATAACGAATGCCGCCGTCGGCGATCAGTGGCGTGCCTGACTTGCGCATCGCCTCGGCGACCTCGGCGACGGCCGAAATCTGTGGGACGCCTACGCCCGCGACGACGCGAGTCGTGCAGATCGATCCGGGACCAATGCCCACCTTGACGCCGTCGGCTCCCGCGTCGACCAGCGCTTCGGCCGCTTCGGCCGTAACAATATTGCCGCCAATGACCTGCACGTCGGGATATGCCGTCTTGACGCGGCGCACGCGCTCGAGCACACCCTTGGAAAATCCGTGCGACGTGTCGACGACCACCAGGTCGACGCCGGCTTTGACCAGCGCAGCCACGCGGTCATCCGTATCGTAGCCCGTGCCAACTGCAGCACCGACACGCAATGCGCCGCTGCTGTCTTTACACGCAAGCGGAAAGTCTTTTGCCTTCTGGAAGTCTTTCGCCGTGA
>CAWJCA010000047.1:0-87767 GCA_963841165.1 uncultured Gammaproteobacteria bacterium | reverse complement strand
GCTCCTAGCTTGCACTGAGCGAAGTACTGTATATAATCCCAGATACTGTGAATCTATACAGGAACTGTTCAAATGCGCGAACTAACCCCCAGGCAACGGCAAATTCTCGAGATGATTCAAGAGTTTATCAGCGAAACCGGCATGCCGCCGACGCGTGCTGAAATCGCCAGCGAGCTCGGTTTCAAGTCGGCAAATGCCGCCGAAGAACATCTGCGGGCGCTGCAGCGCAAGGGGGTACTCGATCTGTTGCCGGGCGCCTCGCGCGGTATTCAGCTCAAGGATTCCCTGCGCGACCAGATGGGCTTGCCGCTTGTCGGTCGGGTCGCGGCCGGCAGTCCCATCCTGGCGGAGGAACATATCGAGACGCATTACAAAATCGATCCGCAGATATTCAACCCCAAACCGCACTACCTGCTGCGCGTACAGGGCATGAGCATGAAGAATGCCGGCATTCTCGATGGCGACCTTGTCGCCGTGCATCGCACACCCGAAGTTCGCAGCCGCCAGATCATAGTTGCCCGTCTCGATGATGAAGTGACCGTCAAACGCTATCGGCAGACGGGTTCGGTCGTCTCGCTGTTGCCTGAAAACGAAGACTTCGAAACCATAGTAGTCGACCTCAAGCATCAGGCACTGGTCATCGAAGGCGTCGTTGTTGGCGTCATCCGCAACGGCCTGCCGCTGCATTGACCCGGGTTTATTGACTGGGTTAATTGACTGGGTTAATTGAAAGTTGTCATCGTCACTCGACAAACTGCTGGAGAACCCGCGCGTCTGGCGGGGGCACAATCAGGCACAGCGCAAAGCAGGGTTGGCGAGCGGTTACCCGGAACTGGATCGATACCTGCCCGGGGGAGGTTGGCCGCCTGAGGCGCTGACTGAAATCCTGACTGAACAATATGGCATCGGCGAGTTACGTTTACTGATGCCGGCATTGGCCCGGCTGAGTGCCGAAGACCCACAATCGGATTGCAGTGAGCCCGGCTGGATTGCCTGGGTAGCGCCACCTTTCCAACCTTATCCGCCGGCACTACAGCAAAGCGGCATCGATTTGTCGCGCATGCTTATCGTGCGGCCCAGGGACGCCAGCGAAATACTCTGGTCGGCCGAGCAGGCGCTATCCTCCGGGACGTGCGCCGCCGTGCTGTTCTGGACCGAGATGCTTGATGATCAGGCCAGCCGGCGTTTGCAGCTGGCAGCCGAGAAAGGCCATAGCTGGGCGATTGCTTTTCGCCCCATGACTGCGCGTCAGCAACCGTCGGCTGCTGCACTGCGCCTGGAACTGCATTCAAGCGCACAAGGCACTCGTGTTCATATCCTGAAAAGTCGTGGCGGTCGTCCGACGATTCTGAATAACTTCTTTTAAGCATGTCTCGTGCATGGAAATCACCCGTCACGGCGCGGGACGCTGCCCCGACTCCCCTGGCCGTACAGCAGGCATTGCCGCTCGTTGAGCCAGCACCGCCCGTTAAACCGCTATTTTTGACACCCACGTCGGTTCAGCGGCTCTGGTTTTGCATCTGGCTACCTGGTCTGCCGCTTGAAGCCAGCCGCTCATCGGATGAGGCCACGGCGGTTATTGAAGAACAGCAGGGTATTCATCGCGTGTTGTTGGCGGATAGACAGGCACAGGCCGCGGGCGTCATGGCGGGGCAGTCGGCGAATGCGGCCCTCGCGTTGCTACCTGCGCTGCAACTTGAAGAACGCAGCCTGCTGCGGGAACAACAGGCGCTTGAGGCACTGGCAAGCTGGCTGGAGCGCTTTTCGTCATTCGTCTGTATTACCGATCGTGACGTGTTGTTGCTTGAGATTGCAGGCAGCCTGCGTTTGTTTGGCGGCTTACGTCCGTTGCGGGAAAAAATTTCGAAAGGCCTGCGGCAACATGGTTTTGATGCATCGCTGGCTATTGCGCCGACACCGCTGGGTGCAACATGGCTCGCAAGGGCCGGTCGCCGTGCATGTATTCGCGACGAACAAAATCTTAAACGGGAGTTACGCCATCTGCCCCTGGCCAGTCTCAGCTGGCCCGAGGGGATTTACGCGTCTTTGACCGGTATGGGTGTGACAAACATTGGTGATTGCCTGCGTTTGCCGCGGGAAGGGTTTGTCAGGCGTTTTGGTGCGCAACATATGCTCGAACTGGATCGCGCGCTTGGACACTTGCCGGACCCACGAAACGCCTGGCGTGCGCCCGAGCGTTTCTGTACCGATTATGAAATGACAGAAGAAACGTCGGATCGCGAGCTGTTACTCAATATTTGCGGCGAACTTTTGTTGTTGCATGAGCAGTTCCTGCTGGCTCGGCAGCTCGGTACGCAGCGCTTAAGTTTCAGTTTTTTTCACCTCAAGGGGGCAGCGACCGAGTTGCGGCTGGGTTGTGCGCGCGCGGATCGTTCGGCTGAGCGCTGGTTGGAGTTGTTGCGTATACGCTTCGATCAACTGGTATTACCCGAGCCGGTGATCGCCGTTCGCTTGCGGAGTGGTATGACTCAGGCGTTGCAGGCCGAGTCAGCACGTTTGGACTTTCGCACGGCTGCCGCCGGGCAGGTGCGACGTTATTCGATTGCGCAACTTGCTGAGCGCCTCATTGCACGCATTGGCAACCAGTCAGTGCACTCAACGGCCCTGGTGGCGGAGCATCGTCCACAGTATGCCTGGCGTGCACAAAGTCTGTTGTCGGACTGGGCGAGCAGTACGTTGTCAGAGGTCAGACGATATTTGCGGCGTCCACTCTGGATTCTGCCTGAGCCGGTTTTGCTGCCAGCGGATGGCGGTTACCCGCTGCATCAGGGGGATCGCATACGGCTGCTTGACGGTCCGGAGCGCCTGGAGACCGGCTGGTGGGATGAGGAGGGCATCTCTCGTGACTATTACATGGCGGTAAACCCGGCGGGAATGCGCTTGTGGGTTTTTCGTAACCGCAAGCGATCGTCCTCCTGGTACCTGCACGGCTACTTTGGGTAAATAGCCGTGTCGAGCCAGTACGCTGAGTTACACGTACTCAGTAACTTCACGTTTTTACGCGGTGCGTCCCATCCCGAAGAGCTTGTCGAGACAGCGGCAAAGCAAGGCTATGCGGCACTTGCCATCACCGATGAATGTTCGATGTCGGGCATTGTTCGCGCGCACTCGGCGGCGAAGGCGTTCGGTCTCAGGAAACTGATCATCGGTTCAGAGCTTAAGTTACCGAGCGGCCGCAAGCTTGTTGCGCTGGCACAGAACCGGAACGGTTATGCCGCGCTGTGTCAGCTGATTTCCAATGCACGCCGCGCGGCTGAAAAGGGTCGCTATGAGTTGACGCGTGCGGCGTTTGAGAATGGCTTGCCGGATTGCCTGGTGCTGTGGGTACCGGACCAGGCGTTCACCCTTGATGTCGAAGACCACTGGATACGCGAGACATTTCGCGACCGCCTCTGGATTGCCGTCGAGTTGCTCGCTGACGGTCGTCAGCGGGAACAGCTGGCTAAACTTCGTGAAGAAGGACGCCGCCTCAAACTGCCTTTAGTGGCATGTGGCGATGTGCACATGCACTGTCGGTCGCGACGAATTTTACAGGATGCCGTAACGGCAATACGCCATGGCACGACGATCGACAATGCCGGATTTAACCTGTATCCGAATGGGGAACGTCACCTTCGATCGATTGAGATACTGCAACGCATTTATCCGGCCGATCTGCTTGCCGAAACGGTACATATCGCCGACACCATCGACTTTTCGCTGGATGAATTACGTTACGAATATCCGGACGAGCTGGTCCCTGATGGAGAAACGCCGGCAACGTATCTCCACAAGCTGACCGAAGAAGGCAAGCGGCGTCGCTGGCCCGGGGGCGTGCCGCACAAAGTGACGTCACTCGTTGAGCACGAGCTTGCATTGATTGCCGACCTTGAATACGAGCCCTTCTTTCTGACTGTGTATGACATCGTCAGCTTTGCGCGTTCACAGGGCATTCTGTGCCAGGGACGTGGCTCGGCGGCAAACTCTGCTGTTTGTTTTTGCTTAGGGATCACCGAAGTCGATCCGGGGCGCATGGAAACCCTGGTCGAGCGCTTTATCTCCAAAGAACGTAACGAACCCCCTGACATCGATGTCGACTTCGAGCATGAGCGTCGTGAAGAGGTTATCCAGTACATCTACGGTAAGTACGGTCGTGAGCGGGCAGCACTGGCGGCGACCGTCATCACCTACCGGCCACGCAGCGCGTTACGCGATGTGGGTAAAGTGCTGGGCCTGAGCGATCTGCAGATCAGCCGCTTGTCGCGAACAATGCAATGGTGGGACGGGCACAAAGTTGACGACAGCCGCATTCTCGAGGCCGGCCTCGACCCGGACAGTCCCGTTATGAGGCGACTTCTGTATCTCGTCCGGGAGTTGATCGGCTTTCCCCGGCATCTTTCTCAGCACGTTGGTGGATTCGTGATTTCCAATGCGCCGTTACACGAACTCGTGCCGATCGAGAATGCCGCGATGCCGGATCGAACGGTTATCCAGTGGGAAAAGAATGACCTTGAAGAACTGGGTTTGCTGAAGGTGGATGTACTCGGTCTCGGCATGTTGACGGCGATACGCCGCAGCTTCGATCTGATACGTGACTTCGATGGCCGACAGTACACGCTCGCAAACGTGCCCGCTGAAGATCCGCGGGTTTATGACATGATCTGCGACGGCGACACGATGGGCGTTTTCCAGATTGAGTCTCGGGCACAGATGGCCATGTTGCCCAGGCTTAAGCCACGCTGTTACTACGACCTGGTGATCGAGGTGGCGATCATCCGGCCTGGCCCCATCCAGGGTGACATGGTGCATCCGTATCTGCGCCGGCGGAATGGTGAGGAAGCCGTCGATTATCCGAGCGATGACGTCAAAGGTGTGCTGCAACGCACGCTGGGTGTGCCGATTTTCCAGGAGCAGGTCATGCAACTCGCCGTCGTAGCGGCGGGGTTCACGCCCGGTGAGGCGGATCAGTTACGGCGTGCCATGGCCGCATGGAAGCGCCGCGGTGGCCTCGGCGGATTTGAAGACAAGCTGATTTCGGGTATGCGTGAGCGTGGCTATGAGGAGGAGTTTGCGCGACAGATATTTCGCCAGATTGAAGGTTTTGGCGAATACGGGTTTCCCGAATCGCATTCCGCGAGCTTCGCGCTGCTCGTGTACATTTCGTCGTGGTTGAAATGTCATGAACCAGCAGCATTCGTCTGCGCGCTCTTGAACAGCCAGCCGATGGGTTTCTATTCGGCGTCGCAACTGGTCCAGGATGTGCAAAGGCACGGTGTGTCCGTGCAGCCTGTCGACATCAACAGCAGCCAGTGGGACTGTTCGCTGGAAGCGAATGACACGGGGGCCGCAACACTGCGGCTGGGTTTGAGAATGGTCAAGGGACTGTCCGGGAAGACAGGGCAGAGAATCGTTGCAGAGCGACGATCGGGAGCCTACAGGCAGGTGCAGCAGCTGCTCGAGCGTGTAGGGCTCGATCAGCGCGAGCTCGGCGTGCTGGCATCATCAGGTGCATTACGATCGCTTTCCGGCGATCGGCACAAAGCGCGTTGGGCTGTTTCCGGAGCCGAAAAACCCATGCCGTTGTTTCCGTCAATGGATCGGTATGAAGCGACGCCGCTCTTAAGAAGGCCGACGGAGGGGCAGAATATCGTTGCGGATTATCAGAGTACCGGCCTGAGCCTTGAGCGGCATCCGATTTGCCTGCTCAGGAGCCATCTTGACCGCTACCGCTATGTGTCTGCACAGCAGTTACCCGGCATGGACAATGGCCAAAAGATCAACGTGGCAGGGCTTGTGATTACGAAGCAACGGCCGGGTACGGCAAGTGGCGTCACGTTTGTCACGCTTGAAGACGAGACAGGGCAGATCAATCTCGTCCTCTGGAAGAAGGTCGCCGAGCAGTACCGTGCAGCGCTATTGAACGCGCGTTTGCTCGGTGTCGCGGGAGAACTGCAGATTGAGGGGAAAGTGATACACGTGATCGCAAATCGATTAATTGATCACACTAATATGCTCGGCAACCTGGCGGTGCGTTCCCGGGATTTTCACTGATCAGAACGATCACACGTCGTCATCGAGGTTGAAGTTGAACGTGCTGTCGAGCTCCTGCTGACGCTGCTCACGAAGCTCTTCCAGCCTGCGACGAATCTCCGCCCTGCGGTGAACATCCTCGCTGTCGCTGGCGTCGAGCTTTGCTACCAGTCTCTCTATATCCATTTCGATGGTCGTGTCACCACCGACATCGTCGTCATCATCATCGTCATCGGACAGGATGACAGTCGAGGTCAGAGTATCGTCGGATGAGTCGTCATCGATATCGTCATCGATGTCGTCATTCTTACCGTTCATCGCATCAGTCTCCAGCAACAAGCAGGTCAGTCGATATTATTAGCGAATCAGGTTATTAATTTCAAAGATCGGGAGCAAAATTGCAAGCACTATCGTCAGCACGATGGCCCCCATAAAGACAATAAGCAGCGGCTGCAGAATTCCGAGCAAAGCCGCGATCAGGCCGTTCACTTCACGTTCCTGCCCGGCAGCAGCCCGCGACAACATCTCCTCCAGGCGCCCGCCGGCTTCGCCGCTGGCAATCAGGTGGATCATCATCGGTGGAAAAAGCTTGCTCGTAGCCAAAGACCTGCTGATTGATCCACCTTCCCTGACGCGGAGCGTGGCTTCCATAACGGCGTCCCGCATGGGCAGATTTTCGATGACCTCTGCTGAAATGTTCAGGGCTTCCAGAATCGGAACGCCACTGCCGGCGAGGATGCTGAGCGTGCGCGTAAAGCGCGCCGTATTGATGCCGCGCGTCAGGCGGCCGACGATCGGCGTGCGCAAAAGAGCCGCATGGTAGCGGCGCCGAGGTCCGTCTTTCTGCAGCACCCACCATATCGCATAGGCCACAGCGCACAATCCGATGATCACAAATACCCAGTACGCCCGCAGGAAGTCGCTGGTCGCAATCAGGCCGGTGGTCAAAGCGGGCAGTTCAGCCGACGTGTTTTCGAATACGCCGACGATTTTCGGCACAACGGTTGCCAGCATGAAGCTGATGATGGCTACGGCCATCACCACGAGGGCGACAGGGTAGACGAGCGCGTTGGTAATTTGTTGCCGGAGCTCCTGGCGAGCCTCGGTGTAGTCGGCCAGCCGTTCCAGCACTACGTCGAGGTGACCCGATTGCTCACCCGCTGCAACCGTTGACCGATACAGCTCCGGAAATGCCTGCGGAAACTCGCTGAATCCGTCAGCCAGAGTATGGCCTTCCATGACCTTGGCGCGAACGCCGAGGAGCATGCTCTTGGTTCGCGGCTGGTCGTTCTGCTGTGAAACTGCGAGTAAAGCTTCTTCGAGCGGCAGCCCCGACTGCGAGAGCGACGCGAGTTGACGCGTAATCAGCGCAAGCTCTGCCGAGGACATTCCGCGCCGCAGGGAGAAACTGCGCTGTCGGCGCGCTTCGCGCTGCGCGACTTCCGTGACGCTTACCGGTAGAAGATTGCGATCGCGGAGCAGTTGGCGGACGTGTTTCGGTGTATCGCCTTCAAGCAGGCCTTTCGCCTGCTTGCCCGACTTGTCCATTGCGACGTATTCAAACGCACCCATTTAGTGTCCTGCCGCTCCAGCACAGTGATGCTGAGCCGACTCAGTCCTCGCGCGTAACACGCAGTACCTCTTCGAGAGTCGTGGTGCCGTTCAGCACCTGGCGGCGCCCGTCAGCACGGATACTCGGGCTGGTTTTGCGGGCATGCCGATCCAGCTCCTGCTCGCTGACGCCGCCATGAATCATCTCGCGCATTTCATCATCAACAGTGATGAGTTCGTAGATTCCGGTACGTCCTGCGAAACCACCGTTTGCCTCTTCACCCGGGTGATACAAAGTCGGTGGATTGGCCGGATCTACGTCCAGCAAATTGCACTCGTATTCGCGAGCCGTGTAGGGAATCTTGCTGCTGTCGTCAAGAACGCGCACGAGGCGTTGCGCCAGGACGCCGAGCAGGCTCGATGACAGCAGAAACGGCTCCACGCCCATGTCGCGCAGGCGGGTGACTGCGCCGGCCGCCGTATTGGTATGTAATGTTGAGAGCACCAGGTGGCCGGTCAGGCTTGCCTGCACGGCGATCTCCGCCGTCTCCAGGTCGCGAATTTCGCCCACCATCACGACGTCGGGGTCCTGGCGAAGAATGGCACGAAGTCCGCGGGCGAACGTCATTTCGACTTTCGTATTGACCTGGGACTGGCCGATGCCGTCGATGAAATACTCGATGGGGTCTTCGACGGTCATGATATTTCGAGTGTTGTCGTTGATTCTTTCGAGGGCGGCATAGAGCGTTGTCGTTTTACCCGATCCGGTTGGCCCGGTGACCAGGATGATGCCGTGCGGCCTGATGGATCAGCTTGTCCATCGTTCTCTGCGTATCCATGTCCATGCCCAGGGAAGTCAACTCCAGGCGACCGGCCTGTTTGTCGAGCAATCGCAGTACCACGCGTTCGCCATGACCGGAGGGCATGGTTGAAACGCGAACGTCGACGGCTCGACCCGCGATGCGCAAAGAGATGCGGCCGTCCTGGGGCAGGCGCTTCTCGGCGATATCGAGTTTCGACATGACCTTGATGCGCGAGACGACCAATGGCGCCAGCGCACGCCGGGTCTGCAAAATTTCCTTGAGCACGCCGTCCACACGGAAGCGAACGCCGAGGCGGTTTTCATACGGCTCGATATGTATGTCCGACGCATTTTCCTTGATCGCTTCAGTCAACACGGCGTTGATGAATCGGATGATCGGCGCGTCGTCGTCACTCTCGAGCAGGTCGGACGGCCCCTGGAGTTCCTGGGCGACCTGCGTAAGGTTGAACTCTTCATCGAGTCCATCGACCATCTGCGACGCTTTGGTGCGGTCCTGCTCGTAAAAGTCCTGCAGCATCGTGTCAAACACTTCGGCAGAAACGCGGGACAGTTTCAATGGTATCCCGGCGAATCGACGTGCCTCGGCCAGGCTCATCGGAGACACGCCGCTGCGACATACCGTGTCGGCCTCATGCTCATCGATTTTACGAATCAATATGCCGTGCCGTTTCGCGAACGAATAGGGCAGGCTGCGGCGATGCGCATCCGTCAATTCAACGGTTTCCGTCTCGAGAACGATTTCGCTGCTGGCTTCCATGTCGTTTACGGTTTTTCTTCCCCGGCCGGTTCCTGTGACGTGTATTCGTCGATCGGCGGCAACATCGGGCGTTGTTCGCCCGGCATCAACTGTATGTCGTTACCCTGCTGGCCCTTTTGAACTTCGCGAATCATGTTGTATTTCTGGTTGGTCTCAAATGCAGTTGTTCTTGCATCGCGCAGTATTGTCGGCCGAATGAAAATCATCAGGTTGGTTTTTACCTTTTCGGTCTTTCTGGAGCGAAAAAGATTGCCGAGCAGGGGTATCCTGCCCAGAACCGGCACCCGCTGGTCGCTTTCACGAAGCTGGTCCTCAATCAACCCGCCAAGAACCAGTATTTCGCCATCATCGACGATGACCGTCGTCTCTACGATGCGTTGATTCGTAATCAGGTCGACGGCGCCGCCAGCTGACTGGGCGATACTCGAGATTTCCTGCGAAATCGCGAGCACCATGGAATCACCTTCATTGATCTGCGGGGTGATCTTGAGTTTTACGCCAATCTGCTCGCGATTGATGGTCTGGAACGGATTTACCGATCCGGAGGTACCGCCCGTATTCGTGAATGAGCCGGTCACGAATGGCACCTCTTGCCCGACATTCAAACTGGCTTCTTCATTATCGGTAGTAACGATGGAAGGCGTCGAGATGATGTTGGTATCTGCATCACCTTGTGCGGCTTTCAAAATAGCAGCAAAGCTGACTCCGGAATCGCTGATACGACCGACGCCGATTGTAATGCCTTCACCAATCAGCCCTGACGGATCAGTGACGACGCCACTTCCCGCGGCACTGCCGACTTGTACTACGCCGCTGAGAAAATCCGGAAAATTCGTAACCGCAATGGGCGTGTTCGAACCAGTGCCTTCGATAGCCCACGAGGTGCCCAATTCGTTCTTATTATCAGCAATTACTTCGACAATAATCGCTTCGACCAGCACCTGCGCACGGCGGATATCGAGTTTGTCGACGATCTGCGTCAGCGAACGCATCATCTTCGGCGGTGCGTTAACAACGATGGCGTTGGTCTGTGTGTCTGCCCAAACGCTGATCTTGTCGGCCAACGCGGATCCTGCGGCACCGGCCGCCGCCGATCCGCTGGCCTGTGTCGTAAAGTGTTGCTGCAACTTCGTCGCCAGTTCCTCGGCATCGGCATAACGCAGGTAGCGAACCTGGTGTATCGCCGCCGTCCTCGAGCGGCGTGTCGAGGTGCGCGATCAGCGTTCGCAGGCGTAAGCGTTCCGACTTGTCGCCACCGATTAACACGCTGTTGGTGCGTGCGTCGGCGACAAGGCTTGTCGTAACGGGCGCGCCGTCGGAACGCGGCGTTTGCGACAGCGCGGTCATGATGCGCACGATCTCGGCGGCAGAAGCGTGTTGCAGCGTTACGACCTCGATGTCTTCATCACTCGCCTGGTCGATACGGCGGATAATGTTGACCATGCGAGCGACGTTCGCTGCACGATCCGAGATGATCAACATATTGGACCCGGCATGCGCCACCATGTGGCCATACTGCGGAATCAGGGGCCGCAGGATCGGAACGAGCTGGGTGGCTCCGACATTGCGAACCTGTATGACCTGGGTTGCCAGGTCGTCTGGTCCGGCCAGGCCAGTCGTGCCGATGGGTCCTGCAAATTGTCGCGCCGTAGCGTCCGGAATGATCTTGATCAGGTCGCCGCTGGGAATCGCGACATAACCGTGCACCTGGAGAATCGAGAGAAAAGCCTCGTAAAACGCGTCAGGTGACATCGGCGTAGACGACAACAGGGTCACCTTGCCGGTGACACGCGGATCGAGGATGAAGTTTTTCCCGGTAACTTCACTGACCGCTTCCACGACTTTGCGGATGTCGGCGTCTTTCCAGTTCAGCGTGACGTCCGCCTCCTGGGCCCATGCGATGGAGGCGATGGACAACACCAGGGTCGTCAGCAGCAGGCGGACAGATCCGCGGTTCGGGGTTCTTGTTTTTCGATTCATTTGGTTTGCTCGCCACCCAGGTCGAGTTGACTGGTCTTCAGAACAATGGTTTCGGGCTGTCCATTGCGTTCTACAGTAACGGTCACTTGTTCTGAAGTGCCGAGTGCTTGAAAAATCTGCATCGCCTGGGTCGGGTCGGTCAGCGACTGCCCATCGATATCCTTGATCAGGTCGCCGGGCCTTAGCCCGAGCGCCGTGAATTGTTGCCGGTCACGGCCGGGATACACCCGGTAACCACTTTGTTGGCCATTCACGAAATAGGGTGTCGGGCGAATGACATCCGAAAGCTTTGTCAGGTTCTGCGACACGACGGCCTGAATGCTCTGTGCATTTGCTGCCGTCTGACGAGTACTTCTGGTCGTACGACGTGCGGTTGCCGCCTGGCTCGCTGTAAACTCCTTCGGCAGTTTGAGGTTCGTGAGAACGCCGTTTTCGTTCAGTACCACGCGATCCGCGTATACCGCGTGTAGTTTCGCGCTGGAACCGATCGGGTCGCCAATCGCATAGACTTTTTCTTCGTTGTTCCCATCGGAGATGATGGCAACGGAAAATTCCGCAATTTCCGAGGCAACCGTGCCCTTGAGCGACAGGTTGGTCAGCCGCGTATCACTCAGATTTTCGTCGACCGCCGGCGCGGCGGTCGTGTCTACGGCATCAACATCCGCAAGGCCGAACATATGAGCATCCACAATCGCCAGAACATCGCCGGATGTTGTCGTTTGCGTGCTGGCGGATGGCATGGATGCCGGCACTGGCACGGTGACGCCGGCGGCGGGCGCAGGCACGAGCATCCAGATGATCTTCGCGATCTGCCAGGCAATGGCGACGACCAGTAGCAGGCTGACCCACGGGGGTAACAGCCGGTTAACAGCCGACAGCGCATTGCTGCCGTCCATGCTGGAAAGATCGGACCAATTGGCTTTAGTGATCATGTTTCGCCCGGCTAACTTCCGTACCTTGATCTATTTAATAACGCAGCGGCCCGATGATACGGGTTGATGCTCCGCAACGACAAGTCGAAATAGGCGAAAAATACTATATTTGGCAAGGATATACCCGCATTTCCTAAAATTAAGATAAGCTCTTGAATTGGCGGCCTGACCGTAATCAAGCGCCCCTAATTGTGCCCGAAAACAGGGACGCAGCGACAGGCCCATATATAATAACGTGCTTACGGCTGGCATATTGATTTTCTCGTATCTGGCCGCACATTTGGGCATTAACTGGCTACCTGGCATGCCGTGTAAGCGATGAGTGAGAATCCGAACGACAATGAGCGCAATGACAGCCATGACCTCGCTGTTGAAGAGGCGCGTCCGAAACTCAAGCAGCCGCCGCTGTACCGCGTGTTCCTGCTGAATGATGACTTTACGCCCATGGCGTTCGTTGTGGATATACTCGAAACCATATTCGGCATGGAACGTACGCGAGCGACGCAGGTCATGTTAGAAGTACATACGAAAGGAAGGGGTGTTTGCGGAGTCTTCAATTTTGAAATCGCAGAGACCAAGGTGGCGCAGGTAATGGGTATCGCAAGGCAGCATCAGCATCCCTTACTTTGTACTATGGAAGAGACCTGAACTGGCAATGAGGCAGCACTATGCTCAGCAGTGAGCTTGAATTTTGTTTGAATGAGGCATTTCAACGCGCGCGGGATCGCCGTCATGAGTTCATGACGGTAGAGCATCTCCTGCTGGCGCTGCTTGATATTCCAAAAGTGCATGAGATCCTCAAGGCCTGCGAAGCGAATATTCCCGAGTTGCGCCGCCAGCTGGCCGAATGCGTCGATGAACAGACACCGCAGCTGGCTGACGACGATGACACCGACGTGCAGCCGACGCTGGGCTTTCAGCGGGTGCTGCAGCGCGCGGTATTCCATGTGCAATCCAGCGGCAAGAAAGAAGTCACCGGAAGCAACGTGCTGGTGGCGGTTTTCAGCGAAAAGCAATCGCAGGCGGTCTATTTCCTCAATTTGCAGGACATCACGCGTCTCGACGTCGTGAACTACATATCTCACGGATTGCCGCAGGTCCCGGGCGACGGTGGCGATGAGGAGGCCGAGGCGCAGCTCGAGTCGGACGCCGAAGTCGAGAAATCGCCACTCGACATGTATGCGACCAATCTCAATGAGCAGGCGATGCAGGGGAAAATCGATCCGTTGATTGGCCGCGAACTGGAGATCGAGCGCACGGTCCAGATCCTGTGCCGCCGCCGCAAGAACAACCCTCTGTACGTGGGCGAGGCCGGGGTTGGCAAGACGGCGCTGGCCGAGGGCCTGGCCCGCATGATCACGGAAGAGCGGGTTCCGGAAGTGCTTCGTGACAGTACGATTTATGCGCTCGACATGGGTACGCTGATTGCCGGCACCAAGTACCGTGGAGACTTCGAAAAGCGCCTGAAGGGCGTGATCGCTGAAATCAGCGAAGATCCCGGTGCAATTCTCTTCATCGATGAAATTCATACCGTTATTGGCGCCGGGGCCGCTTCGGGTGGGGTCATGGATGCGAGTAACCTGATCAAACCCGTGCTTGCCAATGGTGAAATCCGCTGCATCGGATCCACGACCTATGCGGAATACCGCGGTATTTTCGAGAAAGACCATGCGTTGGCACGACGATTTCAGAAAATAGATGTCCCCGAGCCGAGCATCGAGGAAACCGTGGCCATTCTGAAGGGGCTGAAGTCCCGGTTTGAAGAGCACCACGGCATTCGATACGAAAACGCGGCGCTGGAAACTGCCGCGGAATTGTCGGCACGCCACATCAACGACAGGCATCTTCCCGACAAAGCGATCGACGTCATGGATGAGGCCGGCGCAAATCTCCGGCTGCAACCCGTCGCCGAGCGCAGCGAGCTTGTCACCGTCGAGATGATCGAGAACATCGTGGCAAAAATGGCGCGCATTCCCGCCAAGAGCGTTTCTGCTTCCGACCGCGATGCACTGCGTACCCTGGAAAGGGATCTCAAGCTGACGATTTTCGGTCAGGATCGCGCAATCGAGGCGTTGAGCAGTTCGATCAAGATGTCGCGTTCCGGGCTGCGCGAAGAAGAGAAGCCAATCGGGGCATTTCTATTCGCGGGACCAACGGGCGTCGGCAAGACCGAGGTGACCCGTCAATTGGCGATGTCGATGGGCGTCGAACTGCTGCGTTTCGATATGTCGGAGTACATGGAACGACATACGGTCTCTCGCCTGATCGGTGCGCCGCCGGGCTACGTGGGTTTCGACCAGGGTGGTCTGCTGACCGAGGCAGTCAGCAAGAACCCGCACGCGGTCGTCTTGCTCGATGAGATTGAAAAGGCGCATCCCGAGGTATTCAACCTGCTGTTGCAGGTCATGGATCATGGCACGCTGACGGACAACAACGGCCGTAAAGCCGATTTTAGAAATATCATTCTCGTCATGACAACAAATGCCGGCGCAGGTGAAATGAGTCGCGCGTCGATCGGTTTTACCCAGCAGGATCACAGCAGTGATGGCATGACGGTCATCAAGAAGTCGTTTTCGCCAGAGTTCCGCAACAGGCTGGACACGATCATTCAGTTCGCCTCACTCGACGTTGATTCAATCAAACGGGTTGTGGACAAACTCGTGGTCGAACTGGAAGCCAAGCTCGGCAACAACAACGTCACGTTGGAACTGGATGACGAAGCGAGAGAGTGGATCGCGGAACGCGGCTACGATCCGAAGATGGGCGCGCGGCCGATGGCGCGTGTTATCCAGGAGCAGATCAAACGACCTCTGGCAGAGGAACTCCTGTTCGGCAGTCTCGCGGATGGCGGGCACGTCAAGATAACGGTCGGTGCGGACGGCAATCTGCAGTTGAACGCTGAACCGGTACTCAAGGAACTCGAGCACCTGCCTGAGAGTTAGTCAGAGGCGGTTCTTAACGCCCGCGGTAGACGATACGACCTTTGCTCAGGTCATACGGGGTGAGTTCCACCGTGACCTTGTCGCCGGTGAGAATACGGATGTAGTTCTTGCGCATTTTTCCTGAAATATGCGCAGTCACAATGTGACCATTTTCCAGTTCTACCCGGAAGGTCGTATTGGGCAGCGTCTCGCTTACGACGCCTTCCATCTGAATGGCTTCTTCTTTCGCCAAGGGTCTCGCTTCTCTCTAGTGCTAAAAGGCTGGCGAATTGTGCAGAAATGGCGTGGGTATTGCAATGCAATACTGGACTATCCCTGTAACAACTCCTCCATCGATATAGGGGCAGATGGCCAGTTTTCAAATCGGGTGCCGGGTTCACACAGCGGTTTCAGGATTTCAATGAACTCACGGCGGGGAATCAGCGTCGCGCCGAGACTGATCAGGTGGCTGGACGGTACCTGGCAGTCGAAGATGCCCAATTTATCGGCATTGATCATTTTCGAGAGCGTCAGCAACGCGATTTTGGATGCATTGTCTTCGGCGCTGTACATGGACTCACCGAAGAAAGCTCGTCCGATCGCCAGTCCATACAGGCCGCCGACGAGCAATCCGTCACGCCATATCTCGACCGAATGCGCCCAGCCTTCGCTGTGCAGGAGCTCATAGGCCGTAATCATATCCGGCGTGATCCAGGTTTCCTGTTCGGAAACTCTCGGCGCCGCACAGGCGCGGATGACAGCCGGAAACGATGTATTGAATCGCACTTCCGCGGTCGATTGCCGCAGATGACGACGCAAACTCCGCGACAGGTGAAAGTCGCCTTTTTTGAAAACGCAGCGTGGATCCGGCGACCACCACAGAATCGGTTGCCCTTCGTCGGACCACGGAAAAATGCCGCTGCGGTAAGCACGCAGCAGTCGCTCGGTACTGAGGTCACCACCGGCCGCCAGCAGGCCGTCCGGTTCGCGCAATGCTGTCTCGACCGGCGGAAAGGCTTCCTGCGGATCATCCGGGCTCAGCCATATGACGCGGTTATTGCTCATCGTTCGCCTTGTACGGACTGCGCGAATCCACGGCATCCATGTAGCGATCGACGTGGTGCGCTTCCTCATCGAGGTATTTGCTTATCGCATCGGCGAATTCCGGATGCGCCAGCCAGTGCGCGGACCAGGTCGTTTCCGGCGAGAAACCTCGGCTTATCTTGTGTTCCCCCTGCGTGCCGGGTTCAAAGACCTGTTTTCCGGTGTCGATACAGTAGTCGATTCCCTGGTAGTAGCAGGTTTCAAAATGCAGCGCGTCGTAGTGCCCGTCGCTTCCCCAGTAACGCCCGTAAAGGACGCGATCACTTTCAAAGAAAACAGCCGCTGCCACGGGAGTGGATTCCTTTTCCGCAATAATGACAAGAATGTTCTCGGGCAACTGCTCGCTGATGGATTTGAAAAAAGCTTCGTTGAAGTAGGGCAGGGATCCTCTTCGCATGAACGTGCGACTGATCAACGTGTATACAACAGTCCATGCCGCGTCATCCATTTCGTTGCCTTTCACGCGGCGAAAACGTATGCCGTTTTCGTCGGCCCGGCGGCGGTCGCGTTTTGCTTTTTTTCGTTTTGCTGCGGTAAAGGTCGCCAGGAAATCGTCGAAGTTGCGATAGCCTCGATTGTGCCAGTGGAACTGACAGTCCTTCCGAATGAGCAAGCCGGCGGATTCAAGCAACGGAATTTCCTCCGCTGTCGGAAAAAGAATATGAAGTGAGGAACATTCCGACTCGCCTGCCAGGGCGATAGCTGCCGCGATCAGCGCATGCGCAGCTTCCGTGTCTTCCGGGTCGGCGAGCAGCAGTCGGCGGCTGGGTGCGGGCGTAAACGGGGCCGCTGAGACCAGTTTCGGGTAATAACGCAGGCCCGCCTGTTCGTAAGCGCGCGCCCAGGCCCAGTCGAACACGAACTCGCCCCAGGAATGGCTTTTCTCATACAGCGGCATTGCCGCGCGAAGTTGACCTTTCTTGCCGATCGTCAGGTGTCGTGGAGTCCAGCCATGGGCGGGCGCGACGCAATGTGTTTGTTCGGCGAGGTTCAGGAACTCGTGGCGCAGGAACGGGTAATCGTTTCCAGCGAGATCATTCCAGTCACTGGCCGCAATATCGGCGATGCTGTCGTGGACGGTGACCTTCATTGGGCACCGCGGCCCTAAGCGGCAGCGTCGCCCGTCGCCGCATCCTGACTCGCGAGTGCATCGACGTATTTCTCTGCATCGAGAGCGGCCATGCATCCGGCACCGGCTGACGTTACGGCCTGTCGATACACCTGGTCGGCGACATCACCGGCAGCATAAACTCCGGGCACGCTGGTGGCCGTTGCGTCACCGGCAATGCCGGACTTGACGATGATGTAACCGTTCTTCATGTCGAGCTGGCCCTCGAACAACGTTGTATTCGGTTTATGGCCAATAGCAATGAACACGCCATCGACGTCGAGATCCTTAGTCTGAGATTTGTCCTTGGTGCTGCGGATACGAAGTCCGGTCACACCCGAGTCGTCGCCGAGCACCTCGTCAACGACATGGTCCCACTGGATTTCGACGTTGCCATCGCGTTCTTTCTCGAACAGATGGTCCTGCAGGATTTTCTCGGCACGCAGCGCATCGCGACGATGCACCAGCGTGACGCTGGACGCGATGTTGCTCAGGTAGAGCGCTTCTTCGACGGCCGTATTGCCGCCTCCGACGACGGCAACGGGTTTGCCGCGATAGAAGAAACCGTCACAGGTTGCGCAGGCGGATACGCCGCGGCCCTTGTAGGCTTCTTCCGAAGGCAGGCCCAGGTACATCGCCGTTGCGCCGGTGGCGATAATCAGTGCGTCACAGGTGTAGCTGCCGTAATCGCCGTCGAGCCGAAACGGTCGCTTCGACAGGTCCGCTTTGTGAATGTGATCGTTAATGATCTCGGTATCGTAGCGCTGGGCGTGACGCAGCATGCGGTCCATCAGTTCGGGGCCCTGCAAGCCCTCAACGTCGCCGGGCCAGTTGTCGACATCGGTCGTGGTCATGAGCTGGCCGCCTTGTTCCACGCCAGTAATTATCACCGGGTCGAGATTAGCCCTGGCGGCGTAGACGGCTGCGGAATAGCCGGCTGGCCCGGACCCCAGGATCAGAACCCGGCAATGTTTCAAGTCACTCATGTATAATTTATCCGTAAATTTGCGATGCACTGATCTGCCCGCGCAGACCCCGGAAATGCGGTTCCAATGACGACTTTCAAGGGCGATGATGCGGGCAAGCTATATGCGGAACAGCGCGTCCTTCGGCTAGTGTAGGGAAAATAGTTTCTTAATGGCAAGAGTCTCAAAAGCGAAACAACCGGAAACACGACTGTCATCCCAGGTTCATCGGGCCCTGCGTGAAGGCGCATTGTACGTCTTTGGCGCCCTGGCGGTGATTCTCTGGTATGCGTTGTTCACCTATGATCCGGCTGATCCGAGCTGGAGCCAGGCGACTACCGACACAACGGTTAACAACGGCATCGGCTTATTCGGTGCGCAGGTCGCCGGCTTGCTGTTCTCTTTTTTCGGTCGCCCGGCCTATCTATTTACGGTCATGATCTTCTACCTCGGCTGGATGTTGTATCGGGAACAGAAGACCCAGATCGAACTTACCGGGCTCGACTTCGGTCTGCGTTTTTCCGGATTCCTGGCGACACTTGTTACGAGTTGTGCATTGTCGTCGCTGCATTTCGCGCCAGCCGGCTTTCCAAATTCGGCCGGCGGCATCATCGGCGCGAGTGTGGGCGAGCTGCTCGTCGGCGTAATGAAACTACTGGGCGCGAGTACCCTGCTGTTCTGCCTGTGGGTTGCAGCGATCTCGCTGTTCCTCGGTATTTCATGGATCGACGTCATGGACCGAATTGGCCAGTGGTCCCTGTCCGGGTACGAAAAAGCCAAAATCAAGATCAGCGAATTGCGGGACAGGGCAGAAGGCCGGCGTCAGGCGGCGGCGCGACAGGACATCGTCAAGGTTCAGAAAGAACTCAAGGCAAAACGCACGAAGCCACGCATCGAACCCGTACTGCCTGCGCTCGAACCCAGTGTCCGTGCGGAAAAAGAACGACAGGTGCCGTTGTTCGATCCACCGGAAGCCGGTGAGTTGCCGCCGTTGTCACTGCTCGATGATCCGCCCGAGCAGAAACACGGCTACTCGGAGGAGTCACTCGAGGCGATGTCGCGCCTGGTTGAACTCAAACTCAAGGACTTCAATATCGATGTCGAGGTCCGATCGGTTTCTCCCGGGCCTGTTATTACGCGATTCGAGCTGGATCCGGCGCCCGGGGTCAAGGTCAGCCAGATTGCCAACCTGTCAAAAGACCTCGCGCGGTCGCTGTCTGTCGTCAGCGTGCGCATTGTCGAGGTTATTCCGGGCAAATCGTTTGTCGGTCTCGAGATACCGAACGAAAGGCGCCAGCTGGTCACGCTCGGGGAAATTCTCAAATCCCGCGTGTATGACGACATGGCGTCACCGTTGACGCTTGCGCTGGGCAAGGACATCGGCGGCAATTCGGTGGTCGCCGACCTTGCGCGCATGCCGCACCTGCTGATAGCAGGCACAACGGGCTCGGGTAAATCGGTCGGCATTAACGCGATGGTGCTCAGCATTCTGTACAAGTCGCAGCCAGAACAGGTGCGAATGATCATGATCGACCCGAAGATGCTCGAGCTTTCGGTGTATGAGGGTATCCCGCATTTGCTGGCGCCAGTTGTGACCGACATGAAAGAAGCGTCGAACTCGCTGCGCTGGTGTGTTGCCGAGATGGATCGTCGCTATCGTCTTATGTCGGGGCTGGGAGTGCGCAATATTGGCGGCTACAACCGCAAGGTGAAAGACGCCATCGCCGCAGGCGAGCCGATCAAGGATCCTACATTCCGCCCGCCGGAAATCTTTGATGCAGACAAGCCCATCGTCCATCCGACCCTGACTCCGTTGCCGTATATCGTAGTCATCATCGATGAACTTGCGGACATGATGATGATCGTCGGCAAGAAGGTCGAAGAGCTGATCGCGCGACTGGCGCAAAAGGCGCGGGCTTCCGGCATACACATGATCCTCGCAACGCAGCGCCCGTCGGTCGATGTAATCACCGGTCTGATCAAGGCGAATGTGCCAACCCGCATCGCTTTCCAGGTCTCGGCCAGGGTGGATTCGCGGACCATTCTTGATCAGCAGGGTGCCGAGAACCTGCTCGGTCACGGCGACATGCTTTATTTGCCGCCCGGTACCTCACTGCCGGTGCGCGTGCACGGTGCATTTGTCGCTGACCATGAGGTCCACGCGGTTGTTCGCCAGCTGAAAAAAAGTGGCAGGCCGCGATATATCGATGAAATTCTCGAGGGTCCTTCGGGTCCAACACCAGGACTGATAGGAATTGACAAGATGCCGGCTGACAGCGCCGACGCGGAGCAGGATCCGCTGTACGACCAGGCTGTGCAGGTTGTCATGGATACTCGGAAAGCATCGATATCGGGCGTTCAGCGGCGTCTCAAGATCGGCTACAATCGCGCCGCGAGAATGGTCGAGTCCATGGAGGCAGCAGGTCTTGTCGGGCCGCTGCAGCCCAACGGGACACGCGAAATCCTGGTACCGAATGCGGCGGCCGAGGAATAGCTGGAAGGATTAGGCAGGGGCGGCACGCCTTGCGAGGGACCAGTACGTGATCAGACTATTTTTATTTTTGGTGCTGTGCGCCGGAGCCGGACAGAACGCGCTGGCGCAGGCGACCGTGGATGAGGTCGGCGAAAAGCTCGTCAACGATTTTCTGACGGACGTTATTACCATGCAGGGCCGCTTCGAGCAGTCGCTGATCGATGCAGAGGGCGCGGTCACCGAGGTCTCCAACGGCACGCTGGAGATCGAGCGACCAAGACGGTTTCGCTGGATTTATTCCGATCCCTATGAGCAATGGCTGGTTGCCGATGGCCTCAATATCTGGAGCTACGATGTCGACCTCGAGCAGGTCACGGTCAAGCCCCAGGCAACGGCATTAAGCAACACGCCCGCGCTGTTGCTGGGTGGTGCGAAGGACGCACTCGAGCAATTCCGGTTCGAAGGCAGCAGGGTCGAAGGTGACGCGACCTGGGTTCGCATGAGTCCCGTCGACGAGGGCAGTGGCTTCAATCGCGTAGAGCTCGGGTTCTTGAACGGTGAGCTCTATCGCATGGTGTTTTTTGACAACCTCGAACAAACGACGCTGGTTGCGCTCTACGATGTGGTTATCAACGAGCCTATTGATGCCGATCATTTCGAATTCGTCGTACCGATTGACGTGGACCTTGTGGGTGTTCCATTGGTAGCTGGCGACGTCGTTCCCTGATGTTGCCGTTACGGCATGCGCGTTTCTGGCGAATCGCGGATTTTGTTTTACTCTTGCTGGTCTTTTTATCCGCGTTGATGCCCGCCGTCTGGTTCTGGGATGACAAGGTGAAAATCCTGTCGTGGTTTGGCAACTCGGACAAAATCCTGCACGGCGCGACGTTCTTTGTGCTGGCGCTGTGGTTTGCCGGGCAATACCGGCGTCCCTCGTATTGGCGTATTGCAGCCGGGTTGATGCTGTTCGGTTGCGTTATCGAGATCTGTCAGCGGATGGTCGGTTACCGCATGGCTGACTGGGCCGACATCGCAGCGAATACTGCCGGTATAATTATCGGCCTCACAGTCGCGATGGCGGGCCTCGGTGGTTGGAGCCTGCGCGTCGAAGACTGGTACTCAGCGCGGCAGACTGGCACGGGCATTGACTGACCTTTTTATCTCTGAACCCCTGAACGACACTGAGCGACCCCTTGCTGACCGCATGCGGCCGGCAACGCTGGCCGAATTCTCGGGACAACGACATCTGCTGGAAGCCGGCAAGCCGTTGCTGCGTGCCATTGAGCAGGGACGCGCACATTCCATGGTGTTCTGGGGGCCGCCGGGTACAGGAAAGACAACGCTGGCGAGACTCATCGCGGGCACAACTGACTCGCACTTCATCGCACTCTCGGCCGTCATGGCCGGCGTGAAGGATATTCGCAGCGCCGTTGCCGAAGCGGAGCAGCATCGTCAGATGCGGAATCGCGGAACGGTCCTGTTTCTCGACGAGGTACATCGTTTCAACAAATCACAGCAGGATGCATTCCTGCCGTTCGTCGAAGACGGCACGTTGACGTTCATCGGGGCGACGACCGAAAACCCGTCCTTCGAACTGAATAACGCGTTGTTGTCGCGTGCGCGCGTCTACGTCCTCAAGTCGTTGACCGAAGATGACCTGTTGGCCGTTTTGCAACGGGCGCTGCTCGATGATACGCGGGGGCTTGCCGGCAAATTCGAGATCAGCGGTGATTCGCTGGAGGTCATTGCCTCGGCCGCCGATGGTGATGCTCGCCGCGCATTGAATCTGCTGGAGCTTGCCGCGGACCTTGCCGAGGACGGCAAAATCACGGCTGACACGGTGAAAGAAGTCGCGTCGGGCAGTCGCCGACGTTTCGACAAGCAGGGCGAGTATTTCTATGACCAGATTTCGGCGCTGCACAAATCGGTGCGCGGGACCGACCCTGACGCCGCGCTGTACTGGCTCATGCGCATGCTGGACGGCGGTTGCGATCCTCTGTATATCGCGCGACGCATGATCCGCGTCGCATCCGAAGATATTGGCAATGCCGATCCGCGCAGTCTGCAGCTAACGCTCAATGCCTGGGAAGTGCTCGAGCGGCTTGGCAGTCCCGAGGGCGAGCTGGCACTGGCGCAGGCTGTCGTTTACCTTGCCTGTGCGCCGAAGAGCAACGCGGTTTACACGGCGTCGAAAGCGGCGATGGACGATGCCAGGAAACACGGCTCGCTCGACGTACCCATGCATTTGCGAAACGCGCCGACGCGATTGATGAAGGACCTCGGCTACGGCGATGAATACCGCTACGCGCACGACGAAGACGGCGCCGTCGCCATTGGCGAGAAGTACTTTCCCGACGACATGAGCCCGGTGAAGTATTATCATCCCGTGCCTCGTGGCCTGGAGATCAGGATCCGCGAAAAGCTCGAAGAAATTGAGCGCCGACATCGCGATAAACCTCATAGAAAGCAAGAAAAATGATTGATCCAAAGCTACTGCGCCAATCCACAGCCGAAGTTGCTGCCAACCTGGCCCGGCGCGGATTCGTATTTGATACCGAGGCCTATCTGGCGCTTGAAGAACGTCGCAAAGCGCTGCAGGTCGAAACAGAAGCCTTGCGCAGCGAACGCAACAACAGCGCCAAGAACATTGGCAAAGCGAAAGCGCAGGGCGAGGACATCGAGCCCTTGCTGGCAGCAGTCAAGGAGCTGGGTGACAAGCTCGACGGTAACGAGTCTGCGCTGCAGGAAGTACAGGCAGCGCTAAACGACATCGAGCTTGGTCTGCCAAACCTGCTGTCCGATGATGTACCCGTCGGTACCTCGGAGTCCGACAACACGGAAGTGCGACGCTGGGGAGAGCCGGCGGTGCTGGACTTTCCGGCAAAAGACCACATCGATCTCGGCGAGAGTCTCGGTCTGCTGGACTTCGAGTCTGCCAGCCGTATCTCCGGTGCGCGGTTTACCGTCATGCGGGGTCCACTGGCGCGCCTGCAGCGTGCTCTGATCCAGTTCATGCTGGACACGCACACGAGCGAGCATGGCTACGAAGAAGCCTATGTGCCTTATCTTGTGCAGGCACAGGCCCTTGTCGGCACGGGACAATTGCCGAAATTCGAGGAAGACCTGTTTCAGACGAAAACGGAGACGCCGTTTTACCTGATACCCACGGCCGAAGTACCCGTGACCAACCTGGCGCGCGACGCCATCATGGAAGCGGACCAGCTGCCCGTGCGATTCGTCGCGCACACGCCCTGTTTTCGATCGGAAGCGGGGTCCTATGGGCAGGACACGCGCGGCATGATTCGCCAGCATCAGTTCGAGAAGGTCGAGTTGGTGCAGTTTGTTGAGCCAGGCAAATCGGCTGCCGCGCTGGAGGAGTTAACCGGGCACGCCGAAGTCATATTGCAGCGGCTCGAGCTGCCGTACCGTGTTGTCACCTTGTGTTCGGGCGACATCGGATTCGGCTCGACCAAGACCTACGACATCGAAGTCTGGTTGCCCGGCCAGCAGAAATACCGCGAGATATCGTCTTGCAGTAACTACAACGATTACCAGGCACGACGAATGCAGGCTCGCTGGCGCAATCCCGAAACCGGCAAGCCCGAGCTCATTCACACGCTGAACGGTTCCGGCGTGGCGGCCGGCCGCGCGCTCATCGCGGTCATGGAGAACTACCAGGACGCAGACGGAAGTATCCGGGTCCCCGCGGTATTGCAGCCGTACATGGGCGGCCTGACGAAGCTCAGTCGCGGCTGATAAACAGCCTCAGCACGTACCAGAACATCATTGCGATCGATGCAAACAGCGCCATCGATGCAGCGACGTACTTGTCCTGTGGGTAGTGGTGCATGATGTTCGACGTGTCATAGAGCACGGCAACACCGGCGAATCCAATCATCCCGACGGAAAACCAGGTACCGAGATTCCAGCCGAACAGGAACGAGGCGCCGATAAGTCCCAGCGCGATAAAGAAGCCCCACACCAGAATGCCGCGCAAAAACGAGAAGTCCTTGCGCGTGATCATTGCCGTCGCGATCAGCGCAACACAGCCGAAAATCGTAACGGTTGCCGCACTTTCGACAATATTCGAGCCGGCTTCAGCGGATTTCACCATCGCTATTGCCAGCATGGGCACGAACATGATTGACCAAACAAAGACAAAAGCGCCGAACGCCGCGTATTGCGACGCCTTCGACTCAAGCCGATGCGCCAGGTGGCTCGCACCCCAGCTAAGGGCAATGAACGCCATCAGCACGAGCATCGGGCTTTGCATCATCGGCCCGGCTATCGCCCATGCGACGCCCGACTGGAACAAATATGTCTCGATTCCGGCAAATGCGAGGATGGCACCGACTACGTGCGCATAGCACTTCCAGATAAATTCGGAACGGTCACTTACCGCAAGGCTTGCAACCGGGGCCAGTGAATTCATGTTGTTCTGCATTCGTGCAACTCCTAAATAATTAGTCAGCCAGTTTAGCATCAATAAACGAGAGGTCAGGGTGCTTCACGCGTTTTCAAGACCGGGCTACCAGGGTAGAACATAGCCTTCTGCATGCCAGAAGCTGCCCGTGTTCTGCATGTTCAGGTCGTCTATGCGTTCAATCAGACCGCGTGCCGATTCCGAAGTTTCAATCCCGTGACCGCCCGTCATCTCGGTCGCGACCAGCCCGGGATGCAATAGCGCGACGGCGATTCCACGCGGTTTCAGTTCGTGCATCAGGTTCTTGCCGATCATATTCACGGCGGCTTTCGAGGCCCGGTATCCCCAGTTACCTCCGGAGCCATTGTCTTCGATGGAGCCGACACGACTGGTCACGATGGCGACCTTTGAGCCTTCGTGCAGATTGGCGGCAAGCGCTTCGGTGACGCGCAGCGGACCCAGGGCGTTCACCCGGAATTGCAGCACCATGTCGTCGTAATCGAGTTCGCCGAAAGCGTCACCGCGGAGAATTCCGGCGTTGTTGATCAGGATGTCTATCGGCAGGTCTCCGAGTTCGACAACCAGTTTCTTGATGCCGTCCGCATCAGCGACGTCGATGCCGTCGATGACCCGCAGGCCAAGGCCGTCGAGCTCGGCGCTGCCTGTCCGGCAAACGCCGATGACGTTTTCGCCACGCTCCTGCAACTGTTTTGCGAGTTGCAGGCCTATGCCACGATTGCAGCCGGTTATCAGAATGTTGGACATCGCGGATTCCCTGAAAAAAACCCCCGTTAACGGGGGCATCAAATTGGCGGAGAGGGTGGGATTTGAACCCACGAAGGGCTACTAACCCTTGCTGGTTTTCAAGACCAGTGCATTCAACCGCTCTGCCACCTCTCCAGTGTCTGAACGAACGACGGCGAATTGTGCTTGCAGTGCACCGAGGATTCAACCTGCCAGCCGGAACCGCGTTGAAATATGAGCGCGCGCACCCCATATTCAGCTCTTGGCGTGTGTGTCTTATTTCGAACGTCGCGCTTCGATGGCGGTCTGATTACCCCGGGATGCCTTGGGTTACACTTAATGCAAAATATACAAAAATTGAATAAGCTATTAATAATTATAGTATTTTATTTTCCTTTTGCCGCGATAGCGGAGCAGGATGCGGACAGTCTTTTCGCGGCGGGTGACTGGGCTGCCGCGGCTGATGCCTATGCGTCCCGCACGGTCGATGACCCCGAGGATGCGGTGGCCTGGTTTCAGCTGGCAGTCAGCTCAAGACAGGCTGAGCGCTATGATGCCGCATTCACAGCGCTGGCCAGGGCAGAAGCGCTGGAATTCTCGCCCGTGCGCATCAGTTTTGAACGGGCGAGACTCAACGTGCTTTCGGATGACGCCGATGCCGCCGTCGCAGAACTGCAGGCCCTGGCATCGAGCGGGTTTACCGCGGTCAACTTCATAACGGGCGACCCGTTGCTCGCAACCCTCGAAGGTCGTGCGGCATACGATGCGCTTGTCGCCACGATGTCGATCCAGGCTTTCCCCTGTGAACATGACGAGCTGTTTTCCGCGTTCGATTTCTGGGTCGGCGAATGGGACGTTCATGTTGCCGGCGGGGCATTGGCCGGTAGTAACGTCATAGAGCGCGCCCAGCGCGGTTGCGTCCTTATCGAGAACTGGAGCAGCGCCAGTGGCGGCACCGGCATGAGCATCAATTATGTCGACAAGACCAGCGATGAATGGGTGCAGATCTGGAATGCCGCCGGCGGCAGCCAGATCAATATTCGCGGTGGCATGACCGATGACGGTATGCTGCTGACCGGGACCATTCATTACGTCGCCAACGGCACTACGGCGCCATTTCGGGGTCTCTGGACACCCTTGGCTGACGGCCGTGTCAGGCAGTTTTTCGAGCAGTCATCCGATGACGGTGAGACGTGGACGCCCTGGTTTGAAGGTTTTTACACGCGGAAACTGGCCGAGTAGGCGGGTTCGAGGAAATCGATTTGAAATATTCGACGGCTAAGTCCGGATTTCCGGCTGGAAATCCGATTGCAAACATCTTCGTCATCATCATCGGTGCACTGGCGATCGGCGTCTCCGTGGTCCTGGGGTTCGTCGCATTCGTCGTATTGGGCAGCGTTGTTGCAGTGCTCGCAGCTGTAATCGGTCTGCGTGTCTGGTGGTTCAACCGAAAACTAAAGGGTCAGGCGCGTCGCAGCCAAAGCGACAGCCGGTCGACGCCGGGCGGCGTCATTGAAGGGGAATTTCACGTCATCGAAGACGACCGTGATCGTGAGCGCAAAGGCTAAACGGTCATAGTCAAAGCACGAAAAACCTCGTAAAGTCCTGCTTCATGCCGAAACCGACAACACGAACTAAAGCTGAACTCGATCGCCGCCGCCGCCGCCGCAAGCGCCGACTGCAGATCATCGTCATTTATACGGCTATTGCAGTCTGCCTCGCGTGGTTTTTTGAGTCGCAGTCGACGACCACGGTTATTTTCGTCCGTCACGCTGAAAAAGCTGCGTTGCCGGCCGACGATCCGGTACTGAGTGAAGCGGGCCAGCGGCGCGCGGCCGAACTCGCCCGTCAGCTCGTCGACGCGGATGTGGTTTCCGGGGTTGGCGTCGATGCGGTCTACTCGACCTCTTATCGGCGCGCCGTGGAAACAGCAAAACCGGTTGCCGATGCGCTGGACCTGCCGGTACTGATGTACGATGCAGGCGACACGGAAGTGATCATCGATGCGATAGTCAAGGAGTACAAAGGGAAGATCATCCTCGTGGTCGGGCACAGCAACACGGTGCCGGAGATGATCGCCAACATGGGCGCCAGCAAGAATGTGCCTGAAATAGCCGAAGACGAGTACGACAATATGTACCTCGTAACCATTCCCTGGTTCGGCAAGACCAAGACCATTCGCTTGAGATACGGCGAGCCCTACGTCCCTTGATAGCGCAACACGAGATCGAAATAACGACCCAAGGTCGCGGAACTTATGACCTGAGCCACGATGTGCAGCGCGCCGTGCGCGATTCCGGCATCAAATCAGGCCTTTGCCATGTCTTCATTCGTCACACAAGTGCGTCGCTGATGCTCTGTGAGAACGCCGATCCGAGCGTAATGACCGACCTCGAGACGTTTATGTCGCGGCACGTCCCCGACGGCGATCCGATGTTCTCTCATACTGCGGAAGGCCCGGACGACATGCCTGCGCATATACGTAGCATCCTGACGCAATCGGATCTCAATGTACCGGTCCGCGATGGCCGGTGTGCCCTCGGGACATGGCAGGGTATTTATCTTTGGGAGCATCGCTACGCGCCGCACACACGCCGCGTGATTCTTACCATTCAAGGCGATTGACTATTCGCCGGAACGTAGCCCGGCGGTTTCTCTGAGGATGACGGCTTTTTCGATAAACTCCTTGTGGCGCCCAATCATCACGTCCGCAAGGATTGCGTCCTGAATTGTCCTGTCCTGGTTGATCAGAAACGTCGCTCGTCGCACGCCGACGCCGAATGGCCCGTCGACGTCATACATCCGGATTGCGACCTTGTCCGGGTCGCTTAACAGGACGAATGGGAGATCATGTTCGTCACGAAAACGTTTGTGGCTGTCGATATCCTGCGGGCTGATACCGGCAACCTGCAGCCCGACAGATTGAATATCATTATGAATGTCGCGGATCGAGCAGGCCTCTTTGGTACAGCCGGGCGTGAAGTCTGCAGGGTAGAAATACAGGATTAGCGGACCGCTCTGCAACAAGTCGGACAACGTAGTTTCCCCGCCCCGATCATCAGGCAGAACGAACTCGGGTGCCTTTGCGCCAGGCTGTAACATGCGTATTCTCCTTTCGGCGTCTGTGCCGAGAGCACTCACTATGCACGGATTCGAATCTTTACCGCAAATACCTCGGTATTATCGTATACCAATAGGTGTCCTTTCCCGTATAACGATCTGCCAATGAAGCAAATTATCTCAGGATTGCTGCTGTTCGCTCTCGGTATTTCCGGGGCCGCTCACGCCGCAGAAAAACAAGCTCTTTTTCAGGACGACCCGGTAATCAAGGCGGTTCTGACCGCGCCAATAACGCAGGCGTATGCACAGCGTGGTCAGGATGTTCGGATTTACTTGCCAGGACAGTGGACCTATACGACCGCTGAGGGGGCGACTCAACGGCTCGACGTTTCGATTCGTACGCGAGGGCTTTTTCGGCGCGAGAATTGTCAACTGCCGCCGTTACAGTTGAACTTCAAGAAAGGGCAGGTAAAGAAGACGCTGTTTGCAGGCCAGAACAAGATAAAAGTCGTTTCGCCCTGTCAGGACGGGGCGAAATCACAGCAACATGTTGTCCTCGAATACCTGGCCTACCGTACCTTCGAAATCCTGACGGACAAGAGTTTCGGCACCCGGCTTATTCGACTGAGCTACGTCGATAGTGACGAGAAGATGGCGCCCTGGACTGACCTGGTGTTTGTCATCGAAGACGATAATGACATGGCGAAGCGCCTTGGTCTTACTCGCCTGAAGGTAGTCTCCAATCGATTTGATCAAATGGACCATCCCACAACAGCGCTGACGGAGTTGTTTCAGCTGCTGATCGCGAACAATGATTATTCAGTGCTGAGAGCGGCGGATGGCAGGGAGTGCTGCCATAACTCGGAAATTCTTGCGCTCAAGGACAATGCGGACGTGCGCATTCCGGTTCCATATGACTTTGATCTGTCCGGCCTTGTGGATACAAAGTACGCGGCGCCCCCCTCATTTCTGACGACGCGATTTGTAACGACGCGTTATTACCGCGGCCTTTGTCAGCCACCGGGGGTTCTTGAAGATGCGATCGCGCACGTGCAGTCGAAGCGCGAAGAAATCATCGGTCTGTTTACAAACTCAAGAGAGCTCGAGCCGAAAACGAAGAAGAAAACGCTCAAGTTCATAGAGGACTACTTCGAAATTCTGGACGACCCCAAGAAAGTGAATAAGGAGATCGTCGGTCGCTGCCGGGGTCACGAGGAACTCGAAGCGATGTTGTCTAAAGATTAGACATTGGGCCACCGGGATCGGAGCGCGCCTTTTTTTCCAGTTTTTTTGCGGCTTTGGCGATCTTGCGACGTATTTCCTTCTGCACGACATACTGCGATTCCAGACCGTCGCCAAACGCACACACGCCGATCGCCGCGTAGTTAAAGAAGACAGTCAGCACTATTGCGATTTCGATCGATCTCACACCCGCAGCGATGCCTACGCCAATCGACGAGAGAATGAACAAGGTATCGAACGTGTCATTGAGTGCCCGGCGAAATCTTACGCCAGCGACAATTCCGGCGAGGCTGAATGCCAAAGCGAGGCTGTGCTGCACGACCGTCACGATACCGGCGACGACGGCCGGCAGAACGAGCGTTGTGGTGTCGATCGAATGGTCGTAGATACTGTCCGTGTGAATAGCCCTGTACACCCAGGAGACCGGCAACATCAGCAACAGGGTTGCCGTCATCACGTATATAAGCGATATCGCGCCATTCAGCCACGCGGGGCCTCGTGCGAGACGGGCCCGAGTCGTTGCTGTCGCTATTTCCTCGAGTTCCTCGTCGTCAGCGCTCAACAGCGCCTCTTCGAGGTCATACACGCTGTAGCTTCCGTGATTCGCAATGTCGCCGACGCCGCCCAGAGGCAATTGATCGACCATGCCCGGGAAAACCGCGAGGGCAATTGCAACTGCGGCCGCCAATGCGAGGTAGTAAATAGTTATTCTCGCGGCCATCCTAAGCAGGATGTTCCGATGCCTCGCCAGCGTTGCGGACATTCTTTCTTGCTCATTCATGCCGCAACCTTAGAGCCAATATTGGGTAAAGGCAATCACACGCTGTTAAAATGCTCTCGACCGAGGCAGGGGTTTGCAAATGAAGAGTAAGAAGGTGCACCTGGCAACAAGCAGCGCCGAGCTCAAGGAACACGCGCGCGCGGCCGTCAGAAAATCCGGCGGGGCCATTATCCTGGTGCCCGTGGATTTCTCAGACCACTCCGAGGCTGCACTTCTGCAGGCCTCGGAATTTGCGAATTTGATGCAGGCGACGCTGGTAGTGCTGCATGTCGTACATGATCCTGGCGAGATGCCCGGCTATTACTCGAAACTTGTAAAAAAGAAACGTGCGACTCGCATGCCGGACGTCGCAGCGGAGGCGTTCGAGGAGTTTATGGCTGACACGATCGAGGCGAATCCAGAACTGGAAGCGCTACAGCAGGCAACGCAGTTGATGGTCATTGGGCTACCTGTGACCCGTATTCTCGAAGTCGTTGACCACCTGGACCCGCTCATGGTCGTGATGGGCAGCCAGGGGCGCACAGGATTGAAGCACCTGGTCATCGGTTCGAAAGCAGCCCAGGTCGTTCAGCTTTGCCCTGTTCCAGTAACGATAGTCAAGAAGAGAAACGCGGAATAGTGAGTCATGACCTGATGTACCGCTTGTTGGTGACCATCGCCGCGATCTTCCTGTGTCTGCCGGTTCTTGCGGCGGATGGCACAAGCTCGTCGATCGCCGTCGGCCAAATGATGATGCAGCTGGTTGGTGGTCTCGCTCTGTTCTTGTTCGGCATAGATCAGATGACGAACGCCCTGAAAGCGGTCGCCGGCGAACGGATGCGAATAGTGCTCGCCAGGCTGACGTCCAACCGCTACATGGGCGCGCTGACCGGCGCGTTCGTCACTGCGATCATTCAATCTTCATCTGTCACGACCGTGCTCGTTGTTGGTTTCACGACCGCCGGACTGATGTCGTTTGCGCAGTCTATCGGCGTGATCATGGGTGCCAACATTGGCACCACGATAACGGCGCAAATCGTCGCATTCAAGGTTACAAAAGCTGCCCTCCTGATGATAGCCGTCGGCTTCGGCTTCCTGTTCTTTTCGAAAAAAGACGCGCTTCGAAACTATGGCGAAATTCTCATGGGGCTCGGGCTCGTGTTTTTCGGCATGACCGTGATGAGCGAGGCGATGCAGCCGCTGCGGAGCTATCAACCATTTCTGGATCTGATGATAACGATGGAGAACCCGTTCATCGGGATTCTTATTGCTGCGGCATTCACGGCGCTCATACAATCCTCGTCGGCTACGACGGCCATCGTCATCGTCATGGCGGGCCAGGGGTTCATCACGCTCCCGGCCGGTATTGCGCTCGCATTCGGGGCCAACATTGGTACCTGCGTCACGGCAATGCTCGCCGCTATCGGCAAGCCGCGCGAAGCGTTGCGAGCCTCGTTTACTCACGTTCTTTTCAATATCGCAGGGGTGCTGCTGTGGCTGGGCTTCGTTGATCAGCTCGCGACTCTCGTTACGACATTGTCACCCACGCATGCTGAATTGTCGGGTACGCAAAGGCTTGCTGCCGAGGCGCCACGTCAGATCGCGAACGCACATACGATATTCAACGTGGCAAACACGCTGATCTTCATCGGGTTTACAACGCTGATCGCGCGTCTTGTCGAATGGTTGATTCCTGACAAGCCTCTGGATGAGGAGAGCCTTATCAAGGCCAAGTACCTGGACGAAGACATGCTCTCGACGCCATCCCTCGCGCTGGACCTGGTGCGCCGGGAAATCAAGCACATGGGAGAGCCGGTGCAGCAGATGTTGGCCGGGATAATGCCCGCGATCCTCCGAGGCAGCGCGTCTGAGCTGGATGCAATCGAACATATGGACGAACGCGTCGATGTATTGCACGCGGAAATCGTGGTCTATCTCGGCCGGATCAGCCGTCGGGAGCTGACCGAGAAACAAACGGACCATCTCGTGCGGCTCATGGATGCAGTCAATGACCTCGAAAATATCGGTGACGTGATCGAGATGAATCTCGTCGAACAGGGCCGCCGGCGCATTGAAAAACGTGTGTCGGTAAGTCAGCCGACGCAGGTAGTACTTAGCGACTTCCACCAGGTTGTCATGGACGCGGTCGAGGCCGCCATTCATGCCGTTGCCGAAGACAACATCGACGCTGCGAAATCTGTCACGCGGATGAAAAAAGAGATCACACGCATCACGAATTCCGCGGCTTTGCATGAAGCGCAGAGGCTGGTAGCGAATGAACCGCATCGCATAGAGGCTTACACGATCGAGATGGACATCGCCGAAAAACTGCAGCGCATCTTCTATTTCGCAAGGCGCATGGCGCGAACAGTCAAGGCCGACCCAAGCGATGAGGAGCTGGTCGTTCCGGCTGACGCGGTTACCTGACTGGCGGTACCTGCCAGTCAACGGGCAGCTCGCCCTGGTCCATGATGATCTCGCGATGCCCGCTCCAGGTGCTCACAATCGCTTCAGGCGTCCCTATCCCTGCGGCCCTGGGATCACCCGATGGCCCGAACCAGTGATTCTGGGGCGCACCTGTAGTACGGGCGCGCATGCCGCAGTAAGTCGTACCGTTAACGGTGGATGAGAGCACCCGATTCTGGAATACGGGATCCGCGCTGACGACGGCAGCCGTGAGGTGGTGTGACATGCGTTCGAGCAGACCCAGCAAGTCTGGAATCTCGCTGTCGCTGTAGGTACTGACAATCTGGAAAGGACCGAAGAGTTCAGTCGTCAGGAGATCAAAGTGCTGCTCGCAGGCTGCTTTGAGCGGCACTCGGATTGCCGTCGGCTCATAGGCGCCATAGACATCCGGAATGCCATTTCTTGCAATCGGCGATCCGCCGAACAAGAGTTCTGCGCCGGGCACCTGGAGTACGGCATCTATGTGTTTCTTGATCCGCGCGTCGTCCCAGGAAAGCACGGGACCTACAGACAGGTCGGCCAACTTGCGGCGGGCGGCGAGCGTCGCCGAGTTTCGGGAGCAGGGCGTCCGACCAGTTGTCATGAACGAAGAGGATGCTCTGCGCGGAGCATTTCTGGCCCGACGCATTGTAGGCGTCTTCATCGGATTGCCACGCCACGTAGTCAAGCCATCGCTGGTCGAAGTCCGGGCCAATTATCTTCCAGTCAAAACCCGCGTCCTCGAGACGAACCGCACCGTTGACCTGTCGCGCAACGGCTTCTGCAACCTGGCTTGAGCCCGTGAACTGCACCATGCGGACCTGGTGCTTGACGGCGTCGAGCAAATCACCCATGCGCTCACCACGGCAGTGAATCAGGTCGATATCCTTCGGCGACAGGCCGCAGTGAATCAGGAGACGCAGGAACTGTTCGAATACGACGCTGACTTTCGAGTCGACTTTGACCAGCGGACGATTGCCCATGAAGAGAGCACCAAGAGCCTGCAACGCCGGAATTTCCAGCGGGAAGTTAAACGGTGCGATCACGACAACGGGTCCGAACGGCCAGCGGTATCCACGCGACTCCTGTCCGGTTATGTCGCCCGGATTGGAAAAACCGCGACCGAGAAACCGGACGCCGTCTCCCGCGAAGTTCTCGAGAAATACCCGCGTTACAACGACCTCGTTGAGGCACTGTTGCCAGCTCTTCGGCATGACCCGCTGAATCAACTTCGTGAACCAGGCTTCGACATCTTCGTCAGCGAGCAGGGCAGCTGCCCTGGCACACACCCTGCCAAGATGCACATAGCGGTCCGTGTTCTTGAGCGGATTGTGCAGCCCGGTTTTTGGACAGCTGGCGAAGCTTTTCAAAAAGGGCCCAATGTCCTGAGTATCCGGGACGTCGATAAAGCGGTCGCCAGTCATGGGATCCGGAATATCCTGCCGAACTTTCTTTTCAGGGGCCCAGCTACCGCCTACGAGGTTCATTGCGCGGCCCGGTGACCGGCTCGTCATGGCATCAAACGGGTCGAGCGTCGCAAATGCTGTAATTTTCTTTTTTGTCATTGGCAGATTGCTCTTTGTGCGGGCGTACTGAGGCGCAGTATATTCAAAACCAGGGCCGAGAACTATGGCCTACGACACCAGGGCATGATATTTCCAGGAGGCGACGCAATGTACATACCGGAAGGCTACGGAACCCTATTTCCTTACATGATAATTGACGGTGCAAACGACTTCGTTGACTTTCTAAAGAATGTATTCGAGGCGACGGAAGTGGGCAGGACAGAATTCCCCAATGGGCGGATCGCCAACATTGAGGTTCAAATCGGAACGTCCAGGTTCATGATTGGCGAACCCGACAACGAGACGTCGAAATCCATGCCCGCTTCCTATTACGTGTATGTCGAAAATGTGGATCAAACGCTGCAAAAAGCAATCGACCATGGAGCCAGCAAATTATTCGATGCGACAGACATGTCTTACCATGACCGTCAGGCAGGGGTTATCGATCCATTTGGAAATTCGTGGTGGATTTCGAGAAGGCTCGTCGAAGAGCCATACCACAGTGATTGACCGGATCGGTATTTTGCGTCCAGTGAACTGCAGAAGACGCACGAGGATTTGTGACCAAGCTATATCACTAGGTCGGACCGCCATTCCTGATGAACGGACCTTGCGGCCCGTCGATCAGGAATGGCGCCCCGACCATGATTCGAACATGGGACCCCCAGATTAGGAATCTGGTGCTCTATCCGACTGAGCTACCGGGGCGGCGCAGCGATTCTAGCAGACCGGCGCACTGCTGCAATTCATGTCTACATGTAAGTGATTGTAACAGTGGCCTTTCAGCCATTGTCGCGGCAGGGAACCTCTGTATATTGAGCCTCAACAAATCTACAGGGACCGGCGATGAGCGGTGTCGCAGCAAAAGCAATTGGATGGACGGAATCGGGACTGGTCCCGGATACCGTTATTCGTGGCGGCATGCGGCGGCTGCTCGAGCGCAAACTCGACGAGATCAAGGCCGGTGATGTCGAGTTTTCGGCTCGAACGCTGAGCGAATTTGCCAGCATGATGCGCGCGTCCCCAATAGCCCTGGTTCCGGAGCTTGCCAATGAGCAGCACTATGAAGTGCCTGCCGGGTTCTTCGTGCAGGTTCTGGGTGAGAACCGTAAATACAGCTGCTGCCACTGGTCGTCCGACGTCAGTACGCTGGGGGAGGCGGAAGAATCTGCACTGCGCCTCACGGTAGAAAGAGCCGGTGTCCGGGACGGCATGAAAGTGCTCGACCTGGGTTGCGGTTGGGGCTCTTTGTCACTGTGGATCGCAGAGCACTTTCCGAACGCGTTTGTGACCTCGGTTTCCAATTCGCGATCACAGCATGACTTCATCGTTTCGGAAGCCGCCGAGCGCGGTATTGAGAACATCTCTGTCATCGTCTGCGACATGAACGACTTTGATGCCGGCGATACCTTCGATCGCATCGTGTCGGTCGAGATGTTTGAGCACATGCGCAACTACGAGGAGTTGTTTCGCCGGATTAGCTCATGGCTGGTTCCGGACGGCCGGTTCTTCATGCATATCTTCTGTCACCGCTCGACGCCCTACGAGTACATCGATAAAGGCCCCGGCGACTGGATGAGCAGGCACTTTTTCTCCGGCGGAATCATGCCGAGCGCCGAGCTGCCGTTGCTGTTCCAGCAAGATTTGAACCTTGAGCGACGCTGGGCCTGGAATGGCCAACATTACGCGAAGACCTGTCGTGCATGGCTCGATCGCATGGATAGCCGGCGCAATGCCGTAATGCCGATTCTCGCCGAAACCTACGGCGAGGCGGAGGCGGGTCGATGGTGGATGCGCTGGCGCATGTTCTTTATGGCTTGCGAGGAGCTCTTTCGGTTTAACAATGGAAACGAATGGTTCGTCAGCCATTATTCCTTCAAAAAGGCGGGCTCCTGATATGGCCATGCTCATCAACTTCATAGCGTTCCAGGTCGGCTGGTTTTCGTCCGTGATTGGCGCAGCAAAACAAATGCCGTGGCTGGGTCCTTTGGTGCTTCTTTTCGTGCTCGCGATCCACTTTAAGCAGGCACGCCGTCCGCACTTCGAGATGGCACTTGATCATCGCGTGCGGCATTCTCGGTTTGTTTTTCGACAGCCTGCTTGTTGCTTTCGAGTGGGTATCCTATCCGTCGGGCCAGTTCAGCGCTTTCCTGGCTCCTTACTGGATCGTGACAATGTGGATGCTGTTCGGCACGACGCTCAATCTGTCAATGGGCTGGCTGAAAGGGCGGCCGATGCTCGCGGCGGTGTTTGGCGCGATCGGCGGACCGGCGTCATACATAGCCGGTCAAAAACTGGGCGGAATAATATTTTTGGATTACTTCGCAGCGTTGCTTGCACTGGCCATCGTCTGGGCTATCGCAATGCCCTTCCTGCTTGCGCTGTCAACAAGACTGGACGGCATGTCGGACGAGTTGGTTACACAGGAAGTATCTGAATGAACATCTATTTTCCTTTCAGCGGAGGCTCAATTGTCATGAGGCGTTTACAGGCATTTTGTTTGTCACTGTTGGCACTTACCGTCCTGGCGTTTCCCGTTACTGCCGCTTCGGCAGCCCGGTCGCAGAGCTGGGATTTTTCGGTGCTGCTTGATGGCGACAAAATCGGCTACCACCGATTTGAACTTACCGATTTCGGCGATGAGCGTCGGGTTAGGAGTGAGGCGAAGTTCGATGTCCGAATCCTGTTCATCAACGCATTCCGGTACCGGCACGAAAACACCGAGGTCTGGTCGGATGGCTGTCTCAGGAAGATCGATGCCAGGACACAGGCGAATGGCAAAAAGCTCGCTGTAAGTGGTATCCAGGTACAGGACGAGTTCATAGTTGATGACGGCAGCGAGACGAATGCGCTCTCGGACTGTGTCATGACCTTTGCTTACTGGGACCCCGAATTCCTGCAGCAGCCGAGGCTCCTCAATTCCCAGTCCGGTGAATACATCGACGTCGAGGTCGAGTCCCTCGGTAGTCAGCCGATAACCGTGCGCGGTCAGGAAGTGGCGGCATCTGCGTACCGGCTGACCGCGAAAAAGATGCAGCTGAAGCTGTGGTACTCAACAGATAACGAGTGGCTGGCACTCGAGTCGGTCGCCAAAGGTGGCCGGATAATTCGCTATGAGCTCACCTGATATGAAAAACACAAGCAAACTTATATTCGTCGTACTACTGGCCTCTATCCTGAGCGCTTGCGCGGCGCGGGGACCCGAGATGAAGACCGTTGATTATGTGGATATCGATCGCTTTATGGGGGACTGGTACGTCATTGCGAACATCCCCACGTTTCTCGAGAAGGGTGCCCATAATGCTGTCGAATCCTATGCACTGAACGACGATGGATCGATACAAACGACGTTTACTTTCTTGAAGGACGGGTTCGATGGCGAGAAAAAGCAGTACAACCCGAAGGGCTTTGTCACCGATACGCAAACGAACGCAACCTGGGGAATGAGGTTTGTCTGGCCGATTAAGGCTGACTACCGGATCATCTACCTGGCTGAAGACTATTCGCAGACGGTCATTGCGCGTCAGAAACGCGATTTCATCTGGATCATGGCGCGTACGCCGACGATTCCGGAGGCGGACTATGAACGCTTGGTCGAATTGGCCGAAAATGTTGGCTACGACGTCAGCAAGATCGAGCGCGTGCCGCAATCATGGTAAGCGCTTCGTACTAGGGGCTTTTCAGGCACCCTGTATGCAGCCATAATGGGCTGATGCAGGGATTCTTAATTCGAATGCTCATTGCGATGCTGGGTCTTTTTCTCGCATCGAAAATTCTTCCTGGTGTCACTATCGTCGGCACCGGCACTTTTATTCTGGCTGCGTTGCTTCTCGGTCTGGTCAACGGCCTGGTTCGCCCGATCGCGTTCGTACTCACTCTGCCGATTACGATTATTACGCTGGGACTTTTCTTGTTCGTGCTTAACGCGGCAATGTTCGGTCTTGTGGCGGCGCTACTGGACAATTTCACCGTTGCGGGTTTCTGGTCGGCCTTGTTTGGCGCGATCATCGTCGGTGTCACCAGTACCGTGGCGTCCTGGTATATCGGCCCGGACGGCAGGTACGAGGTGTTTGTCATTCGACGCGACTAGCCATGGGCATTCAGAACCGCCTCATCGAATATCGCGACGGCAACGTCGTACTCGAGGGACAGCTGGCATGGGACGACAGCGTTTCCGGCCCGCGCCCCGGCATTCTCGTATCGCATGCCTGGTCTGGCCGCAGTGATTTCGAGGAGGGCAAAGCCAATGCGCTTGCCGGGCTCGGATACGCGGCGCTAGCGCTCGACCTTTACGGCAAAGGCGTGCGTGGCAGCAATCCCGAAGAGAACAGCGCCCTCATGCAGCCGTTTCTCGAGGATCGTGCAATGCTGCAGAAGCGCCTGCTGTTGTCGCTGGCTACGTTGCACGATCAGGATGAGGTCGATGGCTCGAAAATTGCCGCTATCGGTTTTTGTTTTGGTGGCCTGTGTGTCCTGGATATCGCGCGAACGGGCGAGGATCTCGCCGGTGTTGTGAGCTTTCATGGCTTGCTCGGTGCACCGGGCAACACCACGGGAAACACGATAAGAGCGAAAGTGCTTGCGCTGCACGGATGGGATGATCCGATGGCCACTCCGGACAGCGTTATCGAACTATCGAAGGAACTGACGGCGATGGGTGCCGACTGGCAGTTGCATGCTTATGGAAACACGGTTCATGCATTCACCAATCCGGCGGCCAATGACAAGGCCATGGGCACTGTTTATAACGCGGACGCAGATCGGCGTTCGTGGATCGCCATGCAGAATTTTTTGGAAGAACTTTTTGACGCGTAACCCGCCCGGGAGAAAAACGTGAAGCATTTGACAATTCTGGCCGCCATCATCATGGCGACAGCCCTCACTGCGTGCAGCAAGCAGGCTGCTACGCCTGACGCGATGACCGATCAGCCGCCTGCAGGGGCTACTACGGGTATGGCAGACGGAAACCCGGCAGCGGAGAAGGCCGCAGAGCAAGTACAGGGCGACTATATGCGCGGCATTGTCGCGGAGATTTCCGATGATCGATATGAGGGTCGTGGTCCCGGGACCCGCGGCGACGTCGCGGCACGCAAGTACCTGGCCGAACAGATGGCTGCGCTTGGACTGCAGCCAGGTGCCGAAGACGGTACTTGGGAGCAGCCGTTCGATCTTGTCGGAATCAATGCGTCGCAACCCGAGACCTGGACATTCAAAGCTGAAGACGGCTCCCTGGCGTTGAAACAGTGGGATCAGTTCATCGTTGGCAGCGGCGTGCAGGAAGAGAGAGCCGCGATTAATGACGCCGAGCTTGTCTTTGTTGGTTATGGCATCCAGGCGCCGGAATTCGACTGGGATGACTATAAAGGGGCGGATCTGAAGGGCAAGATCCTGGTCATGATGAACAACGATCCGGACTGGGATCCCGAGCTCTTTGGCGGCGAGACGCGGCTTTGGTACGGCCGCTGGGACTACAAGTACCTGAGCGCGGCCCGACAGGGGGCGGCAGGGGCCATCATTATCCACACGTCACCTTCAGCCGGATATCCATTCCAGGTCGTGCAAACGTCCTGGACCGGGGTTCAGTTCGAGCTGCCGGCCGGCGATGAGCCGCGCAGCCAGATAAAGGCGTGGGTCACCGAGGACTCGGCACGCGATCTCGTGCGCATGGCTGGCTTTGATCTGGATGAGCTCCGCGAAGCTGCGTTCAACCGGGATTTCAAACCAGTGCCACTCGGTATTACGACGTCAATCGACATGAAAGTGGATCTTCAGCGCGTGCAGTCGGCAAACGTTCTCGGCTTGATTCCGGGCAGTGACCCGACGCTCAGCGAAGAGGCGGTCATATACACTGCGCATCACGATCATCTCGGCATCGGCACGCCCAATGACGATGGCGACGCCATTTACAATGGCGCCAGGGACAATGCGAGCGGTGTCGCTGTGGTCATGTCAATTGCCCGTGCGATCAAAGCGTTGCCCGCGGCGCCGCGGCGCTCGATTCTGGTCGCGCTTGTCGGCGCTGAAGAACAGGGATTGCTGGGCTCGGGGTACTACGCCGCGCATCCGACGTTTGCGCCGGGGAAGATCGCTGCAAATATCAATTACGACAGCGCCAATATCTGGGGCCACACTCACGATGTGACGTTCATTGGTTTGGGTAAATCCTCGATCGATCAGATCCTCCTGGCGATTGCAGCCGAGCAGGGACGTGTCGTCACGCCTGATCAATTTGCCGACAAAGGCTATTTTTATCGCTCTGATCAATTCAATTTGGCGAAGATCGGTGTCCCGGCGATGTACCTCAAAGCGGGGACAGAATTTATTGACCGTCCACCGGGATGGGGACGACAGCAGCAGGATCACCACACCGAAGTCGACTATCATCAGCCTTCCGACGAATACGATCCGAGCTGGAATTTCGACGGAATGGTCGAAGATGCGCTGTTGGGCTTTTGGACCGGACTGGCCATTGCCAATGCCGACGAAATGCCGACCTGGAACGCGGGAGATGAATTTGAGGCGGCGCGACTCGACGCAATTAATGCAATCGGCGACTAGTCCGTCTTAGCGCGTGCGCGGAATTCTATGAGCGGCGGAAACGACTGAAAAAACCGGTCTTACCCTGTTCTTCAGGCTCGTCTACCGGTTCGGGAGGGACTTTAAGCGCCTTCAGGGTCTGCGTTATCGACGTATTTATCTGATCCTCGATGGGTTGAGGTGCATCGGTTTTTTCGGATTCGGCGCCGTTTTTCGCTTTCGGTTCGCGCAATGACGGATGCAGGTCTGCATTCAACGCGCGTACTGTCTTCAAGCGCTGCGAAGCGGATAGATCCGGTCCCGCATTGGAAACGGGTTTTTTTGTTTCCAGCGAAATTTCTTCGGCTACCTCAGCAACAGCAGGGGCAGGCGCCGCCGGTGCCTCCGGCTCAAGCTGCAGTGCCTCGGGCTCGAGCTGCGGTATGTCCGGCTCAAGCTGTATCGCGTCGTTCGCTGACTCATCCTTGGGCGGATTGGCCCGTATCTGCGCAGCAATCATGCTGATTCCTGATCCAAACAACGTTTCGGCCATTTTGTCGTCGATGTCGTCGAGTGTTTTTGCGTTGCTGATTTCCTGGGCGATCTTGTCCAACTCGACGTCCGACTTCGTGCTTTCTGGCGGCAGAATATCCGAGGGTTCTTCAGTCAGATGCGCATCGATGCCGGTTTCGATCGATTTGTCCAGGGTAATTTCAGGTATCGCTTCTTTCTCTCCGACCTTGTCCGAAAGCCCCTCGGGTGACACCGGCGTTTTACCGGGTTTCTCAACCGTTTCGCCATGCGCGAAGGCCATTGCTTTTTCAAGCGCGTCAAGATCGGGCTTGAGCTCCGCAAACGTCGGGTCACGATCCCACTCCGGTACCTCGTCGGCAGCAGCAACTTCGGCGACGAGTTCCGGTGTTACCTCAGGTCCTGCATCGCTTTCAGCGACGACCGGCTCGGTTTCCAGCTCGAGCTCAGGAATTATCTCGGCGACGGGTTCCGGTTCTGGCGCGGGCTCAGGCGTATGTTCAGGAATAACCTCGGCGACCGGTTCCGGTTCTGGCGCGGGCTCAGGCGTATGTTCAGGAATAACCTCGGCGACCGGTTCCGGTTCGAGTTGAGGAATGATCTCGGTGACTGATTCGAAGTCGCGCCCAGGGCCAGCTTCCGCTTCCGCTTCGGGTTCGGGTTCGGGCTCGGGAGTAAGTTCAGGAATTATTTCGGTAACCGACTCGAAGTCAGGTCCGGGCTCCGCGACGAGCTCCGGGATATCTTCCGCATCTTCATCCGGCAGTGTTGCGAATTGCGGTGCAAGGGTTTTCAGGTCCGGCAGGGTGTCCTGAATCAGATGCGGAATATCGTCGTCATCCTCGGGCGGTTCTTCGGTCTCGTCGGAGAAGACAATGACCGGCTCCGGTTCAGGAGTAACGTCGACAACGGGTTCTGGCTCGGGTTCCGGTTCTGGCTCGGGTTCCGGCTCAGGCTCGGGCGTCGGTTCGGGCGCAGCGTCGACGACTGGTTCTGGCTCGGGTTCGGGTGCAACGTCGACGACCGGTTCTGGCTCGGGTTCGGGTGCAACGTCGACAACAGGCTCTGGCTCGGGCGCCGGTTCGGGTGCGACCTCCACAGCCGGTTCCGGGATGGAGAAATCGAAGTTATCAGCACTGAGCCCGTATTCATCGGACGCGACTGTCGCCATGAGCGTCGCGGGTATCCTGTCGATGCCCTGGCCAGCAGCCGCCACCAAAGTAGACTCGACGAGGTTGTTTGCGATCCTGGGAATCCCGTTGCTGAGTTCGTGCAGCAACTCGGCTGACCTGGCGTCAAAGACATGCTCGAAATCCCCGCCAGCCGATCGGAAACTATGTATCAGGTAACCGCGAAGTTCTGCGACACAGAGGGGCGATATTGTGTGGCGTTGCCGGACGCGTTGCTGCAACTGCGCGACTTCGGGATCCTGCATGAACTGAGGCAGGCGTTCGTCGCCCATCACAATAATACTGGCACCGTCTGAATCGCCGGCATCTGCGGCGGTGAGCGCCTCCAGTTCAGCCAGTGTTTCGGCGCCCGTGCGCAAGCCATCTTCGATAACGATGAAGACCCTGACTTCAGCTTCCTGCAGTTCCTTCAACTTCCTGCGAAGTGCCGCGAACCGCGCGATCGTCCCTGACGGCCGATCTTTAACACCGAGTACTATAAGTAGCGATTCAAGTACATCGCTGCTTTTCATTTCCATGCGGCCGACACGAATGGTCTTGTACTTGGTGCCTAATCCTTCGAGTGCGCGGTGAACCAGCGTCGTCTTGCCAGTGCCGACAGGTCCTGAAACAGTAACGACGGCATCCTGGGCGGCCAGCGCCTTTCTGAAGCCCCCCATGGTCTTGGCCGTCTGGGGGCCGACGAAAACATCGCCACCCGTCGCCTGTGCGGGGAAGAGGCGTTTCTTGAACCCAAAATGTTGTTCGTACATGGCGGTCCGATCACCTTGCTAAGTGGCCAAATCGTCTGCATGGCCTTACGAGAAGCCCAGTCTGGGTTCAAATCAGCTGAATTTCATGGAGTTATGTCACAAAAATGGACCTTCGGACACGTTTCGTCGGGATTTGCCGTGAGTCCGGACGAAACGAATAAATGCCTGATTTGGTGACCAAAAACGGTCAGAATACGCGCTCAATCCAGATCGGTCCGACTCAATTGCCGAAACAAACTTCCGAAGTCCGGGACGGTGTCATCGCCGGCTTGATCGCCTACGTGCTCTGGGGCTTCCTGCCGGTCTACTTCAAGATCGTCGGGTCTGTCGATCCCCTCGAGGTCCTTTCACACCGGATCATCTGGGCTGTTCCATTCGGGGCCGTGATCCTGTTTGCGAGGCGGCAGTGGCCCGAGGTTCGCCGCGCCCTGACTCATCGCCAGATGCTCGGCTGGTTGTCGCTGTCGGCAACATTTATCGCGCTCAACTGGCTCGTCTACATCTGGGCGATTCAGGACGAGAGGATCTTCGAAACCAGTCTTGGCTATTACATCAATCCTCTGACCAACACGCTCAGTGGCATTATCCTGTTCGGGGAAAGGTTGCGACGATTGCAAAAGCTCGCGGTGGCACTCGCTGTGCTTGGTGTCCTCGTGTTGACGATCAGCGGCGGGCAGGTTCCCTGGGTGGCACTGTTTCTCGCGATTAGCTTCACGATTTATGCCGTCATTCGTAAGCGAGTTGTCATCGGCGGCATGCCGGGGCTGTTTATTGAAACTTTGCTGCTACTTCCTTTCGCCATTGCCTGGTTTGTCTGGATCAAATCGAGCGGACAGGCGGCATTCGCCGCTGGTGATGCGGGGCTGACGTTCTGGCTGATCATGGCGGGGCCGCTGACCGCGGTACCGTTACTGTTCTTTGCGCTCGCGGCACGACGCCTGCCGCTGACGACAATCGGCTTCATGCAGTTCCTGGCGCCGACGCTGCAGTTTTGCGTCGGCATCTATTACGGGGAGCAGCTCACGACGGCTCACCTGATTTGCTTTGGATGTATCTGGGTGGCGGTTGCCTTCTTCAGTATTGACGCGATCCGGGCAACAAAAAAGCCCCCGCAGGCTGCACCTGCAGGGGCTTGATTACGTTTGGCGCGACGCTACTTCTTCGCTTTGCGTTCCTGCGCTTCCCTGATGACATCGTCGGCAACATTCTGCGGGCACGGCGCGTAGTGCGAAAACTCCATGGAAAACTGACCGCGACCCGACGTCAGCGTCCGCAGATGACCGATGTAACCGAACATGTCGGCCAGCGGCGCGTCTGCCTTGACGCGAACGCCGGTGGGGCCTGCGTCCTGTGACTTGATCATGCCACGGCGACGATTCAGGTCACCAATGACGTCACCGACGTTGTCGTCCGGCGTAAAGACGTCCACCTTCATGATCGGCTCGAGTATCTGCGGTCCGGCTTTCGGCACCGACTGGCGATACGCGGCCTTGGTCGCAATCTCGAACGCGAGTGCCGATGAATCGACGGCATGGAAGGCGCCATCGAGCAGCGTGAACTTCACATCGAGCAACGGGTAGCCGGCCAGCGTGCCTTCGACCATGCAGCTGGCAAACGCTTTCTCGATAGCGCCCCAGTATTCGCGCGGAACGTTGCCGCCGGTCACTTTGGATTCGAACTCGTAGCCGACGTTTTTCTCGGCCGGCTCGATCTGGTACTCGATCTTGCCGTACTGGCCCGAACCACCCGACTGTTTCTTGTGCGTGTAGGTGTCTTCGATCATCTTGCGTGATCGTCTCGCGGTAGGCGACCTGCGGCTTGCCCATTTCGACGTCAACGTGATGCGTTCGGCGCAGGATGTCGACCTTGATGTCGAGGTGCAGCTCACCCATGCCCTTGATCAGGGTTTCGCCAGAATCCTCATCCGTCGCCACCTGGAATGACGGGTCTTCCTGGACCATCTTGTTCAGGGCTACGCCCATCTTCTCCGTGCCTGCCTTGTCTTTCGGCGAGATCGCAATAGAGATCACAGGATCCGGAAATACCATCGGTTCCAGCGTTGCGGGATTGTCGGCGTCAGCCAATGTATGGCCGGTACGTGTGTTCTTCATGCCGAGGAGGGCGACGATGTCACCAGCCTGCGCGGAATCGAGCTCTTCTCGCGAATCAGCGTGCATCTCTACGATGCGGCCAATACGCTCGTTCTTGCCCGTAAAGGTATTGAGGACGTTGTCACCCTTTTTGATGCGTGCCGGAATAGATACGCGTAAAAGTCAGAGCGCCGTAACGGTCATCCATGATCTTGAACGCGAGCGCGCGCAGCGGTTTACCGGGATCGACGATGGCAAAACCACCGGTTTCGTTTCCTTCAAGATCGATTTCCGGCTGCGGCTTGACCTCGGTCGGGTTCGGCAGATAGTCAACAACTGCATTAAGAATGTTCTGTATACCTTTGTTTTTAAAAGCAGAACCACAGAAGGTCGGGAAGAAATCCAGCGCAATCGTACCCTTGCGAATACAGCGTTTCAGATCCTCGATCGACGGCGTTTCGCCCTCAAGATAGGCCTCAAGAAGGTCATCATCCTGCTCGACCGCCGTCTCGATCATCTTCTCTCGCCACTCGGCAACCAGGTCCGTCATGTCTGCCGGGACATCGCCAATCGTGTAGGACTCCGGATCGCTCGAATCGCTCCAGATCCACGATTTTTCCGTCATCAGGTCAACGACCCCGACGAAATCGTCCTCAATACCGATAGGCAGAACCATGACCAGCGGATTGGCGGCCAGCACATCCTTGACCTGCTTTACGACGCGGTAGAAGTCGGCACCGATGCGGTCGAGCTTGTTGACGAAAATGATGCGCGCGACTTCCGAATCGTTGGCATACCGCCAGTTCGTCTCGGACTGCGGTTCTACGCCGCCGGAGCCACAGAAAACGCCGACGCCGCCATCGAGAACTTTCAGCGAACGATAAACTTCGATCGTGAAGTCAACGTGTCCGGGCGTATCGATAATGTTCATGCGGTGCTTGTTCCATTCGCAGCTAGTCGCGGCAGACTGAATCGTAATGCCGCGCTCCTGCTCCTGGTCCATAAAGTCCGTCGTGGCTTCGCCGTCATGGACTTCACCGGTCTTATGAATCTTGCCCGTGAGCTTGAGAATGCGCTCAGTGGTTGTTGTCTTGCCCGCGTCCACGTGGGCAAAAATGCCGATATTTCTGTAAGTGCTAAGGTCTTTCATCTCTTTGCTTCAGCTCTGTGTAATCCATCTCTGTCACCAACCTCGTTCGTCGCCATACCCGCAGGTACTCTCAGACTCCTGCCGCAGCGAGAACCCGGTCATACAAACGCGGTGGGTGCACGTAATCCATGCCGGTCCTCGAGGTGCTTTCGGGCAGCCGCTGCGGTGCTAATAATCAGCTGGGACGGGCGTTCGGGCGCGGATAATAGCAGTGCCGCAGCCCCTAAACCAGTGAAATTCAAAGAAAGCGACCGCCAGGCACTGGCCGGGGCCATTTTGCCTTGTGAGTCAGTCAGTTATTGGATCAGCGGCGCAGGATTGCAAGCCAGCGCGCGATATTCAACAAACTCATCAGGGACGCCGATACATAGGTCAGCGCCGCGGCCGTCAGAAGCCGACGCGCATGCGGTCGATCCACATCTTTCAGGACCCGGTGCTGGTCGAGCATCGGTAACGCCCGGCTGAAACTCGCGTCAAATTCCGTGGGCAGGGTCACGAAGTGGACGAGGGCGGAAATACCTAACGTCAGGAACCCGGCGGCGAAGGTCAGCAGTCCAATCGCCGGCACGCGGGTCACGATGCCGAGAAACGGCGAGATCATGAGTACACCGGCCCCAATACGTTCCATGCCGCGGGTCGCCTTGACGAGCCGCGTTCGAAAACGGAGTGGGGCGTATTCCTGGTGATCCTGCAGGGCATGACCGACCTCGTGTGCGGCGACTGTAATTGCCGTCAATGAACGGCCGTCGAACTTGTCGGGAGTCAGCCTGACTGCTTTGGCTTCGGGGTCATAGTGATCGCCGGTCTCGGTCGCTTCGACCTTGACGGAACTCAGCCCGTGTGCGTCGAGGAGGTGACGCGCCAGTTGAGCGCCGGAACCCGAGTAGCGGTCGGCCGGCATGCTGTAGCGAGTGAGGACTCTCCGCACCCACAAGCCGGGTCCGAATACGAGCACAAGCGCCAGCAGAATGAGAATGACCACGGCCATTGCCATATCCTATCGCGGATTCGTGCCGGTCAATACGGTCTTGCGGCATTGTTGCTGTTGGCCGATTACGGGTAAAGTGCTTTGTCGCGTGCCACCATTTCTCGCAATGAGGCCTATCTTGACGCTCGATCAACTGACGCTTTTCTCATTATTGCTGTTCGTTTTTGCGTTTCTCATCTGGGGGCGCTGGCGTTACGACCTCGTGGCCTTCGTTGCGCTGCTGGCAGCCTTGCTGACGGGCCTCGTGCCGGTTGAAAAAGCGTTTTCCGGGTTCGGTCATCCCGCGACAGTGATCATCGCGCTCGTACTCATCGTCAGTCGGGGACTCTCCAATTCCGGTGCCATCGAGATCGTCGTGCGCCACGTTATCGATGCCTCAAGAAAGCTGTCAACGCACATCACGATCATGTCAGGACTGGCGGCCGGTCTTTCCGCATTGATGAACAATGTTGCGGCGCTGGCACTGCTGATGCCGGTCGACATGCACGCGGCAAAGAAGGCGGGTCGAAGTCCTGCACTGTCGCTGATGCCGCTGTCGTTTGCGTCGATTCTCGGCGGCATGATCACGTTGATAGGCACTCCACCGAATATCATCATCGCCGAATTTCGTGGTGATGTACTGGGCGAGCCTTACCGCATGTTCGATTTTGCCCCGGTCGGCATTGCCTGTGCTGCCGTCGGGGTCGCGTACGTTGCGTTGATTGGCTGGCGGCTGTTGCCGTCAGGCAGACACAGCGCCGATGCGGGCAAGGAGCTGTTTGATTTAGCGAATTACATCGCCGAGGTGCGGGTGCCCGAAGGATCGCCGGCAATTGGCAAGCTCGTTCGGGACCTCGAAGACCAGGCGGCAAAAAGCGAAGTCGAAATAATTGGCCTGACTCGTCGCGGTCGGCGCTTGCCGGGCCTGGCACGTATCGCTGAAATCAAAGCGGGCGATATCCTCGTTATGGAGGCAAGTCCCGACAGTCTCGAGGAAGCGCTCGGTGTCCTGAAGCTCGAATACGTCGGTAAAGGTAAAGCCCAGTTGGCCGACAAGCACCTGATCCTCAACGAAGCCGTCGTCCAGGAGTCGTCGAGGCTGGCCGGAAAATCGGCCATGGACGTACGCATGCTATACCGCTATCGGTTGCCCTGGTCGGCGTCTCGAGACAGGGCCAGCGATTTCGGGAAAATGTCCGCAAACTCGAATTGCGGCCGGGCGATGTACTGCTTCTTCTGGGCGCGGACGAACGCCTCGCGGATGTTACTTCGCGTCTCGGTTTGCTGCCGCTTGCCGATCGTGGCCAGCGTGTTATCCAACGCGACAAGGCCTGGCTCGCGGTCGGTGTTTTCGGCGCGGCTATATTGGCGGCCAGCGTCGGGCTTCTGTACCTGCCGATTGCGCTCGGTTGTGTAACGGCGCTTTACGTGATCCTCAACATTGTCCCAATCCGGGATGTCTATACGTCCGTCGAGTGGCCGGTGATCGTATTGCTCGGTTCGATGATCCCTATCGGCGGAGCATTGCAATCGACTGGAGGGACGGCCCTGATCGCTGGCGGTATCGTGGATCTTTCCTCGGGCTTTTCACCGGTCGTCGTTCTGACCCTGCTTATCATTGTTACGATGACGCTGTCGGATGTCATGAACAATACGGCGACGGCTGTGATTGCGGCTCCGATAGCGGTCGAGATTGCGGCGCGACTGGACGTCAGTCCTGATCCCTTTCTGATGGGTGTTGCCGTCGCGGCATCCTGTGCGTTTCTCACGCCAATCGGACACAAGAACAACACGCTGATCATGGGTCCGGGTGGCTATCACTTTGGTGACTACTGGCGTATGGGACTGCCGCTTGAAATCCTGATTATCGTCGTATCGGTGCCCGCGATCATCACGGTATGGCCGATGTAATATGTCAATCGGCTGTCGCAAAATGCCTGAAAATAGCGTCAAAAACTGACAAAGAACGCACAGTATTGCCCGGTCAATATTTCAGTGTTGAGCGTAATTCCCTGATAAATAACAACTAAAACATAATCCTGATGTAGCTCGATTGTTGGCATACCGTTTGCAACTCTATGGTTGTCGGCGCCGTTGTTGGCGCGACTGGCCGCGAATGAAAAGAGGGAGAGCGGTATGGCGAAATCGACGATTCAGGATTGGACCGACAGTATCGTGTTGTTGAAATTCGACCAGCACAAGGATGTGAAGTACCAGGTGTACAGGGATGAGCAAAGGCATTTCCTCGAGTTGCGTGACCCCGACGACACGCACATCCATACACTGGAGCTTCCCGACGGAATGAAACTCGACAAGACCAGCTACGAGGTCCTGCTGCGTTACGTCCTGCTCGACGTCGCGCCGGCGTAATCCTCCACCGCCTGCCATACGCGCAGCAGGTTTTCTCCCAGTAGCTTGCGGATATCCGCTTCGCTATAGCCGCGCTCCAGCAGGCCCCTGATCAGGTTCGGATACTGGGACACGTTTTTTAGCCCGGTTGGCAACGAGTCGCCGACCCCATCAAAGTCGGAACCAATGCCGACATGGTCGATGCCGACCAGCGCGACAACGTGATCGAAGTGATCCAGGACATCATCGAGTGATGCGTACGGAAACGGCCCGTGTTCTTCGGCATAGCTCTTCGCGTAGGACCGGTAGATATCGGCTTCCTTCAATTCAGGGTGCTCAACCAGGTATTCTTTGCGGGCGGCTGAACGGAGTTCGTCGTAGTCTCTCGACTCCCGGGTCAAAAAAGTAGAGCCGAAATTAATCTGGATGACGCCGCCGTCGCGCGCCAGCGCAACAATCATGTCATCACTCATATTTCGTTCGAAACCCGGCGTGAAATGACGGGCCGATGAATGCGACGCGATGACAGGCGCCTCGCTGACATCCAGAATCTGCCAGAATGCTTCGTCCGAGACATGACTGACGTCGACCATGATGCCGAGTCGGTTCATTTCCCTGACGACCCTGACCCCGAACTCGCTGATTCCGTTCCATTGCCGGTTTTCGTCGTATGACGAATCGGAAATGTGATTGGAGAGACTGTGCGTCAAAGTAATGTAGCGTATGCCGCGGTCGTAGAAATGCCGCAGATTGCTTAGGTCCCCTTCGATGGGAGAGCCATTTTCCATTCCCATCGGCAGTGACATGAGCCCCGACTCGAACTGTCGTCTTACGTCAGCGACCGAGCGTGCGATTGCGAACTTGTCCGGTGCGTTCTCGACAATCTCTTCGACCATCGTTATCAGCGAATCGGCAACTTCCTTCGATCGTCCTTCGCTCTCGAGTTCCGCCGGAGTGTAGATCGACATGAACGGCGCGTTGAGGCCGCCGGCAACAGCTCGCGGATAATCGAAGTCACCGTCATCGGTGGAGTTGGAAATATCCGCCGGGACGCTGTTCAGACGGTATGGCACGTCGACATGAGTATCCACAATGATGCTGGACTCAGCGATCTGCTGCGCCCGGCCCGCTAAATCCACCGCTTCATTCTGTCCGCAGCCGTTGACCAGCAAGGCTGCTACGAGCAGCGGAAATATTCTGTTTGTCATGCGGAGATTTCGCTGGTTTGACGGGTCGAAGATTGTAACAATAGGAGGCTGCCTGATGCAGTAATTCGGGCTTTCGGTCAACAGGAGCACGATTATGAGCAATGACAATCCACCGGCAGACGGCGAATTTGTTGACGGCGATCCCGCTGGAAAACCGATCGAGGAGAATCTCAAGTCGCGCGGGACATGGACGCGGCTCTTGTACATGGTGATCTGCTGCTTCCTCGTGAGCCTCGCCAGTTTCGTTGGCACTTTCGTTGTCGTACTCGGCTTTCTCTGGGTCTTGTTCTCGGGCGAAGTGAACCGGCAGATTCAACAGGTGGGCCAGAGTCTTGCCGCTTACGTCTACGAGATTATTCGCTACCTGACATTCAATACCGAGGAGAGACCTTTTCCGCTCGGCAACGAGTGGCCGTCAGGCAGCACCGAGTAGTCGCCGTCTAGATTGACAGCTCGCGCTGGCCGGGCTGCCAGTGTGTGAGGTTTATGTGGGCGCCGCCGACGCCAAGTCCGCGGACCCATTTGGCGGCCGCGTCGAGCGTCACCCAGGTTCTTACTTTTCCCTTGGTCGTTTCGGCCGTGATCGGGCCGTTTGGCGTCCTCGCCTCGATGTGGAAGCGTGCCCCACTGGCGATAATGTTGATGTTCTTGATGGCGCCAGCCGCGACCATCGCCCTCAACATGCGTTCATCCATGCGGATTCCCCGGAAAAAGCTCGTTTTGCTCTGGTACAGAGATGCCGGCCTGCTCACAGTGCCGACGGATCAGCATTTCGACCATGTTCGCGACACTGCGGTGCTCCCGCGCGGCGGCCTCACGCACGGCTTCCTTGATGCCGGGCTCGATGCGCAGATTGAGTGTCGATACCTTGGTCTTTGCCATGCGTTACATTGTAAATTAAAAAGACCATAAATGTAACGCATTTTGCAACAATCTTTCACGATTCGGCCGGTCGCGAAATCGGTGCTGGCTATAATGACGCAAACCGGGTACACAATGGGCCCGGTCACTCGCAGGAAGTCGGAGGAGCGTAATCGTGGAACAGACTATTTTCGTAATCTGCATGTTTTTCGGCGTAACGTCAGTTGCGTTGATCGCATTTACGCTTCTGGGCATCGTCCTGGGACGAATCAAGGTCTAGCAGGCTATTGCGCGAATCGATGCGGATCACGAGCGTCAATGTCGGCAGCGCCGAGACGATCGTTCATGGCAATCAAAGCATGACGACTGGCATTTGCAAGCGACCGGTGTCGGGATCTGTCGAAGTCACCGAATTGGGGCTGCACGGCGACCAGGTACTCGATAGTAAACATCACGGTGGCCCGGATCAGGCTGTCTACGCCTATAGTGCCGATGACTACGAATGGTGGGCCAGTGAGACTGGCCGTGATTATCCCGCCGGTCTGTTCGGTGAAAACCTGACGATCAAAGGCCTGCCCACTGACATGTATGTGGGCGATCGGCTGCTGATTGGTGATCTGGTTCTCGAGGCCACATCAGCGCGCATACCTTGCGGAACGCTGGCAACGCGCATGCAGGACCGGGGCTTCGGGCTGACCTATAGAAAAGCTGAACGGCCCGGTATCTATTTTCGCGTTCTTAATCCCGGTGCCGTATCGAGCGGCGATTCGGTCACGCTGGTCGAAGGCGATGCCGGCACGGTAACCGTACTCGATCTATTTCGTTTTGCTTATGAAACGAGTCACGAAGCGGAGCAGTTGCGGCGATTGCTGGATGCTCCGCTTGCCGAGCGGGTCCGGACGAAGATCGAGGCGACGCTCGCGACTCCTTTAGCCGGACTGTAATCCAAGTGTATCGATGCCTGCGTAATCTGACACGCAGCTTCGATCCAAAGCTATGATGACGCCATGACAAAAGTCCTATTGATCGATACGACCGTATGCATTCGGTTGCTGTAGGCTTCGACATTGCGGCGCATTTCCTCGATCCTGTCATTGATCTGTTCTTCGATGGCTGGAAAACGGGGGTCACTGCGCAGCGGCTCGATAATGGGATCCTCGTCGAACGACCATATGTCGAAAGCCTGTGAACTTACAAAGCCTTCGTTGACGGCTTCGATCAGCGCTTCGACCGCCGCATTGGGCCTTCCTTGCATCGTCAGAACCTGCACGTCCTTGATGCCATGTCCGGCCATGCCAAGACGCGGCAGCTTTGCCACCACGGGTTGTGCCTTGTCCAGCAACTCTCTTGCCTGCTTCGGTCGGTTACGTTTCTGCTCAATGAAAGCAAGCAATATGGCTGATTTCACATTCTTGTGATCGATCGTTACGTCGGTATCACCTGCCAGCGACGGGTGGCCGCGCATCAGGTGATCATAGGCGCGATCGAACTCGCCTGTCATGATCGCGGCGCCGACCGTCAGCCCGGAAAGAATGTCGGCGGGATACGAGGTAGGATCTTCGACTGGAAGGAAGCCGCGGCATCAATATTGCCCGTGCCGGTGCGTGAAGATTCCCACTGCATCAATTGCAATAGCCCGCGCGCGGCATAGGCTTCCGCGAGCTGTGGATCGATACTGAGCGCTTTATCGATGGCGCTCGCGGCCATAGAGAACGCTTCGGATTGCGGGATAGACTTGTGGTTTGTATGAGTAATCAGGACGGACTGCGCCAACGCTGCATGTGCTTGGGCGTAATCAGGATCCAGTTCGATGGCGTCGTTCGAACTGCGCGCGAGCGTCCTGCAGCGACGTAAAGGTACGCGTCGACAAACTGCCGCGGCCTTTAACGTACTCCGCGTAAGCTTCGATGCTGTTCGTCGGGATAGATGCCAGGCGCTGCTGATCTTCGGGCGTGAGCGCTGCGCGTAATGCTGAAGCGATCTTGGCGCTGATTTCGCTTTGTATCTCGAAGACGTTCTCGATGGTTAGTGCTTTGTCGTAGGATTCTGCCCAGATATGCTCGTCTGTCTGTGCGTCGATGAGCTGCACTGTGATGCGCACCTGGTCGCCGGAACGTTGAACCGCCCCCTCAAGAATCGTAGCTACGTCGAGCTCTCGTCCAATTTTCCGCATGTTCTTGGTGGTATCGCGATATTCGTTGACCGACGTCCGGGAAATGACGCGCAGTGATTCGATATCGGCCAGGCGAGTCAGGATGTCATCGTGAATACCATCGGCGAAATACTGGTTTTCGGCGTCCGTGCTGCGACTCGAAAACGGCAGAACCGCTATGGAGTCTCTGGAGAATGATTCGACCAGCGGTTCGTTGTCGGTTCTGAGTCCCGTGACGTTAAAGGTAATGGAAACACCCAGGGCGATCACCAGCAGCCCGATGATGACTCGGTTCATGCGCTCGCGCGGTTTCGGCTTGTAGGAGCTGCGATCGACTTCACGTTCGAGTTTGACGCCGTCCGGCGTTATTTCGAAGGCCCAAGAGATGATCAGCGCGATCACGAAGCCCACGACGACAGCTATGACGTAATACTTGAAGATCCCATCAGGCACGCCGAATGTCGGGAGCAGGACGGATCCAGCTTCGATAAGAATCCACGAGATAAGCGCGTATGCGGCTGCCACTCGCAGCATATTGCGTTGTCTAAGTTCAGATACGAATGTAGTCATAGGCGGATTATGGCCGTGTTTGACCTTTATGGCAGCACCTGAGTTCCTGATTCGAAGCCAAAGAACGTATTGTTTCCAAATGTTTCACCGCAAGCAGAAGCTGACAAATGCACGCGTTGTCCGGCTATCATTGCCAATATGATCAAAGTACTGCTAATCGACGACGACAAAAAGCACTCGGAGCTGCTGCAAGCCTATTTCAAGCGCTTCGGGATCAACCTCGTGTGCGCCTACGAGGCGGAAAGCGGGTTTCGGAAGTTGAATCGTGAAGACCCTGATCTGCTGCTGCTGGACGTCATGCTTCCAGGGAAGGACGGTTTTGAAATCTGTCGCGAGGTGCGCAAGACCAGCAACCTGCCGATCATCATGCTGACTGCACGGGGTGACGTCATCGATCGCGTCTCGGGCCTTGAGCTCGGTGCGGACGATTACATCGCCAAGCCATTTGAGCCGAGAGAGCTGGTTGCGCGGGTCCAGGCGATTCTGCGACGCTCTGAAGGCGGCGGTCCGAACGCCGGCAAACTCGAATTCGATGGCCTTTCCATAGACGTTGAAGCGCGAACCGTCGAAGTCGATGGCAAGACCGTTGACCTCACCTCCATGGAATTCGAGCTTCTCGTGATTCTTGCAAAACGACACGGCAAGAAACTGTCCCGGGATGACATTCTTAGCGAACTGCGAGGTATCGACGCTGCGATCCTGACACGATCGGTTGATATCATGATAAGCCGTCTGCGCGGCAAGCTCGGTGATTCCGTGAAGCCGCCGCGATTCATTCAGACGATCTGGGGACGCGGCTACTCGTTCGTTGGCACACCGCGCTCGGATGCTTAGACGGCTATCCCGTTCCCTGTCGTTCAGACTGGTCGCCATCTTTGTTGTGTTGGCGCTGATGTTCGTCTACGGCACTTTCACGGCACTGCGCTGGGTCTATAACAGTGATGAGATACGCGGTCTCATTAGTGGTCATCTATCCTTGCACGTGCACTATGTGAAAGAGGATATTGGGTCGCCGCCCAGAATAGATCGCGCCATTGCGATTACGGAAAGCGTGCCTGTCGACATCCGTATCCTGGGTCCGGGCATAGACTGGGCGTCGGATGAGAACTTCCCGGCTCTTGAGACCCTGGATTTTGGGCCCAGCCCGAAATTCAGCGATGATGCGGACGCCTGGGTTGATGAACTGCAGGATCTCGAGTTTGCCGTGGAGAAAGACCATCGCTTCATAAAAATACGCCAGGATGAATACGATATCGTCGTTGCGTCACCGCGGATAGCCGACGTGCAGTACGGGACCGGACCTGATCACGATCATTGTCAGTCTCGGCCTGGTCTACCTGATGATCGGCTACGCGGCCGTCAGCTGGCTTTTCAAACCCATTCGCGCGATACGTGCCGGTGCGGCTCAGATCGGCGAAGGCAACTTCGACCATCGAATTCGCAACATCCGCCACGATCAGCTGGGTGATCTTGCATCGGATATCAATCGACTCGCGGACGATGTCGAGAACATGCTGGACGCAAAACGCGCGCTGCTGTTGGGAATCAGTCATGAGTTGCGCACACCGTTATCGCGCATGCGTCTCATACTGGAATTTCTGGAAAAAACAGAGGATCGGGAGACGCTGAAGCCGGAAATAGATGAAATGGAGAAAATCGTTGTGTCGTTGCTCGAAGCAGAGCAGCTCAGCACACGACACGTTACTCTTAGTCGTTCCCGCGTGAAAATCAGTGCGCTTATCAGTGAACTGATCGACAACTATTTCAGTCGTGACCGGCAGCGGATTTCAGTACACGTGGCTACAGACGAACTCGAAGCCAACGTCGATGAGGCCAGGATATCGCTGCTGCTGAAGAACCTGGTCTCTAACGCCTTGCGCTATGTGCCCGAGTCAGGAGGCAGGGTGGAGGTGATGGCCGAGGCTGACGGAGGCGATCTCGTTCTTCGAGTCAGGGACAATGGACCGGGCCTGTCGAGCGACCAGGCCGAGCACCTCGGCGAGCCGTTTTACCGGGGCGACCCGTCGCGCACGCGAAATACCGGCGGCACCGGCCTTGGTCTTTATCTCGCGATGCTGGTCGCCGAAGCCCACGACGGCAGCCTGAAACTCGCAAACCCCGACCAGGACGGCGCCTGTTTCGAATGCCGGATCCCGCTGGGATTTGACATAAGTTCCTGATACCCGTCGAGATTATTGCCGAAATTCAATAGCTTGCTGTAAGCGGGCACTGTCATCCTTGATTTCCAGATCGTTTGATATCAAAATGATATCAAAATGGATGTGAAGGCAAGGAGAATGACGTGATTCGCGAAAAGACCAAAACCGTATCCTCGGGTTACCTCATGATCGTGGTATTGCTGGTAGCCCAGTTCGCCACGGCTTATGCCATTTTCGTAGCGCTACGAGCGGTATCTATCGGCGGGGCGATTGTGGCCATACTTGCTGCAGTCGTCGTTCTTGTCTGTTGGGCGGGCCTGTTCATGATTCACCCGAATGAAGCCAAGGTCCTGCAGCTATTCGGCAAATACGTTGGAACTGCCCGCGAGCCCGGCCTCAAGTGGGCCAACCCTTTTTATGCGAAGTCCGCCGTGTCAACGCGTATCCGGAATTTCGAGAGCGGCCAGCTGAAGGTCAACGACTCCCAGGGCAGCCCGATCGAGATTGCAGCCGTCGTAGTCTGGAAAGTATTCGATACGGCTGAAGCGCTTTTCGAAGTTGACGACTATGAGGAGTTCGTGCAGATCCAGAGTGAGTCGGCGCTTCGCAATCTCTCGACGACCTATCCCTATGAACCGCACGAAGGCGAGGGCACGGCGCTACGTAGTCATCCGAACGAGATCGCACTGGCGCTCCGTGAAGAAATCCAGGATCGCCTGGAGAAAGCGGGCGTTACGGTGATTGAGGCTCGCATCAGCCATCTCGCTTATGCGCCCGAGATTGCTAACGCGATGCTTCGGCGCCAGCAGGCGTCCGCCATCATTGCTGCGCGTCAGCTGATTGTCCGCGGTGCTGTAGGAATGGTCGACATGGCTCTCGACGAGCTGCGTGATAATGATGTCGTGGAACTCGACGAGGAACGCAAAGCGGCAATGGTCAGCAACCTGTTGGTCGTGCTGTGCAGTGATGAAAGCGCACAACCGGTTCTGAATACCGGTTCGCTGTATACCTGATCCGGCTGTTCGAGACGAAAGGCCAGGACAAAGCATGGCGACAAAAAAATCCTTCGCGCTGCGAATTGACGCGAAAACGCTCGAGGCTATGCAGCGCTGGGCCAGGGACGACTTGCGCAGCCTGAATTCGCAGATAGAGTTCGTGTTGCGTGCGGCGCTGCAGAAATCGGGTCGATTACCCAGGCGCACCAAAGATGATGCGGTCTCAAACGGTGATAGCATGGAGTGATGGCAAGCATTGTTCCAATCGTCTCGATCGCGCTCGCGCTGATAGCGGCCGGCTGTATCGCGTACATCGCCTGGGAACTGACCTCGGAAGACAAGCCCCCTGGGAAGCCCGATGAAAACGGGCCGCCAGGAAGCAACTAGTCTCTAACGCGCCGCTCCGATGTGCGCGACGACGGTTGTCGATTGTCGTTTCGATGACGCTCCGATTTCTGCTCTGACGATTGCCGGACCTCTTTGGCGCCAGAACTCCTGCGTTGCACTTTTTCCTGGCGCTGAGGAGCGGCCTGCCTGACCTGGCGCTGCGGTTCGGCCTGTCTCACCTGGCGCTGCGGTTCAGCGCGGCGTGTTGCGGGCTGCCGTTCAGAGCGTCGCGTTTGACGTTCCGCTTCGTTGCGACGTACTGGCACCGAGGGCTCCGCCCTACGCAATTTTGGCGTCGGATCAGAGCGTCTCTGCCTGGTGTCAATGCGGGGATCCTGTGGTTCCTGCCTCCGGTCGCGCGTTTGCGACTGACGCGGGGGCCGCGCTGTTTCTGATCGGGTCCGCGCTGAAGCTTCGGTGCGTGGTGTCACGCGCGTTGTCTGCTGACGGCGGTCGATACCCGCGGTCCGGTTCGTTGCAGCCGTGCGTGGGCGCTCGCGGAACGATATCGGTTCACGAACGTCCTCACGGCGACGCGTGTTATTGCGTACGTTCCGCTCCTGGTTATCGACCCGTGTTACACCAGTCCTCGTACCTTCCGGTCGCGGGCTCGGGTAATGGCGGTTGCGAGTGACACGTCGTGTCGATACATAGTCACGCCGGTTGTCACGCGGACGCCAGCGATCACCACCGTAGTATCGGTTGACCGTGATGTTCGTGTTATTGCTGACATACGTGGTGTTATAGATCGTCCGGGTCGGTCGGCGATACCACCAGCGATCCCGGTAGGAACGACCGTAGTAAGGGTGTCCGAAATAGCTGTGGTGGAACACATTCAGGCTGTCGGAATACCAGCCAATCGTGAATGCCGTCGTAACGCCCCAGAAACGTCCGCGGTCGAATATGTGGGCCGACGAGTACGGGTAGTAGTAGACCGGATACGAGCGCGGATAGTAGTAGTAAACCGGGCGCGGCTGGTAGACGACCACGCGCGCGGGCTCATAATAGGGCACATAGATGACATCTTCGGCGACCGGCGTGATCTCGATGCTGCCCTCATTGCGCGTTACATTCTGGTAGGAATCGCTCTTGAGATTACCCGCCGTGTAGGCGCGGTCGCGAAACGTTTCAATCGCGCCGACGACATCAGACTGCTGTGACACGACGGCTTCACCGAGTCGCCAGGTCCAGTCTATATCGTCGTTGAGAAGTTCGATTACCTCAGGGTAGTTCAGCAGTGCGACGACCGAGTCATCCCAGTCCGGATCCGGTTCGAGTGAAGGATCGTTCTCGAGCGCCTCCAGGAAGCGGGCTGCGTCGACGATCTGCAGAGGGTAGGCGGCGGCCGGTAGTACGATCGCCAGCAGATCATCCGGGTATAGCGCAATGGGGCCGACCAGTTCCTCGAGATCAACCGTCGAGAGCAATGGAATTTCCTCATTGCCGGTCGCCGGCTCTGAGTATTGCTTTTCGAAATCACCGATGATTTCACCGCTTTCATCCACCGGGACCTGCGCCAACGCCGCTGCCGGCAATAGCGCCAGCCACGCGAACGATGCGAGGAATGTTCTTGCCAATCCGTATTTGGCGTGCAGTCGGTTTTTCATGCGGCCTCCCGGTCCATAGTATCTTGCGGACCTGTCCATGTTGAGGCCAATAATAGCGCCACCTAGCTGAACCCATGCTTAACCGAAATGGCCCTGTTCGGGCCTGTTATGGAAACTCCGCCGTCAGTCGTCGCTCCCGCCCGACCAGGCGATGAATTTCCAGCCCTCATCGGTGCGAACCAGGATGTCAGTATACCGGCCGTTGCTGGTCTCAATCTTGCCGTCTTTACCCTTGCTCTTGTTGGCACTCGTAAACATGTAATGCGCTATTGCGACGTCATCGTGGACGACAATGGACAGCGGGTACAATTCGTGAGCGACCATTTGGCTTACTTCGTCATTGAAGCGGTCCCACATTTTTGTGGACGCTTTGCCCCGCGGCGCTGGTGATTCCTTGCTCCATCCGGAGAAGTCGTCGGTCAGCACTCGATCCATCCACTTGTTGTCGCCTTTTTCCTCGGCACTCCACTGAGCTTCAATCTGTGCCCAGACATCGGCCTGATCATCCACTGGATCAGCGGGCATCGCCTGTGCAAAAACGCTGCCGCCAGCCAACAACAAAACACTCGTCATGATCAGATTGAATGCGTTAGATTTTTTCATTGCTTATAACCCCCAAGCTTATCCCCGAATAAAGTAATGCAAGTCTAGTCGCATTGCGCCGGTACGACAAATACATCCGGTCTATTTCGGATTGGCGAGTACCAGCGTCACCAGCTCGGAAACGACATTAGGCGTTAACGCGGTTGTAATATCGTATTCGTAAAGGTCGTGCAGGTCGCTTTCGGACAGGTAATCGGGATTATGGGTTTCGATAATAGTTGCGTATTCGAAAACCCGTTCGTTTCTGACGAGCAATAACTGATAGACATGCAGTGCGAGATGTTCCGAACCGGAAATACGCATCAACTCGCCGATGGCCGTGTTTTCCTGGGGGAGGACGAGGCTGCCGATGTGCATCGTCTGTTTGTGTACGTCCCAACCATGCGATCTGAAGATGGCGCCTATCGAGTTACCGGCAAGTACTTTCGCGTGTTCTTCGCGGTAGCGATCATCAAGTTGGTCTGCAAATCTTACGACGGCATAGGTACGACAGGTCGGGTTGCCATCATCCAGGCTATACAGGCTGGACCGCCGAAGTCCGGCCTCGCTGGCAAGAACATCAATGCCGTAACTGCCGAATCGTTTCTCGATCCGTTCGCTGTTTAGCAACACGGGCTCAGTCGCACAGGCGCTGAGCATCACGGCGAGGACAGCCGGTGGGAGAGTAGTTACTTGCATACTGACGATAAACTGCAAAAAAGTGGGTGAACCATATACTGTGGCTAACTGGGCGTAAAGGAGTAGCGGAATGCGCGCGATGGTCCTGACATCAGGCGTCGGATTTGACCAGTCCGACGAACCGCTCGCGATGCAAGACTTGCCACGGCCGGTCCCGGGTGATGGGGAGATCCTGCTCCGGGTCCTTGTGTGCGGAGTCTGCCATACGGAGCTCGATGAAATCGAGGGCCGAACTCCACCCGCGAAATATCCCGTTATTCCCGGCCATGAAATTGTAGGACGTGTTGCCGAGCTTGGCCCCGACTGCAGCCGCCACAAAATCGGACAGCGGGTCGGCGTAGGCTGGATTCATTCCTCCAGCGGTGGTGCCGACGAAAATATCAACCGTGCTTTCGTCGCGACGGGCCGGGATGTCGACGGGGGCTATGCCGAATATGTCGTCGTTCCGGAACGCTACGCGTACCCGATACCCGAAGCATTTAGCGACGCAGAAGCGGCGCCGCTGCTCTGTGCCGGCGCCGTCGGATTTCGATCGCTGCGGCTGGCGCAGATCATTGACGGACAGGTACTCGGCCTGACCGGTTTTGGTGGCTCCGGGCATCTGGTCCTGCAGATGGCCAGGTATCTGTATCCGGATGGCAAGATATTCGTCTTTGCTCGCAGCGAGAAAGAGCGCGCTTTTGCACTCGAGCTGGGTGCGGACTGGAGCGGCGACACGTCGGATGTGCCGCCCGAGCCGCCGCATGCCATTATCGACACGACGCCCGCCTGGAAACCCGTGCTTGCGGCGCTGGAACGACTGCGCCCGGGCGGCAGGCTGGTCATCAATGCCATCCGCAAGGAATCCGCGGACCGCCACCTGATGGCGGACATCAGCTATGAGCGTCACCTGTGGCTGGAGAAGGAAATCAAGTCGGTCGCGAACGTAACTCATCGAGATATTGAGGCGTTCCTGCCCATCGCGGCGGAAATACCGCTGCACGTCGAGGTTCAGTGCTATCGGCTCGAAAACGCGAATCAGGCCTTGAAAGATCTGCGGGCCGGACATGTTCGCGGCGCGAAGGTGCTGGTGATATCGGAAACAAACTGATTTCATCCGCTTTGCGATTGCATCGGCACGACAGTTGAGACGTTATACTGCGATCTCCCTAGAGACCGGGGAGATGCATGTCTCACAATATTGCCTGTTATCGTTGCGGCGCGGCACTCCGCTTGCTGTCGTTGCCACTATCACGACGGGACCAGTGCCCTGACTGCAATGCGGATTTACACGTCTGTAAAATGTGCGTGTTTTTCGATCGAACCGTGCCACGGCAATGTCGCGAAGACGGCGCCGAGGATGTTACCGAAAAGGAGCGCGCCAACTTTTGTGACTGGTTCAAGCCGTCGGAGTCCGCGTTCGATGCGAAAGGCAAGTCTGAAGCCGACGCCGCAAAAGACGCCCTGGCTGCGCTGTTCGGCGATACCGATGACCGTTGACGAAAAATATGACAGCAAACGACGAAAAGGCACTGGTTGTCCTGTCTGGTGGACAGGACTCGACGACCTGTCTGTATTGGGCGATCGAACGGTTCGGGAGAGCAAACGTCTCGACGATTTCATTCGATTATGGCCAACGCCACAAGATCGAACTCAAGTGCGCGGCGCGCATTGCGGAGCACGCGTCCGTGAGCAATGCCTGCCTTCCGATCAATACTTTCGCTGCACTTGGTGGAGATGCGCTGACCGATAGTGATATCGAGGTTCAGAATCAGACATCCGCCGACAGCGGCCTGCCGAATACATTCGTACCGGGCCGAAATCTCGTCTTCCTGACGTTTGCTGCCGCCTATGCATACCAGCGCGGCATCGATCACCTGGTGACGGGTGTTGCCCAGACTGACTACAGCGGTTATCCGGATTGTCGAGAAGATACGATTCGTGCATTGCAACAGACGCTGCGGGCAGGCATGGAAAGCGCTGTTCTCATTCACACACCGTTGATGCATTTGTCCAAGAAAGAGAGCGTTGAATTGGCCATGCAGCTCGGTGCGCTTCCGGCTCTGGCTCTAACGCATACCTGCTATAAAGGTCAGCGTCCGCCCTGCGGTGAATGCCCTGCGTGCGAGTTGCGCGCCAAAGGCTTCGCCGAAGCGGGAATTGAGGATCCACTTCTGCAAACGTAATGACGTATTCGGTGAAAGAAATCTATTACACCTTGCAGGGCGAGGGTGCGCAGACTGGTCGTCCGGCCGTATTCCTTCGCTTTGCCGGCTGTAATCTCTGGTCGGGAAGGGAGGTCCACCGTGCGGAGGCCATATGCCGGTTTTGTGACACCGAATTTGTCGGCACGGACGGGCAGGGTGGCGGCAAATTCGAAACGGCCGAAGAGCTTGCCGAGGCCGTTCGGTGCGCGTGGCCACAAGGGTCGATATCCGCATCGCCATACGTGGTTTGCACCGGAGGCGAACCTTTATTGCAGCTCGACGGCGCGGCAATCGAAGCCTTGCACAGCGCGGGTTTCGAGATCGGTGTCGAGAGCAACGGTACCCTGGCCGCGCCAGAGGGTATCGACTGGCTGTGTATCAGTCCGAAAGGCCGTGCACCCGTGCTGCAGACCTCGGGCGACGAGTTAAAACTTGTTTATCCGCAAATAGAACCCGAGGCACAGCCTGACTCGTTTGCGCGCATGCGTTTCAGACATTTTTTTCTGCAACCGCTGGATAGTCCCGACCGGGATACGAATACCCGGGGTGCGATTGATTACTGTCTGCGACATCCACAATGGAAGCTGAGCTTGCAGACGCACAAGATTATCGGGATAGACTAGGCATGAATCATCGTATCGGGCGCGTGCTGTTTGCTTTGTTTGTGGGGCTTGCAGTGGCGTTTTTTTCATTCAAGTGGATCACCAATCCGGATCCTCGTGAGGAACGAGCGCGGGAAGAACAAGTTGTGCAGATCTCGCGATCGTTGCTTTCGTCGATGGTTGAATCTGATTCACTCGAGATCGTTGATCCCCTCGCACCCAACCGCAAAGTCGGCAAAGTTTATGTCTTTGCGGAAGCGCCTGGCTGGGCGGTGTCAGGATATTACCGACGTAGCGACGAGGATCGCTGGCACCCGTACCTGATGCGCCTGACTGAGAATTTCGATCTGCACCGGCTGAAAGTCCAGGATGAAGCCCTGGCGGAGCGGGCCGCGGCCGATTCAACGCTCGAAATCAGTCAATGATCAGAGGACGAGCGTTGCTACCCAGCCAATTGCGACTATGAGGCTTGTTGCGTAGCCGAGGCCAAGGACGATCGTTGCAGGGTCGAGTTCGGGTCTTTGTTCGTCGTATGTCATTTTCTCAGTCCCTTTGTCGGTGTGGTGAGACTGAATCGTCGCCGAACACGGCCAAAACGACATGAGCGTACCGTGATGCTTTCCTGACCAATTCGTGATTTATGCGCGCCGAGCCACGAAAAGGTGGCTAAGTCATTGAAAAATCAATTTTCTTCGAGCGCCGCAGCTTCGAGGGCCTGTTGTTCCTCCTGGCGCCACTCGAACACGTTGAGTTCGATAAAGACGAAGGCCACGAGCCACAGGAAGGCGTCCCAGAAGTCGACGAAGTCGCCTTTCAGGCCCCAGTAGATCGCCGCGAGCAGCAGCAGCGAATACAGCACGAACTTGGCGATTGTACTTAATCGAAGTGCCAGTCCCTCGTAGCGGTCATGTTCCTGCAAACGCACGTCGATTTCGAGTATCAGCACTACGAGGAGCCACACTCCCGCATTGATAACGTCAACCCAGGCGAGGTAGCGAATGTCCTGCAATCCCTGGGTATCGACGACCGCCATCATGTCCCTGAACTGGTAAAAAACCGATGCTTCGGTGAGAGCGGCGCAATTGGCGGCGGTCAGTTTTGCGTATTCATCGAGTGTCACGGCCCAGGACCACGGATCAGGAAGCAGTGAGCAGACGTCTGTGACGCCCGGGAGCACCGTGGTTTCGTAAAGAAATGTCAGGTTCGCGATGTAACCGTAAAAGGCGTACACGATAAACGCGTAACACAGCGCACGCAGGCCGTGCAGGCTGCGGGTAACGGCTTTCGTGAACTGCTGGTCATCCAGCACGTAGGTTTCGAGTTCGAACATGAGCAGCAGGACGACCCAGGCCGCCGTGTCGATCGTGGCAGAGAACGCCTCGATCAGGTCGGCGAAATCGATACCGTTGGCAAACTGCAGCGCGGCCGCCGACGATTCCTCGTCGAAAAACCAGTAGATGTTCATCGCCAGCAGCACGTAAACCGTGTATTTGAAGGCCTGGAAAAACCCCCTGCTGTTGATCGTCAAGATTTCACTCCGAGGTTTGGTCGAACGATTCTATGACTCCGGAAACTCGCTTAGCAATCGAATTGGGCAAGCGATTTGGTTTCAGACACTGTCCTGAGCTTGCTTACTGCGGTCGTTTTCGGCATCGGAATAGTAGACCCAGACATTTTCCTCGCCGGTCAGCAGTTCAATGTACTTCGGGTGTACGAAGATATTCTCGCGCCCGGATTTCACTTCCCGAAGAACGCCGATTTCACACAGCTGTTTCAGATAAACGGATGCCGTCTGTCGTTTTGCGATACCGGCATCGACCAGGTTACCGATGCGACAATAAGGCTGCCTGAACAGCAGCTCGACCAATTCCCAGGAGTATATCTTCGGCAATCGTGCCTGAACGTACTGACCCGTATGCTCCATGAGTTCGCGGATCGACTTGATCTTGTCGGTGGTCCACGTGCAGGTCTGCTCGACACCATCGAGTACAAAGAAAATCCACGGGGCCCAGTCCTGTTCGAGCGTTACGTTTTGCAGCAGTCGGTAGTACGCGGCTTTGTTCTGGATGATGTAACGGCTCAGGTAGAGGATCGGTGAGTCGAGCAGTCCGTGCTGCACCAGGAACAGAATATTCAATATGCGACCGGTACGGCCGTTGCCGTCGGCGAAGGGGTGAATCGCTTCGAACTGGTAATGCTGAACGGCCATGCGGACCAGCGGGTCGAATTCCGTGTTGCGCTGCATGAAGTCGGCCCAGTTATCGAGTTTCTGGATAAGCAGCTTTTGGCCGACCGGGGGTGTGTAAACAACTTCCCCGGACAAGCGGCTCTTCAGGGTCGTGCCGGGTTCCGCACGAATGTCGAGCTCCATTCCCTTTATCGTGCTGCAGATTTGTATCGCCATATCGGTGGTCAGCATGCCACGCTGAACCATCTTGGTACCCTCATAGAGTGCCGTACGGTAGCGCAGGGCCTCCTTGGTCGCGCCGTCGGCACGGTCCTCGGCAATATCGGCGAACTCGAACAGCTTGTCGGTGGTCGTGACGATGTTCTCGATCTCCGAGCTTGCTCGGGCCTCGAGCAGCGGCAGGGCGTTGACGAGTACGGCTGAATTGGGAATGAGTTCAGCGGCCTGTTTCAGCTCCGCCAGGGACACGCGGGCGCTGATGCAGCGTTTCAGGATCGCCGTCGATTCGATGCATTCAGCCGGCGGGGGCAGCTCGGGCAGCTCGTTATAGGGTAAAGATGGATTAAAATCAGTCACTTATCGCAAGCCTCGTTGTCAGTACCGCGTGTCGATTGCATCGACAGTTTAAAGAAATATGTCGATAAAATGACATTTTATCGACATATTAGCCAGATGTGTCGACGCAATCGACGTCTTATCTGGATATGTCGATATTTTGATTAATTTTCGACAGGTCTGGAGTATAGGTCGATTGCATCGACAGGTTCGTGAACCAGGTATCACTACGCACGCTGGGTCCACGAGTAGGGACAATCCACAACCCCTGGGCCGCGCCCCGGTGGGGCGTTTGCTATAAGATTTGCAGCCACTTGATTCGCGTACGAAAGAGGACAGACCGTGACTGTAAAAAGTGACATTGAAATTGCCCAGGCCGCCGACGTCAGGCCAATTCAGGAAATCGCCGGGAAGATCGGAATCCCGGTCGACGCGCTCATCCCCTACGGTCACGACAAAGCAAAAATCAGCGCAGATTTCATTAACTCGCAGAGCCAGTCCCAGGATGGCAAGCTGATCCTGGTAACCGCGGTGTCGCCCACGCCGGCGGGTGAGGGCAAGACGACAACCACGGTCGGGCTGGGGGATGCGCTTAATACGCTTGGCAAGAACGCCATCATGTGCCTGCGCGAGCCTAGTCTTGGTCCCTGTTTTGGTATGAAGGGTGGCGCCGCCGGCGGCGGCTATGCCCAGGTTGTACCGATGGCTGACATCAACCTGCATTTCACGGGTGACTTTCATGCAATCGGTGCGGCCAACAACCTGCTCGCTGCCCTGATCGACAATCACATGCATTGGGAAAATACATTGAATATCGATCCTCGGCGCGTTACGTGGCGGCGCGTCGTGGACATGAACGATCGGGCGCTCAGAACTGTAACGTCAGGTCTTGGCGGGTATAACAACGGCGTCGTTCGTGAAGCGGGATTCGACATTACGGTCGCATCGGAAATCATGGCAATTTTTTGCCTGGCGACCGATCTAAAGGACCTGGAAAATCGGCTGGGCAATATCGTGCTTGGCTACACGCGCGCAAACGAGCCGGTCACCGTTCGGGAACTTAATGCACATGGCGCGATGACGGCGCTGCTGCGCGACGCATTTCAGCCGAATCTCGTGCAGACCATGGAGAACAACCCTGCGCTGATGCACGGCGGCCCGTTTGCAAATATTGCACACGGTTGCAATTCGGTCATTGCGACAACAACCGCTTTGAAGCTCGCCGATTTCGTCGTTACAGAAGCTGGATTCGGCGCGGACCTGGGAGCCGAGAAGTTCTTCAACATCAAATGCCGTAAGGCGGGGCTATCGCCCGACGCCGTCGTGCTGGTTGCTACGATCAAGGCGCTCAAGATGCAAGGTGGTGTAGCGAAGACCGATCTCGGCGCCGAAAACGTCAAAGCATTGCAAATTGGATGCAAGAATCTCGAGCGCCATATTCGCAATCTTGGCAAGTTTGGCGTTCCGGTAACCGTCGCGATCAATCGCTACACGGCAGATACCGATGCGGAAGTGCAGGTCGTTCGTGATTTTTGCAATAAATACGGCGTACGTGCCATCAACTGCACCCATTGGGCCGACGGTGGTGCCGGTGCTGCTGAGCTTGCCGAGCACATCGTTGAACTCTGCGATAGTGGTGCAGCGCAATTTCGTACCTTGTACGACGATGACCTGTCGCTGTGGGAGAAGACTGCCACGATCGCCCGGGAAATCTATGGCGCCGACGACATCATTGCGGATAAGAAAGTGCGTGCGGAGTTTGCGAAGCTCGAGAGCGAAGGTCGTGGCAATTACCCGATTTGTATGGCCAAGACGCAGTACAGTTTTTCGACCGACCCGAACCTGCTTGGTGCGCCGTCCGGGCACCATGTGCCGATCCGGGAAATCAGGCTTGCGGCTGGCGCCGAATTCCTGGTCGTCGTGTGCGGCGAGATCATGACGATGCCGGGACTGCCGAGAGTTCCGGCAGCGAACTCGATTCGGGTCAACGATGAAGGCCGCATTGAAGGCCTTTTCTAGGAAAGCTGTATTTCCGGGCAAACGAAAAGCTCAACGGCGTTTCATGACTCGCTTTCAACCAGGCGGTGGCTGTCGGTCGCCGTCAGTTGACAGCCGTAGACCTCTTTCAGTCGTTCTATAACGGCACGCGTGTCCGACGAAAACGGTGCTTTGCCTTCGAATGCGTGCAGGACAATGCCCTCGAGAAGATCACCGAGCGTGAGATCGGTGTATTCGGCAAGACCCTTGAGGACTTTGAGTAGAGAGGATTCGATGCGGACACCGGTTTGCGTCCGTTTCACGAGCGTTGTTGGCATAAGAGAGCACCTCGGTAATGAGTTACCATGTTACCAAGGTAACATTTTGGTTTCAAGTGTGATGTTCCGGATAAAGTCCAGTTCATGCTCACAAAAGACGATCTCTTCGAGGGATTCACGCTGGGGGAATGGGAGGTTCTGCCCGGGCATGGCGTCTTGCGGCGTGGAGAACAGGAGGAGCGCCCCGAACCAAAGGTGTTTGCGGTCCTGATTTCATTGGCGTGTCGCGACGGTAATCTCGTCACGCGGGACGACCTGGTAAACGACGTCTGGGACGGTCGACCGACGACTGACGAGCCCATCAATCGATGTCTCTCACAGCTGCGCGGCCACCTCGACGACCGGCACCGGCCACACCAGTATGTCGAGACGCTGCAGCGACGCGGCTACCGCCTCATGAAACCCGTCAAGCTGCATAAGTCGGCGGAGCCGTCGGCAACGGAGATCGCACCGCAGCCAGGTCCGAGTTTGCGTCTCTGGAAGATTGTCGCTGCGGTGATGGCGTTGGGCTTCCTGGCAACCATTGCGCTGACGATGCGTCCACCGGGTTCCGATCCCGGGATCCACTCGATCGCGTTACTGCCCATCGACAATTTAAGCGGTGATCCCGGCGAATCAGTACATCGTCGACGGAATCAAGGACGTGCTTGCGCGGCAGACTGTCCGAGATCCCCGAGCTCGCGATCAAGAATACGCGCGTCCGTTACAACGAGGAACCGTCGCGTATTGCCGAACTGCTCGATGTCGATAGCGTGTTGTCGGGCACGGTACAGTTGCAGGATTCAACGCTGAAAGTGACTTACCTGCTAACGAGAGGCGATGACAATGTCACGATCGGATCGGGCGAGGTCGACGGACGACTATGCCGGCATTTTTGATCTGCAAGAGCGACTGGCAACGGCTGTGCGCAACGAACTGATCGGATCCTGAAAAGCCGACCAGAGACTATAGCCCATACGCCGAAATCCGGATGCATACAACCGATACATGCGCGGGATGTACGCGCTAGAACATCGTGGTGAGGCCGACAACCTCGAGAAAGCGATTGAGTTGTTCCAGGAATCCATAAGACTGGATGAGTATTTCGGACCGGCGTACCTGTCGCTGGCCACGGCCTATGCATTGATGCCGGCCTACCGCGATTTGCCTGTTGAAGAGACAGACCGCGCCGCGATTCAGACAGTCGAGAGAGGTATCGCGGTCGATAGCAGTATCACCGATGCTGCCGCCGCGATTTACGGTTCTGCACTGCATCAGCAAAAGAAATGGTCCGAATCAGAGGCCGCGTATCGTCGCGCGATCTCGGCCCCCGTGGTGGATTCAATCGCATTCAACTGGTATTCGCGCATGCTTGCCAGCGTTGGCCGCCTGGACGATGCGCTTGCGCAAGCGCTGGCTGCTGAGGCGATCGATCCCGACAATGGCGTTATCAACAGCCGGGTCGCAATTACGTATACCTGGCTCGGTGAGTCCGAGAAAGCACACGAGTTCTTCCGGCGCGCGGAGAGCCTGGGAGCGACGGGCCTGGAGGAACAGGTGCTTCCTTACGTGCTGCTGCTTGTCCGAGACGCTCGCTTCCAGGAAGCGGAGGCCATGGCAATGAAGGCCATTAGTGCCAGCCGGTGCGAGTAGCGATTGGATACAACCTGTCTTCGAGGCCTTTCCTGACCGCTCGCTTCGCGGGTCCGCGTTGCAGGCTCTGGATCAGGCGTCGAGTGACGGCACAATCCCGCGAGCAGCCGAGGTAACCGCGCGGGCTATTCTTGGCGACATCGACGGCGCAATGGCCGTGGCGCGCCGCTTGGAAGAGCCGGGCGAAATATTCGCGATGGACCTCTTGTTTACGCCGGAATTTCAAGCCTTGCGCGAGCATCCTGAATTCATGCCGTTGCTCGAGCGACTGGGAGTTGTCGACTACTGGCAAGAAACCGGTTGCGTCTTTGATGGGCAAAAAGCGATCTGCGGGGAAACCTAGTCGTCAATCACTTTACCGCGCGTTTTCTTGATCGCGCCGCGACGGCCCTTGGCGTCAAGTCGTTTTTGTTTCACTTTTTTACCGAGCCTGGTTGGTATACGCGGTTTCTGCTTTTTCATCGACTCACGTAACAAGTCGGCAAGTCGTTGTAATGCGTCCTGCCGGTTGCGGTCCTGGCTGCGGTACTTCTGCGACTTGATAATCAGCACGCCATCCGAATTGATGCGTTGATCATTCGTTGCGAGCAATCTCGCTTTCAGATTCCGGGGCAACGCTGTGCTGTTACGAATATCGAAGCGCAGATGAATCGCGGTGGCGACTTTGTTGACGTTTTGTCCTCCCGCGCCCTGGGCACGCACCGCGTCATGTCGATTTCCGACAGGGGGATGCTGAGCTGAGCTGATATATCGAGAACGTCCACGATGCGACCATTGTAGCGCGAGAGTCCAGCGAAGCGCAGAAGCGACGAATGTGTGAGAATGCGCCCTTCGCAGCCCGGATTTGCACGTCAATGCACGTTCGTAACCTTACAATTCTTGTAGCCTGCCAGCTGATATCGGCGACAGGCTCGATCGTGATGGTCACGCTCGGCGGAATCATCGGCTCGACGTTAAGCACGAACAAGGCGTTCGCAACCCTGCCACTATCGATGATGGTTGTGGCGATTGCGGCAACGACCATTCCGGCAACAATGCTGATGCGCAGAGTAGGGCGGCGCCGAGGTTTCGCGATGTCATCTGTTTGCGCCGCGACAGCCGTACTTGTTGCAGTGCTTGCACTCAGACAGTCAAGTTTCCTGTTGTTCGTCATTGCGACGATGATGTTCGGCATCAACATGGCGTTTACGCAGCAGTACCGCTACGCGGCAGCCGAAAGTGTGCCACCCAAATACGTGGCACGTGCAGTCTCTTTCGTGTTGATCGGTTCTATTGGTGGCGCGTTCGTTGGCCCGATACTGGCCACCAGGGGCCAGGCATGGTCTGCATCGATTCCTTATGCGGGCACCATGTTTGCTCTTAGCGCGCTGTTCGTCCTGCAGGCCGTCCTGTTTCTCTTTATGGAGGCGACAACGGAAAACGCCGGGCACGATGAGCTTCCGGAACAGCGCCCATTGGGTGAGATCATCAGGCAGCCGGTCTTCATTGTCGCAGTGCTGGGTGGCACCGTCGGATACGGTCTGATGACGCTTATCATGACCGCAACACCGCTGAGCATGCACATCAACGACGGCTATTCCATTGAACAGACAGCGTCCGTGATACGCGCGCACGTATTGGGAATGTATGTACCATCGTTGGTGGCCGGTTTTCTTATCGAAAAAGTCGGCGTTACTCGCCTGATGTTCGTTGGTGCATTTGGGTTATTGGTGACGTCGGTCATCGGGTTGCAAGGTCACAGCGTCATGCACTATTGGTGGGCGCTCGTGATGCTCGGTGTCGGTTGGAATTTTCTCTTTGTTGGTGGCACCACATTGCTCACCTACACCTATTCCATCAAGGAGCGTTTTCGAGCCCAGGCCGTCAACGAATTCCTGGTGTTTCGGAACCGCGGCGACGGCATCGTTGCTTGCCGGGACCGTAATGCACTATTTTGGTTGGAGCACGTTGATGTTGATCCCGATTCCAGTCCTGATCGCCATCTGCGTTGCGCTCGTTATTGTACGTAAGGATCCATTGTTGAATCGCAGGGCCGCTGCCGTCCAGGAGTGACACAAAATGAACGACAAGAAACTGTCACGTAGCCTGCTGGAGGACGCGGCGAAGTTTGGTATTCGATATCGGGAACAGAGCGTCGATCGTGCCGTTGTCCCGACCGCTGAAGCTCGGGCAAACGTAGAGCGGTTCGTGGAGCCCATGCCGCAGGCGGGTACACCGGATAGGCGAGGTGCTTGGTCTTCTGGATGAAATCGGTTCACCCGCGACCGTAACAATGACCGGGCCACGGTTCTTTGGCTTCGTCATTGGCGGGTCGCTGCCGGTCACCGTCGCGAGCAACTGGCTAAGTGCCGCGTGGGATCAAAACGTCGGAATGCACGAGGTCACTCCGGCGACGGCGACACTGGAACGCGTAGCGATGAGTTGGATGATCGATCTGTTCGGCTTACCCGCCGATTCGGCGGCCTCCTTTGTAACGGGCGCGACGGTCGCAAATTTCACAGCCCTTGCCGCGGCGCGTAATCGCGTTTATGCGAATGTCGGTTGGGATGTCGAGGCAGATGGTCTGGTCGGCGCGCCTCCCGTTACGATCCTGATTGGCGAGGAGGCCCATCCCACGGTCTTCAAGTCGCTGGGGATGCTCGGCTTTGGTCGCAAGCGGCCGATTCACATCCCGGTGGATAACCAGGGGCGCATGACTGTGTCGGAGCTCCCCGCGATCAACGGCCCGACCATTGTCTGTACGCAGGCCGGCAATCTGAATACCGGCGCGTTCGATCCCGTCGGAGACATCTGCGATGCCGTGAAACCGCACGGCGCCTGGGTACATGTGGATGGCGCTTTCGGTCTCTGGGCAGCGGCGTCGCCGGCGCTGCAACACCTCTGTTCGGGTCTCCAGGCCGCAGATTCATGGGCAACCGATGCGCACAAGTGGCTGAACGTCCCTTACGACAGCGGTGTCGCTTTCGTACGCGACGGCGCCGCACTGAAGTCTGCCATGTCGATTACCGCCGATTACCTGCTCATGGAGAGCGAATTTCGGAATCCGTCCGATTTCACGCCAGAACTTTCGCGTCGTGCGCGCGGTGTTGACGTCTGGGCCGCACTCAAGTCCCTGGGCAGGGAGGGAGTGGCGGAAATGATCGATCGCTGTTGCAGCCATGCGCGGCGTTTCGCTGATCGTCTGCAGGCCGCAGGTTTCGATATTCTCAATGACGTCGTGCTGAACCAGGTACTGGTTTCATTCGGTGGAGATGCGACCACGAAAAGGATCATCGCCGAGATTCAGGAAGACGGCACCTGCTGGTGCGGCTCAACCCTCTGGCAAGGGCATACGGCGATGCGTATCAGTGTCAGCAACTGGTCGACAACCGTGGCGGACGTCGACGAGAGCCTTGACGCCATTCTCGCGATAGCGTCGCGTCATCAGTGAGTGACAATAACTCGCCTTACTGTGACCTAGAAGTTATAAATAAACGCGACGGAGACAACGGGCCAGGCTTTGAAGTCGCTCATTTCATCTTCGAGTTCCAGGCGCTCCGCTTCAAGCGCGTCCTGAAAGACCTGGAGGTCTGCTGCCAGTCCGTCAGCCTGCATGCTCACCGAAGGTTCGCCTTGCCAGAGCACACCGAAGTCGAAATTCAGGCCAACCTTGCCGAGTATTTCGAAATCGTATCCGACACCAAGGTAGGGCGCCGTACTGGCGAATGACGTCACGCTTTGCAGGGAACCCACATCAGCGGGACTGAAGGTGCTGCCGCCGATATCGAAGTCCGCTCCGCCGGTGTCCATGCTCATCATTTGAAATTCATTGTTATTTGAAAACGCACCAACGGTTACGCGGAACGGGCTCAGCGGGAAACGCAAGTTCCCGGTTGCGTAATAGGTATCTAACGCGAATGTGGCGTCATAGTTGATGCCGGCCTGCGAGCCATCGTCGTCGTAGTCGAAACTGTTGACGCCGACACGCACATCCAGCCAGGGCAATGCGCTCCAGCGTCCTTCGACACCCAGTCCGAGCGTACCGGCCTTCAGCCCGACACCAAAATCTGCGCTAGCTGTACCGAACGCGCCAAGTGCGAGCGCGGCGAGCGCCGCCTTCGTAAAGATGGTTTTCATCGTTGTTCCAGCCCAAATGAGGTAATAACTGTCAGCCTATACGCGCGTCTCAGATCTGACTGTGCGCCGCATCACAGCTCCGCCAATTTCGCCGATTATTGTCAAATCTCGCTGATTTGCGGGGTTTTGTAGGCGGCCCCGGTACTCCAGCGGGGGTAGTTTGAAATTGCGCAGGACGCGCGGCAATAAATCCGTATTCAAAAGGAGATTGAAAATGCGTGAGTTAACGATGAACGAAATTGAATTCGTGTCAGGTGGAAGCGGTGAATGTACGTCTGAGGAAGGTGGCAATGAATATGCCGGCATCTCGGACACAACGACTGTTGGCGAGGACATCATCAATATTTATGAAGGCCTCGTAGAGGCGACTTCTCACATTATCGAACGTGTCGCAAACGCTCTGTGATGCGTTCAGTGCCGCGGCGGTTATTTGCCGCGGCACTCTTTTTTTTGAATGTCAGGCAGAATAACGAAATCAAGGCGAACACGATGACACACGTGGCCAGGATTCCAGGCCCCCACAAGGGCAAATCAGATGCCTGCGGGTTCCAGACCCCGTTCAGGCAGCGCCAGTCGATCTGAATCAGGCCGTTGACTGTCGCATGGGAAATCAACGAGGGCCACAGCGATCCCGTGCTCCAGTACTGAGCGCCGAAAACTACTCCCGCGACAAACGCGAATGGCCAATGCGCTGACGGGTGATAGACGGCAAAAATTGCTGCCGAAGATGCAATGGCAACCACGGGGCCGCGGAGCTGCATCGCGGACTGGACGTACGCACGATGCGTTATTTCTTCAACAACTGGAACCATGACGGCCATAACGAGGAACCCAAGAAGCACAACATGGGTTGCGGCGCATTGGAAAGAAAACAGCGGTCCTTCGATTGCGAACGGGTTGTCATTCCGGAACAGGCCGAATGCGATGCCGGCAACGGTCGTTGCCCACCATAGAACTCTGACCAGAATGCCGACGACCACGGCACGCAGAATTATCGATAGCGACAGGCCTGTTGGCCGAAATTGCTCGATCAGAAACGCCCTGTCCTGGTGGAAAACCGGCAATGCCAGGACGAGAAAAATCGGTGGAACAACGAGGTAGGACAGGTCAGCTGCGTAGTCCCCGTGCAGCCCGTCCTTTAGCAATTCCACCTGTAGCCACGAACGTGCGAACAATGCCGCTGTTGTAGCAATAACAACGGCAAAAGCGTTTTTAACAACAGGGCGTTTTGCTTTCATCGCAGCTATCGTAGCTGCACCCCGTCCGGGGTCCGTTCAGTGAAACAGGGCGTTTTCGGGACAAATGGTCTTCGCGTCTAGAGACCTGGCACGTCCGTGATTGTTGGTTCCACCATCTTGTCGCGGCCCCACTTCAGAAATATTGATGCGCGCGCATCGGGGTCGATATTTACCTTGTCCAGATCGCCCTGGACATGTGGCAAAGCCATAAGGCGCTTGTCCATAACGTAAAACCACAACCAGGGGATGTAGGCGAGAACGTACATACCGAAGTACCCGTTGGGCAGCGAGGGCAAATCCTCAAAATGCCGCAAGGACTGGTATCGTCGTAGCGGATTGGCATGATGATCGGAATGTCGCTCGAGGTGGAACAGGACGAGATTGCTCACTATGTGATTGCTGTTCCACGAGTGATGCGGCTGGCAGCGTTCGTATCGGCCTCTGACGTCCCGCTCTCGCAGCAGGCCATAGTGCTCCACGTAGTTGGCACTGGTCAGCTGCCAGTAGGCGAACAGGTTGTGAATTAGCAGGAACGGAATAACCGCCCAGCCGAATATCAACAGCAAAACCACACTGAGGACCGCTGTCATGGCATACGACTGCAGGATTGCATTACTGCGGTGCCAGACGGATTTGCCGCGGAGCGTCAGCCGTTCTTTTTCTATTTGCCACGCTCTTCTAAACGCAGACGGTATTTCTCGTCGCGCAAACTTGAAGATACTCTCGCCCATTCGTGCACTGGCCGGATCTTCCGGTGTGGACACGTCCCGGTGATGCCCCCGGTTATGCTCAATCGAGAAATGGCCATAGGCGGGGATAGCGAGCACGACTTTAGCCAGCAACTTCTCGAGCTTCGAGTTCTTGTGGCCGAGTTCATGTCCGGTGTTGATCGCGAGGCCCGACGTCAACCCCGCAATGATCGCGATTAGTACAAAAGCCCACCAGCTAATCGACACGACTGTGGCATACCAGACACATCCGATCAGCGCGATAAGATGCAATGGCACGACGATATATGTCAGCCGGCGATAGTACGAGTCCTGATCGAGTTGCATGACAACTGCTTCGGGTGGGTTGTTGCGGTCTTCGCCAATCGCCCAGTCGAATAGCGGTGCAATGATGTAGCTCGTGGCTATCGGCAACAGGAACCATAGTTCGTTGCCTGTTTTGAAATGCAGCCAGATCGCAATAAATGGCTGCAGCGGGTACATCACTGACAGCAGCCAAAGCCAGCGTTTGCGATCGATGTAATGGATCGCCTCTCCGTCAGGCAAAACAGCGGTATAGCCTTTCATTGCTTTCGTGCTCGTCAACTCTGCAGTCGGCCGCAATTATGGCCCAGACTCCGATCGTCGTCCATTTATACATAATGAGCTTGCGGGAGCGGATACGCGGAAAAAAAAGCTGCAAGCCGAACTTTTGAGGCATTGCGACACAATTTGCTCTATATTCGATTAAAGCTGGAGTTTGAGGTCTGGCATTGCCAATTGACCTCTCGCAAATAACTAACAAATAGAAACAGCAAGGGGCACAGGTATCAGCACTGTCATTTCCGACACGCGTACCGACGATGAGCGGCGTAACTTCAGCTGGCGAACCGTTGCCTATGGCTTTGCCCTGTCGCGACGCCTTGCGCACAGGCGCGAGGTCGACACCGAAGTAATATTTCTCGACTGGCATCACCCCTGGTTGTTCTTCCTCGCCGTCGGCACCATGCTGCTTTCGTGTGCCGATGCATTCCTGACGCTGCAGCTGATCGAGAAAGGCATGATCGAGGCCAACCCCGTTATGCAGGCTGCGATGACCAAGGGCACCGGGTTCTTTATTAGCACCAAGCTCGCGTTGACGGCGCTGGGCATCTTTGCCCTCGTATATCTCGCCAAATCGTATTTTCTAAACCGATTCCGGACCGGCCTGTTTCTAACTGCTTTTTTCAGTGCTTACGCTTGCCTGGTGTGCTACGAATTGGTGAACCTGTTTCGGCTGATGTAGCCGCGGGAATTAGATTCCCTACGGGGGGCGCTTGGGATAAACTACCGCCCCTTCGTGATCAGCACTTACAGCCCCTCTTGACCCTTGCGCCTGGATGTTGCGTAATTCTCTGAAATTATGAGTAATTCCCTGAAGGAACAGCTAGCGTCGACACCGTTGTTCGGTGGTAACGCGAGCGCCGTCGAGAGGCTCTACGAGCAGTACCTCGAAAATCCGGATTCTGTGGCGGACGGATGGCGTGAATACTTCGAGGCGATGGGCGACCCGGATGCCGAGATTGTCCATTCGGCGATTCGCGATGAGCTGCTGGCCGAGGCCCGGTACGGACGCAAAGCGGGACGCATATCGGCTCGCCAGGCCGGAAAAGCCGCTCCGTCGGGTGAAAAACAGGCGGCCGTGTCGCGGCTGATTCAGGTTTACAGTTTGCGTGGCCACCAGATCGCCGATATCGATCCGCTCGGACTGATGGATCGGCGCGTGCCCGGCGTACTCAAGCCCGGCTACCTCGGATTGACCGAGGCGGACATGGACACCGAATTCTTCACGGGTGGCCTGGCCGGGACCGGCGATGAGCGCATGAAGCTGCGCGATATCCTGTCGCTACTGAAAAAAATCTACTGCGGCAAAATTGGCGCGGAAGTAGCGCATATATCGCGTGCGCGCGAACGATTGTGGCTCCGCAAGCGTTTTGAGAAGGGCATGGCGTCGGATACGCTGACCGATGAAGAACGGCTCTGGATCCTCGAACACCTGACCAGCGCCGAGGGCATCGAGCGTTATTTGCATACACGCTATGTCGGGCAGAAGCGCTTCTCGCTCGAGGGTGGTGAAAGCCTGATCCCGTTGCTCGACGACCTCATCCAGCGAGGCGGTGCCTCAGGTATCCGGGAAATCGTCATTGGCATGGCGCATCGCGGCCGGATCAATGTACTCGTCAATATTCTGGGCAAGTCGCCCGAGGAACTGTTCGAGGAATTTGAGGGCAAGCACGACCCGGCCGAGCAAAAGGGTTCCGGCGACGTCAAGTATCACAAGGGCTTCTCGGCCGACATGAAGACGCCGGGTGGCAACGTGCATATTGCACTGGCATTCAATCCATCCCACCTGGAAATCGTCAATCCCGTGGTTGAAGGCTCAGTGCGCGCACGTCAGCAGCGACGCGGTGATACGGAGCGGCAGGAGGTCCTGCCGGTGCTGATCCATGGCGACGCCGCGTTTGCCGGCCAGGGTGTTGTCCCGGAAACCTTTCAAATGTCGCAGACCAACGGTTTCCGTACCGGCGGCACCGTGCACATCGTCATCAATAACCAGATCGGATTCACAACCAGCCGCCCGTCGGATGCCCGATCGACCGATTATTGCAGCGATGTCGCGAAGATGATCGAAGCGCCGATCTTCCATGTCAACGGCGACGATCCCGAGGCCGTTATTTTCGTGACGCGGCTTGCTTTGCAGTACCGCGAGAAATTCAAGAAAGACGTCGTCATCGACCTGGTCTGTTACCGGCGGCATGGACACAACGAAGCCGACGAACCGGCAGCGACGCAACCGATCATGTACGGCCGGATTCGTGAGCACAAGACGACCCGTGAGCTGTACGCAAACCGGCTGGCAGAGCAAAAGATCATAACAGCGACAACGGCAACGGAATTGCAGGACAATTATCGCGATCGTCTCGATCGTGGCGAGCCGGTGCCGAAGTCGTCCCTGGGTATGATCGGTGACGCGTATACCGTCGACTGGACGCCGTATCTGAATACCGAATGGGACGATGTTGTCGATACGACGGTCAGCCCGAAAACCGTTGCCCATCTTGGCAAGGCGATTACGTCGATTCCGCCGGACGTGCGTCCGCACGGCCGTGTGCAACGCATCATGGACGATCGTGTCAGGATGGCCAACGGCGAAACGGACATGGATTGGGGCTTCGCCGAGACGATGGCGTATGCCTCGTTGCTACTCGAAGGTCACAGTATTCGGCTGGTCGGCCAGGACAGCGGTCGCGGGACGTTTTTTCATCGGCATGCCGTCCTGCACAACCAGTTGAACAATCGTGAATACATACCATTGGCGCATGTGGTCGAACGACCGGACGCATTTCGTGTTATCGATTCCCTGTTGTCAGAAGAAGCGGTACTGGGATTCGAATATGGCTTCGCGAGTACTGAGCCAAACACGCTCGTCATCTGGGAAGGCCAGTTCGGCGACTTCGTGAACGGAGCGCAGGTCGTTATTGATCAGTTCATCAGCTCCGGCGAGGCGAAATGGGGACGATTGTGCGGGCTGACGATGTTCCTGCCGCACGGATACGAAGGACAAGGGCCCGAGCATTCGTCGGCACGACTGGAACGCTTCCTGCAACTGTGTGCCGAGCACAATATCCAGGTTTGTGTGCCGTCGACGCCGGCACAAATGTTCCACATGCTCAGGCGCCAGCAGGTACGCCCATACCGCAAGCCGCTGATCGTGATGACGCCAAAAAGCCTGCTGCGCCACAAGATGTCGGTATCAGCATTGACTGAGCTGTCGAGCGGACACTTTGAGCTGCTCATTCCTGAAATAGAAGCGATCGCGACGAAAAAGACGCGACGCCTTGTGTTCTGCAGCGGCAAGGTATACTTCGACTTGCTGGAGGCGCGCGAAGCACACGGTATCGCCGACATTGCGATCATTCGCATAGAGCAGCTGTATCCGTTTCCGATCTCTGAATATGCGGAACTTCTCGAGCAGTACGAGCACGTTAAGGAAATAATCTGGTGCCAGGAAGAGCCGCTCAATCAGGGAGCGTGGTACCAGATCAAGCATCGCCTCCAGGAACCGCTGAAAAAACACCAGCAACTCTATTACGCAGGCAGGCCGGGTGCGGCGGCGCCGGCTTCCGGTATTTTCAAAGTTCACTTGCAGCAACAGCAGGCACTGGTCGAAGCCGCGCTTGATATAAAAAGCGAGGCGAGCAAAGTGGTCAAGCCTCAGAAAACTAAACGGAAAACAACATGACGATTGAGATCAAGGTGCCCCCGTTGCCGGAATCTGTGACAGACGCGACCCTCGTTGGCTGGCACAAGAAAGTGGGCGACTCCGTTGCCCGCGATGAGAACCTGGTCGACCTTGAAACCGACAAGGTCGTTCTCGAAGTTCCCGCTCCCGCGTCTGGGACGATTACCAAGATCATCGCAAAAGACGGCGCGACGGTAGAAGCGGGCGATCTGCTCGCGATCCTGGAGGAGGGCGAGGCGGTCGTTGCGGCGGCGCCAGCTGAGGAAAAAACCGAAGAGAAACCAGCCGAGCCAAAGGCGGAGGAGACCAAGGGTCCGGTCAAAACAAGCCCGGCGGTGCGTCGCCTGCTTGATGAACACGATCTCGAGGCGACCATGGTAACGGGAACCGGAAAAGACGGGCGTCTCACGAAAGCGGATGTGATGGCCTTTCTCAAGGCGGATAACAGCGGCGACGTGACTTCGGGAGATTCGACACCGCCCGTGGTTGACGATGAAGTAACCGTTGGGTTTGCAAGAACCGAACAGCGCGTGCCGATGACGCGCCTTCGGGCACGCATCGCCGAGCGATTGATTGAAGCACAGCAGACGGCGGCGATGCTGACGACATTTAACGAAGTCGATCTGACTGAGGTTATGGCGTTGCGCAGCCGCTACCGTGACAAGTTCGAAGAAAAGCACGGCGTACGACTGGGCTTCATGTCCTTCTTTACGATGGCGGCAATCGCCGCTCTCAAGAAATTTCCGGCGGTCAATGCGTCTGTCGAAGGCACTGATATCGTGTATCACAATTACTACGATATCGGCATCGCGGTTTCGAGCGATCGCGGCCTCATGGTTCCCGTGATTCGCGACGTTGACCAAATGAGCTTTGCCGAGTTCGAGGCCGCGCTGAATTCTGTAGCGAAGAAGGCGCAGGATGGAACAATCAGCATGGAAGATCTGACGGGCGGCACCTTTACGATCACGAATGGCGGAATCTTCGGTTCCATGATGTCGACACCGATCCTGAATCAGCCGCAGAGCGCTATCCTGGGCATGCACAACATCCAGCAGCGACCGATGGTCGTCGATGGAGAAATCGTTGCGCGCCCGATGATGTACCTGGCCGTGACCTACGACCATCGCATAATCGATGGCAAAGAGGCGGTGCAATTTCTAGTCGCAATTAAAGAACAACTAGAGGATCCGAGTCGCCTGTTGTTGCAGGTCTGAACGGTTCCGACGATCAGGATCGGAAAATAGATGAGCAAAAATTTCGATGTCGTAGTTATTGGTGGCGGCCCGGCGGGTTATATTGCGGCGATCAGGGCGGCGCAGCATGGCCTGACGGTTGCGTGTATCGATGAGTGGAAGAACAAGGACGGCAAGAACGCGTTCGGTGGTACCTGTCTGAACGCGGGCTGTATTCCGTCCAAAGCGCTGCTCGAATCCACAGAGTTGTATCACCGCGCGCAACACGAGTTCAAGAAACATGGCATCCAGACTGGCGACGTTGCGATGGATGTCGCGACGATGCAAAAGCGCCGTGCGAGCATCGTACGGCAGCTGACAGGTGGCATTGCGGGTTTGTTCAAAGCCAACAAGGTCGAAGGTCTTGTTGGGCATGGCAAGTTGCTCGCGGGGAAAAAAGTCGAGTTCACGCCCGTTTCGGGCGATGTTGAGATCGTCGATGCAAAGCACGTCGTTCTTGCGTCGGGCTCGTCACCTATTGATCTCGGTATTGCACCTTTCGACGGCGACAAGATCATCGACTCCTGGGACGCCCTGGAATTGGAAGCCGTTCCTCCGCGGCTGGGTGTTGTCGGTGCTGGTGTGATCGGGCTTGAGCTTGGCAGCGTTTGGGCGAGGCTGGGTTCGAAAGTGACGATTCTCGAAGCGATGGATGACTTTCTCTTTATGGCTGATCGAGACGTCGCCAAAGTCGCGGCACAGGAGTTCAAGAAGCAGGGTCTCGATATCAAGCTCGGTGCCAAGGTTGCTAAAGGCACGGCAGGCAAGAAGAGTGTCAAAGTCGAGTACGCGGACAAAGACGGCGCACAGTCCATCGAGGTCGACAAGCTCATTGTTGCCGTCGGTCGTCGACCGCATACGGACAATTTGTTCGCCGACGACGCCGGCATTCAGCTGGATGAACGCGGCTTTATTGTTGTCGACGATGAGTGCCGCACACGGGTGAAAGGTGTCTACGCCGTCGGCGATTGCGTTCGCGGACCAATGCTCGCGCACAAGGGCTCTGAAGAAGGCGTGATGGCGGCCGACCTGATCGCGGGCGAGATTGCGGAAATGAACTACGACGTTATTCCGTCAGTGCTTTATACGAGTCCGGAGATTGCCTGGACCGGCAGTACCGAAGCGGAGGTCAAGGCGAGCGGGCGGCCCTACAAAACGGGCTCCTTCCCGTTCATGGCCAGCGGGCGTGCGAAAGCGATGGAGCAGACATCGGGCATGGTGAAAATCATCTCGTCAAAGGACGACGATGAGATCCTGGGGGTCCACATCGTAGGGCCTATGGCCGGTGAGTTGATTGCCGAAGCGGTTCTTGCGCTCGAGTTCTCGGCCAGTACCGAAGACTTGCAGCGCACCATTCATGCACATCCGAGCCTTGCCGAGGCCATGCATGAAGCAGCACTGGCGGTAGACAAGCGGGCGTTGAACTTTCCCAACAAATAATCGTAGGGGCAGGCCGTGGCCGCGATTATTTCGATTCCCAAAAACCGGCGTTCTTGATGCCCAGCTCTTTCGGATTGAAGGTGTACTCGGATACGCCGGCTTTGCGTTGCCTCTCGTAGTCCTTAAGCGCCTTCAATGCCGGGCTGCCCATCAGGAACAGGATCAATATGCCGACGATGTTCAGCCATGCCATGATGCCAACGCCAACGTCTCCTAACGCCCAGGCCAGATCCGCGGAGCGAATTGTTCCGTAGAACACCGATGTCATCAGCGCGAGCTTCAGAATAACGAGTTCGCCCGGAAAGCGGATCGTTCGCCGGATGTAAGCGACGTTGGTCTCCGCAATGTAGTAGTACGCCAGCAACGTCGTGAAGGCGAAGAAAAACAGCGCCACCGCGACAAAGGTCTTGCCGAATCCACCCATGACACTTTCAAGCGCATACTGTGTAAAAGCCGGGCTGTTTGCCTGGATTTCGGATCCGAGGATGCCGCCGCTCACTACGACATCAAGGTCTGTCACGTAGTACTGGTTGGTGATCAGGATCATGAACGCCGTTGCGGAACAGACGAACAAGGTGTCGACATAGACGGAGAACGCCTGCACCAGGCCCTGTTGCGCCGGATGCTGAACTTCCGATGCGGCTGCTGCATGCGGCCCGGTTCCCTGGCCCGCTTCGTTCGAATAAACGCCGCGTTTGACGCCCCATCCAATAGCGGCGCCGACACCAGCCATGGGGGTGAAGGCATCCTTGAAAATCAAAGCGACGATGTCGGGCAGTTCGCTGATGTGAAAACCGATGATCCCCAACGCCATCACGATGTAGCCGAACGCCATGAAGGGCACCACGATCTGCGTGAAATGGGCGATCCGCTTAACGCCACCGAAGATGATGAACCCGAGCACGGATACGACAATAACGGCCGTTGCTATCTTTGTTGCGCTGATGTTATCGCCAAAGAAATTGATAATGGTCTCGCCACCGAAGGCGAGCTCCGCGGCGTTGCCGATGCTGTTCGACTGCACGCCGGGAAGCAAAAGACCGGTCGCGATGATCGTTGTAATAGCGAAAATCCACGCATACCACTTCTGGCCCATGGCTTTCTCGATATAGTAAGCCGGCCCGCCGCGGTACTGCCCATCGTCGTCTTCTTTGTAGATCTGGCCGAGCGCCGACTCGACGTAGGCCGTGGAGGCACCGAGGAAGGCAACCACCCACATCCAGAATACCGCGCCGGGCCCACCAAAGCCGATGGCGGCAGCGACACCCGCAATATTGCCGGTGCCTACGCGCCCCGACAGCGATACTGAGAGAGCCTGGAATGATGAGATACCGCGATCGGATTCCTTGCTCGCGAACAGCAGACGAATCATTTCCTTGAACAGGCGCACCTGAACGAAACGCGTGAGTATCGAGAAGAACAGCCCCGCGCCGAGGCACAGGAAGATCAGGGCGTTGCTCCAGATGATCCCGTTCAGCCAGTCAACGATCTCTTGCATGCCGTCCCCCTTATTATTTTTCGCCGTCGGCGCAGTGGATAGTAACCGAATTCGCGATATAGTTGGGGCTCGCAAATACAGGAGCGCATCAATGACTTGGTGGAGTTGGATGATTCTCGGCGCGGTTTTGCTGGGTGCGGAGCTGTTCGCAATCGATGCGCAGTTCTATCTCGTATTCCTCGGTGTCTCCGCGGCTCTCGTCGGATTTCTGGGGCTGTTCGGCGTTGTAATGCCGGAGTGGGCGCAGTGGATGGCTTTTGCGGCACTGTCACTGATTGCGTTTTTTACCTTCCGCAAGAGCCTGTACGAGAAGATTCGCGGCGGTGCCGTCGGTTTTCATGAGACGCTGGTCGGCAATTCGGTCAATGTCGATACCGAGCTGGCGCCCGGTGCTGAAACGCGCCTGGCATATCGCGGCACGAAATGGACGGCGCGCAATATCGGCGATTTGCCAATAGCAGCCGGTGCGCGTGCGACAGTTGTCGAAGTCGACGGGCTCACCTTGCGAATCGAAGCCGAATAGAAAACAACTAAGGAAACAATCATGGATTCCACCCTTATCGTCTCCCTTGCGGTCGTCTTTGTCGCGATCATCATCCTTTTCAAGACTGCCGTCGTTGTGCCGCAGCAGAACGCCTACGTCATTGAACGTCTCGGCAAGTACAGCAAAACGCTGAACGCAGGCTTTCATATTCTCATACCGTTTCTCGAGCGCATCGCCTACAGGCACAACTTGAAAGAGCAGGCGGCGGATATTGCCGAGCAAATCTGTATTACCAAGGACAATGTGCAGGTCGGCGTTGACGGCGTACTGTACATGCAGGTTCTGGATCCCAGCCGCGCTTCCTACGGCATCGGCAACTATATGTTCGCTATTTCTCAGCTGGCGCAGACGACGCTGCGTAGCGAAATCGGCAAGATCGATCTTGATCGCACGTTCGAGGAGCGTGGCACGATCAACCAGAATGTCGTGGCAGAACTCGACAAAGCGAGCGATCCCTGGGGTGTAAAAGTGCTGCGCTACGAAATCAAGAACATTAATCCGCCACACGACGTTTTGAGCGCGATGGAAAAGCAGATGCGTGCCGAACGTGAAAAGCGCGCCGTGATTCTGACCTCGGAGGGCGTGCGAGACCAGAAGATCAACGAGGCCGAGGGTGAAAAGCAGCGCGTCATCAAGGAATCGGAAGCGGTAAAGATGCAGCAGATTAACGAAGCACAGGGTGAGGCCGAAGCCATACTCGCGGTTGCCACAGCGACCGCCGAGGGATTGCGCAGGGTAGCCAATGCCGTGGTTGACCAAGGCGGCCCCGAAGCCATGCAGTTGCGCATTGCCGAACAGTACATAGGCGAGTTTGGCAAGCTTGCGAAGACCGGCAATACGTTTGTCGTGCCCGCCAACCTGGGTGATCTGACATCGATGATGGCGCTCGCTACCGATATCGTCAAAGGCAAGCCGCGCGCGACCGGAGCTACACCGTAACGGTGGTTTGGCCCTTAGCCGCCAGCCACTGGTGAGAGCCTGCTAGGGGTCCTCAGCTCCGGGATGGTGGACTTCAGATGAAAATCAGCGCCAATCACAGGTATTTACACGACACAGATGCCGTGTATTCCATGTTTACCGATGCGAAGGAGATCAAGGCAAAGCAAAAGGCACTCGGCGCCCGGAAAATTCGCGTATTGGATTGCGAAAGAGATTCTGACGGCGCAATCGTCAGATTCGTGCGTGAATTACCCGCCGCAGTCCCCGGTATTCTGAGTCGATTCCTGCAGCCATGGAACAGCGTGGAGCAGTCGGAACGGTGGCTCAGTCTGAACGGCGAAATATACAAGTCGGACCTTACCATCGACGTTGCCAATGTCCCGGTTACTGTTGGCGGTACGCTCAAGCTCAAACCGGTAGACGATGGTTGCGTCAACCAGGTGCGCCTGGTCATCGACTGCAGTCTTCCGTTCATTGGCAAGACGCTGGCTGAATTTGTTGCTGCGGATTGCAAGAACCTTATCGCCGCCGAGTACAAATACATCACCGATCGCCTGGCGTCTGCCTGATACGAACATTCGAAAATGCTTCGCGTGCAAGATCACGATAGCAGCTCTCGAACTACATAAATGAATAACGACGAGA
>CAWJCA010000046.1:0-6381 GCA_963841165.1 uncultured Gammaproteobacteria bacterium | reverse complement strand
TGTTTGCCGGAGCCCGGTGGTCATCAGGCCGTTTCAGGGTGTCGGCCGCAACGGCCTTCTACAGGCGCATTTCCGCAATGTCGCCAGGTAACGACAAAAGACAATAAAAACAGTAGTTTTGATTGCAGCTTGGGGCAGATTGATAAATAATGCGCCTGCAGTTTTACCCACAAAGGAACCTTCCACAATGAAAAAGACCGCACTCAGAGCAAGCGCACTTGTGCTCTTCGTCGCAATGGCCGCTGGTTGCGCCTCTACAGGGCTCAATGATGTTACAGCAACGGCTGACCGTGCTGCTGCCGACGCTGCTGCTGCAGCCTCTGCCGCTGAAGCTGCTCGCGCAGCTGCTGATCGCGCATCTCAGGCCGCTTCTGCTGCACAGAGAACTGCTGATCAGGCACTCGCTGCTGCAACAAAATCACAGGCCTGCTGTGAAGCTAACCGCGCAAGCATGGAACGCATGTTCCAGAAATCAATGTCCAAGTAAAAATTGGACAAGTAGCGTAAGACTACGACATTAGTTATTCAAACGCCGCGCTTGTCGCGGCGTTTTTTATGCTCGTCCCAACCGTTTCCGGAATACCATCTGAGCGATTAACCAGCAGCTCGACAAGACCCCAGTCCAGCTGCCCGGCGCGCTCGGCCGTTACCGTAATGAACTGCTCGGTAACCTGCGTCAGCGGATTCTTGCTTTCTGAACTAAGGTCCGGCAATTCGATATCCGCATCCAGTTTCTCAATTCGTTGCAGCGACGCTGCCACGAGGAGTTGTGGCGATTCAAGCAGCGGGTGAACCTCCGCCACGAGATCCTCGCCATCCCAGCCGATTTTCACGGGGGCATTGATGATGCGCACAACGGTGTTAACCGTGATGTGCTGGAACAGGAATTCAATGTCCTCGGGAAGCATCCGGATACAGCCGTGCGACACGCGCATGCCGACGCCGGCCGGCCGGTTCGTGCCGTGAATCAGGTAACCCGGAAGTCCGAGACGCAGTGCCCTCGTACCCAGGGGATTTTTTGGACCCGCCGGGACGACGCGTGGCAGCGGATCGCCATCCGCGGCGTGCTCGTCCCGTACCGATTGCGGTGGATACCATGCCGGGTTCTTCGCCATCGCGACAATCCTGGTCTCGCCGAGCGGCGTCTCCCAGTCCATGCGCCCGATACTCATCGGGTACGTATAGACATAGGCCGGCTCGCCGTCGCGCGGCTTCGGAAAGTAATACATGCGATATTCGGCCAGGTTGAGTACCAGCCCTTCGCGGGGTCCGGGTGGCAATACGAAGCGCGTGGGTAAAATCACTTCGGTCCCCTCGCCTGGCAGCCAGACGCCCACGTCGGGGTTTGCACGTACGATATCCTGGTAGCCGAGTCCGTGATGCCTCGCGATATCGACGAGTGTATCTTCGTAGCGTGCCGTCACGGTGGCGACCGCGCCGATGACATCAAAGCCTTCCGGCGGCAACTCGTAAACTTCTGAACGGGATGGCGATGCTGCCAACAAAAAACACGCGGCAACACACGAAACCAGGCGACCTGTCACTGCCCTTTCTCGTCCGCTACTATGACTTCGGTTTCACACTCCGCCGCAGCGAGCCATTCTTGCATCGCCTTACTTTGTAGCAGGCGGTGCGGATAGAATCCGGCGGACTCCGGCAGGTTGATGCCATAGGTCCGCAGCCGCAGGACCACCGGCGCGAACATCGCGTCAGCTATCGAGAAGTCACCGAACAACCAGCCACCCCTGTCACCGAACTTGCGATGGCAATCCGCCCAGATGGCAATGACGCGATCAATATCGCGACCCAGTTCATCCGGCAGCGGTACGATGCGTCCCATCGCGCGGCAGTTCATCGGCATGCACTCTCGCAGGTGCGGAAAGCCGGAGTGCATTTCAGCTGAGATGGACCGTGCAGTCGCGCGTTCGTCGGGGTCCGCTGGCCACAGCTGCTTTTCCGGCCAACGCTCGGCGACGGTCTCGGCAATCGCCAGCGTGTCCCACACCGTGAGGTCACCCAGTTGCAGTATTGGAACCCGACCCGCATCGGAGAACGATTCAATTTCCTGCGCCGCGGTCTCTGTATCGAGAACGATTCTGTGTTCATCGAACTCGATACCTGCTTCCCTGAGCAGCAGCCATGAGCGTAGCGACCACGATGAGTAATTCTTGTTGCCAATTATGAGTTTGGGTTTCATTGTCCTGGACCGATCTGCGGGTCCCTATGGTAAACCATCCGACATCGACGACCATAGGGGCTTGCCGGTAGCCCGTTCGCCTAGAGTCGCATCAGGACCGAGCCCCAGGTGAAACCACCGCCGAAGGCTTCCATCAGGATCAGCTGGCCCTTTTTCACTCGACCATCACGAATACCGACATCGAGCGCCATAGGTACCGACGCGGCCGACGTGTTGCCGTGGTCCTGCACGGTCAGAATGACCTTGTCCATCGGCAGGCCCAGGCGCTTGGCCGTGGCCTGGATAATGCGAATATTCGCCTGGTGAGGAATCAGCCAGTCGAGTTCGCTTTGTTTGACGCCGGCTTTCTCGAGCGTCTCCGTCGGCGATGCCACCCAGCGTTTTTACGGCGACTTTGAAGACCTCGCTGCCCGTCATCATGATGGCAGCCTCATCGGTACCGGCTTTCTCGAGGTGCTTGGACGGACCGACCGGGTAATACAGCAAGTCTTTGTACTGACCGTCCGCTCCCAGGTGGCACGAAATGAGACCCGGCTCCTGCGACGGTTTCACGATGACCGCGCCTGCGCCGTCACCGAACAGCACGCAGGTATTGCGGTCGGTCCAGTCCACAAATTTGGTGATGCACTCGGCGCCCATGATCAGCGCACACTTGGCATCGCCCAAACGGATAAACTTGTCGGCCATCGTGAGCGCGTAAATAAAGCCGGTACATGCTGCTTCGAGGCTGAACGCAGGACACGCGGGAATACCAAGCCGATGCTGAATCAGCGTGGAAATATTCGGGAATATGAGATCAGGCGAAGTGGTGCCCGTAATAACGAGATCAATCTCGGAAACGTCGACGCCGGCGTCTTCAATTGCGATCTTCGCCGCTTCGACACACATATCCGACGTAGTCTGATCTTCGGCGACGACATGGCGGCGTTCGACGCCGGTACGGGTTCGTATCCACTCATCGGTCGTATCAACGATCTTTTCCAGATCGAAGTTCGTCATGATGCGTTCCGGCAAATAACGCCCTGTTCCAACGATGCGCGAATACGTCATGCCATTTCCTCTTGCAGCAGCTTGCCGATTTGTTGCGGCAACTGATTGCGGACCTCGACGACAGCGGTATCAATGGCATGTTGAAATGCGTAGGCGTCCGCACTGCCGTGGCTCTTGATCACGATACCATTTAGCCCGACCAGAGTCGCACCATTGTAATTTCGCGGATCCATTTCCGTAGCAAGGCGCTTGAGGACCTGGCGTGCCAACAGGGCCTGTAACTTCGCCACCCAGCCTCGAGTGAAAGCGCGCTTCAGATAGTGCACGCAAAGACCGACCGTCCCTTCCATGGTCTTCAATGCAACGTTTCCCGTAAAACCGTCCGTTACCACGACATCGGCTTTGCCGGAAAAAAGATCGCTGCCCTCGATAAATCCAACGTAATTCAGCGTGCTCGCATTGAGCATGGCCGCTGCATCCTTGACCGTGTCGTCACCTTTGTTGTCTTCGGCACCGATATTGAGCAGTGCGACCTTCGGCTTTTCTATGCGCAGAATATCCGAGGCAACGATCGACCCCATGACGGCGTATTGAAACAAATGCTCGGCACTGCCCTTCGCGTTGGCGCCGAGGTCCAGCATGTGCAGCGAGCCGCCTTTTGCGGGCAATTCCGTAATGATCGCGGGGCGATCGATACCGGGCAGCATTTTCAGCACGAATCGGGCCGTGGCCATCAACGCCCCGGTATTTCCGGCGCTGACACACGCATCGGCGTCGCCTGACTTGACCAGGTTGATCGCGACACGCATCGAGGAATCTTTCTTTTTCCGCAATGCATCGGCCGGTGGTTCCGACATCGCCACGACTTCGCTCGCATGCTGAATACGCAATCGCGGCTCATGGCCAACGATGCGACTGACGAGATCCCTGAGTTCGACTTCGTCGCCGACAAGTATCAGGTCAAGCTTGGCGTATTTCTGCAGCGTCGCGGCAGCCGCGCGTACAACGATCTCGGCGCCTAAGTCGCCGCTCATTGCATCCAGGGAAATGGTTGAGTGTGATCCCACCGTAAGACGGGCCGGACACGTGCCGGCCGATCAAGGGATGAGTTTACTCTTCGTCGTCAGCCTCAGGCTGCGAGACAACCTGGGTGCCGCGGTAGAAACCGTCCGGTGTTACGCGATGCCGCAGATGGGTTTCACCGGAAGTCGGATCGACCGACAGCGTCGGCTTCTTCGCCTTGTCGTGCGAGCGCCGCATGCCGCGCGTTGAGGGGGTCCTGCGACTTTTTTGAACAGCCATAATCTTCTCCTGCCCGTATTGCCTGGCCGGGCTCTATTGATCCTGAGTCATTTGCGCGCGCAAAGCGGCAAACGGTTTTGTCCTGTCTTCCTGATCGTCAGCCGAAGCTGACAACGCCCTGCACGATTCCAAATCAACGTGCATCGCTGAAAACGGCATTGCCATGATCAGCATTTCTTCCACGATGTCCTGGGGCCGAAGAGTACTCTCTTCGAGTTCCCAAACCTCGTGGTCCTCGTAACCTTCCGCCGTTTCCTCAAGTGCCAAAAGCAGCAATTCCGCCCCGGTTTCCAGCGGCAGCCGGCACGCTTCAAGACATCGTTGACAGACGGCATCCACGGTCACTGCCACCTTGCAAGCCACTGTCGGTACGCGCCGCTGCGCGTCCGCAAAGCCGAATTCGAGCTTCCCGGTGACGACCGAATCGCGCCAGCTGGCCGGCATCTTAGCAGGTTCGAGCGCAGCAAGATCCTCTTCGACAACAGATGCCAGCCGCTCGAAACAACTAAGTTTCTCAGCAAAATCAATTACTTGCCCAGCCGCCGCCCATTCGGCCGCGGTACGGCGATCTCGCAGCGGATTAGCCATGGCGCGCGCATGATAAGGACCCCGGGAGCCACTGTCAAAGCATGTTGCCCGGGGCGTTCGCGATAAATGCTAGCAGTTGCCGACAAACCCGGTAATATTTGCAGCGATTCTCTTAACGTTCTGATTTGTCTATGCAAAATCCGTCCGCACCGGCGATCGTTCTCGCCTCCTCATCCCAGTATCGTCGAGACCTGCTGGAGCGTTTCCTGGAGCAGTTCGAAACGGTGTCGCCAAACGTGGACGAACGAAACGACCTCGGGCTCGATCCCGAGGATCTTGCTCGTCACCTGGCACGAAAAAAGGCCGAGGCCGTGGCCGTCAACCTGCGCGACGCCCTCATCATCGGGTCAGACCAACTGGCCGTCCTGAACAATACGGTCCTGGGAAAACCCGGAAATCACCAGGCGGCGGTCGAACAGCTGCTCGCCGCATCCGGTCATGTTGTTACGTTCCTGACGGCCGTCTGCATACTCGATCCGATCGGACGCGCTCGCTACGAACACACCGACAAGACAACTGTCCGTTTCAGGGAGTTCGATCGGCGACTCGCCGATACCTACCTGCACCACGATAAACCCTATGACTGCGCCGGCAGTTTCAAGATCGAGGGCGCCGGCTTCGTGTTGTTCGAGTCGGTTACGACCGATGACCCGACCGCGCTGATCGGGCTGCCGATGATCTGGGTGGCCGACCGATTGCTCCAGCTGGGCTACCTGGCGCCGCAGAAGATGTAATCCAATCTACGCGGTGCGTGCTCGCCGCGCCTTGACTATTCCAACCGCCAGAAACTGCTCCAGGTCATCCGGCAATGGCGACGTGAAATGCAGATCGTTGCCACTATCGTCGACGAACGCGATTGACTGGGCGTGCAGGAACAGTCTTGGCAGACCAAACTTCCTGGCCTCGGCGTTGGCTTCTTCATCCCCGTAACGTTCATCGCCCGCAATCGGATGTTCGGTATGCGCAAGGTGCACACGAATCTGGTGCGTTCTGACCCGTGACGGGCGAACACTGCATCAGGCTGTAAATGCCGTAGGTGCGCGACAGGCTGACCCGGGTCTGCGCGGTCTTACCTTTGTCACTGACGATGACATGACGTTCACCACCCTTGCGGTTTTGCACCAGTAGCGGTACGTCGATCAGCTGCTCGCCGTACTGCCAGTCGCCGACAACAAGGGCCAGGTAATTTTTCTCGACCTGCCCCTCCCGAAACCGCGTATGCAGCTCGCGCAATGCACTGCGCCGTTTGGCCATAACCAGGCAACCCGATGTTTCACGGTCAATGCGGTGCACGAGCGATAGAT
>CAWJCA010000045.1:0-35738 GCA_963841165.1 uncultured Gammaproteobacteria bacterium | reverse complement strand
TGCGAGATCATGTTGCCGGATTCCGGCTACCTGAACGAGAAGGATGCTGAGTGGGAGAACCGCAAGCGGCGTCATAAAGGGCAGGCGTTGATACAGCCCTTGTACACGCTGGAGGACGCGGAAAATTGCCTGAAACTTTTGAAAGGTGCCGCTTACGGTGACGAGCTGACAGTGGTACCAGGATTGACGCTACGCTTTTTCGACGCTGGCCATATCCTCGGTTCCGCAATCGTCGAACTCACTTACACCAACCAGGAAGCCAGCCGGACCCTCGTGTTCAGCGGGGACCTGGGGTATCGGGATGCGCCCGTCATGGATCCTCCGGCCGTCCTTCCCCATGCCGACGCGGTCTTGATGGAAAGCACCTACGGCGATCGCCTGCATCGTTCTTTCGACGAGACGATAGACGAACTGACGGAGGTTTTCGAGACGGCGCGCGCGGCTCAGGGCAACATCCTTATACCGGCATTTACCGTGGGTCGAACGCAGGATTTGCTGTACCTGATGGCCGAAAACTTCGATCGCTGGCACCTCGACAAGTGGCAGATCTACCTCGACAGCCCGATGGCAATTGAGGCGACTGCTGTCTATTCGAAATTTCGGCATTTGTACGGTGTCAATTTGTTCGGGCCCGATTCCAACCTGCCAGAGCTTCCCAATTATCATCAGACGCGAACAAGAGAAGAGTCGATGGGCATCAACGAGGTTGAGTCAGGTGCGATTATCATCGCCGGCAGCGGTATGTGCAGTGGTGGACGCATCCTGCATCACCTCAAGAACAACGTCTGGCGCCCCGAATGCCACCTCGTGATTGTGGGTTTCCAGGCCTATGGCACGCTCGGTCGGCGGATTGTCGATGGTGCTGAGACGATCAAACTCTATGGCGACGAGTATCGCGTGCGAATTCAGCTTCATACTATAGGTGGACTGTCGGCTCATGGCGACCAGGCCGACCTCATCACATGGTACAGCGCATTCCGGAATCGGCCGCCGGTCTACCTGGTGCACGGTGAACCCGATGCGCAGAAGGTATTGGCGAAGAAAATGCGCAAAGATCTCGACGCACCGGTCTTCATCGCCGAACGGGGCCAGACGATTCAGATTTGAAAGGCGGCAACCAGGTTTATGAAACTCAAGATCTCGGAACTCACGGGGCTCGATATACCGGCTGATGCGCTGCGTCGTGCGGAGCGTCTTGCGCACGGCTATCTCAAGACCGAACTCGTCATGCGCGAGCACGGCATACAGCACACGATCGTTGTATTTGGTGGTACCCGCATAGCGGATTCCGAAGATCTTGCGGACCCCGGCGCAACGGATTACTACGGAATCGCACGACAGTTCGGCGCCATCGTCGGGCGTTCCGGACAGGGCCCGGATGACTGCAGCCTGACACTGATCACGGGCGGTGGCCCGGGAATCATGGAAGCGGCGAATCGTGGCGCCAGCGAGGTTGGTGCGAAGAGCATTGGCCTGAATATCCGGTTGCCGCACGAGCAGGTTCCAAATCGCTACGTCACCAAGGGGCTGAGCTTCAATTTTCGGTACTTCGCGATTCGCAAACTGCACTTCCTGCTGCGCGCCAGGGCGCTCGTCGTATTTCCCGGCGGTTTCGGCACTATGGATGAACTTTTCGAGACCCTGAATCTCGTGCAGTGCCGGAGAATAGACCCGCTTCCCGTCGTTCTTGTCGGCAAGGAATTCTGGCAGCGCGCAGCCGATCTGGAATTTCTCGCGGAAAAGGGGCTGATTGACCCACAAGATCGACAGCTGTACTCGTATGCGGAGACGGCCGAGCAGATTTGGCACAGCATTGTCGGCTGGTATGCAGAGGCCGGGATCCCGTTATTGTGCGAACCCCGATAACGGCCTCGGTCACAACGACGAGTGGTCAGGATCTGGCCGCATGGAGCCACAGTTCGGATGCGGTGCTGCAGTCGTTCTCCGTCGATCCCGAGAGCGGGCTGGATGCCGGGCAAGTCCTGAAGCAAAGAAAGACCTGGGGCCCAAACCAGCTGTTCGTGACCCAACCCCGCAAGGTCCTGTCTATCCTGCTTGCGCAATTCAAAAGCATCGTTGTCGTTCTGTTATTAGGTGCCGGCCTGTTGGCACTGGCTTTTTCAGAGATCGCCGAAGGAATTGCAATATTTGCTGTCATCCTGATCAACGCGAGCATCGGTTTCCTTACCGAGTGGCGGGCGACTCGCTCAATGGAGGCGTTGCGGCAGTTCGCGCGCGCGGAATGCACTTTGCTGCGCGATGGCAAGATCGCGAGGGCGGCGGCCGATGTTCTCGTGCCGGGTGACATCGTCCTGTTCGAAGCCGGCGACCTCATTCCAGCGGATTTGCGTCTCATATACGCAGCGAAACTCGCGGCGGATGAGTCGACATTGACGGGCGAGTCCTTGCCGGTGAAGAAACAGGACACGGTACTCGATGAAGATACCGTTGTGCTCGATCGGCACAACATGGTCTTCAAAGGTACCTGCATCACGCGCGGATCGGGCAAGGGCGTCGTTGTTGGCACCGGCACGCACACCGAGTTCGGCAAGATATTTGAGCAGGTCGTCGCGGCAAAAGAACATCAGACGCCGCTCGAAGAGCGCCTTAATGCTCTTGGCGCCAGTCTCGCCTGGGCCATCATGGGTATTGCGGTGATTATCGGCGTCGCAGGAATCGTTGCGGGACGCGAGCTGTTTCTGGCGATCGAGGTAGCCATCGCATTGTCGGTGGCGGCAATCCCCGAAGGCCTGGTTATTGTCGCGACGATTGCCCTTGCACGTGGCATGTGGCGCCTCGCAAAACAGAACGCGCTGGTCACACGCCTGTCCGCCGTTGAGACCCTCGGCGCGACAAGCGTAATTCTCACCGACAAGACCGGGACACTGACCGAGAACCGAATGGCCGTCTCGAAAGTGCTCTTGAACGGATTCGATGTCGACGTTGAAACGGCCAGCCGTGCGCCGACCGAGAAATTTCGCGTGAATGAACAAGCGCTCGACGCCGGCCAGGCAGCGGCGCTGGATGATCTCCTGAGGTGCGGCGTGCTGTGCAACAACGCATCACTGGAACAAGCGGTGGACGGAGAAGCCACCGGCGTCGGCGATCCCACCGAACTGGCGCTGCTGGTTGTTGCCGGCGCTCGCGACGTCTGGAGAAAAGAGCTGCTCTCGATGGAGCCTGAAATCCACGAAGATCCGTTCGACCCGGAATCGAAACGAATGGCGACCATTCATCAGAGACCGGACGGATTTCGAGTGGCGGTCAAGGGTGCGCCGGAGAGCATCCTTCCGGGATGTACGGCGGTTCGTGGCAATGGCAAGGATACGGCGATCGGCCCGTCGGAGCGTGAGCAATGGCTTGCGGGTGCCGAGCAACTGGGAGCCCAGGGGCTGCGTACCATCGCGATCGCCGAGAAGACCAGCTATGAGGAAGGTGCCGATCCCTACGAGGAAATGCTGTTGCTCGGCATAGTCGGCATGGAAGATCCTGCACGCGCGGGAGTGGACCAGGCGATCAGGCGATGTCACGAGGCGGGCATCTCTGTCGTCATGGTGACTGGTGATCACGCAGCCACTGCCCGGAATATAGCGATAGAGACCGGTATCGTAACGGCGTCGGACGGGGCGGATCGTTTCCTCGGCGGATCTGAAGTCGACCAGCTGTTTGCTGACGCGGAAAACGAAAGATTGCTTGCCGTGCGCGTTTTCTCGCGCGTTACGCCCGAACAAAAGCTGAAACTGATCGACCTCTATCAGCGGAGCGATCATGTGGTCGCCATGACCGGTGACGGCGTCAATGATGCGCCCGCATTGAAAAAAGCCGACATCGGAATTGCCATGGGCCTGCGTGGCACGGCGGTGGCGAAAGAGGCCGCCGTCATGGTGTTGCAGGACGACGAGTTCAATACCATTGTTGCGGCGGTCGCGCACGGTCGGGCCATATTCGCCAACATTCGGAAGTTCGTCGTTTACCTGATGTCGTGCAACGCCAGCGAAGTCCTGGTTGTCAGTCTCGCGACCGTTACAGGTGCGCCTCTGCCCTTATTGCCGCTGCAGATCCTGTTCCTGAACCTGGTTACCGACGTCTTTCCGGCGCTGGCACTGGGCGTTGGCCGCGGCTCGCGACTATCGATGACGCGCGCGCCGAGGCCTGCGAAAGAGAGCATCCTGACGCGCGCACACTGGATGCGCATCGGCCTGCACGGCGTCGTTATGGCCGCCACGGTGCTGGCGGCGATGGCGATCTCGATCTTTTTTCTGAACTTCGATAACAACCAGGCGGTTACGATTGCGTTTTGCACGCTGGCGTTGGCACAGATGTGGCACGTGTTCAACATGCGCGACGAAGTAAGGAAGCCTGTTGATAACGAAGTGACGCGCAACCGCTGGGTCTGGGCCGCGTTACTCATCTGCCTGGCGTTGGTGCTTGCCGCAATCTACGTGCCAGCGTTAGGCAGGGTACTCGAGCTCACCGATCCGGGTACCAAAGGTTGGGCCCTCATAGTTTCTGCGAGCCTCGTGCCGATCCTGGCAGCACCGATTGTCAGCGCGGTGGTCCGGCGGTGGTGGCGGCCATCACGAGCGGCTGGCGAAGGATCGCGCTAGAATACCGGCCGCTCAAGCCACCAATTCATCAGGAAATCAAACAATGCGTATCGACGCCATTACTATCGGCGATAACCCGCCCGACGACGTTAACGTCATTATCGAAGTACCGCTGGGTGGGCAGCCCATCAAATACGAACTCGACAAGGAGGCCGGTACGCTGGTTGTTGATCGTTTCCTCTATACGCCCATGGCGTACCCTGGCAACTACGGATTCGTTCCTCACACCTTGTCGGAGGATGGTGACCCGATCGATGTACTTGTCGTCAATACTCGCGAACTCGTGCCAGCCTGTGTGATCAACGTGCGGCCCGTCGGCGTGCTGATCATGGAAGATAACGCCGGGCAGGATGAAAAGATTATCGCAGTACCGTCACACGCGCTGACCAAACGTTACGATCATGTGTCCAACTACTCGGATCTGCCGGAAATCACTATGCAGCAGATCGAGCACTTTTTTGAGCACTATAAAGACCTTGAGCCCGGCAAATGGGTGAAAATCGGTGACTGGCACGGCGCGGACGAAGCAAAGAAAATGATTGTTGATGCGATCGAACGCGCTGCATCAGCCTGAAGCAGGCACGGGCCACGCCCGCGGTTACAGATTGTCGAAAAATTCTTCCTGGCGCCTGCGCTCTTCCGCATTGGGCAAGCGGCCATGGGCCGCGCCGAAATTGTCATCGACATGGTGCAGTTTGGTCATGCCGGGAATACTGAGCGTCGCGGCAGGATGGCCGATCGCGTACTTCAGCAAGAACTGGGCCCAGCTTTCGCAACCGAAGTTTCGCGCCCAGTCGGGTAAGGGCTGGTCGCCGACCTTGTCGAAAATACGGCCGCCGCCAAACGCGCGATTGATGATCACACCCATGCCGCGATCAGCCGCCAAAGGCAACAATCGCTCCGCTGCCTCACGTTGTTCCAGTGAGTAGTTAAGCTGCACGAAATCCAGCTTCTCCTGCTGCATGATTTTTTCGAACTCCTCGTACTGACTGGCACGCGAGGTCGTGATGCCGATATAGCGGATGCGACCTTCCTGCTGCCATTCTCGCAGGACGGGCATGGCATCTTTCCAGCCGAGCAGGTTGTGTACCTGCATGAGATCGATCTTGTCTGTCTTAAGCCGGGCCAGCGATTCGTTGATCTGTGCATGGGTGCCCGCGCTGCCGTCGGTACGATCGGTCTTCGTCGCCAGAAACAGGTCCCCGCGTATGCCGAGCTCCTCGATCAGGTCGCCGAGTACGGCCTCCGAGGTCCCGTACATGGGCGCCGTATCGACTACGGTGCCACCGAGATGATGAAAACGCTCGAGTGATTGCCGGAGCGGCGCGCGCGCGGCGTCAGAATTACCCACTCCGTATCGGTTGGTGCCGAGCCCGATAATCGGCAGCAGTTCACCCGACGAGGGGATCGTCTTGCGGATCATGTCCGGCGCAGAGGCCAGCGCGCCGGAGCCGCCGAGCGCCGCCAGCGTAGCGGTGCCGAGGCTCGCTTTGGTGAATTCACGTCGAGTCAGTTTCATGATTGTTCCTCCTGCCCGTGTCGGCAATTATGCACGGTGCTGTATTGATGTGCACGACGCTGGCACAATGTGATCCACCCGTTAAACAGCTTGTGAGCCAAAAAATGCCAGGACTGTATTTCGAGGAATTCAGGGTCGGCCAGACCTTTGACCACCCTATTCGTCGCACGATCACCGAAGGCGATAACGTGCTGTTAACGACGATGACGCACAACCCGGCGCCTTTGCACCTCGATGCCGAGTATATGAAGAAAACGCCATACGGCAAACCGCTGGTCAACAGCTGCCTGACCCTGAGCTTCATGGTCGGAATTTCGGTCAACGACACGACGCATGGAACTACGGTCGCGAACCTGGGCTGGGACGAAGTACGATTTCCAAAACCGCTTTTCTGCGGTGATACGATTCATATCCAGACCGAAGTCCTGGAATTGCGCGACAGTAAGTCGCGCCCGGACAACGGTATCGTGATTTTTTCTCACCGTGCCTTCAATCAAAAAGACGAGCTTGTAGCCGAATGCAAGCGATCAGCGCTGATGCTGAGAAAGCCCAAATGAACCGCAGCTTCCTGTTCGTTCCGGCCGACAGCGAGCGCAAGATGAAAAAAGCCGGCGATACCGGCGCGGACGCGCTAATCCTCGACCTGGAGGACGCGGTTGCGCCTGAAGTGCGTGCCGATGCGCGCCTCATGGCGTCCGAGTACCTGCAAGGCAAGCAAAACGTCTGGGTACGAATCAACCCGCCCGATAGTGAGGATGCTGCCGCCGATCTGGAGGCCGTCATGCCCGCTGCGCCAACGGGCATTGTCCTGCCGAAAGCGCGTAGCGCCGCCGATGCCATCGCGTTGTCGCGACGCATCGATGAACTGGAGCAGCGGCACGGAATCGAACAGGGAGAGACCAGGATCATCGTGCTTTGCACGGAGCGGCCAGAGGCATTGTTCACATTGCATGGCTACTCGGGTGCGACGGAGCGGCTCTTCGGCCTGTCCTGGGGCGCGGAAGACCTCAGTGTTGCAGTGGGCGCGAGCGCGAATCGTGACGAGCAGGGCAACTGGCTCCCCACCTTCGAGATGGCACGTTCGCTGTGTTTGCTGGCAGCGGCGGCCGCGGAAGTTACAGCGATTGATACGGTCTTTACGGACTTCCGTGATCACGAGGGACTGCTACGCTATGCGGCGAATGCACGCCGGGACGGATTCAGCGGAATGCTGGCGATTCACCCGGCGCAGGTCGATGCAATCAATGCCGCGTTCGAGCCCTCGACAGCCGAAATCGAACGCGCTGAACGCATTGTCGAGTTGTTCGAAGCAAACCCGGGAGTCGGGACGATCGGTATGGACGGAAAGATGATTGACCGCCCGCATCTCGTACAGGCGCAACGGTTACTCCAACGAGCGAAACACACAAAACACCAATAAAAGAAAGGCAAAGCACCATGGTAGAGCAAGTTTATCCGGTTCCGGAAGCAGTGAAAAAGCGCGCACTTATCGACGAGGCCAGGTACGAAGCGATGTATGCGCATTCGATTGAAGACAACGAGGGGTTCTGGGCGGAGCAAGCCCAGCGAATCGACTGGATAAAACCGTTCACGAAGGTGAAGGACGTATCCTTTGCCAAAGACGATTTGCACATTCGCTGGTATTACGATGGCTCTCTGAACGTCTGCTACAACTGCGTGGATCGCCACCTGGCGACCAAAGGCGACGATGTCGCCATACTCTGGGAAGGCGACGATCCTGGCCGGGATCTCAAGATCACCTACAACGACTTGCACGCACGTGTGTGCAGGTTTGCCAACTCGCTCAAAGCGCTCGGTACGAAAAAGGGCGATCGCGTAACGATTTACATGCCAATGATCCCCGAGGCGGCTGTGGCGATGCTGGCCTGTGCCCGTATCGGTGCGGTCCATTCGGTCGTCTTTGGCGGATTCTCTCCCGATGCGCTCGCGGGCCGCATTCACGACTGCAAGTCCAACATTGTAATTACGGCGGACGAAGGTCGTCGCGGTGGCAAGCGCGTGCCGCTCAAAGCCAATGTCGATGCCGCCGCCGTCGATCCGGATGTAACCACGCTCGAAAAAGTGCTCGTCGTCCGAAATACGGGTGCGGATGTGGGGTGGGTCGAGGGTCGTGATGTCTGGCTGCATGACATCGAGACGACGGTTGACGCCGACTGTCCCTGCGAGGAAATGGGCGCCGAGGACCCGCTGTTTATCCTTTATACCTCGGGCTCGACGGGGCAACCCAAAGGCGTCCTGCACACGAGTGGCGGCTACCTCGTTTTCGCGGCAATGACGCACGAGTACGTGTTCGACTATCACCCGGGTGACATCTACTGGTGTACGGCCGACGTCGGCTGGGTCACGGGCCACAGCTACATAGTCTACGGACCGCTCGCCAATGGCGCCGTCACGCTGATGTTCGAAGGTGTGCCGAACTATCCGACTTCATCGCGTTTCTGGGAAGTCTGCGACAAACACCAGGTCAACATCTGCTACACGGCACCGACGGCAATTCGTGCGCTCATGCGAGAAGGGGACGAACCTGTCACGAAAACGTCGCGCAAGAGCCTGCGCTTGCTCGGGTCGGTGGGTGAGCCGATTAATCCGGAAGCCTGGGATTGGTACTATCGCGTTGTAGGTGACTCACGGTGCCCCATCGTCGATACCTGGTGGCAGACGGAAACCGGCGGCATCCTGATCAGCCCGCTGCCGGGTGCCACCGCGCTGAAACCCGGCTCTGCGACCAAGCCGCTGTTCGGAATCATGCCGGCCATCGTGGATGGTGAGGGCAAGGAGCTTGAAGGCGCGGTCGAAGGCAACCTGATCATCACGGATAGCTGGCCGGGGCAGATGCGCTCGGTGTACGGCGATCATCAACGATTTGTCGATACCTACTTTGTGACCTTCGAAGGCAGCTACTTCACGGGCGACGGCGTACGCCGCGATGAAGACGGCTACTACTGGATTACAGGCAGGGTCGACGATGTCCTGAATGTTTCGGGCCATCGCATGGGAACGGCAGAAATCGAAAGCGCGCTGGTTTCCCACCCGAACGTGGCCGAAGCCGCGGTCGTTGGTTATCCACACGACATCAAGGGGCAGGGTATTTATGCCTACGTCACGTTGATGGAGGGGGTCGACGCCACTGACGAACTGCGTGCAGAGCTGCAAAAATGGGTGCGCAAGGAAATCGGTCCGATCGCGAAGCCCGACCTGATTCAGTGGGCACCCGGCTTGCCGAAGACGCGTTCAGGCAAGATCATGCGGCGCATCCTCAGAAAGGTGGCCGCGGATGACTTTGGGAGCCTGGGAGACACGTCGACGCTGGCAGATCCTGCAGTCGTCGATGACCTGATCGACAACAGGCAGAATCGCGGCTAAACCGGCCGTTTATGCCTCGCGCTCGCCCACGGGTCTATTTCTTCGGCCATGCTGTTGTCCAGCTCGTCTATGAAGCTTTGATCGATCTCGTTGGCGCCGGTCTCTGAGACGGCGTCGGCGACTTCTTCATCCTTGCGTGGCGCCTTGCGCGGGATCGTCCGCGGGGCCAGTTTCTGGGTGACCATCAGATCGGATTCGCTGGCGTCCGATTGCTCGCTGACGGGTTTCCTGACTTCCAGACCCTCACGGTCATGCCGCTGGTACTCGGCCACCTGGCGCTCGTACGCCCTGACAAACTCCTCGCCAAACATCTGCGGGAATCGGCCGCCGCCTTTCTCGGTCATGATCGGGTAGAGATCGCGATAAAGATCCCAGTACTTGGACTTGTTCGAGAAAGAAAACAGTCTGCCGCCCGACAATGCGCGATCGAAGCCGTCCTGAAGTTCATCCGGTTCGAAACGTTCGGAGAATTCAATGAACGCGCTGTTCATTGCATCGAGAAACGCATTCTGGTGATTCAGAAGATCGTTGCAGACCTCGCGGACCGCGTCCTTGGCACCGAGGTAATCGCCCTCATCGCCGACCAGTAGCTGCTTGATCAGGTCGCCGCGGCTTTCCGAGAACTTCAGAGGATTGTTGTGCTGTGGCAGTAACGTGGTCTGGTCCAGGCGGAATGTGTTCTTGAGGTTTGCACGGGCCGCCAACAGCTTGATGATGCCATCGACAAATTCACGCAGCACGTTACCCGCTTTGAGCATCATCTCGGGACGATTGACCGATGGATGAAGCTCGGCACGATTGATACCGAGACCATCCAGGAATGAGTCGAAGAGGTCTTCGGCCGAAACACTTAGCGCCGCCGCTGCTTTCTTGCGCGTGGGCTTTGCATCATTTGCAGCAGGCTCGGGCTCGGGCATGGACTTGGGTGACTGGTGAGTGACGGTGAATTTTCAGATGAATCACCGAAGAGGACGGACTGAAATTCATCGTCACCCGTAATCTCTTCCTCATCGAGTAATTTGACGCCGGTCTTCAGCGAAACCTCGTCGACAAATTGTTCGACATGATCCGGTGCTACCGAGGGCTCGGGTTCGAGCGGCATCGCGAGACTTTCACCGGAGTCGAGTGACACGGTGAACTCGAAGTCGCCCATGCGCAGTCGATCCCCATCGAACAGGCGTCGCGGATTGCCCCTGCCGATCGGTTCAACCTCGTCGTTGACGTAAACGCCGTTGCTGCTCGTATCCAGCAGGTAGTACATGCCGGCTTTATGATCGATTGACGCGTGGCGGCCCGAGATATAACGATCGGGATCCGGCAATATCCAGTCATTTTCCAACGATCGGCCGATCGTGCCGCCTTCCTCACGGAATTCGCGCTCGGCGTCGTTGCTCACTAATTCGCGGTGCTCACTGACAATCTTGAGTTGGAGTGCCATACCTGCCCTCTTCAATTCCGGTCAATTGTGCAATGAATCAACGAGATAGGCTGCTACGCAGTTCACATAATCGAAGTCGATATGGCGCGCTAAAGCCTTGATTTCCGGTAAACTGGCCCATATCCGGGTTTCGCGAAACCACTTCGGCGCCGATTATGAGTAGCAAGCAACTTTTCAAGGTCGTATTCATGAGCCAGGGACAGGTATACGAGGTCTATGCCCGGAGCGTTGGTCATGGCGAGCTGTTTGGCTTCGTTGAAGTCGAGGAGCTGGTCTTCGGGGAGCGCACGACGCTCGTTGTCGATCCCTCCGAGGAGAAGATCAAGTCCGAGTTCGAGAACGTGCGCCGCACCTACCTGCCCATGCATTCCATCATTCGAATCGACGAAGTGGACAAGCAGGGCGTCAGCAAGATCAGCAAGCTGGAAGGCAGTAACGTGGCGCAGTTCCCACTGCCCGTCTACACACCAGGCGACAGCAACAAGTAGGTGGTCGATAAACGGGGGCTCTAGTATCATCCCCTGCCAATGCCTCCCACCCTCGAATAAGGTCCCACCTACCGACATGCTGGAACTGCCCGGACAGTCGGCCCTGTCCAATTTCCGCCTGGCTAAACTGACTCGTGTGCTGAAACGTGCCGACGCTCGATTGAAATCGGTCGAAGCGCGATTCGTCTACCTGGTGGATACCAGCGCCGAGCTCGGCAAAGAGGATCGTGCGCGGCTCGATGCGCTGCTGTTGTCCGGCGACAAACCAGCCAGGCTCGGCAAAGGTGTCCATACGCTCTACGTTGTGCCCCGGCCCGGTACGATTTCGCCCTGGTCGAGCAAGGCGACCGATATCGCCAAAGCCTGCGATATCGACGCGGTGGAGCGCATAGAACGTGGCATCTGTTACGGCCTCAGGTTTTCAACAAAAGTCGACGCCGCCGTCGCCCTGGAATTGAGCCACCTGTTGTTCGACCGCATGACAGAGACCGTATTCGACAAGGTCGAACACGCACAGGCACTGTTTGAGACGCATGAGCCGGCGCCCGTCGTCAAGATAGCGCTCGCCGCTGACGGCAGGCAGGCGCTGGTTGCAGCGAATTCCGATCTTGGCCTCGCGTTGTCCGATGACGAAATCGACTACCTGCTGCGCTGCTACCGGGATCTCGATCGCGACCCGACCGACGCGGAACTCATGATGTTTGCCCAGGCGAATTCGGAGCACTGCCGACACAAGATTTTCAACGCGAGCTGGGTGATCGACGGCGAAAAGAAACAGCAGCGCTTGTTCGGCATGATCAAGTCTACGACCGAGAAGACGCCGGACGGTGTGATATCGGCCTACAGTGACAATGCGGCCGTCATTGAAGGGTGGAGCGGTGCGCGCCTGATGCCGCGGCCGGCCGACCGCGAGTATGAGTTTGTCGAAGAGCCCATACATATTCTCATGAAAGTGGAGACCCACAATCACCCGACCGCAATTGCTCCGTTTGCGGGCGCTGCGACCGGATCGGGCGGTGAAATTCGCGACGAAGGCGCTACAGGTCTCGGTGCGAAACCGAAGGCGGGCCTCACGGGTTTCACGGTGTCGCACTTGCGTATTCCAGGCTACCGGCAACCCTGGGAAGACGACTTTCCGCACCCCGACCGCATGGCAACACCGCTGGAAATCATGATCGAAGGACCCATTGGCGGGGCGGCTTTCAACAACGAATTCGGCCGCCCCAACCTGGCGGGTTACTTCCGCACGTATGAAAGCCACGTGCCGGGATTGCCCGACAACGAGATTCGCGGTTACCACAAGCCCATCATGGTCGCCGGCGGTGTCGGCAACGTGCGCGCCGCGCATGCCAGCAAGATCGATGTGCCGGTCGGTGCCCGGGTGGTCGTACTCGGTGGGCCCGCGATGCTAATCGGGCTGGGCGGTGGCGCCGCCTCATCACTCGCGAGCGGCAGCTCGAGCGAGGACCTGGACTTCGCCTCGGTGCAGCGTGGCAACCCCGAAATGGAGCGGCGCGCGCAGGAGGTTATCGATCGCTGCTGGGAAATGGGCGATGACAACCCGATATTGCTGATTCACGACGTGGGTGCGGGCGGGCTCTCGAACGCGGTCCCCGAGGCCGTTGACCACAGCAAGCACGGTGCACGGATCGAGTTGCGTGACGTGGACAACGCCGAACCGGGCATGTCGCCGATGGGTATCTGGTGCAACGAAGCCCAGGAGCGCTACGTATTGCTTGTCGGCGATGATCGTATTGATGCGTTCAAGGCGATGTGCGAGCGCGAGCGCTGCCCGGTCTCGGTGATCGGTACGTTGACGGATGACGGCAACCTGGTCGTCAATGATCGTGATTTCGAAAATCGCGTTGTCGACATGCCGATGGACATGTTGCTGGGCAATCCGCCGAAGATGGAGCGAACCGTCGAACGCGTGGTGTTACCGGACGATGGCCTGGATCTCTCGGGCATCGAGCTTCTCGACGCGGCCCTGCGTGTCCTCACCTTCCCGGCCGTTGCCGACAAGTCTTTTCTTATCCACATCGGCGATCGCACGGTCGGCGGCCTTTGCGCTCGCGACCAGCTCATCGGACCATGGCAGGTTCCGGTCAGCGACGTCGCTATCACGGCATCCGGTTTTAACAGCACAAGCGGTGAGGCAATGGCGATGGGCGAGCGCACGCCGCTCGCGGCAACCAATGCGCCGGCGTCCGGTCGCATGGCCGTGGCCGAATCGCTTACAAATATTGCCGCGGCGCCGATCGCGGACATCAGCAAGGTTCGCCTGTCAGCCAACTGGATGGCCGCCGCCGGTCACCCCGGCGAAGACGCGAATCTGTTCGACACGGTGAAGGCCGTTGGCGACGAACTTTGCCGCGAGCTTGGCGTTGCAATTCCGGTCGGCAAAGACTCAATGTCGATGCGCACACGCTGGGAAGATGAATCGGGCGAGCACCAGGTCGTGGCGCCCGTATCCCTGATCGTCTCGGCATTTGCTCCGGTCACCGATGTTACGCGTCACCTGACGCCCCAGCTTCGTCACTGCGATGAGCCGAGCTACCTGTTGTTGTTCGACCTGGGGTCGGGCAAGAATCGTCTCGGTGCTTCATGTCTCGCGCAGGCGTACCAGCGCAGCGGCGGTGCCACGCCCGACCTGGATGACCCGCGATGCTAAAGCGGTTTTTCGCCGCAATTCAGGAACTTAATTCGCGCGGCATGCTGCTCGCGTATCACGATCGAAGCGATGGCGGGCTTTTCGCGAGCGTTGCAGAAATGATATTTGCGGGCCGCCTCGGCGTTTCGCTGTCGCTCAGCGGGTCGCGTGTCGCATTGCTCAAGGCTTTGTTCAGCGAGGAACCAGGCGCCGTTGTTCAGGTTGCCAAGAGCCAGCTGGCACAGGTGCAAATGGTCATCGATCGCAACGGCATTTCGGCCACGGCGATCGGGCGCGTCGAGTCCGAGCCCAAACTCACGGTACGGAGCGATGACGAGGTCGTACTCGAGCTGAATCGTGCAACGATGCAGCGCGAATGGTCAGAGATGAGTTACCGCATCCAGGCATTGCGGGACAATCCTGCGACGGCAAAAGAAGAATTTGAACGCATTCTCGACGACGACGATCCAGGGCTAAACGTTGCACTGACGTTCGATCCCAACGACGATATTGCGCGCGTGCATCGCAGCGGTGCCAAACCCCGCGTTGCGATCCTGCGCGAACAAGGCGTCAACAGCCAGGGTGAAATGGCCGCGGCATTCATGCGCGCCGGCTTTGCAGCGGTCGATGTTCACATGAGCGACGTGCTGAGCGGTCGTGACACACTCGCTGACTACCAGGGGCTGGTCGCGTGCGGTGGTTTCTCATTCGGCGACGTATTGGGTGCTGGTGGCGGCTGGGCAAAATCGATTTTGTATCACTCGCGTACCCGTGATCAGTTCGCCGCTTTTTTCGAGCGCGGCGACACGTTCGCATTGGGTGTATGCAACGGTTGCCAGATGATGTCTCACTTGCGCGAACTGATTCCCGGCGCTGACAACTGGCCACGTTTCCTGCGCAATAAGTCGGAGCAGTTTGAAGCGCGCCTGAGTCTCGTCGAGATGGTGGAAAGTCCGTCGCTATTCCTCCAAGACATGGCGGGTTCACGTTTACCCGTAGCAACATCACATGGTGAGGGTCGAGCGACGTTCGTGGATGACGCGGCACGCTACGCATCGTCGTTTACCGTCGCGATGCGATATGTCGACAATTACGGTGAGGTCGCCGACAGGTACCCGGCGAATCCGAACGGCTCACACGACGGGATCTGCGGTCTCAGCAATGAAGATGGCCGGGTGACGATCATGATGCCGCATCCGGAGCGAGTGGCGCTCACGCGCCAGAATTCCTGGCACCCCGATGAGTGGGGCGAGGACGGTCCCTGGTTGCGGTTGTTCCGCAACGCTCGTGTTGCGATAGGCTAGTGGGCTGCTTGATAAATTCATACGCTTTCAGAGCGGACAGATAGCGTATGAATTTGTCAAGCAGCCCACTAGGCCGAAGCGAGGTTGTCGTTGCTCTCGGAGACGAAGAAACGGCGCACTTTGATGGCTCGCGTCAGTTTCCCGTGGCGCACGAAGCACTGGTAGAACATGTCTTTCAATACCTCGAGCAGAATGCCCGCTTGTGCGCGATTGAGTAATGGAAGGTCTTCGTGCTGGCCGGCTCCAAAGAGCACGGCTTTGATTGGCGCGAATGACTCGTCATCGATTCCGGCAATGTCCTGGGCAACCATAACCTCTTCGAACGCACGCAGTTTGCCGCCTTCACCGAGCGCGTCAAATGCGCTGATGGACGCGCGCCGGCACATCGAGGCGAATGCGTTGAAGCTGTTGCCGGAGTAGCAGGCCAGCGCTTCCCGAAAAAGCACTTCAGTGTGTTTCGGCAAATACGAAAACGCGAAGCGTTCCTTGGGCCGCTCGAGCTCGATAAAATTGCGATAAAGCTCGACGCGGTTGTCTTTGTATTCGCGAACCGCGAAACGCAGGAACACGGGTGCATCGCAAGCATCGCATTTGTATACGAGTCCAACGTGTTTGGGTTTATCACGAAGCAGGGAAGCCGCATCCGGCACCGACTGCGGACTCATGTGTGCATACATGCCGCAGTAGGGACATTCGAGTCCGATTCGCTCGTCGAGCTCGCTGTGGATCCCCTGACCCTTTTCAATAACTATCGCCATTTCGTCCTGCTTGTTTTTGTCGTTGGATGGCAGAATCAGCTAAGTCAATCAGCCAATCCAGTATGCATGATAGATCATGCCTCGCTGCCCGTGGTTAACATAATAATGAAATCCATAATGTCCCCTTTTGCCGACAGAAACGTAGGCAGCATCAGGCTTCCAGCCTCTTGTACTTGATCCGGTGCGGGCTTGCAGCGTCGGCACCGAGCCTGCGTTTTCGGTCCGCTTCATAGTCTGCGTAGTTGCCCGCAAACCAGACGACCTCGCTGTTTCCTTCGAACGCGAGAATGTGTGTCGCGATGCGATCCAGGAACCAGCGATCATGCGAAATCACGACGGCCGAGCCCGGGAATTCCAGCAGCGCCTCCTCGAGCGCGCGCAGGGTTTCCACGTCAAGATCGTTGGTCGGTTCGTCGAGCAGCAGGAAGTTGCCGCCTGAACGCAGCGTTTTTGCGAGGTGCACGCGATTGCGTTCGCCTCCGGACAGCAAGCCGATCTTCTTTTGTTGATCCTGCCCGCGAAAATTGAATCGTCCGACGTAGGCCCGTGAGGAGGTTTCGTAGTTTCCCACAGTGATCAGGTCGAGGCCGTCGGAAATCTCTTCCCAGACGGTCTTGTCGTCGTTCAGACTGTCTCGCGACTGGTCGACACTGGCGATCGCCACGGTGTCGCCCAATCGAAGTGTGCCCGAGTCCGGTTGCTCTTCGCCTGTGATCATGCGGAACATCGTCGTTTTGCCCGCGCCGTTTGGCCCGATGACACCGACGATACCGCCTGGAGGCAGCTGGAAGCTCAGGCCGTCGACAAGCAGCTTGTCGCCGAAGCCTTTCTTGAGGTCTTTGACTTCCAGGACGACGTCGCCAAGGCGCGGCCCGGGCGGGATGTAGATCTCGTTCGTTTCGTTGCGCTTCTGGTAGCCGGGCGAGGAAATTTCCTCAAACTGTCGCAAACGCGCTTTTGACTTTGCCTGCCGACCTTTGGGATTACTGCGTACCCACTCCAGCTCGTGCTGCATCGCTTTCCTGCGGGCCTTTTCCGAGGCTTCCTCGTGCTGCAGGCGCGCTTCTTTTTGCTCGAGCCAGGATGAGTAGTTGCCTTCCCAGGGTATTCCGTGGCCGCGATCGAGTTCCAGGATCCAGCCGGCGACGTTGTCGAGGAAGTAGCGATCATGGGTCACGGCGATGACCGTGCTCGGGTATTCGTCGAGGAAGCGCTCGAGCCATGCGACGGATTCAGCGTCGAGGTGATTCGTGGGCTCGTCGAGCAGCAGCATGTCCGGCTGCGACAGCAGCAGGCGACAAAGCGCCACGCGGCGGCGCTCACCGCCCGACAGCTTGGTTATGTCGGCGTCCCACGGCGGCAGGCGCAGGGCATCGGCAGCGATTTCGAGTTTGCGGTCGAGTTCCCATGCTCCCTGGGCGTCGATCGCATCCTGCAGCTTGCCCTGTTCCTCGAGCAACGCGTTCATTTCGTCATCGTCCATCGGCTCGGCGAACTTCATGCTGATGTCGTTGAAGCGATCAAGCAGTGCCTTGGTCTCGGCAACGCCTTCCTCGACGTTGCCACGCACATCCTTGTCCGGATCGAGCTCCGGCTCCTGCGGCAGGTAGCCGATATTGATGCCGGGCTGCGGACGCGCCTCGCCGTCGATTTCGGTGTCCAGGCCGGCCATGATGCGCAGCAAGGTCGATTTTCCGGAGCCGTTGAGTCCGAGTACACCAATCTTGGCGCCCGGAAAAAAGCTCAGGGATATGTCGCGCAGGATGTGCCGTTTTGGCGGCACCACCTTGGCGACGCGATTCATCGTGTAAATGTACTGTGCCATTGGCAGCCCGTTTGTCTTGAGGAGCGCGCATTATCGGGTATGCTGCGTCACAAGCAAACAAAATCAAGATGTCCATGAGCGACAAGGTGCTGGTTTACCGGGGGGAGTCGATCGCCGCGTACGGATTTGGTGATCCGCATCCATTCGGCACCGATCGTCACGACGTTTTCCATGCCGAACTCGACAAAGCCGGTCTTGGCGACGTAATTGACTATGGCCACCCGCGACCGGCGCTCGTCGACGAGCTGGCACTTTTCCATACGGCGGACTACATCGACAAAGTGTCGCGCATGTCTGCGGCGGGCAAAGGCTGGCTCGACGAGGGCGATACGCCCGCCGTGCCCGGAATCTACGACGCGGCATCGGCCGTCGTCGGAGCCGTGCTTTGTGCCGTCGATGAGGTCATGCACGGACACCACAAGCGCGCGTTCATCCCGATTGCCGGACTGCATCACGCGGCGCGCGCAAGCGCTGCCGGTTTCTGCGTTTTCAACGACTGCGGGATCGCGGTCGAGTACTTGCGCAAGCAGTTCGGGATCCAGCGCGATTGCCTACGTCGATATCGATGCCCATCACGGTGACGGTGTCTTTTACGGTTTCGAGGACGACCCCGATCTGCTGTTCGCCGACCTCCACGAAGACGGACGCTTTCTCTACCCCGGCACCGGCGCTGCCGAGGAGACCGGCACGGGCCGGGCACGTGGCACGAAGCTGAATATCCCGCTTGCGCCGGGCGCGGATGACAGCGACTTCCGTGAAGCCTGGAAAAAGGTCGAGGCCTACCTGCACGCCGTGCGGCCACAGTTCATCATCATGCAGTGCGGCGCCGACAGCCTCGAGGGCGATCCGATAACGCACCTTTGCTGGACCGAAGAAGCGCACGCACAGGCCGCGGCGTCGCTGTGCCGGCTCGCCGACGAGTATTGCGAAGGCAGGATCATCGCTACGGGCGGCGGCGGCTACAACCGGCGCAACCTCGCGCGGGCCTGGACCCGGGTCGTGCAGTCCTTCGCAGAATCGCACTAAGCCTGTTCTGACGGTGCCATCTCCGCCGCTAAACAGGTAATATCGCCGTCTTTTGCGCCCCCTCCCACGGAGATGCCCGGATGTTCGACACATCGACGACGATCGAGTCTTTCGATCCCGAAGTTGCCAAAGCCATTGCCCAGGAAGTCCGACGCCAGGAAGAGCATGTCGAGCTGATTGCCTCGGAGAACTATGCCAGCCCGCGCGTGATGACCGCGCAGGGCAGCGTGCTGACCAACAAGTATGCCGAGGGCTATCCGGGCAAACGCTATTACGGCGGCTGCGAGTACGTCGACGACGTCGAGACGCTCGCGATCGAGAGAGTCAAGAAGCTGTTCGGTGCGGACTACGCCAACGTGCAGCCGCACTCGGGTTCACAGGCCAACGCTGCTGTCTATCTCGCACTGTTGAAGGCCGGCGACACGATCCTCGGGATGAGCCTCAACGACGGCGGCCACCTGACGCACGGTTCGAAGGTCAACTTCTCGGGCAAGCTGTTCAACGCCATCCAGTACGGCCTCGAAGCCGAAACCGGACTGATCGATTACGACGCGGTTCAGGCGCTTGCTCTCGAGCACAAGCCGAAGATGATCGTGGCGGGCTTCTCGGCCTATTCGCAGGTCGTTGACTGGGCTCGCTTCCGTGAGATCGCCGATAGCGTCGGCGCTTACCTGTTCGTCGACATGGCCCACGTAGCCGGGCTCATTGTTACGGGACACTACCCGAACCCGCTGCCGTATGCCGATGTTTGCGCATCAACGACACACAAGACGCTGCGTGGCCCTCGGGGCGGAATCATCGTCGCGCGCAAGAACGACGAGCTGACGAAAAAATTCAATTCGCTCGTCTTTCCCGGCACGCAGGGCGGTCCGCTGATGCACGTGATTGCGGCCAAAGCGATCGCATTCAAGGAAGCGATGGAGCCGCAGTTCAAGGACTACCAGGAGATGGTCTGCAAGAACGCCAAAGTGATGGCCGAGGTACTCGCCGACCGCGGTTATCCGATCGTGTCGGGCGGCACCGAGAATCACCTGATGCTCGTCAGTCTTATCGATAGGGGCATTACCGGCAAAGCGGCCGATGCGGCCCTCGGCAGCGCGAATATAACGGTCAACAAGAACTCGGTTCCCAATGACCCGCAGTCACCCTTCGTCACCAGCGGACTGCGCCTCGGCACGCCGGCCATCACGACGCGCGGCTTCGGGCCGGAAGAAACCCGCCAGCTAAGCGGCTGGATAGCGGATATACTCGATGACATCGAAAACGAGGAAACAATCGAGCGCGTCAAGGGCCAGGTACTGGAGCTTTGCAAACGGTTCCCGGTTTACGCCTGATTGGTCCTTCGCCCGAAGGAGTTCTAGTCGGTCATGCACTGTCCGTTCTGCGCCCACGAAGAAACCAAGGTCATAGACTCCCGCCTCGCGGGTGACGGCCGGCAGATTCGCCGGCGCCGCCAGTGTCTTGACTGCAATGAACGGTTCACGACATTCGAGACGGCAGAACTCGTAATGCCGCGCTTGATCAAAAACGATAACTCGCGTCAGCCTTTCGACGAAAACAAACTGCGCAACAGCATGGTGAGAGCGCTCGAGAAGCGTCCCGTGCCCAGTGAAAAGCTCGAGCAGGCGATCGGACACCTCATTCACAAGCTGCGGACCATGGGCGAGCGTGAAGTGCCGTCGCGCCTCGTCGGCGAGCTGGTCATGGAAGAACTGCACGAACTCGATGAAGTGGCGTACGTGCGCTTTGCGTCAGTCTACCGCCGCTTTCAGGACGTCAATGAGTTCGAGGACGAAATCAAGCGCCTGCAGAAGATCTCGGAAACAGCCGCGAGCCGCGAACAGATGTCACTGCTGCCCGATCTGCTGGGCGACAAGAAGCGCTGACCATGCCATCGTTTTCCGATATTGACTGCGCGCACATGGCGCGCGCGCTGCAGCTGGCCGCTCGTGGTTTGTATTCAGCGCATCCCAACCCGATGGTCGGCTGCGTCATCGCGAACAACGAGCGGATTGTCGGCGAGGGCTGGCACGAACGTGCCGGCGAACCGCACGCAGAGATCAATGCACTTGCCGCGGCAGGCAAAGATGCCGAGGGCGCCACGGCCTATGTGACGCTCGAGCCCTGTGCGCACCATGGCAAGACACCGCCCTGTGCCGAGGCACTGCTGCAAGCCGGTATCAACAAGGTAATCGCGGCGATGCAGGACCCGTTCGCACAGGTGGCTGGCCGTGGGCTCGAAATGCTGCGTAACGCGGGTGTGACAACTGAAGTCGGCCTGATGCAGACGGCGGCTGAGTCGCTCAACGCGGGATTCATCGCCCGTGTGACGCGCGATCGGCCGATGGTGCGGGTCAAAGTGGCGGCGAGCATCGATGGCGCGACGGCGATGAAGAGTGGTGAGAGCCAATGGATCACGGGGCCTGAAGCGCGCAATGACGTGCAGCGGCTGCGCGCCCGATCGGGCGCGATCATGACGGGCATCGGTACAGTGCTGGCAGACGACCCCTCGCTGAACGTCCGTCTCAAGGAGCTCACAGCGGCCGGATTGCAGCCGCTCCGGGTCGTGCTCGACAGCCGCCTGCGCATGCCGTTATCGGCCGGAATGCTGGCGCTGCCGGGCGAGACGCTGGTCTGCTGCACCGGGAAACACGATCATTCGCGGCTCAACGATGCGGGTGCCGAGGTGCGCTCCTACGCGGCCGATGGGGCAGCCGTTGATGTTGGCGCGGTGCTCACAGACCTTGCGCAGCGCGGTGTAAACGACGTCCTGGTCGAGGCGGGTCCCGGCGTGACGGGCTACCTGTTGCAAAAAGAACTTGTCGACGAGCTTGTGATTTATCAGGCACCCCACATAATGGGTAGCGAAACCAGGGGCATGTTCCAGACGCCGTCCTGGTTGGCGCTTGCCGACCGCAAGAGGCTCCAGATCAGCGATGTTCGTCGTATTGGCGGCGACACGCGAATAACAGCAAGAGTCCAATACTGAATGTTTACCGGGATCATCAAAGACAGGGGCACGCTAACTGCGATTAGCCGCCAGGGTGGCGACGCGCGGCTGACGGTCAGCTCGTCGGGCCTGCCCTGGTCGGACTTCGAGCTTGGCGAAAGCATTGCCGTCAACGGCGTGTGCCTGACGGCCGTCGCACTGCATGACGACGGTTTCGACACCGACGTGTCGGTCGAAACGCTGAGCGTGACAGGTCTCGGCCAACTCGAGGTTGGCTCACCCGTAAACCTCGAACCGGCAATCAGCCTGGGCGAACGCCTTGGCGGACACCTCGTGAGTGGTCACGTGGACTGCACGGGCACCGTGACGTCGCGAGCTGCTGATGCGCGATCGATACGACTTGTTATAGAGATTCCCGCGGAATACTCGCGTTACGTGGCGAAAAAGGGCTCCGTCTGCGTGGACGGCGTCAGCCTTACCATCAACGAAGTATCGGGCAATCGCTTCGAAATAAATATCATCCCCCACACGGCCGAAGTCACGATAATGGATGACTACGCAGTTGGCACAGTCGTCAATGTCGAGGTTGACATGCTGGCGCGCTACATCGAGCGCCTGCTGAGCAAAGACGGAGACGGCATTTCTATCGATCTTTTAAAGGCGCACGGTTATGCCTGACAACACTACGATCCACCCGAGCGCACAATCGTCGACGTTCAGCGACATCGAAGACATCATTGCCGATATTGCGGCCGGCAAGATGGTCATCATGGTCGATGATGAAAATCGCGAGAATGAAGGCGACCTGATCATGGCTGCAGAAAAAGTCCGCGCCGAAGACGTCAACTACATGGCGACGCATGGGAGAGGGCTCATTTGCCTGACCGTGGAACGTGAACGCTGCAAACAGCTCAGGTTGCCGCTCATGGTCAGCGACACGGACGAGCATCATGCGACCAATTTCACGATATCGATCGAAGCGGCGGATGGAATCACAACGGGCATTTCCGCGCATGATCGCGCCCGCACGATCCAGGCGGCCGTTGCTCCCGACGCCAAACCCGAACACCTGAGGCAGCCCGGGCATATCTTCCCCGTGATGGCGCAGCCCGGCGGCGTGCTCACACGAGCGGGACATACCGAAGCCGGCTGCGACCTCGCACGGCTTGCAGGCCTCGAACCGGCCGCAGCAATCGTCGAGATTCTCAATGAAGATGGCTCCATGGCGCGTCGTCCGGACCTCGAGATTTTCGCGAGTAAACACCGAATCCGTATCGGCACCATCGCCGACCTGATTCGCTATCGCCTCGAGAAAGAACGCAACGTCGAGCGTATCGCGGAGCAGATCGTAGAGACCGAATACGGCGAATTCACGTTGGTCTGCTACGACGATCACATTAATCGCTCGGTGCATGTCGCTTTGGTGAAAGGTGACCTCGACGCTGTAGATGCGCCGCTGGTTCGTGTGCACCTGCAGGATACGCTCGGCGACGTAATCGGCGTAAAAAGCCGTTCGCTGGGCTGGCCGCTGCACAACGCGATCGAGCGCATCGCGAAAGAGGAGACCGGTGTCGTCGTCATGCTGCGTGACCAGGAATCGTCGCGCGACTTCATGGAATCGGTGGAGACCCTGGGTCAGCTTCGGGACGAGCTGGACAAGCGCCGCAGCGGCGACATGGTATTGCGCACCTACGGGGTGGGTGCACAGATTCTTCGCGACCTCGGACTCAGCAAAATCCGTGTATTATCAGCGCCTAAACATATGTACGCGATCTCGGGCTTCGACCTCGAGATCACGGAGTACGTCTCGGAGTAGCGGCACGCCATGGACAGGATCAAGACAACAGAGGGTGACCTCATTGTTCGCGATGGCCGATTCGCAATCGTGGCGTCGCGGTTCAACGATTTTATCGTTGAGTCACTTATCAAGGGATCACTTCGTTGCTTGCGGCAGCACGGTGCGGCCGATGCCGATATCGAGATTATTCGTGTTCCCGGGGCATTCGAAATGCCGATTGCCGTGGACAAGGTCGCGGCCTCTCGTCGTGTCGATGGCATCATTGCCCTCGGTGCCGTCATCCGTGGCGGCACACCGCATTTCGATTACGTCGCGAGTGAATGCGTCAAAGGCATCACGGCTGTGGGTCAAAAGCACGGCATACCGATCGGCCAGGGCGTATTAACGGTCAATACGATCGAGCAGGCGATAGAGCGTGCCGGTACGAAAGCTGGCAACAAAGGTGAAGAAGCTACGCTTGCCGTCATCGAGATGGTCAACCTGCTTCGGAAGATTGACTAAGTCATGCACGCTGATTGGCCGGAAAAACATACGCGTCGTATCGACTGATACCTTGAAGGTTAGTGATAATGAGTAAAGCCAGTTCAAAAGGAACAGGCGCGCGGACCCGTGCACGCGAGCTGCTGGTGCAGGCGCTCTATCAAAAACAGATAGCCGGGCATTCCTGTTCCGAGCTGCTGTCTCAATTTCACGAGCAGGTCGCTTACGAGCGCGTCGATCAGGAATTTTTCGATGAACAGCTGGCTGCGATCTGCAAGGCTCAGGACGAGCTCGAGAAGACCGTAGACAGCCTCATCGACCGGCCCCTGGATCAACTCGATCCCGTGGAGCGGGGTATCCTGCTGATCGGCGCGTACGAACTCGAATCACGCATCGATATCCCGTACAAGGTCGTTATCAACGAATGTGTGAACCTGGCCAGGCGCTTCGGCTCTGTCGACGGACACAAGTACGTGAATGCGTGCCTGGACGTCGCGGCGAAAACCCTGCGTGAAAACGAGGTACAAGCAAACGCCGGTGGATGAGTTCGAGCTGATAGAACGTTTTTTCAATCGCCAGGCTTCAACGCCGGGCGTAGTGGTCGGCATCGGTGATGACGGCGCGGTGCTGCAGCCCGAACCCGGCCTCGAACAGATCCAGGTTATCGATACGCTCGTTGAGGGCGTGCACTTTCCGGCCGACGCAAATGCAGAAGATATTGGTTTCCGCGTGGTGGCCGTCAATCTTTCGGACATTGCTGCGATGGGTGCTCGCCCGCGCTGGATGACGCTGGCGCTCTCGACGCCGCCAAAAGATGCGCAGTGGCTGGCTGCCTTCGCCAGCGGTCTGTTCGAAGCTGCCGGGGAGTTCGACGTTGCCCTGGTTGGTGGCGATACGACCGGTGGTGACGTTGTCGTTGCAACCGTGCACGTCACGGGAGAGGTAGAGGCGGGCACGGCTCTGTTGCGAAGTGGCGCAAAGGTCGGTGACACGATATTCGTAACAGGTACGGTTGGTGATGCCGCGGCGGGCCTCGAACTCCTCGGTCGCGGCGAACGCGACAGCGTCCTGAGCAATCGCTTCCTGCGCCCGAGAGCGCGTATCGAGACGGGCCGCCGGCTCGTTGGCCGTGCAAGCGCCGCCATCGATGTGTCCGATGGCCTGGTTGGCGACTTGAAAAAGCTGTTGAATGCGAGCGGTGTCGGCGGTGAGCTGGATATCGATCGCGTGCCAATGTCCGATGCCATCAAGGCGCGCTTCGATGAGTCGAGTCGAACTCGCTTGGCTCTGAACGGGGGCGATGATTACGAGCTTTGCTTTACGGCCAGGCCGGATGCCGTCGAAGGCATTGCCGATATCACGGCAATCGGTAAAATAACGGCGCGAGCCGGGGCTCGCCTGCCGCCAGAATGGCGTTATTGTGGAATGGGACGACAGCGGTTACCGTCACTTCCAGTGAACAAGCCACCAGAAGACATGGAAAACAGGCTCACGCGCACGGTCCTGACGGATCCGGTGCATTTCCTGGCGTTTGGCTTCGGTACGGGACTTGCTCCATTTGCGCCGGGCACTGTCGGCTCGATTCCGGGTGTTTTGCTGTTCTGGCTGACGCTCGATTTAGGACTTTATGTTCAATTGAGCGTTGCGGCAGCGCTTGTCGCCTCGGGCATCTGGTTATGCGGCGAAAGCGCACGGCGCATAGGCGTTCACGATCATGGCGGCATCGTTTGGGACGAGATCGCCGGCATGTACATCACGCTCCTGGCGGCCCCGGTATCGCTTGCCGGATGGGCGCTCGCGTTCGTGCTTTTTCGGCTATTTGATATTGTCAAACCGTGGCCGATTCGCGACCTGGATCACAGACTGGGCGGGGGCGTGGGAATTATGCTGGACGACCTCGTAGCCGCTCTGTATGCCGCAGTATTACTGGGTTTGTACAGGTGGCTCATGATCTAACCAGTTGAGACAACATGGCTCGCACTGCAAGCGAAATAGAGCGCCCGGCTGACGTTCCCGACAAGATCGGTAAATACGTCATCATCAACAAGATCGGCAAAGGCAGTACGGGTACCGTCTACCTGTCTCACGATCCCTATTATCGTCGCGACGTCGCGATCAAAGTCTACAACATCGAAGAAGACCCGAACGCCGAGCGCGCAAAGGTCTCCCGCAAGATGTTTTTCAACGAAGCGCACATGGTCGGGATGTTGCAGCATCCGAATATCATGCCGATCTTCGATGCGGGCGAAGAAGACGGCAGCTACTACGTGGTCACCGAACACATTCAGGGTGCTCGCACTCTCGCCGCGTACTGTCGTCCCGATAATCTGCTGCGCGTCGACGACGTCGTAGAGATCATTTACAAATGCGCCAAAGCGCTACACTACGCACACGGCCGTGGCGTTATTCACCGTGATATCAAGCCCAGTAACGTCATGCTGACGATCGACAACGATGTGCGCATCATCGACTTCGGCATCGCTATCGTCAGTGACTCCGAAGTGTCGCGCATCGAGGGTATAGCAGGTTCGCCGAGTTACATGTCGCCCGAGCAAGTGCAGTCGGAAGAGCTGACGCCGCGCTCGGACCTGTATTCTCTCGGCGCCGTCATGTACGAACTGCTGACGGGCTTTCGCCCGTTCCGTGCCGACAACCTGTCGAAGCTTCTGCACCAGATTGTGTACGCGACACCGCCGCCGATTCATACCTATCGCAACGACTTGCCTGAGGAGCTCGAGCATGTCGTCATGACGACGATGCAGAAAGACCCGGACAAGCGGCTGCTTACGGGTAATGCGATGTCGGCGGAGCTTACGCGCGTATACAAGGATCTGCGTCAGAAGTACGACAGCCTCGATAACCAGGAACATTTCGACCTGTTGCGTACGCTTACGTTCTTCCACGAGTTTTCCCACGCTGAAATCTGGGAAGTGCTGCGCGCCTCCGATTGGCACGAATACAAAGACGGCGAAGACATCGTGCGCGAAGGCGAAGTCGATGATCGTTTCTACATTATTGTTGCCGGCGCCGTGGCGGTACAGGCGAACGGCAACAACATTGGCACATTGTCGAACGGTGATTGTTTCGGCGAGACCAGCTACGTCAGCGGCGCCAAGCGCCAGGCGTCCATCAGGGCCGAGGGACAGGTCACGATCCTGCGCGTGAGTTCATCGCTGATGGAGCAGGTGTCGTCGGCGTGTCAGCTGCGCTTCAACAAGGTCTTCCTGCGCGCACTCATCACTCGCTTGCAGGGTAGCGGCGGCGCCAATACCTGATCGGCCGGTTCACCGGCACAAATCCTCATATCCTGCCAGCCCGGTAGGCCAAGTCACGATTGGGCCAGTCCCATTGAGTGATCCTCGGCCATTTTGTGTCTACACTGGGCCGACAATAAGACTGGGGAACCTCACATGACCAAGCGTATTGCTTTTGTTTTGGCAATTTTTCTTGCGTTGCCTGCGTCCGCAAGCGACCTCAACGACGCCGTAGGAAAGGACTACGACGGCCACCTCGCGAAGCTGTTTGATCACTTCCATCGCAACCCTGAGCTTTCGACGGTCGAATTCAAGACCGCGAAACGCATGGCGGACGAACTTCGGGCGGCCGGATTCGAGGTCACCGAAAACGTCGGTGGCACAGGTGTTGTCGCGATGATGAAGAACGGACCCGGCCCGCTGGTCATGATGCGGGCCGATATGGATGGCCTGCCCGTGGAGGAGAAATCCGGTCTCGAGAATGCGTCACGCGCGACGCAAACGGACCCTATCACCGGTAACACCGTTTTCACGATGCATGCCTGTGGCCACGACGTGCACATAACCAGCCTCGTCGGCACGGCACGCCAGATGGCAGCCAGAAAGGACGAATGGCGTGGCACGCTGATGCTTATCGTGCAACCGGCCGAGGAGCGCGTGCTCGGCGCACGTGCGATGAAAGACGACGACATCTGGGGCCGATTCGGCAAACCCGATTACGCACTGGCTTTCCACGTGTCGTCGAGCGATGTGGCGGGCACTATCAACGTCTCCGAGGGCAGTCCTTACGCCGGTGCCGATACGGTCGATATCATCATTCACGGCGTGGGCGCGCATGGCGCCAGCCCGCACCGCGGCAAGGACCCGATCGTGCTGGGCAGCCAGATTGTACTGGCATTGCAGACGCTGGTTTCGCGCGAGCTGTCGCCACGCGATCCTGGCGTCGTGACGGTCGGCTCATTTCATTCGGGCACCAAACACAACATCATTTCCGATGAAGCTCATCTGCAGCTGACGGTCAGAAATACCAACGAGGAGACGCGCGCGATCCTGCTCAACGGCATCAAGCGCATCGCGGAAAACATGGGACGTGTTGCGGGCCTGCCGGAGGATCGCTTGCCTGAAGTGATCATATCCGAGGAAAGCGTCCCGCCGACGAACAATAACGCTGAGCTAACGAGGCGTCTGAAAGTCGCATGGACGGACGCAATGGGTGACGATGCCGTGGTCGATATTCCGACCAAGGGCATGGGGGCTGAGGACTTTCCGTTCTTTACCGATGACCCGGAGATACCCAGTGTCTATTGGGCGATCGGCGGAACGCCGCAGAAAGACTTTGACACTGAGATGGCAGGGGGTCCGCCCGTACCGAGCCACCATTCACCGTTGTTCAAGATTTCGCCGGAGCCCGCCGTAAAGGCCGGCGTGGAATCGACTGTGGTGGCTTTGATGGCGCTACTGCAGGAGTGAATCTTTAGGAGCGCTTCCCCATTCGGGGACAATGCGGGAGCGGGCGAATCAATCGTCGTCGACGAGGAAGTCGTCGAGGTCTTCGCTGCCCGCATTCTGCAACAGGATCTCGACCTTCTGTTCGGCTTCCTTGAGCGCCGTCTGGCAGCCGCGCGTGAGTTTGATGCCGTCCTCAAACTTCTTCATCGCTTTTTCGAGCGGCAGGTCACCGGATTCGAGTTCCTCGACCAGTTCTTCGAGGTCCGCCAGGGATTTCTCGAGATTGAATTTCTTTGCAGAACTCATGGCATTTTTCCGATTCAAGTTGCGCCGTTACGCTACAGGCAGGCATCTGCATCGTCAATCCTCATCGTTGCCGCACCGCCGTCTAGCCCGGGTTTTCCACGGTTGACAGGAATAGGGGCGGGGCATAGAGTAAACGGCTATTAGACTCGTTCTAATTAATAGTCATTTCAATTGAGAGGGTACTAACGTGTCACTAAAAGGCAGCAAGACAGAAAACAATCTCAAAGAGGCATTCGCCGGCGAATCCCAGGCGAACCGTCGTTATCTTTATTTCGCAGCGAAAGCCGATGTCGAAGGCTACAACGATGTCGCCGCTGTATTCCGTTCAACCGCCGAAGGTGAAACGGGTCATGCGCACGGTCACCTCGAGTACCTCGAAGAAGTGGGTGATCCGGCAACCGGTCTGCCGATCGGCGCAACCTCGGCCAACCTGGCCGCCGCTATTGCCGGCGAAACCCATGAGTACACCGATATGTACCCGGGCATGGCCAAGACGGCGCGCGACGAAGACTTCGACGAGATTGCAGACTGGTTCGAGACGCTCGCCAAAGCGGAACGTTCGCATGCGAATCGATTCCAGAAAGCGCTCGACACGCTCGACGATTAGCAGTCTTTGAAAATTCCGGGCCGCGAGGCCCGGAGTTCCTACACAGCAAGGGATTCGATGAGCAAACCTGAAGGCAGACGCGAGGGTAGCCTCGAGGCGCCGACTCGGCACCCCCTCGACTGGAAGTCCGGCGAGTTCTACGACGAAGAGCCGCTGTTTGCAGAGCTCGAGCGTGTCTTCGATATCTGTCACGGCTGTCGCCGCTGCTTCAACCTGTGCAATTCATTTCCGACGCTGTTCGACGCGGTCGATGAGTCCGATACGATGGAAGTCGATGGCGTGCCGAAGAAAGTTTACTGGGACGTTGTCGATCACTGCTACCTCTGTGACATGTGCTACATGACGAAGTGCCCGTACGTGCCGCCGCACGAATGGAATGTCGACTTTCCGCACCTGATGCTGCGCGCCAAAGCAGCACGATTCAAGAAAGAGGGTGCCTCGCTGCGCGACAAGGTCCTCAGTGCCACTGACACGGTCGGGAAACTCGCGGGCATCCCGGTAATCGTCAATGCCGTTAATGCGACCAACCGCAGCAAGACGGGCCGCAAGCTGATCGAAAAAACGCTGGGCGTGCATCGCGACGCGCCCGTGCCCGACTATCATTCGAACACGGCCAGGAAGCGGCTCAAGCGACTAAGAAATGGTGGCGATGTCGTCGCCGAAGCCACGGCAAATACGCGCGGCAAAGTCGTGCTCTATACAACGTGCTACGGCAACCGGAATCACCCGGCGATCGACGAGGACCTCGTGGCCGTATTCGAGCACAACGGAATCGCGATGGCGCTGGCCGAAAAAGAGGCCTGCTGCGGCATGCCGAAGCTGGAGCTCGGTGACCTCGAAGCCGTTGCCAGGGCCAAGGAAATCAATATTCCGGTACTCGCGGCCATGGTCGACGCCGGCTGGGACATAGTGACGCCGATTCCGTCGTGCACGTTGATGTTCAAGCAGGAGCTGCCGCTCATGTTTCCGGACGACGCGGACGTCGCGAAGGTCCGTGACGCCATGTTTGATCCGTTCGAGTACCTGATGCTGCGCCACAAGGACGGCAAGCTCAAAACGGAGTTCAAGAAGTCCCTGGGGAAAGTGACCTACCAGGTACCGTGCCACCTGCGCGTGCAAAATATCGGCCTGAAAACGCGTGACATGCTGCAGCTGGTTCCCGATACGACGGTCGAAGCGATCGAACGATGTTCGGGACATGACGGAACCTATGCCGTCAAAAAGGAATTTCATGAGATCTCGAAGAAAATCGCGAGGCCGGTTGTGAGCAAGCTCAAACGTGCGGAGGCCGACCACTTCGTAAGCGACTGCCCGATGGCGGCAGAGCAAATCGTTCAGGACCTCGATGATCACGAGGCGAACAACCCGATGAGCCTGTTACGCACAGCCTATGGAATATGAACGAGGTTCCAAAGATGCAAAAACTGACACGTGACAATCTAATCAGCCTCGAGAAATACGCCGAGGAACGACCGGCCTTTCGGCAGAAGGTCATTGCGCACAAGCGCAATCGCCGTCTCGACCTCGGTACCAACGCGGCACTGTATTTTGAAGATTTCCTGACCATGCAATACCAGGTACAGGAGATGCTGCGCATCGAGCGCATCTTTGAAGCCGATGGCATCAACGAAGAGCTAAACGCATACAATCCGCTTGATTCCCGATGGTTCGAACTGGAAAGCGACATTCATGATCGAATTCCCCGAAGTCGAAGAGCGTCGTGCGATGTTGTCGCAACTTCGGGGCATCGAAAACCGGGTTTATGTACAGGTTGCAGATTTTGATCGCGTTTTGGCAATCGCGGACGAAGATCTGGAACGAAGCGACGATGACAAGACGTCCGCCGTGCATTTTCTGCGTTTCGAGATGCCTGCGGAACAGGTTGCGGCGCTTAAAGGCGGCGCGTCGCTGGTTGCCGGCATCGATCATGAGAACTATCGCGTGGAAGTCAGTCCGGTTGCTGACAACATTCGTCAATCGCTGATTGCCGATTTTGACTGAGAGTTCGACTGATATTCTTTGCCGTTGCCCGATTATTACGGGTGCACCGGCTATTCATTCAGGCTAGAATTCCGCCGGGCACCTTTCTGGCAATCTGATTACTGGCCATCTGATTGATGAGTAAACGATACGACGCTGCGGACATTGAAGTCCTTAGCGGACTCGAACCTGTTCGGCGTCGGCCGGGCATGTACACCGACACCACGCGGCCAAATCACCTGGCCCACGAGGTCATCGACAACAGTATCGACGAAGCGCTTGCAGGCTATTGCAAGAAACTCGAAGTCACGATTTACAAGGACGGCTCACTCGAAGTCACCGACGACGGCCGCGGCATGCCCGTCGACAAGCACCCCAAGGAAAAGATTCCGGGCGTCGAACTGATCCTCACGCGACTGCATGCGGGCGGAAAATTCTCGAACGAAACCTACCAGTACTCGGGCGGCCTGCACGGCGTCGGCGTGTCCGTTGTGAACGCGCTATCGAAGAATCTCGAGGTGTGGATTCGTCGCGGTGGCAAGGAATACAACATGAGCTTCGCCGGTGGCAAGAAGCGCGGCAAGCTCGAGGTGGTCGGCACGGTCGGCAAGGCGAATACGGGCACGACGCTGCGATTCTGGCCCGATCCAAAGTACTTCGATTCGGCAAAATTCTCCGTCGGGCGCCTGAAGCATGTGCTGCGCGCGAAGGCCGTTCTGTGTCCCGGCATCACGGTGCGCCTGAAGATCGAGAAACCCAAAGAAAAGTTCGAATGGTGTTACTCGGGCGGCCTGGAGGAGTATTTGCTCGAGGAAATTGGCGGCGGAGAGACGCTGCCGGCAGAGCCGTTCTCGGGCAGCCTGACGGGCAACAACGAGGCCGTCGACTGGGCGCTCGTGTGGACGACTGACGGTGGCGCCAGCGTCACCGAAAGCTACGTCAACCTGATTCCGACACCGCAGGGCGGAACGCACGTCAATGGCCTGCGGACCGGCCTGACGAACGCGATACGCGAGTTTTGCGATTTCAGAAACCTGCTGCCACGAGGCGTGACGATTGCCCCGGAAGACGTCTGGGACGGGCTTAGTTTTGTATTGAGTGCCAAGCTCGAAGACCCGCAGTTCTCGGGGCAGACCAAGGAACGCCTGTCGTCACGCGAATCGGCCGCGTTTGTCGCCGGTGTGATCAAGGACAATTTCTCGCTGTGGCTGAATCAGCATCCCGAAACCGGCGATCAGATAGCGCTGCTCGCGATCGGCAAGGCGCAGAAGCGCCTGAAGTCGGCGAAGAAAGTCGTGCGCAAGAAAATCGTCTCCGGTCCGGCGCTGCCCGGGCAAGCTCGCAGACTGTACCTCCCAGGAGCCTGAGCTGTGCGAGATCTTCCTCGTTGAGGGCGATTCCGCGGGCGGCTCGGCCAAGCAGGCGCGCGATCGCAATACCCAGGCCATCATGCCGCTGCGCGGCAAGATCCTGAACACCTGGGAAGTCGACTCCGCCGAGATTCTGGCGTCCCAGGAAGTGCACGACATTTCGGTCGCACTCGGCGTCGATCCGGGTGACAACAGCCTCGACGGACTTCGCTACCACAAGGTCTGCATACTGGCAGACGCAGACTCCGACGGCCTGCACATCGCGACGCTGCTCTGCGCATTGTTTTTGCGACACTTCCGGGAACTGGTGATGGCCGGTCACGTTTATGTCGCAATGCCACCGTTGTATCGCGTCGATGTCGGCAAAGAAGTCTATTACGCGCTGGACGAAGGTGAGCGCAAGGGCATTCTCGATCGCATAGAAGCGGAGAAGAAACGTGGCAAGGTCTCCGTCACGCGCTTCAAGGGCCTGGGCGAGATGAATCCGGCACAGCTCCGGGAAACCACGATGAATCGCGATACGCGCAGGCTCGTGCAACTCACCGTCAGTGCCAAAGACAAAGCCGAACAGCTCATGGACATGCTGCTCGCCAAGAAACGTGCGAAAGACCGTCGCAAATGGCTTGAAACCAAGGGCGATCTGGCTGAAGTATAAGGGCAGGGCCTACATGAATATGCAAAACAGTCTCAACCTCGAGGGCGTGGAACGACAGGCGCTCAAGGACTACACCGAGAAGGCCTACCTCGATTACTCGATGTACGTGATTCTCGACCGCGCGTTGCCGCAAATCGGTGATGGCCTGAAACCGGTGCAGCGTCGCATCATTTACGCGATGAGTGAGCTCGGCCTTTCGGCCAGCTCCAAGCCGAAGAAATCGGCGCGCACGGTGGGCGACGTGATTGGCAAATTTCACCCGCACGGAGACTCCGCCTGTTACGAAGCCATGGTATTGATGGCGCAGGACTTTTCGTATCGCTATACCGTGATTGACGGGCAGGGCAACTGGGGATCGACCGACGATCCCAAGTCGTTTGCGGCCATGCGTTACACCGAATCCCGGTTGACGCCGTACGCCAAGAGCCTGCTGCAGGAGCTTGGCCAGGGAACGGTCGACTGGGTGCCGAACTTCGATGGCACGATGAACGAGCCCGTGGTTCTTCCGGCGCGCCTGCCGAACCTGCTGCTCAACGGTACAACCGGCATCGCGGTCGGCATGTCGACCGATGTGCCGCCGCACAATCTCAATGAGGTGGCCAGCGCCCTCGTGCACTTGCTCGACAATCCGAAAGCCACCATCAAGCAACTCATGAAACACATCAAGGGGCCTGACTATCCGACCGGCGGGGAACTCGTCTCGTCCCGCGACGAAATCCTGGACATGTACATGACCGGTAGCGGCACGCTGCGCTTGCGCGCGTCTTACAAAATCGAGAATGGCGACATTATCATCAACTCGCTGCCGCACCAGATTTCCGGCAGCAAGATTCTCGAGCAGATCGCGGCGCAAATGCGCAACAAGAAGTTGCCACAGGTTGACGACCTCAGAGATGAGTCGGATCACGAAGACCCGACACGCCTTGTAATCAGCAAGAAGCGTGGCGTCGATGTCGAACAGCTGATGTCGCATTTGTTCTCGACAACATCGCTCGAGCGCACGGCGCGAGTCAACATGAACATTATCGGGCTGAACGGCAAGCCGCGGCTGTTCAATTTGCTCGAGCTGCTGAAAGAGTGGCTCACGTTTCGCAAGGACACGGTAAAGAAACGCCTGGGCTACCGCCTGCAGATCGTCAATGATCGCCTGCACGTACTCGACGGCCTGCTGGTCGCGTACCTGAACATCGACGAAGTGATTGCAATTATTCGCAAAGAGGACGAACCAAAGCCGGTTCTCATGAAGCGCTTCAAGCTCAGTGATATCCAGGCAGAAGCTATCCTCAACCTGCGCTTGCGAAATCTCGCCAAGCTCGAGGAAATGAAGATCCGCGGCGAGCAGGACGAGCTCGGGGAAGAGCGAGATGTGCTGGAAAAAACGTTAAAAAGTGCCGCACGTCTGAAGACGCTCATCAAGAAGGAGATTCTCGCGGATGCGGAAGCCTACGGCGATGACCGTCGAACCGAAATCGTCGAGCGCGAAGCCGCACAGGCGCTTGACGAAACGGAATTGGTCGCGAGCGAACCGGTCACTGTCGTGTTGTCACAGGCCGGCTATGCACGCGCCGCCAAAGGGCATGAGATCGATCCAACGACGCTCAGTTACCGTTCCGGTGACAACTATCTCGCGGCCGCGCAGGGCCGCAGTAACCAGCTGGCGATGTTTATCGACAGTACCGGACGCGTTTACAGCGTCATCGCAGGCACATTGCCTACGGCACGTGGGCAGGGCGAACCGCTGTCGAGTCGTTTCAAGCCACCCGACGGCGCCGCCTTTTGTGGCGCGATGATTGGTGATGCTGAGAAGAAGTACCTGCTTGCGAGCGATGCCGGCTATGGCTTTGTCGCCACGCTGGGCGACCTGGTGTCGCGCAACAAGGCGGGCAAGGC
>CAWJCA010000044.1:5000-230195 GCA_963841165.1 uncultured Gammaproteobacteria bacterium | reverse complement strand
GGACCGCCGCTGCCGAAACTACCATCGATACACTATATGGCGAGGGCAATGACCGCTAAATCAGACAGAAAACAGTGAATTCGAGGCGCTCGTCGCCGGCCGTCACAACAACCCGTTCGCGGTGCTCGGGCCGCAGACCGAGGCCGACGGACGCGTTGTGCGCACGCTGCAACCGCATGCGGCCAAGGTAGAACTGGTCGATGCCGCAGGCGCGCCAATCGCCGACATGAAGAAAATCCACGCCGGCGGCCTGTTCGAGGCGCCCCTGCCGCCTCGCAAACGGCATTACGCGCTGCAGATAACGGACGGCTCAGGTCTGTCCTACGTCATCGAGGACCCCTATCGTTTTCCGTCCGCTTTGGGCGAGATGGATCTGTACTACCTGGGCGAAGGATCGGACCGCTACATCTACAGGAAGCTCGGCGCACATCTGCGCCAGCTTCAGGGTGTAGCCGGCACGCGTTTCGCCGTCTGGGCGCCGAACGCATCGCGTGTCAGCGTCATTGGTGAATTCAATGGCTGGGATGGCCGGCAGCACGTCATGCGCCTGCACCCGGGCAATGGCATCTGGGAAATCTTTATACCGGCCGTCGGCAACGGCGCTTTGTACAAATACGAAATCCTGGACAAGGACGGCAAGCTGCTGCCGCTCAAGGGCGATCCGTACGCGAGCTACCATGAGCCGCCACCGGGCAACGCATCGATTGTTTCTGACAGCAATTACGACTGGCAGGACGGCGAGTGGATGCAACGCCTTACCGTTGAACCGAATCTCGGCCAGCCCATCAGCATTTATGAAGTACATCTCGGTTCGTGGCGCCGCAAGGATGACGGCAGCTACCTGTCGTACCGAAATTTCGCCGACGAACTCGTGGACTACGTTGTCGACATGGGATTCACCCACATCGAGCTGATGCCCGTAACCGAACATCCGTTCGACGGATCCTGGGGCTATCAGCCGATCGGATTGTTCGCGCCGACGCAGCGTTTCGGCGCCCCGGATGATTTTCGCTATTTCGTCGATCGCTGCCACGCCAACAACATCGGCGTCATCATGGACTGGGTGCCGGCGCATTTCCCGAATGACGATCATGGCCTGCGTCGCTTTGACGGCTCCGCGCTCTATGAACATGAAGACCCGCGCAAAGGTGCGCATGCGGACTGGGGAACGTTGATCTTCAACTATGGCCGTCGCGAGGTCATGAACTACCTGCTCGGCAGTGCGCTCTACTGGATCAGTGAATTTCACATCGACGGCCTGCGCGTCGACGCCGTCGCTTCGATGTTGTATCTCGACTACTCACGTGAGGAAGGCGAGTGGCTGCCGAACGAGCACGGTGGCAATGAAAACCTCGAGGCTGTCGCATTCCTGCGCCGCCTCAACACGGAGATACACGCGCATCGCGCCACGTCATTCGCGGAGGAATCCACCGCGTGGCCGGGCGTGTCAAAACCGGTTCATGCAGGCGGCCTGGGCTTCACTTACAAATGGAACATGGGCTGGATGAACGACACCCTGTCGTACATGTCCGAAGACCCGGTTCATCGCAAATACCATCACGACAAGATGACCTTCGGTCTCGTCTACGCATTCAATGAAAACTTCGTCCTGCCGCTCTCACACGACGAAGTCGTGCACGGCAAGCGCTCGATACTGGGACGCATGCCGGGAGACGACTGGCAGCAGTTCGCGAACCTGCGGGCCTACTACGCAACGATGTTCGCCCACCCGGGCAAGAAACTGCTGTTCATGGGCAACGAGATCGCGCAGCGCGACGAATGGAATCACGATCAGTCGCTTGACTGGCACCTGCTGCAATATGCCCCGCACCAGGGCGTGCAAAACCTGGTGCGCGACCTGAATCGCCTGTACAAGGAAATCCGTGCGCTGCACGAGGTCGATTTCAGTGGCGATGGCTTCGAGTGGATCCAGTGGGATGATCGCGACAGCAGCGTATTGAGCTGGCTGCGCCGGGACAAATCCGGAGGCATTGTCGTCTGTGTCGTGAACTTGACGCCGATCGTGAGAAACGACTACCAGATCGGTGTACCTTTTGCGGGCAAATACCGCGTTGTGCTAAACAGCGATGACGAAAAGTACGGCGGCGGCGGCGTTGGCGCGGCGAGCTACGAAGCCACCTCGCCCGGCCATCATGGCCGGCCGCACTCGCTGCGATTGCGCCTGCCGCCGCTCGCAGCACTGATTATGGAACCGGCGCCCGGGACGGCGACGCCTGACGGAGACAGATGCATGGCCGCAACACCTGACGACACGACTGGCATCGGCGATATCGAGCTGCTGCAGGCGCCCGATCTGCCGATGACCGCCGATGCGATCCTGCACGACTTCACCCACTATTTCAGTCGCCTGCTGGGACGGCGCACGATCCGCCTCAATTCCCCGTTCCTTTACCAGGCGCTCGTATTCGCAGCACGCGACCGGCTGATGGAGCGCTGGGCGGAAACGCGCAAAGCGACCGAAAGCGCCGGCAAGTGCCGTGTCGCCTACATGTCACTTGAGTTCCTGATGGGCCGCCTGTTATCGAACGCGTTACTCAATCTCGGTATCGAAGATGAAACGTCCGAGGCGCTCTCCCGCCTGGGCATCGAACTTGAGGACGTGTACGAACGCGAACATGACGCCGGCCTCGGCAATGGCGGTCTCGGCCGCCTGGCCGCGTGCTTTCTCGACAGTTGTGCAACGCTGGCGCTGCCGGTCATCGGCTACGGCATACGCTACCAGTACGGCATGTTCCATCAGCGTATCGAGAACGGTTACCAGGTTGAAGAAGCGGACGCCTGGCTGCGCGAGGGTTTCCCGTGGGAAATCGAGAGAATCGAGTACGCACAGACCGTGCGCTTCGGTGGTCGCAGCGTCGTGTATACGGACCCGACCGGGCACACGCGACACGAGTGGATCGATACGCAGGACGTGCTGGCAATACCGTTTGACATTCCCATTCCGGGTTACAAAAACGGCATTGTAAACACGCTGCGGCTTTGGTCCGCCTCCGCCACGGATGAGTTCGACCTCACAGAGTTCAATGCCGGCAGCTACGCAGACGCGGTCGCCGCAAAGAACGAGGCCGAGAACATCACGATGGTGCTGTATCCGAACGCGGCGACCGAGAATGGCCAGGAGCTGCGGCTGCGGCAGCAGTATTTTCTCGCGTCGGCGAGCCTGCAGGATCAGTTGCGTAACCGAATCAAGAATTACGGTCCGGACCTCAGCGAATTTGCCGAAAAACACTGCATTCAATTGAACGATACGCACCCGGCCATCGCCGTCGCCGAACTCATGCGCTTGCTCATGGACGTGCACCTGATGGAGTGGGACGAGGCCTGGGAAATCACGCGAAATACCATGGCTTATACGAACCACACCTTGCTGCCGGAAGCGCTCGAGATGTGGCCTGTCTCGATGTTCCGCCGGCTGCTGCCGAGAATTCTCGACATTATTTACGAAATCAATGCGCGCTTTATCGTCGAAATCAGTCAGCGCTGGCCCGGTGACAATGACCGCATCGCCCGCATGTCACTGATCCAGGAAGGCCGGGAACCGATGGTGCGGATGGCCTACCTGGCGATCGTCGGAAGTTTCTCGGTCAACGGCGTTGCGGCGCTGCATTCGAAGTTGCTGCGTGAAGGACTGTTCCGCGATTTTGCTGAAATGTGGCCCGAAAAATTCAACAACAAGACTAACGGTGTCACGCAGCGACGTTGGCTGGCCGCCTGCAACAAAGGGCTGGCCAAACTGATTACTGACAAAATCGGGGACGCCTGGATCACGAATTTGTCCGAACTCGAGAAGTTGCGGGAATTCGCCGACGACCCGGAGTTTCACAAAGCCTGGCGTGCGGTGAAGCTTACCAATAAGGTAAAACTCGCACGCGCCGTGCAGAAAAAGACCGGGGTGATTGTCGATCCGGGCACGCTGTTCGACGTGCATGTCAAGCGCATCCATGAATACAAGCGGCAGTTCCTGAACGTGTTGCATGCGGTCTATCTCTATGACCGCATTCGCCGTGGCATTGATGTCGTGCCGCGCACGATCCTCATCGGCGGCAAGGCAGCACCAGGCTACGTCATGGCGAAAAACGTCATCAAGTGCATCAACAACGTCGCCCGCGTGATCAATACCGATCCGGCGATGGAAGGCAAGCTGCAGCTCATTTTTTACCCCGACTACAACGTCTCCGCGATGGAAGTCATCTGTCCCGCCGCCGATCTGTCGGCGCAGATTTCGACGGCGGGCAAGGAAGCGTCGGGTACCGGGAATATGAAGTTCATGATGAACGGTGCCGTGACGATCGGCACCCTTGACGGCGCGAACGTCGAGATTCGCGAGGCCGTTGGCAGTGACAATTTCTTCCTTTTCGGTCTGGCCGTTGACGAAATCGCCGAGCTAAGCGGGCAATACGATCCACGCGCGATCATCGACTCGGACAAGGACTTCAGCCGTGTCGTGCAGCTGCTCGAAAGCGGCCACTTCAGTCGATTCGAAGCCGATGTATTCGGTCCGATGGTCCAGTCCATTCGAGAACCCTCGGATCCCTGGATGACCGCCGCCGACTTCCGCAGTTTCGTCGATGCGCAAACAGCAGCGGCCGAGGCGTATTGCGATATCGAGCACTGGACACGCATGAGCATTCTGAACACGGCGGCATCCGGCCGTTTTTCGACCGATCGCACGATGCGCGACTACAACGAGGACATCTGGCGGCTGGAGCCGATCTCCTTGCCCAAACGTTGATGCGACCCGGCAACCCGGAAATCCTCGGCGCGACGCCCGACGCATCGGGAACCAATTTTGCCCTGTACTCGGCGGTTGCCGAGCGAGTCGAGCTATGCCTGTTCAGCCAGGACGGCGGCTTGATCGGGCAGCGGGACCTGCCGGAGTGCACCGGCGCCGTGTGGCATGGCTACCTGCCCGGCTGCGGTCCCGGCCAACTGTATGGCTACCGGGTCCACGGACCGTTCGACCCGGCAAACGGCTTGCGCTGTAATCCGGCGAAACTTCTCCTGGATCCCTACGCCCGCGAAATCCTCGGCGAACTCCAATGGGATCCCGCCGTATTCGATTACCGGATCGAGCACGGCGAGCTGCACCCGAACTTCGACGACAGTGCCCCGTTCGTGCCAAAAAGCGTCGTGCGAGCTGCTTTTGATGACGGAATTCCCGATGGCCCGGGCATTCCCTGGGGCGAGACCATTTTTTACGAGTGCAACGTTCGCGGCTTCACGATGCGTCACCCCGCTCTTGAAGAGTCCGCACGAGGCACGTTCGACGGGCTTCGTCACAAGGACGTGCTTGCTCACCTGAAATCACTCGGCGTCAGTGCCATCGAACTGATGCCTGTGCAGACATTTATTGATGAGTGGCATCTGGCTGAAAAGAACTTAAGAAATTTCTGGGGTTACAACACGATCGGCTTTTTCGCGCCGATGCAGCGCTACGCCCGCGGTAATGCTGTCACCGAGTTTCGCGACATGGTGCGCACACTGCATGACGCAGGTTTCGAAGTTGTCATGGACGTTGCCTACAACCATACGGGTGAAGCCGATCACCAGGGACCCACGCTTTTCTTCCGTGGTATCGACAATCTCACCTACTACCGCACCGAGCCGGATGACCACGGTGCCTACGTCAATGACTCGGGCTGCGGCAATACGGTCGATCTCGACCATATTCGGGTCCGGCAGCTGATTCTGAACAGCCTCGACTACTGGGCAAGCGACATGGGCGTCGACGGGTTTCGCTTCGACCTCGCAACCATCCTCGGCCGCCGCCGCGACGGATTTTCGTCGACACACCCGTTCCTGGTCGATATCAGCAACCACACCAGCCTGCGACACGTGAAACTCATCGCCGAACCCTGGGACCCGGGTCCCGGCGGCTACCAGCTCGGCAAGTTTCCGCCGCGCTGGGCCGAATGGAATGATCGTTACCGCGATACGGTGCGGGCCTTCTGGCGCGGCGACTCGGAAACCAGCGGCGAGTTCGCGAGCCGGCTGCATGGTTCCGCCGACTTTTTCGAAGCCGGTCAACGACCGCCGTTTGCCAGCGTTAATTTTGTGTCCTGCCATGATGGCTTCACGCTGATGGACGTGGTCAGCTACGAACGGCGCCATAACGAAGCAAACGGCGAAAACAACCGCGACGGTCACTCGCATAACCTGAGCGCCAACTACGGCGTCGAAGGCGCATCGGATGACCCGGACATCATTGAGACACGCCGCCGGCAGCGGCTGAACATGCTGGCAACGCTGCTGTTCTCACAGGGAACGCCAATGCTGCTTGCCGGCGATGAGTTTGGTCATACGCAACACGGCAACAACAACGCGTATGCACAGGACAATGAAACCGCCTGGCTGGACTGGTCGGCAGTGGATCTCGAGTTCATGGACCAGGTGCGGGAGCTCGTGTTGTTGCGCCGCGAAACGCCCTTGTTACGCATAGACGACTACGTGCACGGAACGCTGAAGCGGGAAAGCAGTACGATAGAAATCCGCTGGATCAACAAGGACGGTGAAATGAAGCAAGCCGACGAGTGGGCGTCGAGTCGCGCTTTTTCGGTCCTGATCGAGGAAGTCAGCGAGAGCACCGGGCTCGACGCGATTACGATCTTGATGAACCGCTACGATGAGCCAACCGTTCTGCAACTGCCGATAGTCAGTCTTGCGACAAACTGGCACGTCGCGTTTTCGAGCGCTCGCAGCCCCGACGCGACGATTAAAGGGCGTGAAGTGATGGTGCCCGGACAGTCTATTACCTTGCTGGTCTCGCGCTAGCAGGCGCGGCGGCGCTTGCGCGAGCGTCCTGCCCGTCCACGATCTCTGCCTTTTTGACCACATTTTTTCTTTTAAAACGCTCATAATGTCGAAAAGATCTGCAGGTCAGGCAGAGTAAAGAGGGTTCCAAATGACCGATCTGTTCGAAAATCCCATGGGCCTCGATGGCTTCGAGTTTGTGGAATTCGCCTCACCCGAGCCCGGTGTCATTGAATCGGCGTTCGAGTTGATGGGCTTCACCGAGGTTGCCAATCACCGCTCGAAAGACGTGGCGCTGTATCGCCAGGGCGATATCAATTTCATCATCAATCGCGAGCCGCACAGCCTTGCTTATTATTTTGCGCAGGAGCATGGACCGTCTGCCTGCGGCATGGCGTTTCGCGTGAAGGACGCTCACCGTGCTTATAACCGAGCCCTTGAACTGGGCGCGCAGCCTGTCGATATCCCGACCGGGCCGATGGAGCTGCGTTTGCCCGCGATCAAGGGCATCGGCGGCGCTCCACTGTACCTGATCGACCGGTACGAGCGCGGCTCCACGATCTATGACATCGATTTCGAGTTTGTAGAGGGTGTCGATCGACATCCGGAGGGCTGCGGCTTTCGGGAAATCGATCACCTGACTCATAACGTCTATCGCGGTCGCATGAATTTCTGGGCCGAGTTCTACGAAAACATATTCAACTTTCGTGAAATTCGATACTTCGATATCAAGGGCAAACACACCGGCTTGTTATCGAAAGCCATGACCGCCCCTGACGGCCGTATCCGCATACCGCTGAACGAGGAAGCTTCGCAGGGCACGGGCCAGATAGAGGAGTACCTCATGGCGTTCAACGGTGAGGGAATACAGCACATCGCCCTTTCCTGCGACAACCTCTATGAATGCTGGGATCGCCTCGCAAAACGGGGTATCGAGTTCATGACCGCGCCCCCCGCGGCCTATTACGAGATGCTGGAGGAACGTTTGGCGGGCCACGGCGAACCCATTGACGAACTGCAGTCACGCGGCATTCTGCTCGATGGCTCGACAACAGATGGCGAACCGCGCTTGTTGCTGCAAATATTCTCGGCGAACATGGTCGGTCCGACGTTTTTCGAATTTATTCAACGCAAGAAGGACGAAGGCTTTGGCGAAGGAAATTTCAAGGCTTTGTTCGAATCGATCGAACGCGACCAGGTTGCGCGGGGCGTTGTCGACGCCGAGGCCTGACAGGAGCAAGCAATGAATCTCAAACGAATTCACCACGTCGCGTACCGCTGTAATGACGCAAAGGAAACGGTCGAGTTTTATCAACGCGTCCTGAACATGGAATTCACGGTCGCATTCGCCGAAGACCAGGTGCCATCGACCAAGGAGCCCGACCCCTACATGCACGTATTCCTCGATTGCGGCATGGGCAATGTGATCGCATTTTTCGAGCTGCCGACACGACCTGCAATGGATCGCGATCACAACACACCGAAATGGGTCCAGCACATAGCTTTCGAAGTCGAGAACTACGACGCGCTGCTTGCGGCAAAAAAACACGTACGGGCGGAAGGCGTCGACGTCATCGGACCCACCAATCACGGCATTTTTCAATCAATCTATTTCTTCGACCCCAACGGACATCGCCTGGAACTCGTTGCAAACACGCAGACGCAGGAACAGGTCGATGAGCTAAAGCGCGTGGCGCCGGCCATGCTCGAGGAATGGAGCCGAACGAAAAAAGCACCGCGGCATGCAGCCTGGCTGCATGAGCTGGAATTCAGGGGAGACGAATGAAACTTGCATCCTTGAAAGATGGCCGCGACGGCCGCCTGGTTGTTGTATCGCGGGATCTCACGCGCTGTCTTCCCGCCGACGATATTGCATCAACCTTGCAGTCCGCCCTCGATGACTGGAAAAAGAAGCGCCCGGCTCTCGAAGCCCTGTCTGCCCGGTTGGACGCCGGTGAAGGCGATGCATTTGACGAATCAGCCTGCGCTTCGCCTTTACCGCGCGCCTACCAATGGGCCGACGGCTCGGCTTACGTCAATCACGTAGAGCTCGTGCGCAAGGCCCGGGGCGCCGAGATGCCGGCAACATTCTGGACCGACCCCCTGATGTACCAGGGCGGTTCCGATTCTTTCCTCGGCCCGCGCGACAACATCCCGGTGATCGATGAAGACTGGGGTATCGACTTCGAGGCAGAAATTGTCGTCGTCACTGACGATGTTCCCATGGGCGTGTCGGCCACCGATGCCGTAGCCCATATCCAGTTGATCATGCTCGTTAATGACGTGTCGCTCAGAAACCTGATTCCGGGTGAGCTCGCCAAGGGCTTCGGCTTTTTCCAGTCGAAACCATCGAGCGCTTTCTCGCCGATCGCCGTGACGCCCGACGAACTTGGCGATGCATGGCGTGATGCCAAGTTACATCTGCCTTTGCTTTCGTTCCTGAACGATACGGCCTTCGGCAAACCGGATGCAGGCATCGACATGACCTTCGATTTCGGCCAGCTCGTGGCGCATGCAGCGAAGTCACGTCCACTCGGCGCCGGGACAATCATCGGTTCCGGAACGGTCTCGAACAAACTGGATGACGGTCCCGGAAAGCCCATCGAGGAAGGTGGCGTAGGTTACTCGTGTATCGCCGAAATTCGCACGATCGAAACGATCAACGATGGCAAGCCGAGTACGTCATTCATGAAATTCGGTGACCGCATTCGTATTGAAATGAACGACGCGTCAGGCGGGTCGATATTCGGTACGATCGAACAGGTCGTCGAAAAGTACAAAACCTGAATGCCGATGAAACTCTACAGCTACTGGCGCTCCTCGGCCGCCTATCGCGTACGCATCGCACTCAACCTGAAAGACCTCGATTACGATATCGTGCCGGTATCGTTGGCGCCCGGTGTATCCGAGCACCGGAAGGATGCGTATCGTGCGATCAATCCGCAGATGCTTGTGCCGTTCCTCGAGGATGGCACCATCGCGATCGGGCAATCGATCGCAATACTCGAGTACCTCGAAGAGGCTTATCCAAAGACGGCGTTATTGCCAAAAAATGAGCCCGTACGAAGCCGGGTGCGCGCGTTCTGCAACATGATTGCCTGCGACATTCATCCGCTCAACAACCTGCGCGTACTGAAGTACCTCAAAGCCGAACTGGGCGCGGATGAAAAGGCCGGCAGCGACTGGTACGCGCACTGGATTCACGAGGGATTCGCGGCAGCCGAGGCGCTGGCTGGCGATGGCAATTATATTTTCGGGGACGAACCGACGCTCGCTGATTGCTTCCTCGTGCCGCAGATGTATAACGCGCACCGATTCAAAGTGCCGATCGACAAGTTTCCGAAACTCGTCGCCAGCACCAAGGCCTGCAACAAATTATCCGCATTTAAGAAAGCGGCGCCCGAACAACAGCCGGACGCCGCTGCAAGCTAATCGCGCCTTAATTGTTGGCTTTCAGATTCTTGTGACTTTGCATCCAGGCTTCTGAACGCCCTTTGGCTTCGGCTACCTGCTCAGGCGTCATCCGGGTCTCCAGGAACTCGAGTTTCGTCTTGGCGTCGATGTCGCCGAAATTCGCGGCGAGCGTGAACCACGTATACGCGCCGACCGGATCGTATTTCTCCGAGTAGTCCATCCCGTAAACCCGGCCAAGCGCCAGCTGAGCACCCACTATTCCCTGGTCGGCGGCCAGCAGATACCACTTGATGCCCTCTTCCTCATCCATCGGGACACCCCAGCCATTCTGGTACATTACGCCAAGGCTGTACTGCGCTTCGGCGTGTCCCTGTGTAGCGGCGACGCCATAGTATTTGAGGGCCAGGTCGTCATTCATATCCACGCCAAAACCGTTGCCGTATAACAAACCCATGCCATAGCAGGCATCGGTATCACCAGCGTCGGCCAGATCCTGCCATTCGCTTAGTGCCGTTGCGTAGTCCGTGGAATTGTAGGCAGCCCAGCCTTTCTGAAAATCACCCGCCCAGACAACGGCCGACGGCAGCAAAAGAATTACTGCGAGAAAGGTGCGTGAGAACGTGCGCATGGCGTTGACCCCTCGAGAATTTGAGCTGGCGCATGGTGCAAGACGCCATGGCGTATAGTCTCAAGAGCCGCGCAGAACGGGCCATTCGGGGATGTACTTAGGTAGGTCGCGGAGAGCTGGCTACCAGCACAGGTCCCGCGTCATACCTGTCGCTGCGCCCGTAATACCTTTGAGCCCGGTATTCGTGAGCGTCAGCGTTCCGCATTTGTCATTCGCCTGTATGCCGGTCGGAGCCGCCCGTACCTCGAACGTCGACGCGTCTGCGGCCTGGATCGTCAGGTTGTAAGTCGCTGCGCCACCATCAACCGGACAGCTCGCCGAGAAGATCGTCGGCGTGCCGGTGTCGCCGCCGGCCGCTCCTGCGCCTTCATACGTGTTGTTGACGGTAAAATATCGCTCCATCGTGCTGGCCAGGCTCGCGAGGGCGCCCGAACAGTCAGCGCGGCGCGTCTTACGCATTTGCTCCTGGTAGGAAGGATACGCAATCGCCGCAATAATGCCGACGATAGCCACCACGATCATAAGTTCGATCAGATTAAAGCCCTGTTGTTTATTCATGCCGCATATTCCTGAAATGAGCGTTTCGAAGCGTCGACTACCGCCGCCTTGGTGCTCTGTAATTGCCTGGCAACAGCCAAAACTCCTCGATCAGCTGGCTCTTGCCCAGTCTGAAGCCCACGTGTGCGCCCGGGCGCACTCGTGCAAGGGAATCGTTCTTGGAAGACAAGGAGCGAACGACGACCGACGTTGACATCTGGTAAGCAATGTCGCCGATAACAATTCTGTTGTCTTCGGCATACACCGCATCGACTCGGCCCGTGTTTTGGAATCCTTTTTCCGGATAGTAGCTTGGAAAATCCGCGGCGATAGCTGTGCTTATTGTCACACACGCAATCGCAAGGACTAGGAACAATGTCTTTTTCATGGTCTGACTCCTGAGCTCTGACTAGCTTATGGCGTAAGTTCTTCCCAAGCTAATCGACCTGTCTTGGGTCCGTCGGTTTCAATAATGTCGGTAACGTCAATCGTGCTTCCGCCCGTCGTCTCGGTCGTTGATGTATAACGTTTGTTGGCAAGATTCACGGGTGAGGTTGCAATACCCGTTACCGCAGTGCCCACAGCCGATTGTCCGTTAATTTGATCGAGGTCATCCAACAAGCCGTCGCGGTTCAGGTCGAACGCGATTTCGCCGGGATTTCCGCCAGTGAGCCATTTCGCCGCCATGAGCCAGCCGCTACCGCCAAAGTTGCAGGGGTTTGCATCCGGCATCATCGTATTGAAGAACACCAGGTCACCGCGAATCACGGGGTCGGTTACGAGGCGTTCGCCGCTGTCAGGCAATTCCATGTACCAGCCGTAATCCGACGCAAAGTTCACGGCGTTATCCGTGAGCGTTCGTCCAAATACACCGCCGGTTGACGTGCCATAACCAATGGTCTGCTCCACGAGGTCGTCCTGCTCGAGCTCCTTGGTTCCTGAATCCCAGATACCGTAAACGGCCTGTGTGTCGGTAGTCGTGACATCCCCGGCGGTGAGGTACTGGCCGGTTCCGAAAACAACCATCGTGTTCGGCTTGTTGGGATTCGACGTTGGAATACTGCTGTTACGCACGATAACGGGTGTCGATGTTATCTGCTGGTCGTTTTCCGCGATGAACAGCGGCTTCGGGTTAGTTCCTTGTTTGTAAGCGACGTCCCAGTTGCTGGTATTCGAGCCGGACAAATCAAACGCCCACATATTGCCCTCGAGGTCGCCGGCATAAACACGATCCGCAAGGCCATCACCGTCAGAGTCTATGACCGCAGGCGTCGCCAGTCCGTTGTCGCCTCCGTCCTCCGTCGTAATCTTGATGTAGTCCGTACCGTAGGTCCAGGTGCCGTCGAGGCCGCCTTCCAGGAACAGAATGAATAACATCGCCTCGCCGCTGCCAAGATCGTTGTAACCGTTACCGAAGATGGCGGCCCAGCGGATCGTATCGCCGGGGCCCTCGAGCGGGACGATAGAAGGACGGCTAAAGGTATGGCCAAGATCGGCGTCGTCCGTAGAAGTGAATTCCCACATTACGGTCTTCGCCGGAGCACTGAGGGCCTCAGAAAAGAGGGCCGGGTTGGTAACGTCCAGTGCGAACAGGCCACGGCCACCGCCGCGTAATCCACCCACCAGGACAGTCTTCCACGAGGTCGTGCCTAGCGGAGCAGATCTTGATGTAGGCGTCGGCAACAGAGGGTGTCAGGTCCACGCTGTAGCGATGCGTGTAAGCAGGATCACTGAGGTAGTGCATTCCATCCAGCGCGCCGGTCGAATACAGGGCATTGGGGATGTAACCCAGGATCTCGTTGCCGCTTGCCTGTGCGAAACCGTGCAGCATGCCGTCATTGCCGCCAACGTAAATGACACCCGGCCGGGCGGCCTGGGCGAGTCGGTATTCAGTGTAGGTCGTGCCGACACCGCCAGGAAACGGAGCTACGTCCGGCCAGTTCGACTCCGGAGCACCCACAAAAACCGGTCCGGAGTGGACGAGGTCACCGAGGACGGCGCCACGCTCTCTCAGCCCTTTGGTCGTGAAAATATTAGTGCCATCGGTGTAGTTGCAGATCGATGTCGACGAGATTTCACAGCCGCGGTCGCCCCGCATGTAGCCGTGCCTGGCCATGCCCGTCGCTTCATTGTCCAGGCTGCCGCTCGGGCCCGTACGGAAGTCGTTCTTTTGGGCGGCAGTCATCGCCGACCATTGGAACGCGATGCCATCAGAGCCGTCATGGGTTAGCAGCGTTCGTGGAGACACTGAAAGATCGCGTGTGTTCAGCCGCTCCGCTGCAGACCAGCTTGGGGTCGAACTAATCGCGCCCGTATCCGGGTCCAGGTCGAAAGCCAGCAGGCTGCCGTCCCAGCGTTCGCTGTTAAACAAGGCGAGGTACACCTGCGAATTCGTGCTCAGAGAACCCGTGTTGAATGCGACCGATGCCGCTGAACCTACCCGGCCCTGAATGGACTGTAGCGCGCTGCGCAGCCCCGCGATGAGCTCGCCGGGATTTTGGGCGCTGAGAAACTCGCCGCGCCCGTTCCAGGCGGCGTGCCGCAGGTCGTCGATCTTCCTGGCGTCCGAATCCGGCATCTGGCCAGGCAAATGGGTCGGTTGTATTTGGCGGCATTGCCGTCAACGTACCATCGACGCCGAATGCCACGGAGTAGGTCACCATGTGCTGGGCTGTGTTTTCGTCGATGCCACCCGGCGGCGGCCGCAGGTTGTTGTCTGTGCCCGGCAGAATATCGTTTTCATAGTATTCCATGGCGATGTCAGCGAGCGTTTCATCTTCCGAATCGCCGTAAGGGCCGGCCGGTCCGCTGTCCCACAGCGTGTTGTCATCGCCGTCTTCATTGTCGTTACCGTTGAACGATCCGTTGTAATAGCCGTCGGTCATGAGAATCGTGAAATTTTGCTGGCACTCACCGCCATCATCTTCGTCAAGCGCGGGACAGCTACCGAAGAAATCGTTGTTCTCGCAGCTCAAATACTTGCCGGCCTCGTCAAACCTGTCGCGCAACGGCGTGCCGCCGGATCCGTAGCCCTCGTACAGATGATCCAGCAGGGCTCGCTTGTTGCCCGTTGTCGGATCCGCATTCATCGACCTGATGCTCCTGTCGACGTTGCCATTATCGTGCAGCGTTACGAGTCCCATTCGCGAGTTGCTCGCGCCCGCCATCACCTGTCCATAAGCCGCTTTGGCGACAAATTCGCGCTTGCGGTAATAGCTGAACCAGTTGGCGAAGTTCTGTATTTCCTCGGCGTAAGTACAAACCGGTGCCGCCACGCAGTCTCTACGATTCAGCCCGCCCGTGTAAGTGAGCGTGAGTGGCTCTATTTCAACCAGCGTGTGTGCGTCATCGTCATCGACATCGCCGTCTGCGTCGCTGTCGATCCAATTGTAGTATCGGGCCGGATAAAAATTATCGACCTCGACAGTACCCAAACCACTGCCGCAATAATCAGTGTCGTACGATGTAGTCGCGGTCAGGTCGAACGAGCCAGACCCGGTAAACGGGTTATACAACGCCGCCGTCGGGTTCGAATCTGTGTAGGGAACGCCGCTGTCGTTCACGCCCGGCCATGGCGTGTACGTAATGCTCGGATCGTAATAGAGCTTGTTGTAGTCCTTGTTCCAGGCGCGCCAGACGCCGCCATAGGGCGCTGCCATACCTCGATCGTTCAAGTTCCTCTTCACTTGGCACCATCCAGTAATAATCATTGTCCGGTGCGGGCTGAGCATAATAGTAGTCGCAACCGCCAAGATCCATGATGCCGCTCGTTCTCCGACGTCATCAGGCCCCAGTCCATGCTGCCTGAATCGTCAAGCATGAACAGGATATTGGGCTCGACCGAATTGCTCAAAAACAGCGGCGTATCGGCAAGCGTGCCCAGAGCCGCGCGTGCGGTCAGCGGATTGAAGAGCATGAATGTCAGTAATGCAGCGCTCGCTGCAGCGTTGAGATGTGTCGTTTTAGTTTTCATGATTTTCATGGCCACCGTGGTTAACTAAAAGATGCGCCCGTAATGGCTGCGTAGTATCACTTCTGCGGAATCGGCACTGCCGCCGGTTCCACGCGACGTAATCTTGAATATGCTCGCGTCGCCGGTACCTTTGTTATCGCCGTAGCCGGACATATTCATGGCACCTTCGGTGCCTTTGACAGTCGTGAAATGCTTGATGTAGTAACGGGGAGCGCCGTAGGAGCCATAGTCGGCGTTGGCAACGACGTGCTGTGTTGCATCGCTCCAGGTCGTGCCCATTGCGAAGTACGGCTCGATGTCGGTAAGCCCGTAAAGGCCTCCCGCACCGTTAAAACTGCCCAAACTGACGATGCTCTCGATGTACGTTTCGGCTTCCCTGATCGCGGACTCTGTCGTTTGAAACGCCAGGTTGCGATCGCGCGTGTTGCCGGCCATTTTCTCTTCGAGCGATGTACCCTGCATGCTGCTGACTGCGAGCAGTGTAACGACCAGCAGCATGATCAGGCTGACGATCAGCACGACGCCACGCTGGCGGCGCTGGGACCTGAAGTTCCCAAGTGACCCAAGTGTCGGGTTCATTGTCTGCACCTCGTGGTAATTCATATCCGGTTCCTTACAGCAACCGTGCTCGTGTAAACCTGCCGCAGGCGATTGTCTGGTGCGGCAATGGTCGTTCCGAACAGGTTATAGTTCTGCGTGAGGCCGCCAGTCAGGTTGTCATCGTAGGATCGGACGACAACCGCAAGTCGAATGCTGATTACATTGGCCATATCCGCGACCTGGTCGGCCGGCACGTAATAGTTGGCGATGCCGGACGCGTCGATGTCTTCACCGAAAAGAATCTGCAGGTTCTCAATGCCATCGAGGAATTCCAGGCCGTTTCGAAAAAGAGCTGGCTGGCCTTCGGACCCCATGGCGATCGAGTAACTGGTCTCCTGCGTGAGCATTACCGCGGCGTCACCACCGTAAACCTTTGAAAGGCAATGCGAATTCATGCCGGGACAACCCGGGTTGGTCACATTCTTGTTGCCGGGCGTTCCGCTCCCCGTGTTGTGGACCAGTACGCCGGAGGTATCCGGATTGGCATTCGTCACTTGAAAAATATCGCCCGCGCTGCAATCGGCGACGAACACGATGTCGTCCTGCTCAAGGCCATTGTCAGCTGGAATTTTGATATTGGCCGAGGCCTGCGGGCCGTACGGCGGTTCCACGACAATTCCCGAGTCGAAACCGCCCCGCAGAATGAGCGCATCCGGCGCTCCGGTGGCGCCTTCGGTTCCGCCAATACCACCAGCTATGAAGTCAACGTAACCGACACCCGCATCATCCAGGTTGTTCACGAATTTGTCGGGATCGCTGGCGCAGCCCCAGAAATCCGCCATGCGTATGTCTCTCGACAAAACTTCCAGGGCCATGCGGCCGTTTTCCTGCATTCTCGATGTCGCCTCGTGGACGCGGTAGGTTTGCCTGGATGAGGCAAAAACCTGTAAGACTCCGCCCATGAGAAACACGCCGAGTAGCATGGCGATCATGACTTCAACGAGCGTCATGCCCGTTTGCCTGGAAATATTTTTTTGCGGTTTCATGTTCATAATTACAATTGGATAGTGATTGCCAGTCGTTCAGTGTTTGTCGGTGTAATGTTTATGGTCCCGTCACGATCGTCATCCCACCAGATCTTGATCGCGAACAAAGTACCGGTGCCGTCGCACTGCGGGTCTCCGAAGGCCGTGCCGTCGTTCGGCGTACTGTCGATACAGACGAAACCCTGCCCTACCGGTAAGTACGTAGTGATGGCGGCGTCCCACTCAAAAAGATCGTTTTGTGCCATTTGCTGAGTCGTGCAGCCCGTAGGCGTTTTGCAGCTTGCCGTTGCAGCCTTCGCTGTCGGATCGTACATTCCGGCATTTGCGCCCGGAACGTTTGCGCGCATGCGGTCCGCAAGGTCATAGGCCAGGGCCGACGCCTGCGAACGCATGAAAGCACTCTGATTGTTCTTCAGCGATACGGCCTGCAAACCAGCGACGCCGACCAACCCTATCGACAAGACAATGACAGCCACCAGGACTTCGATCAGAGTGAAGCCGGACTGCCGGTCCAGGCGCCGCATGTGATTACGATTGTTCATCAGGAACACCCTTGACGCGAGACGTTCGTTCTACCAACCGAATTGACTTTGATCAGCCTGCCCATCTCGGAGGTGCGACTGTCACACAACGTGAGATCCCCGCCGCCGGTGGTGGCAAAGCCGCGTGCGTCGTAGGTAAAGCTGCTCGCTGTCCCGCTGGACAGCGTTGAGGCGTTGTTGATTGGCCCGAATACCGAGATAATCTCGTTTGCATCCGTGAGCGCATCACGATTCTTGTCTACCCAGACGATCCAGCCGTCCGACCAGTCATTATTCGCAGAGCAGGTGGGAACTGCGGCATCAAAATTTGCGCTGGAGCACACTGTGGCAGGCCGCTGATAGCGAACTGCCGCACTTCTTGCCATTTTGACCGATGTGACGAACTGGTTGGCCTGGCTCACAAGCCGGTTGTCCATGATCACGCCGCGAAAACTCGGAACGCCAACAGAAAGCACGATTGCCGCGATGGAAAGCGTCACGATCAGTTCGATCAGCGTAAAGCCGCTGTTACGTGTTGTTCCGAAATCTGTGTTAGTTCTCATAATTCATCGCCAAAATTTTGTGGAAAATCACTAGCTGGACCCAATCTACTCTTCGCAGATTATGTTCGATGATCCGAGTACCCGTCTGCGACCTGTGCCCATTTGCCGGGCATTTCGCCGTGCGAGTCGCAAAACTGTGAAGTTCGTCACAATGTATTTCCTGTCAATTGAATCCCGTGTTCCGAAGCAGTTTCGTATTCAATCAACTGCAACGAGACCGATTCTCTAGGATCGGCAATTTCTTTTGTGTGATTGCGATCAAACAAAAACCGGACAACGGCGATGTTTCCGATGAGCGGCTATTTTGTGGCGACCGACGGCGCAAGGGCCGGCGTTTTTAAAGGCGAGGCGAACGCGAGAGTATGATTATGTTGGATAGGATTATGGGTGGAATGGGTGGAATGGGTGGAATTGTCTCGCGCAAATACACGCAATGGGATGCTAAATAGATCCACGGCCTCATTTGTTTCGGATCGCCTAGATTTGTCTCGTACTGAGTACGCCGTGGGACAAATTCGGGACAAATCCGTTTCTGCCGTCGAAACTCGGAGGCTCTATGGGTCGCATCCAGAGGGGTTGGGGGGCAAACTTCCGTTCTCGGGATGTCTTCATAAGGGCGCTTGTCACGCCGCTATAAACTAAAAGGGGCTGTTTTCGCTCTGGAAGGGATTTTTCACTGTCTCTATCCCCGCCAGCATGTGCCAAAATACGTACTCAGCGACGACTGTCGTGCCGCTTCAAGACCATTGGAGACCTACCCGTGAGCGATGACAAGAAAAACGAAACTACAGAAACCGCAAGTGAAGATGCAGAGAACGATCCAGCACCGGAACAGAATGCCCCAAGCGGCCCGAAGTTCACGAAAGCGCCTGGTGACCCACTCGCTGGTGTCAAGAAAGGTGCTTCCGATGCGATGGCAAGTATGGAAGGAAAAACCGTGTCAATGAAGGTCTACGTCGGTTCGATTATCGGTGTCATCGTATTAATGCTGTTGGCACGCTGTGGCGGATAGGAAACATAAGCATATTTCTTACTGTTCGATACGTTCGATGATGATTTGAACGTCCCCTTTACCCCGGAAACCAGACATTGAGCTCGAATTGAGTTGAGGGGCCGCTTATGACCCAAAGCGGACTGAAGCCATCAAACAGGCCAGATCGGCCGTCCAGCTCTCGCCTGCAAGAACAGGAATGTCGCCAGCGCCACCTGTACGCCCGCTACGCTCAGCACGACCAGCCTCGCATTCCAGGCCCGCCGATCTGCGAGCCATCCTGCGAACGGCACGGTCTGCATCAGGTGCAGGCTAAGGAAATGCGCTGGCCGCAAATCGCCGTATTCGCGGCTCCAGCCGAACAAGGGAACAATAGCACCGCCGCCTTCGAGTGTGGCACCCACATATCTCCCGGTGCTCGACATGTAACCGGCGAAAATCATCGTTGTGAAGAAGCCGAGCGACAATCCGACAATCGAACCAAGCCAAACGCCCGGGCGAGACCTATCGCCCTTGCGCCAGATCTGGATTGCCAGCACCAAGGCCACCAAGACCAGCAGCACGGCGGCAATGCCCATCGCGGCATACATCAGCGCCTCGATCTCGGTTTCAAAATTGAAATGCGACCGACGCGCCCGTCCGGCCTGGATCGTTATGTAGATATACTCGAAGATCAAAGCACCGGCTGCGAGATAGCTGAAGATCATCAATATCGCGCCGTTGCGGATGTTGCTCGGCACGAGCTGAACCAATACAGCCAATGTCAAGACATGGAGCGCTAGCGAGACGTTGAATTTCTGTGGCTTGATCCAGACGTACGAACTGTCGACCATGCGCTGATCGAGAATCATTGCAGGGATGAAGACGACAAAGCTAGCGATCAGGAACAGCCCCAGCGACAGGTAAAGCCGGGTCACATGATCGTCATCGCGCCAAGTAAACGGCGGCATCCAGCCGGCCGGTTGTAGCCTATTCACGTGGTTGCCTCCAGCAGCTCATGAGGCGGAGTGCGGGAGTATCCGGCACGCATTGCGAGGAATAGCGCGAGCCCGACCGGGCCAAACATAAAGGTAGCAATCAGGATAGGAGCCTGGACCAGCCGGTTGAGGCCCATTTTGTCAGCATTGACCGCAATCCAGCCACCGACGAAAAGGTCGAAGGCGAGATAATGCACCCAGCCGGCAAGTAGCATTTCCTCTTTGGAAAGAAGCGCGCTTACTTCGGAAAGCGACCCGTATCCTCCACCGTCGATTGTGAAGAAATGCGTCATCGCAAGTCCCGCGTATAGCAGGGACAGTCCGAAGGGAATGATGTAGCGTGGCAAGGCCAGCAGCCATGGCCACCGCCGGGGAAGGAACACCAGAACCAGCCAACCCAGCATGGCGGCTTGACCGGCCCACCCAAATAATTGATCAGGTGCTGGCATTGGCCGTGACCCTTTTTGGACAAGATCGTCCAAATGTACCAGCAAAAGCAGACATTCGCGTAATATCGCCTTGAATGGCCGCTAATGACCCGATGCAGACCTTCCCGCTCTAAACAGCACGACATGCCATAAAGTACTGACGTAGAGCAATTGTTGTTTAGAGAGCATAAGGAGAAGTATGTGTACGCCATAGCGTTTTTCGGGATTCTAATGATCTTGCTCAGTGTGGTGATGGCCATCGACCCTGATAAGTGGTCAAACGGAATCTTGAAGTTCAGTCGGATGACGTATTTTCACGGATTCGAGATAGTTAGCAGACTCTCGTTTGGTGCGATATTTGTCGCATTTTCTGAACAAACACTCTACCCAGCTGTAATGGGCGCCTTTGGTTATTTAATGGTTGCCGTTGGTGTCGGACTCTTGATCGCAGGACCCTCAAGGCACAAGCAATTCGCAGTTTGGTCAGCCAAGAAATTCAATAAGACTTTTAGGCCCGCCGGTATCGCTTCAATAGTGTTTGGCGCATTCATAGTTCACGCTGCTTTAAACGGTCCATAATTGCATTTATCTAATGTCTCCTTCTGGCCGTAAGCAGCCCCTGGCGTGATAAATTACTGAACGGCTGCTGTTGACCCAGAGCGGACGTATGTATAGAGAAACATTCGCCGCGCGGATCGACATTAACTCAACTTGAGCATGGAACGGAATGGGTTACGAACTCTTCGCAACACGACGAGAAGACGTTCTTGAACACGGCTCCGAAATAGCGGTGGAGGAATGGCTCTCCCTGGTAGAGTCGGATCCAGAGCTCGAGCTCGCACCGGACATGGGCCCCTACTTCGCTCGTTTCTTGGGGCCATGCAAGTACGGTGAAGGAAACGGCTGGTTCGACTGGTCGGACGGTAACGTTTTTACGAAGAACCCCGACGAAGCACTTCTGTCCAAGTTGCTTCAAATTTCCCGCAACCTCGGCGGACGAGTTGCCGGTGAGGAGAACGAAACCTACACCGATTCGAGCTTCAAAAGCGGCGTAGAGATGTCGAGCCCACGGGCGGCTCCTCGTTTAGGTTTTATTGAACGGCTGCGTTCCTTATTTAGCTTTCTGGAAGCCTATGACGAAACGGTACTGCCCTTCGAGGAAGGTGATAGGGTCGCCGACAGTTGGGGGCATGAGGGCACCGTCAAGAAAATTGATAGGCGGGCCGAGCATGGATTGGGTCGAATTACGGTAATTTACGATGATGGCCGAGAAGCCGTCGAGGCCGTCGTTGCCCATGGATTTCGGCCCGTCGATTAAATAGTGATGAGCAACGTTCCAGAACGCCCGCGGGCGGCCGCTATTGGCCGTTAGCCGCCTGTCAAAAAACCATTTTTTGAGTCATTTGAATGACCGCTTTTGGTGAAAGCAGACATTGAGCTAAAATCTACTTGAACGGCTGATAATGACCCAAAGCTGACAGTCGCTCCTAGACATTCTCACAACACCAAACGACTAGAATCAGGAAGCCGAATGCGAAATCTTTGCCACTACTTCGCAGCACCAATTTTCTTTTTCTTTGCAGTTTCGGCGACTGATGCCGCGGATTCCGACGTACAAGCTATCGGAAGAACTTATAAAACTTGGGTGGAGGCGACCAATGAAAAGGACATTACGAAGTGGTCTTCGTTTCTTGCGCAAGAACCGTATTTTTCGCCTGCCGATGCACCGCCGCTGACCAGCAGAGAGGCGATATTGGCTTACTACAAGAAGTCGTTCTCTGACCCTGAGTTCTCCCTAGATTGCGAGCAATTAGAGGTTCACGTTTCTCAATCGGGGGACATGGCTTGGTCTCGCGGCGTGTGCAAGGCGACCTTTACGGGGAATGACGGCAATAAGGAAATTGGTTCCAGTCGATGGCTTAAGGTATGGACAAAGTACTCCGACGGGTCATGGAAGTGCCGCATCAATTCTTGGAAATTTGAGAATTGATTTCGACGTCTGCTCTTGGCCGACTGCAAACATGACAATCCTGGCGCTACACTGCTGGCAGAGCATCCGCCTCGCGCCTGGAAGCCACGATCTGTGAAAACTGATGTCTGGGTATTGCTAGAAGACAAATTCGTAACAAATACAATTTCGAAAAACAAAAAAGGCCTAGGAAATATCCTAAGCCTTTGTTTTATATGGTGGTGATGGGTGGAATTGACCGGGCCGTTCCGGCCCTCGCGCTACGCGCGTCTGTCGCACGACGGCGTCGTGCTCGGATGAACCACCTGCGGTGGTTCGAACTCATTCCGTCACACATGCAAATAATAAAGGGCGCCACAAGGGCGCCCTTTTTATTTGCTTGGTGGTGATGGGTGGAATTGAACCACCGACCTGCGGGTTATGAGTCCGCCGCTCTAACCATCTGAGCTACATCACCGAATACTGGCTCGGCTGCCGAAGGGCACCTCGAGGGCCGCAGATTCTCCCGGTGAGGCCGCCGACTGTCAAGGCAATCCGGGCGCCCGAGTCCCTGTTTTCGGGTACAGTCGGCCCCAATGGACCTGAGTTTCGTCTACCTGCTCGAAATGACCGGTACCGCGGCGTTTGCGGTGAGCGGTGCCCTGGCCGCGTCGCGCAAGAACATGGACATTTTCGGCTTCTGCGTGCTCGCACTGATGCCGGCCGTGGGCGGTGGCACGATCCGCGACATTATCATCGACCGGGTCCCCGTCTTCTGGATCGCCGACAACCGCTATATCGCGGTCGCAATCATCGCGGCACTGGTCGTGTTCTTCACTTCTTACAGGCCTGGCTCACGCCGCCAGATCCTGATCTGGATGGATGCCCTGGGGCTGGCGCTGTTCGCCGCGCTCGGGACCGAGATTTGTCTGCAGCAGAATACGGGGGCCCTGGTCGCCATCATGCTGGGCGTCACGACCGCTGTAACCGGCGGCATGATTCGCGACATTATCTGTAATGAGATTCCGCTCATTCTGTCCCGCGAAATCTACGCAACGGCAGCATTTTGTGCGGCTGTTTGTTATGTACTGGCCGACAACATCGGACTCGGCGAATCCTTATCGCTGGGCGTCGCCGTGATCGCAGGGTTCGCGGTACGCGCGCTCGCGATTATCTATAACTGGTCACTACCGTCGTTCGGCATGCACAAAGGAAAATAGATAATTCAAGAATAGCTCATACGTTAAAGAGGAAGTGCATGACGTCGCCTTCCTGCACAATGTATTCCTTGCCTTCAAGGCGCAGCCGACCCGCTTCTTTCGCGCCCTGTTCGCCATTACCGGCGACGAAGTCGTCATAAGAGATCACCTCGGCACGTATGAAGCCTTTTTCAAAATCAGTGTGGATCTCGCCTGCCGCCTGCGGCGCGGTCGCACCGACTTTCGTGGTCCAGGCACGGACTTCCTTGGGTCCCGCGGTGAAAAAGGTCTGCAAACCGAGTAGCGCGTAACCGTGGCGGATGACGCGATTGAGTCCCGGCTCCTTCGCTCCGAAGTCCGCGAGGAACTCGGCCTTGTCGTCGTCATCGAGCACGGCGATCTCGGCTTCGATGGCCGCACAGATTGCAACCACTTCCGAACCTTCTTTCTCCGCGTACGCCCGCACGGCCTCAAGGTGTGAGTTGTCAACGAATCCGTCCTCGTCCACGTTTGCGATGTACATGACCGGTTTTGCTGTGAGCAGGTAAACGCTTCTGAGTATCTCCTTTTGAAGGTCGCTGGTTTGCATCGAACGAACCGGCATACCCTCTTCGAGATGCGCTTTGATTCCGGCAAGTGCGTCGCGATGCGCGATAGCGTCTTTCTGGCCCGTTTTCGCCGTGCGCGAAGCTTTGTCGAACTGCTTTTCGACGGACTCGAGATCGGCAAGGGCCAGCTCTGTGTTGATTGTCTCGATATCATCCAGTGGGTCGATCGTCCCCGTTACGTGCGTCACGTCGTCGTTTTCAAAACATCGCACGACGTGCGCAATTGCGTTTGTTTCCCGGATATTGGCAAGAAACTGGTTGCCGAGGCCCTCGCCCTTGGATGCGCCGGCAACGAGGCCTGCGATGTCGACAAACTCCATGGTCGTCGGCAGGGTTTTCTGCGGTTTAACGATGCCGGTAAGCACCGCCAGGCGCGGGTCGGGAACCGGCACGATTCCGACATTCGGCTCGATCGTGCAAAACGGATAGTTCTCGGCCGCGATCTCGGCTGCGGTCAACGCATTAAACAGTGTTGACTTGCCCACGTTCGGCAGGCCGACGATGCCGCAGGTAATTGCCATCAGGGTTGCTCTTTCGTGTGCAGTTGTTTCATGGCCGCATTGAGGCCCTCGTCCAGGAGCAGTGGCATGATGTCGACCGCCTCGGCCACGTTTTTCTCGACGGCGTTTTCGACATCATTCGAACCACGTTTGAGAACGTAGCCCGTCACTTTGCTTTTCTCACCCGGATGTCCGACGCCCAGGCGCAGGCGCACGAAGTTCGGTCCACAGTGTTTGATAATGTCGCGCAGGCCATTGTGGCCGCCGTGTCCGCCACCCTGTTTGAGTCGTGTCGTCCCAGGCGGCAGATCGATTTCATCGTGTGCCACCAGCAACTCGGTCGAACGCAGCCGGTAGTAGTCAAGCATGGCCCGTATCGGCCCACCGCTCAAGTTCATGAAACTCTGCGGTTTGACCAGCCATACCTTCTCGCCGCACAGGTTGATGCGGCAGCGGTCGGCGTCAAATTTTTTCTCATACCGGAAACTGCCACCGTACTTGCGCGCCAATGCGTCCACGAACCAGAACCCGGCATTGTGCAGGGTGCGTTCGTATTTTTCCTCGGGATTACCGAGGCCGGCGATAATGCGAATCTGCTTGGACATAGGAGTGGGCTCTCAACAAAAAGACCGCCCATTGGCGGTCTTTTCGATTAAACACCAACGATGGCTAATCCTTCTCTGGCTCTTCGTCTGACGGCTCGGCATCCGGTGCCGCCACTTCGCCTTCTTCGCCTTCTTCGCCTTCTTCGCCAACCACCGCCTCGAGTTCCTCTTCCTCCTCGATCACGATTTCCTTGATCACGTGGATCGAAACAACCGGGCGATCCGCTTCCGGCCCCTGCGCCAGAGCGGGCATCTCGACGCCCTCAGGCAGCTTGATATCCGATAGTGTCAGCATCTCGTCGAGCTCGAGCGCGGACACGTCGACATCGATGTACTCGGGCAGGTACCGCGGCAGACAGACGATCTCGACGTCGGTCGTCAGGTGTGACACCTTGCCGCCACCGGTCGTGACGCCAGGCGCTACATCTTCGCCGATGAAATGCAGCGGCACGTTCATCTTGATCTCTTCATCCTCGACGATGCGCTGGAAATCCATGTGCATGATGCGAGGCTTGGCAGGATGGCGCTGCATGTCCTTGAGGATCGCGGCCTGGTTCTTGCTGCCAACCTTGATGCTCAGGACACTCGAATAGAACGATTCGTTCTCGAGCTGCTTCAGGACCTTGTTGTGGTCAAAACTCAGGGACCGCGGGGCACGCCCGCCGCCGTAGATGATTGCGGGTACTTTTCCCTGGTGACGCAGGCGGCGGCTCGCACCTTTGCCCTGGTCCTCACGGATTTCCGCAATCAGATCGAAGTCGTCACTCATGACTGTTCTCCATAACTGATTGATTTTGCTTATTTAATTTAAGCAGTTGAATACACGCGGATCGCGACCAATCCACGCAAGGGCGGGCATCGTAACGTAAGCGCTAGTCGACGTAAAGGGAGCTGACGGACTCGTCGGTGCTGATGCGGCGCATGGTCTCGGCCAGGAGCTCGGCCGTCGACAGCTGCCGGATCTTCTTGCAGGCCCGCGCCTCCGCATTCAACGGGATGGTGTCGGTCACGACCATCTCGTCGAGCTCCGATTCCGCGATGCGTGAAACGGCCGGGCCGGACAAGACCGGGTGCGTAATGTAGGCATCAACCGTAGTCGCCCCGTGCGACTTCAGGGCACTGGCCGCGTGGCAAAGAGTGCCGGCCGTGTCGACCATGTCATCGATCATCACGCAGTTCTTGCCTTCCACTTCACCGATGATGTTCATGATCTCGGACTGGTTCGCCTGGGCACGCCGTTTGTCGATGATGACGAGGTCGGCATCGCCAAGGCGTTTTGCCAGCGCCCGGGCCCGGACCACGCCGCCAACATCGGGCGACACGACGACCATGTCCTGGTATTTCTTTTTCCAGGCGTCGCCGAGCAGAATTGGAGAGGCATATACGTTGTCGACAGCGATGTCGAAGAAACCCATGATCTGGTCCGCGTGCAGATCGACGGTCAGAACCCGGTCCACGCCGGCCGTCGCAATCAGCTTGGCGACGAGCTTTGCCGTAATCGGCACTCGGGAGGACCTTGGGCGCCGGTCCTGGCGTGCAAAACCAAAATATGGAATGACCGCCGTAATTCGTGCCGCCGACGCGCGCCGGGCGGCATCGACCATGACCAGCAGTTCCATGAGGTTTTCAGCCGACGGCGGACAGGTCGGCTGAATGATGAACGTCTCACGCCCGCGAATATTCTCGAGGATTTCGACGTTTATTTCGCCGTCCGAGAATCGACCAACATGAGCTTTCGACAAAGGGATGCAGAGATAACGGGCGATATCCTGCGCGAGTTGCGGGTGGGCGTTGCCGGTAAAGACCGCCATTGTTCCAACTTCCACGATATCCCCTTAACGACGTGAAATGGCTGGGGCGGCAGGATTCGAACCTGCGATACACGGGATCAAAACCCGATGCCTTACCGCTTGGCTACGCCCCAATGGATATGAAATACGCGCTGCGGCGCAATTGTGCGGTGAGGGTACAGTGCTGTCAACGATCGAAGAACAACCACTTGTCGATGACCATCCGGACCCGCGTATCCGGGTTCGTGGCCGACAATATGCGCGGCATTTGCTGGCCGCCACCCTCGCGATAACGCGATATTTCAACGATCCAGTTGCTTTGCTCGAGTCGCACGAGCCGGTCCTGCTCATCGAAATCAGTCACCGCAGCCATCGAGGGGTCCGGAATACCCAGTGCCCAGTATCTTAAAGAAGCGACCGGAATCGTCCAGCCATAGCGATGGCGCAACTCGAGCTCGGCATCGGTCAATACCGTTTCAACACCGTCGTTGTCAGTCAGGACAACGGAACGATCATCGCCTTCGATACGAACCGTACCCATGCCGAGCGGCCCGCCGACCGTCGCCGTGAACGTATCGTCGAGCTGCGACCAGTTGAGTTTGCCGTTGAAGCCCTCATCGCCCGCTTTTACGGCGATGCGCCCTTTGAATTCCCACTCGCGGATATCGCCAAGAACCGCGATGCGCGATTCCCACGTATCGATACCCGGCAGATCGACGCCCTGACGCGTCGTGGCACAGGCTCCCAACAGGCCCAGGCCTGCCAGCAGCCAGGCATTCCGAAATCCCTTGCTCTCAGGGCGTATCAGGGAAAAATCGAGTGCGAACATTTTCAAGGAGTGTGCTGTCGGGGCTCTTCACTTGCGCCGCATCCAATAGCTCCAGCGCGTCAGTCCTGCGATCCAGCGCAACCAGCACTTCGACCAGGTGCGCGGCGACCTCATGGTCATCGAATCCGTCGTAGGCGCGCTGCAATTCGACGCGCGCTTCATCCAGGCGACCCAGTTTGTAAAGCACCCAGCCCAGGCTGTCGATGATCGCCGGGTTGTCCGGATCAAGCTTGATCGCTTTTACAATGAGCTTTTCGGCCTCCACGAACCGGTCTGTTCGGTCGGCAAGCGTGTATCCATAAGCATTCAAAGAGAGCGCGCTCTTTGGCCACCGTTTGACCGCGACCGAGTACGCATCGAGTGCTGCGTCTACTCTACCCATGCGCAGCAGCAGCTCGGCCCGGCTCAATGCCGTGCCCTCGTCGTCCGGCCGGAATTCGACAACCCGGTCGTAGAGCTCCAGCGATCGCTCGAACTGCTCCAGGGACGCGAATAGCTGCGCTTTCGCCAGGAGCATGTCGATCGCATGCGACGGCGAACTATCGGCAAACTCGTCGAGCAACTCCACTGCCCCGTCAACATCGTCGTCCTCGAACGCGAGCAGCGCACTCGCGCGTCGCTGCGAGGCGACGGCATTGGAGCCGTAGCGTACTTCGCTATAAAGCAGAATTGCCCGACTGAACTCTTCGCGATAGTCAGCAATGCGCGCGAGATAATACAGGGCATCCATGCGGTACTGGCCCGTCGCGAGCAGGTCCTGAAAGTCATCCCAGGCCGCGTCGAGGTATTCCTGGCGAAAATTGATGATGGCCATGAGGCGCAGCGCGTCGGCACGACCGGATTGCTCCAGTAACACCTGGTTCACCTGGCTGAGCGCATCGTCATCGCGTCCGGACATCATGTACATGATGGCCAGTTCCATGCGGGCATCGGGATCCGGGTCCGGATCATCACCTATGATGCGCGCCGTGTACTCGATGGCCTCATCGGGATTACCTTCAATGAGCAGTGCGCGGGCGTACAGCAGTTTCGGCTTGACGTTGTCGGGATCCAGCTCGCTGGATTTCAAAGCGCGTTGCATCGCGTGCTCGGTATCGCCGGCCTCCAGCGCCAGCACGGCCGCCGCATAGTGTGCCAGCGACGATTTTTTGTACGGTTTCGCCAACGTACGCATGAGCTTGTCGGCGTTTTGCGGATCCCCTTCTTCGGACAAATAAGGAACCAGGGAAACGAGGCGATGCCCCGGCGACTCTTCCCCTTTTTCGACGAGGGCCTGGAACTGGCGCCGCGCATTACGCAGATCACTCACGCGAAAGTAGCTCTGCGCGAGATAGATCCGTGCCTCGTCGCTGTCCGGGTCCAGCTTGGCCCAGCGTTTCGCCGCTTTAAGCGCTTCGTCGTCAAAACCGTACGCAAAAGCGACCGTCGTCGCTTTGCGCGCGGTCTCGGCGCTATTGCTGATCTCGGCCGCTTTGCGGTACGCGATCGTCGCTTTGAGGTAGTCCTTGCGTTGCAGGGCCATCTCGGCCTGCAGGATATGGGCACTGGCATCCGAGGCTTTGGCCTCATCCGCGATCGCAGGGGGGATTGTGAGGGCGAATAGCATTATCAGCACTGCGGCTGACGGCCATCGTCGAAGTTCATGCATAAAAATGTCGTCCGTTTATTACACAGACAAGGAACTCGCGGTTCAGTTCGCTTATCATACGCACTCCGCAATCCTTGAGTGCCGTATCGGCGCCAACAGTAACGTTATGCCGCTGCAAATACTCGGGCTAAACCATAACACGGCATCTGTCGAAATACGCGAGCGAGTCGTCTACGCGGGCGACGACGTGCCGCGCGCACTGCAGAGCCTGATGGCACTCGAGGGCGTCGACGAAGCGGTGTTGCTGTCGACCTGCAATCGCACCGAGTTTTACGTAATGACGAGCGACGGCGGCCGCGAGCGCCTGCAGTCCTGGTTACAGGAAGATCGCGAACTGGATCCACTGTGTTGCGATACCTTGTTCACGCTGCAGGACGACAAGGCGATTCGGCATATATTCCGGGTAGCCTGCGGCCTGGATTCGATGGTGCTCGGCGAGCCGCAGATTCTGGGTCAGCTAAAAGACGCGTTTCGACACGCACAGCAGGCCAAGACGCTGGGCCCGAAACTGGGCCTTTTGTTTCAGCACACGTTTGCAGTCGCGAAGAAAATTCGTACCGACACGGAAATCGGTGCCAGCCCGGTGTCGGTGGCCTCGGCCGCCGTCAATCTTGCCAGCCAGTTTTTTGCCGGCTTCAAGAAGCACACGGCGCTGCTGGTCGGCGCCGGCGTGACAATCGAACTGGTCGCCAAGCACCTTCACAAACGTGAGATCGGCAGGCTGTTCGTCGCGAACCGCAACGTTGAAAGAGCACGGGACCTTGCGCACCCGTTCGGCGGCTTTGCGCTGCCGCTGTCCGAGATCGAAGGAACCTTGCCTGAAGCAGACATATTGATTACGTCGACTGCAGCCTCCGAACCCATTATTACCGTGCAACAGATGAAAGCCGCCATCAAAGCGCGCAAGCACAAACCGATTTTTGCCGTCGACATCGCGGTTCCGCGGGACATCGAAGCCGGTGTTGCCGATCTCAACGATGTCTATCTTTATACGATCGACGATCTCGACAAGGTCATTCTCGAAGGTCAGGGCAATCGCGAAGCCGCAGCGGTCGAAGCGCATCGCTTACTCGACGAGGAGATCGTTCGTTACACGAATATCGAACGATCAAAAGAGGTCGTACCCGTGATCGCGGCCCTGAGAGAGAAGACCGAGGCGCTGTGCAGCGAGGTCAACGCGCAGGCGCGGCGGCGACTGGCGCGCGGTGAATCTGCTGAAGACGCGGTTGAATACGCCACCGCCGCGCTCATGAAAAAAATTCTGCACAACCCAAGCGTGAGGTTACGCAAAGCGGGTGAAGCGTCTGATCAGGAAATTATTGACGCTGCGCGCGAGCTTTTTGGTATCCGCAAGGACACCTGAGCGGGTCGCGACGTGAAAGAATCCATACGCCTAAAGCTGGAATCCGTGAAGGAGCGATTCGAGGAAATCGCCGGTCTGCTTGCCGATGCAGACGTTATTTCGGACCAGAACCAGTTTCGCGACCTGTCGAAAGAATACTCACGCGTCGAGCCCGTGGTGCAGTCTTTTCAGGCCTACGAGGCCTTGCTCGACGACATCGCCTCCGCCGAGGAGATGACCCATGATGCGGACCCTGAGATTCGCGAGATGGGCCAGGAAGAACTCAAGGGTCTTGCCGAGCGGCGCGAAATCTTGCTGGCAAAGCTGCAGAAATCCCTGATCCCGGCGGACCCGCATGACGACAGCAACGTCTTTCTCGAGATCCGTGCAGGAACCGGCGGCGATGAGGCTGCTATCTTCGCCGGCGATCTTTTTCGCATGTATTCAAAGTATGCCGAGTCCATGGGCTGGTCGATCGAAGTACTGTCGGCACGCGAGGGCGATCACGGAGGCTACAAGGAAGTAATCAGCCGTATCAGCGGCCGCAGTATTTACGCGAAGCTCAAGTTTGAATCGGGCGCGCATCGCGTGCAACGCGTTCCGGCAACCGAATCACAGGGACGCATACACACGTCTGCCTGCACGGTCGCCGTGCTGCCTGAGCCCGACGAGGTCGAAGCCGTGGAAGTCAATTCGGCGGATCTGCGAATTGACACCTACCGTGCATCCGGCGCCGGCGGTCAGCACGTAAACAAGACAGACTCTGCCGTGCGACTCACACACCTGCCAACCGGAATCGTCGTCGAATGCCAGGACGAACGTTCACAGCACAAGAACCGTGCGCGCGCTATGTCACTATTGCAGGCGCGATTGCTCGACGCGCAGGTTTCACAACAGGAAACGGAGCAGGCGGAGAAGCGCCGGCTGCTGGTGGGCTCGGGTGATCGCAGTGAGCGCATCCGAACCTACAACTTCCCGCAGGGTCGTGTCACCGATCACCGCATCAACCTCACGCTTTACAAACTCGACGAGATTGTCGAAGGCGGCCTCGAACAGGTCATCGAGCCGCTGATCAATGAGTACCAGGCGGACCAGCTTGCCGCGTTGGGAGGCTGATATCGAAAATAGACCAGAGTAATAAATAGGGGTCGAACCGAGGTTGTCGAAAACCTCGGTTCGACCCCGGTTATTTGTCGAAGAACTCGTCGAAGTCCTCGGTCAGCCGATCTGGTCGACTGCGTCCTTCGGAACGCTCCCGTTCGTCCCAAGCCTTTTCGCCCTCAGCCTGAATGTCGTCAAAACGATCATCGCAATCGATTTCCGGATTTTTTTGCCGAACGCAGTCTTCAATGTAGTTGTCCTTGGCTTTCTGCACGACGACCAAACCAGCTGCCTCCCGGACAATCTGCTCACCCGACATACTTGAGCAACTGGCGAGAAGGGCCGCATAAACTACCATCGTGATCGTCGTCAGTCGCATCTTATTGATACTGCGCAGATTCACGAACCAAGCGCCTGCTCAAGATCCTCGATCAGGTCTTCAATCGCCTCGATGCCCACTGACAGGCGTATCAACTGGTCGTTGATGCCGAGTTTGGCACGCTCTCTTTCAGGCACGCTCGCGTGCGTCATGATCCCCGGGTGGTCGACCAGGCTCTCGACACCGCCAAGGCTCTCTGCAAGCGCGAAAACTTCGCAGCGTTCGAGGAAACGGCGTGCATCAGCGAGATCGCCTTTGATAAAAAAAGTGACGATACCGCCGAAACCGTCCATTTGCTTGCGTGCGAGTTCATGCTCGGGATGAGACGGCAACCCAGGGTAAAGAACGCTGTCCACGCGTGGATGCTCCTCGAGCCATTCGGCAATGCGCATGGCGCTTTCGCAGTGCCGCTGCATGCGAACGTCAAGCGTCTTGACACCGCGTAAAGCAAGAAAGCTGTCGAAAGGACCCGCAACGGAACCGATAGAGTTTTGCAAGTACCCGAGTTGCTCCGCAAGCACTGTGTCGGCGGTAACGACAATTCCGCCCACCATATCGGAATGACCGTTGATGAATTTGGTCGCCGAGTGCATGACGATATCGGCACCGAGCTCGAGCGGTCGCTGCAGGTAAGGCGTTGCGAAGGTGTTGTCCACGACGACGATCGCCCCATGCTTCTTGCCAAGAGCCGCAACAGCGTTGATGTCGACGATCTTCAACAAGGGGTTGGTTGGCGTCTCGATCCAGACCATACGCGTGTTGTCATTGAACGCGTTCTTGACCTCGTCCAGGGCCGTAAGATCGACGTAACTGAAGTCGAGCCCGGCGCTGCGGGTCCGTACGCCCGTAAACAGGCGGCGCGTACCGCCATAGAGATCGTCCATCGCGATCACATGACTGCCGCTGTCGATCAGTTCGAGTATCGTGCCCGTCGCCGCCATGCCGGATGCAAATGCGAAACCGTGAGATCCGGATTCGAGGTCCGCGATGCAGCGTTCGTACGCCATGCGCGTCGGGTTCTGGGTTCGGGAATACTCATACCCCTGGTGAACGCCGGGACTCGACTGCACGTAGGTCGAGGTCGCGTAGATCGGCTGCATGATTGCACCCGTGCTCGGATCCGGAGCCTGCCCCGCGTGGATCGTGCGCGTGGCGAATGCGCGTTTTTTGTTATTTCCGGTCATTTACATCGTCCTCACATCTGGCGGCGAAGATAGTTGAGTACGTCCGATCGTGTAATCAGGCCAACGAAATCTTCGCCATCCATGATGGCCGCATAGGGCTGCACACGCAGCATAGCGACCAGGTTGTTCATGCTTTCGGTTCTGTCGAGCTTGATGAACGCGGACTCCATCGCATCTTCGACATTGGCGTTCATGAGTTCCGGTTTGCCGTACACAAACTGGATGATGGCATCCTCGGTGACAACACCGACGAGATCACCTTCGTCCATGACCGGCAGCTGCGAGAAACCCGCATTACGCAAACGGTTGTGGGCAGTCGTCAGTACGTCAGTAGGTCCTACTGTGATCGTCGCACGCTCTCCGTGCGGCCGCCCGACCAGGTCGCGCAAATCACCGAACTGCTTGCGCGTGATAAAACCCTGGTCTTCCATCCAGAAGTCATTGAAGAGTTTCGACAGGTATTTATTACCTGTATCGCAAGCAAACGTCACGACGGTTTTCGGCTCGGTTTGCTCACGGCAATACTTGAGTGCGGCCGACAACAACGTTCCTGATGACGATCCGGCAAGCACTCCCTCTTTCTTCAGCAGCTCACGGGCTGCTGCAAACGATTCGGCGTCCGTAATTGCGTAGGCTTTTGCGACCTGGCTGAAGTCGGCAATGGACGGGATAAAGTCTTCGCCGATGCCCTCGACAAGCCAGCTGCCTTTTTCACCCAGTTCGCCCTTGTTGATGTAGTCCGCAAGGACCGAGCCAACCGGGTCGGCCAGGATCAGGTCTACGTCGGGCGCGTTTTCCTGCAGATACTTGCCGATGCCGCTGACGGTTCCACTCGAGCCGACTCCGAGTACGATCGCATCGAGATCGCCGCCCATCTGGCCGACAATCTCGGGCGCCGTGGTTTGTTCGTGTGCGAGCGGGTTATCAGGGTTGCCAAACTGGTTGATGAAGTAAGCGCCCCGTTCATCCGCGATACGTTTGCCCAGGTCCTGGTAGTACTCGGGGTGACCCCGGCCTACATCCGAACGCGTAAGCACCACTTCAGCGCCCATCGCGCGCAGATTGAAAATCTTCTCCTGGCTCATTTTGTCGGGCAACACCAGTATCAGGTGATAGCCCTTTTGCGCCGCGACGAGCGCGAGCCCGAGGCCCGTATTGCCGGCCGTCGCTTCGACAATCGTGTCGCCGGGCTTGATATCACCGCGCTTCTCGGCTTCCGTGATCATCGAAATGCCGATGCGATCCTTGATGGAACCGGCCGGGTTCATGAGTTCAAGCTTGAGGAACAGGCGGCATGGCCCTGTATCAATGTGCGTTACCTCGAGCATTGGCGTTTTGCCAACCATGTCGAGAATATTGGAATACACGTTCATGGACACATCAGTTACATTGGAAACCAGCCGCGAGTGTACGCGATAGCACCGGACCAGCACTAGCCATGAGCCAGGAAGATGACAGGCGCATTGACGCTATACTCGGCGACGCCGTGACGCGGCTGGCTGCTGCCAGTGACTCGCCACGGCTCGATGCCGAGCTCCTGCTGTGCCACAGCATTGATCTGCCACGCAGCTACCTGTTTGCGCATCCCGAAGACACTCTCGATGACACGACGTTCAGTCGCTTTGATGCGCTGTTGCGGCGACGGCTCGACGGTGAACCCATGGCGTACATCATGGGTAGCAGGGAATTCTGGTCTCATGAACTGCTTGTCAGTCCCGCGACCCTGGTACCACGGCCGGAAACCGAGCTGCTGGTCGACCTTGCGCTTCGGGAGATCCCGCGCAAGGCTGAGTGGCAGATCCTGGACCTGGGCACGGGCAGCGGCGCCATCGCCGTGGCCCTCGCTGCTGAGCGATTGATGTGCGAGGTAACCGCGGTCGAGATCAGCGAAGCAGCGCTGGCCATTGCGCGCGAAAATGCCCGCCAGCTTGCGTTAAGCAATATCACGTTCGCGCACGGCAGCTGGTGCGAGCCTGTTCGCGGCAGGCAGTTCGATATTATTGTGTCGAATCCTCCCTACGTGCGGGCCGGCGACGCGGCGCTGACAAAGCTGCGGTACGAACCCGTCGAGGCATTGGTCGCAGGCGCTGACGGGCTCGACGCGATTCGCATACTTGCCGCCGATTGTGGGCAAATCCTGAAAAGTGATGGCGTGCTGCTGATCGAGCACGGTGCCGACCAATACGATGAGGTCGCGGCCATCCTGGCAGCAAGCGGCTGGACCGATATCGTGAACCACAAAGATTTTGCCGGCCATCCACGCGTGACAGCAGCGCGCAGGGGTGGTACATAACGGCGCTCACCTATTTTTGCGAGACATCATGATTACAATCAAGACCAATCACGGCGATATCAGCGTCGAACTGTTTGACGACAAAGCCCCGATCTCCTGCGAGAACTTCCGGCAATACGTCAAGGATGGCCACTTCGCCGGCACCATTTTTCACCGCGTGATTCCGAACTTCATGATTCAGTGCGGCGGCATGGACGAAAGCCTGGCCAGCAAGCCGACCCGCGATCCGATCAAGAATGAAGCGGACAACGGCGAATCAAACGAGCGCGGCACACTCGCAATGGCACGCACGGGCGTGGTTGACAGTGCAACGTCCCAGTTCTTTATCAATATCAAGAACAATGATTTTCTCAACCACGGCACGCGGGATTTCGGCTACGCCGTTTTTGGCAAGGTCTCTGAGGGTATGGACGTCGTTGATGCCATTGCTGCCGTTCCGACCGGCAATCGTAGCGGTCATTCAGACGTGCCTGTCGAAGCAGTAACGATCCTCGAAGTAACGATCGACGACTGAGCCGAAAACGCGGCGACTGCCCGGCATGCTCAAAGAAAGTGTGACACTGATTAGTCTGCTTCAGGCCGCCGCGATCGTCACGGTCCTGTTTTCGCTCGCGACAAGTTTCGACTTCGTGCATCGCAATATCGAGCTGTATTCGCACTTCAGGCCTCAGTACTTCGCCGTATCGCTGCTGTTACTCGCCGTATTCACGGTTTTGCGGAACCCGGTCTATGCGGTCCTGTTGCTCGTCACCACGGCATTCAACGCGAGTTATGTGCTGCCCTGGTATTTTGGCGGGGCCGCGGTCGAAAGCGACAACACCATCAAGCTTCTGCACGTCAATGTGTTCTCGCGAAACGACCAGTATGACCGCTTGTTCGATCTCGTCGACGCGGAACGACCCGACATTATTTTTCTGCAGGAAGTATCCAGGGAGTGGCGGGATGCCACCCTGATTCTGCACGAAGACTACCCCTACAATTACGTCGAGGCGAGGGACGGCAATTTCGGCATCGCGATGTTTTCTCGCATGGCACTCGATTCAGTCGAACATGTAGCAAGTCCCCCGCTGGACTACCCGACGATAGTGGCCACGATGACCGTGAATGACGCAGCACTTACGCTGATCAACACGCATCCCACTGTTCCGGTATCCCGATTGCTGTACGAAGCGCGTAATGAACAACTCAGGAGCATTGCAGCCCTGGCGAATCAGGCAGCGGGAGCGGTGATTCTGACAGGCGACCTGAATGCCAGCGTTTGGGGTCGTGCTTACCGCAAGCTGGAAGCGACCACCGGGCTCCGGAACACGCGCCGTGGTTTCGGCATCCTGCCAACATGGCCGACCTTCCTGCCATTCGCGATGATCCCGATTGATCATGCACTGGTATCCGACGGTATAGGCGTTGTTGCAACACGCACGGGCGCGCACATTGGGTCCGATCACTTGCCACTGATTGTGGAATTCGCGGTCGGCAACTGATTCGTCCGAGGCCTCCTTGCCCAAGACAATGCCGATTGCCTACGCCGTTCCCTTGTTCTTGCGGGTTTTGTCGGCGTACATTCGCTCATCGGCATCCCGCAGCAGGTCATCGATGTCATTATGACGATCGGGATCGTACCTCACGCGGCCAACGCTCCAGCCCAGGTGTTGGCTGAAGTCTGATTTGATGTCTTTAGCGAGCTTGCGCATGTTCGCTACCGCCCTATCGGAAAAGCCTTTCTGGCCGGCCATCATGACGACAAACTCGTCTCCGCCCAGGCGCGCGACGACATCGGAATTTCGAAAACTCTTGAGCAACAGTTTGGCGAAGGCTTGTAATGCCACGTCACCGGCTTCGTGCCCGAATTTGTCGTTAAGCGCTTTGAAGCCGTCAAGATCAAAGAACAGTACTTCAACGTCCAGGTTGTTGCGCTTGCAAAGCGGCAACAGATGCTCGGCGACCTGCTGAAAGCCACGCCGGTTCGCAATTTTCGTCAGTTCATCGACATTGATCTCAGCCGACGACGTCAGTTCATCGTCGACCAGTGCCGCAAAATCCTTGAGCGTTTCCGCGTCATTTGCCGAAAAGGAGCGCGGCTTGTCATCAATCAGACACAACGTGCCGATACGTTTACCCTCGCCCGAATGCACGGGATAGCCGGCATAAAAACGCACATTAGGATTGCCTGTAACGAGCGGGTTATCGGAAAAACGCGGATCGGTGTGCGCATCCTCGATGACAAAAGCCCGCTCCTCCAGGATCGCGTGGCCACAGAACGAGACCTCTCTGGGTGTCTCGCAGGCGTCGAGCCCCTGTCGTGACTTGAACCACTGGCGATCCGAGTCGACTAGACTTACCAGGCAGATGTTGACGTCGAAGATCCGCTTCGCCATTCGCGTGACCCGATCAAATCGCTCCTCGGGCGCAGAGTCCATGATGCGCAGCGAATGCAGACTCAGCAGGCGAACGGTTTCGTCGAGTGGAATTGGTGGTTCTTGCATGCGCTTAATTCCCTGCCGGATTGATTAACAAATCAGACTAACGGATGCCCAAGTCTAGCAAAAGTACCTGCATCCGCCTGTAATAAATGTTCACAATCGACGCCGATCGTGCACGAAAACGTCATTTCCACACGACTGGCTCAGGCCGCGTTGGCAGCCCCGGGCTCGTACCCCAGGTTCGGCGCCAGCCATTTCTCGGCATCGGCGACACTGATACCCTGCCGCTCGGCGTAGGATTCGAGCTGGTCGCGACCGATCTTGCCCACGGCAAAATACCTCGAATCCGGATGCGCGAAATAGAAACCACTGACGGCGGCCGTTGGGTACATTGCGTAGGACTCGGTCAACTCAAGGCCGATACTGGCCTCCACATCGAGCAGCTGCCAAAGCTTGCCCTTCTCCGTGTGGTCGGGACACGCCGGATAGCCTGGTGCAGGCCGGATCCCGCGGTATTTTTCACGGATCAGGTCCTCGTTAGTCAGCTGTTCATCGCTGGCATAAGCCCAGAATTCCCGACGCGTGCGCTGGTGCATGTACTCCGCCATGGCCTCGGCCAGCCGATCGGCCAGCGCTTTCAGAATAATCGAGCTGTAATCGTCGTGCGCTTTTTCGAAGCGGGCGACGTGCTCTTCTATGCCGATACCGGCCGTCACGGCGAAGCCACCGATGTAGTCGGCAAGCCCTCTGCCGGACGGCGCGATGAAGTCGGCAAGACAGGACTGCGCCTGTCCCTCGGCTTTCGAGCGCTGTTGCCGCAGGTGCACGAGGCGCTGTTGCGTCGTTTGCCGCTGTTCGTCTGCGTAGATCAGAATGTCATCATGATCGTGCGAATTCGCCGGAAAAAAGCCGACCACTGCACGCGCTTCAAGCCATTGTTCTTCGATAATTCTTGTCGAGCATCCTTTTCGCGTCATCGAAAAGCGAAGTCGCCGCTTCACCGACGATCTTGTCGCTGAGGATCTGGGGAAATTTGCCGTGGAACTCCCAGGCGTTGAAGAACGGCATCCAGTCAATGTAATCACGCAAAACCGCGAGATCGATATCATCGAATACGCGCTTGCCTTCGAAGGTCGGTCGCGGCGGCGCGTAATTGCTCCAGTCGCATTTGTGTTTACGTTCGCGCGCCTGGTTTATCGAGAGCTGCGGTGCGAGTCGTTTCTTGTTCGCGTGTTGATCGCGCCGACGCGCATTCTCGCGCCGCGTTTTTTCAATGAGCGCGGCACAGGTGTCCGGTTCGACCAATGCCTGCGCCACGCCGACGGATCGCGACGCGTCTTTGACGTAAATGACCGGGCCCTCGTAACGCGGCTCGATCTTGACGGCGGTATGCGCCGGCGATGTTGTTGCACCGCCTATCAGCAAGGGCAATTTGTAGCCCAGTCGCTGCATTTCACTGGCCACGTGCACCATTTCGTCGAGAGACGGCGTAATCAGGCCGGATAGCCCGATAATATTCGCGTTCTCGCGTCGGGCCGCTTCGAGGATCTTGTCACAGGAGACCATGACGCCCAGATCGACGACCTCGAAGTTGTTGCACTGCAATACCACGCCGACAATATTCTTGCCGATGTCGTGTACGTCCCCTTTTACCGTCGCCAGAATGATCTTGCCGTTCGACGTTATCTCACCGCCCTTCTCTTCCTCGATGAACGGTACGAGGTGGCCGACGGCTTTTTTCATCACGCGCGCCGACTTGACGACCTGTGGCAGGAACATCTTGCCCTCGCCAAACAAATCGCCGACGACATTCATGCCAGCCATCAGCGGGCCTTCGATGACATCGAGCGGTCGGTCGGTTCCACAGCGCGCTTCTTCCGTGTCTTCGATGACGAACTCATCAATGCCGTTGACGAGCGCATGCTCGAGGCGTTTCTCAACAGGCTCTTCGCGCCATGAAAGATCCTTTCCTTTCGCAACGGCGCCACCGGCCTGTCCTTTGTAGTTCTCGGCGACTGCCAGCAGTTTCTCCGTCCCTTCGGGATCGCGATTGAGGATGACGTCTTCGACCGCATCGCGAAGATCCTTGGGCAGGTCGTCATAAATCGCAAGCTGCCCTGCATTGACGATACCCATATCCATGCCGGCACGAATCGCGTGATACAGGAACACCGAGTGAATGGCCTCACGCACGATATTGTTGCCACGGAATGAAAACGACACGTTACTCACGCCACCACTGACAAGCACGTGCGGTAGCGCCGCCTTGATCTGGCGCGTGGCTTCGATGAAATCGAGCCCGTAGCTTGCGTGTTCTTCGATGCCGGTCGCAACCGCGAAAATGTTGGGATCGAAAATGATGTCGGCCGGATCGAACCCGACCTGCTCCGTCAGCACCTTGTAAGAGCGCTTGCAGATCCCTACTTTTCTCTCGATCGTGTCCGCCTGGCCCTGTTCATCGAACGCCATGATGATGACGGCGGCACCATAATCGCGACACAGGTTTGCCTGCCGAAGAAATGCGTCCTCGCCTTCCTTGAGGCTGATGGAATTGACGACGGCCTTGCCCTGTACACACTTTAGACCCGCTTCGATGACCGTCCACTTCGACGAATCGATCATGATCGGAAGGCGCGAAACGTCAGGTTCCGACGCGATTAGATTCAGGAAAGTGACCATCGCCTTTTCGGAGTCGAGCATGCCCTCGTCCATGTTGACGTCGATGATCTGCGCGCCGTTGTCGACCTGCTGGCGCGCAACCGCGACGGCAGCCGCGTAATCGTTGGCCTCGATCAGGCGTCGGAACACGGCCGAGCCCGTCACATTGCATCGTTCGCCCACGTTGGCGAACAGGTCATCGGGCCCGATGTTGAACGGCTCGAGTCCTGACAACCGGCATTTCACGGGCAGCTCCGGAATGCTGCGCGGGGCGCAGCCGTCCACGGCTTTGCCCAATGCACGAATATGGTCCGGCCGGGTACCGCAACAACCGCCAACCAGGTTGACGAGCCCGCTGTTCGCAAACTCGCCGACGACCTCGGCCATTTCCTCAGGGGTCTCGTCGTATTCGCCGAACTCGTTCGGCAGCCCGGCGTTCGGATGTGCGCTCACGCGGGTATCGGCGATGCGCGCAAGCTCCGCGACATAGGGCCGCAATTCGGTCGCACCCAGCGCACAGTTGAGGCCGATCATGAACGGATTAATATGTCGGACCGAGTTCCAGAACGCTTCGGTGGTCTGCCCGGACAAGGTGCGCCCCGAGGCATCGGTGATAGTTCCCGAGATCATGACAGGGAGTTCAATACCGGTCGCCCGGAAGCTGCGCTTGAGACCGACAATTGCAGCTTTCGCATTGAGCGTGTCGAAGATGGTCTCGATCATCAGGAAATCGACACCGCCCTCGATCAGGGCACTGGCCGCGGTTTCATAAGTCTCGGCGAGATCGTCGAATTTGATGTTGCGAAAGCCCGGATCGTTCACGTCGGGTGAGATCGACGCGGTGCGGTTCGTCGGGCCGAGCACGCCTGCAACATAGCGTGTGACACCGGTCTTCGCGGCATAAGCTTCGGCACACTCGCGCGCGATCCTCGCAGCCGCGGTGTTCAGTTCGGCTACCAGCGACTCCATTCCATAGTCGGCCATCGAGGGCGCGTTGGAATTGAACGTGTTGGTTTCGATAACGTCAGCGCCAGCCTCGAGAAACTGACTGTGAATGTCGCGAATGATGTCCGGACGCGTCAGTGACAGAAGATCATTGTTGCCTTTCAGATCATGACCGAAATCCGCAAAGCGCTCGCCCCTGTAGTCGTCTTCAGTCAGGCCGAAAGACTGGATCATCGTACCCATGGCACCGTCGAGCAGCAGGATACGCTCATCCAGTGAGCGCATTAATGTCTCTATTCTTTGCTTGCGTTCCATCGTCATTCGCTCACGCCGCCGCTCGGTCGGGTCGAACGCCGAGCGCGTGACATATGGCGTAGGTCAGTTCAGATCGATTCAGCGTATAGAAATGAAAATCCTCGATGCCTTCTTTTTGCAGGGCCCGCACTTGCTCGATCGCCACGCTCGCGGCAATCATTTGCCGAGTCTGTTCATCATCATCGAGTCCGTCGAAACGATCCCGTAACCAGTCTGGAATGCTTGCGCCACACATGTCCGCAAAACGTTCGAGCTGCGGAAACCGTGTGATCGGCAATATGCCGGGAACGATCGACGACTCGATGCCTTCTGCAGCACAGCGATCGCGAAAGCGCAGGAATACCTCGGCATCGAAGAAAAATTGCGTGATCGCTCGCGTCGCGCCGGCATCCAGCTTGCGTTTCAGGTTCTCGAGATCGAAAACGGCGCTCGGTGCTTCCGGGTGCACCTCTGGGTAGGCCGCAACCGAGATATCGAAGTCGGCAACATTGCGCAGGCCCGCAACGAGGTCAGAGGCATACGCGTAACCCTCTGCCTGTGGCGTATAAGCTTCCGAGCCTTTCGGCGCGTCGCCACGCAGTGCGACAAGGTGGCGCACACCCATGTCCCAGTATTCGCGCGCGATATCATCGATCTCGCCGCGGCTGGCACCGATGCAGGTCAGATGCGGGGCGGGCGTGAGCTCGGTGTCCCGAATAATCCGCTCGACCGCAGCATGCGTGCGCTCGCGTGTCGAACCATCGGCGCCGTAGGTCACCGAAACGAACGATGGCCCGAGGTCAGCAAGCCGCTCGATCGACTTCCAGAGCGTAGCGTCCATCGCCTCCGTGTTCGGCGGAAAAAATTCAAATGAAACGGAAGGTCTTTCCACAGTATTTGTTGTCATAGTATTTTCTGTCACGAATCAGGCCGCGGCGATTGCGCGCCCGGACGGCGTTGCTACGGCGAGCAGCCAGTCCGGTTTTATTTCGGGAATCGAACGGGGCTTTGCAAGGCGCATGCCTGTCAATGCAGCCCATTCGGTGAATTTGTCGTTCAACTCGTCGACGTCTTTGTCACCGACCGATGCCAGCAACAGGATGCGTCCGCCACTCTTGAGAAGGCGCAACGCCTCGGCGAGCGCTTTCGGCGGTTCCCCGGCACTGACCAGCACGTCGTCGAGAATAATCGTGTCGAATTCGGCGTCGGCGAACGGTAATGAATACATGTCGCCCTGCCGCAACGTGCAGTTGGGCAAACCGGCAAGCAGCATTTCGGCTCGTGCGAAACGGCGCGCATCGGGATCGATGTCCACTCCGACGACGCGGTGCGCACGTGACGCCAGCAGCTTTAACAAGCGACCCTGCCCGCAACCGATGTCGAGAAGATCGCCGAGTGGCCGGGCAACGGTCAGCTCGACCAACGCTTTGTGCAACAGGCGATCATCGTCCGCCTGCAAGACGCGATCATCCTGCGTGCGCAGCTCTCGCAAGCGCTTCGTATCCTTCGCAAACTGTGGCTCGTCGGCGGGCAGCAGTGCAAGCAGACGACGACGCGCCAGGGGATCAGCACCCTTCGTCGGCACGCGGTAGTACACGAAGTGGCCATCGCGGAATCGCTCCAGCAGGTCTGCCGCACAAAGCTGCTTCAGGTGCTGCGAGATCCGCGGCTGGCTCTGGCCGGTCACAGCCGTAAGCTCCGAGACGCTGCATTCGGCCACGCCGCACAGCGCGACCAGGCGGACCTTGATCGGGTCAGCGAGGGCCTTGAACTGGCGCAGCAGGCTGTCGGTTGATGCCTTCATATAAAGATATAACGATTCTTTTATATAAACGGCCGAACAGTATAACTCACTGATTCTGGCACTACCACCCACCACCCACCAATCTGACCGCGGCGTCGATCGCCGACTCACCTGGGCAACTCGACGACATGCTTTGCTGGCGGACTGTCTCGCACGCTCGCTTTATGAGCTCGCCGGCAAACATCCGTCCGCTTGCCTCACGCAGCATGACTAGGCGGTGGCGGTGAGTGCGGGTGTGTCTTGCGAAGCGAGCATCGCGTAAGCGCGAGCAAGCGAGATCTCCCCGGCGACTCGACGGCCGCGGCTAAGATGCTGGATGCAAGGGTGTGAGATGGTGGGTGGTGGGTGGTGGGTTATTGAACCGAGTCGGGACCCTGAACGACGTTCTCAACGAACAGGCGCTCGACGTCCACCGCATCAAAATTACGTTGCCGCCCGCAATACTCGCAAATAACTTCAATACGTCCCTGCTCCGCCAGCGTCTCACGTGACTCTGTTTCGCCGAGCATCTTGAGCACATCCTCGGTCTTTTGGCGCGAACATCGACAGCGGAAATTCACGGCGCGCGACGCATAGACGCGCACATCGTCTTCGGCGAAGAGCTTGCCAATCAGTTGTATGCCGGCATCACCGTCGAAATCGCTGCTGCCCAGAGTCCTGGCGAGAAAATGCAGGCGATTCCAGTCATCTTCATCAATTGCCTGTCCGGGAACCTGTTGCAGCAATAAGCCGCCGGCGACCTCTTTGTTCGCAACAAGTGCCATGTGACTCGGCAGTTGCACGGAACGCAGGAAGTAATGTTCGAGGCTCGCCGCGAGCGAAGTATCGTCAATGTCGACAATTCCCTGGTAAGGCCTGTCGCCGGAATCCACGGTGACCGCGCAATGTCCTTTTTCGATAAGGTCCGCAAACTCCATGGCAGCCTTGCCGGGTGCGGCCGATGCCATACCGCGAAGATCGAGTTCGCTCGTGCACTGCATCACGAGCATGCGCAATATGCCGCTACCCTGGATCTGCAGCGTGATGGCGCGGTCAAATTTGAGGCTTTGCGCGATCAGGCCGGTCGCCGCTGCAGCATGACCGAGTGTTTCAGTAATAAGCGGATCGTAATCATGGTTGCGCAACATGCGACGCCATGTTCGCGATAAATGGATAAGCGCGCCGCGCACCGGCATCGACTCGAATCCGAACGGTATGACGCTATCCGCAGACACTAGCTGCCGAGTTTGTCTTTGAGGATCTGGTTCACCTGCCCCGGGTTTGCCTGGCCCTTGGTTGCCTGCATGACCTGGCCCACGAAAAAGCCGATGAGCTTGTCTTTGCCGGCCTTGTATTCGGCAACCTGACCCGGATTGGCTGCGATGACTTCGTCGACAACAGCCTCGATCGCCGAGCTGTCGGTAATCTGCTTCAAGCCTTTTGCTTCGATGACCGCGTCAGCCGTACCCTCGCCGTCCCACATCGCCTCGAAAACCTGCTTGGCAATTTTCCCGGAGATCGTGTTGTCGTGGATTCGCGTCAACAGGCCCGCCAGCTCGGTCGCCGCAACCTTGCTGTCGGCGATATCGAGTCCGTCCCGATTCAGCGCGCCCGACAAATCACCGATAACCCAGTTTGCGACCAGCTGTTTTTTCGCATCCGTCGCCGCCGCTGCGGTTTCGAAAAAATCGGCCAACGCGCGCGAACTCGTCAACAGGTCAGCGTCGTCCGACTTGAGGTCATACTCATCGACAAAGCGCTGCTGCTTCGCCGCCGGCAGTTCCGGCAATTGCTGCCGCACCGACTCGATATACTCTGCGCTGATCTCGACCGGCAACAGGTCCGGGTCGGGGAAATAGCGATAGTCGTTCGCTTCTTCCTTGGATCGCATCGGCCGCGTCTCGTCCTTGTCCGAATCGTACAGGCGCGTTTCCTGCACGACTTCGCCGCCGTCCTCCAGGTGTTCGATCTGCCGCTCGATCTCGAAGTTGATCGCTTTCTCGACAAAACGGAAAGAGTTCAGGTTTTTTATTTCGGTGCGCGTGCCGAGCGCTTCCTGCCCGACGGGTCGCACGGAAACATTGGCATCACAGCGAAACGAACCTTCCTGCATGTTGCCATCAGAAATACCAAGGTAGCGCACGATAGTATGAATCTTGCGCATGTAGGCCACGGCTTCTTTCGCCGAGCTGAGATCGGGCTCCGAGACAATCTCCAGGAGTGGCGTACCGGCGCGGTTCAAATCGATGCCTGAATTCTGGTCGAGTCCTTCGTGAATGGACTTGCCTGCATCCTCTTCGAGATGCGCTCGCGTGATCCCGATGCGCTTTGCCTTGCCTTCAGCATCGGTAATGTACAGCTCCCCGTGCTCGACGATGGGCAGCTCGAACTGGCTGATCTGGTAGCCCTTTGGCAAATCCGGGTAAAAATAATTCTTGCGCGCAAATACCGAGCGCGGTGCAACCGTGGCATCGACAGCCAGTCCGAACATCGTGGCCATGTGCACGACTTCTTCATTGAGTACGGGCAACACGCCCGGGTAACCCAGATCGACCAGGCAGGCCTGCGTATTGGGCTCCGCGCCGTAGGCCGTCGAGGCGCCGGAGAAAATCTTGGACCGCGTCGCAAGCTGCGAGTGGACCTCGAGACCGATTACAACTTCCCACCCGGCCTTCACTTGAAGTTCTCCGGACAGGCGGTGTGCCAGTCGGTAGCTTGCTGGTACTGGTGCGAACACCGGAGCAAGGCTTCTTCAGCGAAATGAGCACCAACCAGGTGTAGCCCGACCGGCAGGTCGTCAGCGAAGCCGCATGGAATCGACATGGCCGGCAGTCCGGCCAGGTTGGCGCCGATGGTGTAGATGTCGTTCAGGTACATCGTGATCGGATCATCCATCTTGTCGCCGAGTTTGAAAGCCGGTGACGGTGACGTAGGCCCGGCGATGACGTCAACCTCTGCAAACGCTTTCTTGAAGTCGTCGGCAATCAGGTGACGCACTTTCTGCGCTTTGAGGTAATACGCATCGTAGTAACCCGCCGACAGCACGTAGGTACCCGTCATGATGCGACGCTTGACCTCGTCACCAAAACCCTCACCGCGGCTGCGGCAGTAAAGATCGAGCAGGTCGTCGACATTCTCGGCGCGATGTCCGAAACGCACGCCGTCAAATCGCGACAGGTTCGACGAGCATTCTGCCGGTGCAACCACATAATAAGTAGGCACCGAAAGATCGAGATTGGGCAGGTCGACTTCCACGGCTTTCGCGCCGAGCGATTCCAGTACGGCGATCGCTTCCTTGACCGTGACGCCGCACTGCGCATCGAGACCTTCGTCGAAATGCTGCCGCACGACGCCAACGCGCAGCCCCTTGATCGATTCACCGAGGCCGGCAACGTAGTCGGGAACCGGCTGCTCGATCGATGTCGAATCGCGCGGGTCAAAACCGGCCATCACGCCGAGCATTCGCGCGGCGTCTTCGGCCGTACGCGAGATAACGCCGGCCTGGTCGAGGCTCGAGGCGAACGCGATCATGCCGTAGCGTGATACGCGGCCATAGGTCGGCTTGATGCCTACAGTTCCGGTCAGCGCCGCGGGCTGGCGTATGGAACCGCCCGTATCCGTGCCCGTAGCCGCCGGCACCAGGCGTGCCGCGACCGCTGCGGCGGAGCCACCCGACGAGCCGCCGGGCGAGCAGGAGAGATCCCAGGGGTTTTTGACAGGACCGAAGTAGCTCGTCTCGTTCGACGAGCCCATCGCAAACTCATCCATGTTGGATTTGCCCAGGACGACGGCGCCGGCATCGGCCAGCTTCTTGACCACGGTCGCGTCGTACGGCGAAATAAAGTTGTCGAGCATTCGCGAACCGCACGTCGTCTTCACGCCGCGCGTGCAAAAGATGTCCTTGTGGACGATCGGCAAACCGTTCAGGACGCCGCCATTACCAGCTGCCCGCGCTGCGTCGGCACGCGCCGCCGCGGCCAGCGCTTCGTCAGCAGTAATCGTGATGAACGCATTGAGCGTTTTGTCGAGTGTCGCAATGCGATCCAGCAGTGACTGCGTGAGTTCGACGGACGTAAAGTCACCGTTGCCCAGACCAGCGGCAAGCTCGGTCATTGTTTTCGCGTGCACATCCATCATTCGATGACTTTGGGCACGAGGTACAGGCCGTCGGACACGGCAGGCGCATTTTCCTGGAAACAGTCGCGTTCGTCGGACTCGGTGACGACGTCCGGGCGCAGCCTCTGGGAGGCATGCAGCGGGTGTGCCATCGGTACTACTCCGTCGGTGTCGGCCTCGGACAGATGAGCGACAAAATCGACGATTTTCGAGAGCTTCTCGACGCTCTCGGCGTACTCGGCATCGGTGAGTTTCAGCCGCGCCAGCATCGCAATGTGCTGGACCTGATCTTTGCTAAGAGACACGGGACATTTCCGGCGGTGATGGTTGCGTCTAAGGGTTCTCAAACGGGCCGCTTTTCAGCGGGGACGCAATAATACACGGCGCCTTGTGCAATGTCCTGCGCATTGTTAGATTACGCCGTTAATCTTGCTTCGAGACCCCGCCCCGACATGTTCAAGAGAATTCTGGGTTATTTTTCCAATGACCTGTCCATCGACCTTGGCACCGCCAACACCCTGATTTACTCGCGGGGACACGGCATCGTGCTCGATGAGCCGTCCGTGGTGGCGATTCGGGAGGATTCCGGACGGGGCGGCCGCGTTGTTGAGGCCGTTGGCATGGAAGCCAAGAACATGCTGGGTCGCACGCCGGGCAATATCACGGCCATCCGGCCCCTGAAAGACGGCGTTATCGCCGATTTCACGGTTACCGAGAAGATGCTGCAGCACTTCATCCGAAAAGCCCACCAGTCGCGCTATTTCCGGCCCAGCCCGAGAGTCCTGATCTGCGTGCCCTACGGATCAACCCAGGTCGAACGCCGCGCAATCCGCGAGTCAGCCGAGGGCGCAGGTGCCCGCAAGGTACACCTTATAGATGAGCCGATGGCTGCCGCCATTGGCGCGGGCATGCCTGTCCATGAGGCGCGTGGCTCGATGGTGCTCGATATCGGTGGCGGTACCTCGGAAGTCGCGGTCATCTCGCTGAATGGCATCGTTTATGCCGCATCGGTCCGGATCGGCGGCGATCGTTTTGACGAAGCCATCACCAACTACGTGCGCCGCAACTACGGCATCCTGATCGGCGAAGCGACGGCCGAGCGTATCAAGCACGAGATTGGCTCTGCATTCCCGGGCCAGGAGGTCCTCGAGATCTCCGTCAAGGGCCGCAATCTTTCTGAAGGCGTGCCGCGCAGCTTTACGCTTAACAGCAATGAAATTCTCGAAGCCCTGCAGGAACCGCTGCAGGGTATCGTCGGTGCGGTCAAAGAGGCGCTCGAGCAGACGCCGCCCGAGCTGGGCGCGGACGTCGCCGAACGCGGCATCGTGCTCACAGGTGGCGGTGCCATGCTGCGCGACCTCGACAAGCTCTTGATGGAGGAAACCGGACTGCCCGTTGTCATCGCCGACGATCCACTGACCTGCGTCGCCCGCGGCGGCGGCCGTGTTATCGAGCTCATCGACGAGCACGGTCCGACTGTTTTCGGCCTGGAGTGATTCACGGCCGGCTAGACTGACGACGGGGTCCACTTACGCGATGGTCGCTTCCCGGGGAAAAGACAGCAATCCAGCGCGCATCCCGGCGCTCGGTATCCGGCTGCTGGTGCTGATCTTGATCAGCATGGTGCTGATGTATCTCGATCATCGCGAGAATCACCTTGATGCCCTGCGAAAAGGCATCGGCGTGGCCGTTTTCCCGATCCAGCTCGTTGTCGATGCGCCTGTGCGTTTGTGGGCCTGGCTCGCAGAATCGACAACGTCACGCACTGACTTGCAGCTCGAAGTTAGCCGCCTCAATGCCGAGCGATTACTCACCAACGCCAGGCTGCAGCGGCTAACGGCCCTCGAAGCGGAAAACGCACGATTGCGCGCGCTCCTGGATGCACGCTCCAAGGTTCGCGACGAGGTGCGGGTCGCGGAGATCATGGCGGTCGATGCCAACCCTTATGAACACAACCTGATTATCGACATTGGCAGCCGTGACGGAGTTTATGACGGCCAGGCCATCGTCAGCGCCGACGGCGTCGTCGGCCAGGTCATCAGGACGGGCCTCGTGACCTCGCAAGCGGTGCTGATCAGCGACACCGATCACGCGCTGCCCGTCGAGGTCAACCGCAACGGCCTGCGCACCATTGCCGTTGGCACCGGCGAGATCGACCGCCTCGACCTGCCCTTCCTGCCAAACAATGCCGATATTCGTGCCGGCGACCTGCTGGTCACTTCAGGTTTGGGCGGTGCTTTTCCGGCGGGCTACCCTGTTGCCGTGGTCGACTCGGTGACGCGCATCCCTCAAGATCCTTTTGCGAATGTCACGGCGAAACCGTCGGCAGCCCTCGACCAGGTTCGCGAAGTCATGCTCATCTGGTCGGCGGCCCCGGTCGTCGAGGAGCAGGATGATGAGTAGGGACCGCGCATCCCGCCGCTTGCCCGTGATCGGAACGCTGGTTGTCGGACTCATGCTGTCGATCATGCCCTTGCCGGACATGATCGCACCATTTCGCCCCGACTGGCTGGCACTGCTGACCATCTTCTGGGCGATGCAGCTGCCACGCACCTGGAGCGTCGGCAGCGCCTGGATCATTGGCCTCATCCTCGACGTTTCATACGGAACCTTGCTTGGGCAACATGCGCTGGCACTGTGCGTCATCGTTTTCATCACGGTGCGCTTTCATTTGCTGATGCGCGTGTTCCCGCTATCGCAACTATCTGCAACCGTGTTCGCGTTGCTGGCCTTGTACCAGTTTCTGCTGTTCTGGATTAATGGTGTCGCCAGCGTTGCAGCACCGATAGTGACCTACTGGGCGCCCGTGGTTACAGGCACATTGATCTGGCCGTTCCTTTACATGTTCCTGTCGGGAGTGCGCTTCAGGGCACGGGCGGGCGGCTAGCGTGGCCTTGCTGTCGCCGATCAAGGACCATCATTCCGAACGACGCCTGTTTGTCAGGCGTGTGATGGCGTCTACGGTCATTGCAATTCTGCTACTAGGCTTCGTCATCGCACGACTCGTGCAACTCCAGGTCGTCCAGCACGAACTGTTCGCCGAAAAAGCCCAGGGTAATCGTGTCCGAATCGAACCCGTTGCACCGATCCGCGGCCTGATCTTCGATCGCAAGGGCCGCGTCATCGCCGAAAACCTGCCGGCTTACCAGCTCGAGCTCATACCTGAGCAGGTCGACGATATCGACGATACCCTCCAGCGACTGGCAGACTTGGCCCTGATCGCGGGCGAGGATATTCCGCGCTTCAAAGAACTCAGCCGCAGCGGGCCGCGTTTCCGACCCGTCACTCTCAAATTTCGGCTGACCGAAGAGGAAATTGCCAACTTCGCGATCCAGCGCCCGCGTTTTCCCGGTGTCGATTTCAAGCCCAGGCTGGTTCGTCACTATCCTGACGGCGCCGCCGTGGCACATGCAGTTGGCTACGTCGGTGCATTGAACAGCGATGACTTGCGGCGGCTTGATTCGGCGCGCTACGCCGGCACATCGCACACCGGCAAGACCGGCGTCGAAAACAGCTTCGAATCCGACCTGCACGGCGCCGCCGGTTATCGACACCTGGTAACCAACGCTCGAGGCCGACAGGTCCCCGGCGACTCGAGCCAGCTGCTCGACTCGTTGCCGATAGATGAAAAACCCGCTCCCGGCGCGAACGTCTACCTGAGCATCGACCTCGATCTGCAATTACTCGCAACCCGCTTGATGGCCGGACGGCGCGGCGCCGTCGTCGCGCTCGACCCGCAGAGCGGCGAAATTCTCGCGCTGGTCAGCGCCCCGTCGTTTGATCCGAACCTGTTCGCAGTCGGCATGAGTACCGCCCAGTACGGTGAATTGGAAAACAACGTGGACGTGCCGCTCTTCAACCGCGCCGTGCGCGGCCGCTATCCGCCGGGCTCGACGATCAAACCGATGTTGGCCCTGGCTGCGCTGGAGACCGGCGCGACCAACCTGACCCGCAAGACCTTCTGCGTGGGCTATTTCATGTTGCCGGACTCGACACATCGCTATCGCGACTGGAAGCCCGAAGGTCATGGCCCGGTCGACCTGCACGACGCTATCGAACAATCCTGCGACGTCTATTTTTACGAGATCAGCCAGGAAATCGGCATCGACAACATGCACGATTATCTTGATCGCTTCGGCCTTGGGAAAAAAACCGGCGTAGATATTGGCGGCGAGCAAGCGGGAGTCGTGCCATCGCGAGAGTGGAAGCGCAACAACTTCAGCAACCGCGACGACCAGCGCTGGTATCACGGTGAAACGGTCATCGCTTCGATCGGCCAGGGCTTCATGCTCGCGACACCGCTGCAACTGGCCGCCGCGGCCAGCGCATTGGCAACCCGCGGCAAGCATTTTCGTCCTCACCTCGTCGCCGCGGTTGAAGATGCACTCAGTGGCGAGCGCACACTCGTGATCCCTGAACGACTGCCGGATGTCCAGATCAGCAATAGTTTTTACTGGGACAACATCATCAACGCCATGCATGACGTGATGCAGGGGCCACGCGGAACAGCTCGCGCCGTTGGCTTCGGCGCACCGTACAAGATGGCTGGAAAAAGCGGAACCGCGCAAGTCGTTTCGATCGCGCAGGACGAAGAATACGACGAGGAAGAAATAGAGGAGCGGCAACGTGATCACGCATTGTTCATCTCGTTCGCCCCGCTTGACGAGCCGCGAATCGCGGTGGCCGTCGTCGTCGAGAACGGCAGCAGTGGCAGCGGTGTAGCGGCACCTGTCGCGAAAGCGATCATGGACCAGTACCTTGGGTACGGTGATGATGTCGCACGCTGACTCTAAACCCTTGCTCACGGCCAGGCCTGCGCCGCTGTCAAATTTCGCGGGCCTCATGCGCCGCCTGCATATTGACGGCCCACTACTCGGCGGCCTGATCCTGATCAGCGGCTTTGGCCTGTTCATACTTTATAGCGCTGTCGGCGAAAGCAACCGGCTTCTCATGAACCAGGCCGTCCGCCTGGGGCTGGCGTTCGTCGCAATGCTGGTCGTGGCGCAGCTGCCGCCGGACTTTTTGCGGCGCTGGACCCCCTGGGGCTACCTGGCCGGCCTCATTCTCCTGGTACTCGTGCTCATGGTGGGCGAGATGGGACAGGGCGCGAGGCGCTGGCTGAATCTCGGCATTCGCTTTCAACCGTCCGAGGCAATGAAGCTCGGTGTACCAATGATGGCGGCCTGGTACCTGCACCATCGACAGATGCCACCCCGGCTGGGTCAGCTTCTGGCCATCGCGGCGATGATCGTTGTACCGACCATCCTGATCGCGCGCCAGCCCGATCTCGGTACGTCACTGCTGATCGCAGCCTCCGGCGTGATCGTCGTCATCCTGGCCGGCATGTCGTTCCGTTTGATCATGGGCATGGCATTGCTGGCCGTGCCCGGCGCGCTCGTGCTGTGGAATTTCATGAAGGACTACCAGAAACAACGTGTGTTGACGCTGCTTGACCCGGACAGCGATCCGCTTGGCGCGGGTTACAACATCATCCAGTCGAAAATCGCGATCGGATCAGGCGGCCTGTTCGGCAAAGGCTGGACCAATGGGTCCCAGGCTCACCTCGAGTTCCTGCCCGAGCGAGATACGGATTTTATTTTCGCCGTACTCGGTGAAGAATTCGGGCTGTTCGGTGTGCTGACCCTGCTCGTGCTCTACATGTTTGTCATCGGTCGCGGTCTTTACATCGCGGTACAGGCTCACGATACCTACTCGCGCTTGCTGGCCGGTTCGATCAGCCTGACTTTTCTCGTATACGTCTTCGTTAACACGGCGATGGTAACCGGACTTATCCCTGTCGTTGGTGTACCGTTGCCGCTGGTCAGTTTCGGCGGAACGTCCATGGTGACCCTAATGGCCGGATTCGGTATTCTCATGTCGATTCACTCACACCGGAAGTTATTGCCGCACTGATGATAAATCGAACACTCATTGTAGCCGCTGCACTTTTGCTTTCGGTCGCCTGCGCCCGATCAGCGGAAGACCCTGGGCCGGTCAAGGTCGATGTCGACAGTCCGAAAGTGGTCGCGTTCATTGACGAGATGGTTAGCGACCACGAATTTGATCGGGACGCATTGCGTAATGTGCTCAGCCAGGCCGAAATCAAGCCATCGATTATCCGCAAAATATCCACACCGGCCGAACGTACCCTGACGTGGGGCGAATACCGCAAAATCTTCCTCACAAAAGAGCGCATCAACGCGGGCGTTACTTTTTGGCGTGAACATCGCGAGATGCTCGAACGCATTAGCAAGGAATCGGGTGTGTCGATCGAGATGATCGTCGGCATCATTGGCGTGGAAACGTATTTCGGCCGTATCACGGGCAACGACCGCGTCCTTGATGCGCTGACAACGCTCGCGTTCGAGTACCCGAAACGAGCCCGGTTCTTTCGGAATGAACTCATACAGTTCCTGATTCTCACGCGCGAAGAAGAGCTCGACGCAACGGCTCCGATGGGTTCTTATGCAGGCGCCATGGGCCGTCCACAGTTCATGCCGTCGAGCTTTCGCGCCTACGCCGTAGACGCGACCGGCGACGGCAAGCGCGATATCTGGAACGACTGGGCCGATGTTTCGGGCAGCGTCGCCAACTATTTTCTCGAGCACGGCTGGCGGGCCGGAGATGAAGTCACGGCCCGGGCCACGCTCAGCGGGCAATGGAAGGGGCCTGTGCCGGAACCAAGGAATACATTGAAAGCTTCCGATACGGTTGAGTCACTGAGCAAGAAAGGCGTCGTTTTTGCAACCGATCTGTGCGCCGACAGCAAGGGCGAGCTTCTGACCTACGAAGGCAGCAAGGGCACCGAACACTGGGTCGGATTCCACAATTTCTTTGTCATTACGAAATACAACCGTAGCGTCATGTATGCGCTTGCGGCGCATCAGTTGGGCCAGGAAATCGCATCCAGGGTGGCAAGCCATGCTGGCTAGGCTGCTGCTGATGGCAATCGTGTCGCTGTCACTTGCCGCCTGCGGCAGTAGCAAGTTCGGCGGTGACGGCCCTCCCTCGTCCGGCAGTACGCGCATTGGCGGTCTGCCAGGCGACGCGGTTCCGCGACCCGAAGCACGCAGCAGGTACGGCAACGGCCCGGTGTACGAAGTTCTCGGCAAACGTTACCGGGTTATGCCAAGCAGCAGTGGTTACCAGGAGCGCGGCGTCGCGTCCTGGTACGGAAAAAAATTCCACGGCAACCTGACATCGAATCGCGAAGTCTATGACATGCACTCGATGACCGCGGCGCACAAGACCCTGCCGCTGCCGACCTATGTCCGAGTGCGTAACCTCCAAAACGACAAGAGCATTGTTGTACGCGTCAATGATCGTGGTCCGTTCGTGCACAACCGCATCATCGACCTGTCGTACGCGGCCGCTGCCAGGCTCGATATGCTTCGCGACGGCACGGGCCTGGTCGAAGTAACGGCGATCGACTTCGAGGTACCTGCCGGTGACCGCCCAACCCGGAAAACTGTTCCACCGGCAGCCGTCGCCGAAGCGTCCGTTCGGCCACCCGTCAATCCGGCACCCGCACCGCTGGCCGGCACCGCGCAAATCTTTGTGCAGGTAGGGGCGTTCGGTGACCGCGCAAATGCCGAGCGTCGCCTGGCCGTATTGTCCGCATCCGGCATCGACAATGCGTTCATTCACGAAGATTCTTCCTCGAGCCCGCCTCTGCTGCGCGTCCGCATCGGCCCGGTCGCCGAGGTAATCGAGTACGACATACTCGTCGAGGAACTCGAGAACATCGGCATAACGGACCCCTATCTCGTCCTTGAATAGGCGTTACAATACGCGCCGATACGAATTACCCGATCTTCCAGAGGCCTCATGTTCCAACGTCTGACTTTGTTGTTTGCATCACTGCTCGTATTTTTTTCAGCAGCAGCTTACGCCGCAGCGCCTATGCCGGCACCCGCACCACCCATCATAGGCGCAAAAAGTTATCTCCTTGTCGATAGCCAGACCGGTCGCGAACTGGCGTCACTGAACCCGGATACGGCACTTGCCCCCGCCAGCCTGACCAAGCTGATGACCACTTACGTAGTGTTCAGCGCGCTGCAACAGGGACAGATTCGTCTCGAAGACGAGGTAACAGTCAGCGAAAAAGCCTGGCGCACCGAAGGGTCGAGGATGTTTGTCGAAGTCGGCACACGCGTTTCCATCAATGACCTGCTGCTGGGCATGATCGTGCAATCCGGCAACGACGCAAGCGTCGCTCTTGCAGAACATATCGCCGGCACCGAAAGTGTATTCGCGGAACTCATGAATCAGTACGCGGCAACACTGGGCATGCACTCGAGTCACTTTCTCAATGCGACCGGCCTGCCGGCCGAAGGTCACACGACAACAGCGAGAGACCTCACGACACTGGCGCGCGCCATGATTTTGAAATTTCCGGACTATTACCCCTGGCATGCGGTCAAGGAATACACCTACAACGACATCAAGCAGAGCAATCGCAATTCGCTGCTGTGGCGCGATCCGTCGGTTGACGGGCTGAAGACCGGCCACACGGATGACGCGGGCTATTGCCTTGTTGCCTCGGCGAAGCGAAATGACATGCGCGTCATCTCGACCGTTCTCGGCACATCGAGCACGCGGGCACGAACCGATGGCAGCCAGGCACTGATCAATTACGGCTTCCGCTTTTTTGAGACCCGACTTCTGTTCAAAGCGGGCGAGGAAGTAACGACGGCGCGTGTCTGGAAGTCGGCGAACGAGAATTCGCGGCTCGGTGTACTCGAAGATCTTTACATCACGGTTCGCCGCGGTGCGTATGATCAGCTTGAGTCGACCCTTGATATTCCAGCGGTCATCGAAGCGCCGGTAGCCGCCGGCCAGGCGGTTGCTGAATTGACAGTCCGCCTGGGTGAGGAACAGCTATTGAGTGCGCCTTTGCGTGCCCTTGACGACAACCCGACCGGATCGATGTGGCAGCGTACACGTGACAGCGTCAGCCTCTGGTTCGAGTAAGCATGTCTGAGCAGTCCGGCCTCGAGTTTCCCTGCGATTTTCCAATTAAGATGATGGGTCGGGACACCCCGGAGTTTCGAGCAACCGCCCGTGCGCTGGTGGAAGTTCACGCAGGAGCGGTGCCGGATAGTGCGGTGCAGGCGGCCGTCAGCCGCAACGGCCGCTTCGTCTCGGTGACCGTCACGATCACGGCGACAAGCCAGCAACAGCTCGATGACATTTACCGCGACGTCTCCTCGCACGACGACGTCCTGGTGGCATTGTGACCGGCACTGCTCAGCAAGTGATCGCGATTCGCGATCTCGGACGCCAGGACTACGTTCCGCTGTGGCACGCGATGCAACGCTTCACCGATGCCCGCACGGAATCGACACGCGATGAAATCTGGTTCACCGAGCACCCGCCCGTATTCACGATGGGCCTCAATGCCAGCAAGGAACACTTGCTCGCACCCGGTGACATTCCCGTCGTACAAATCGACCGGGGTGGCCAGGTTACGTTTCACGGCCCCGGCCAGCTCATGATCTACCCATTGCTGGACCTGCGGCGTTCTGCGATGGGTGTTCGAACACTGGTAACGGCGCTGGAACAGAGCGTTGTCGACCTCGCTGCTGAATTCGACATCGATGCCGCGAGCCGCGCCGATGCGCCCGGCGTTTACGTCGCTGGCGAAAAACTCGCAAGTGTTGGCCTGCGCATACGCAGGGGCTGCAGTTTTCACGGTATGGCACTCAACGTCGATATCGATCTCGAGCCGTTTTCGCGCATCAATCCCTGCGGTTACAAAGAGCTCGAGATGACCGATCTGAAGAGACTCGGCATCGATGCCGATCTCGACAAGGTGTGGCCACGGCTTTTGCCGCACTTTCTGCATCATTTGGGTTTGTCCGACGCAGACCTTGTGCGCAATGACAAACTACCGGCGGCTACGCGCGATTGAGTGCGTCAAGTCGCGCCTTCGTACCGACGTCTGCCCACAATCCTTCGTAAAGTTCGCCGGATAAGCGACCCGCATCGGCTGCTTCACGCAGCATTGGCGCCAGCGGAAATCTACCCGCCTCGCATGCGCTGAAGAACTCCGGTTTATAGATTGCGACGCCGCTGAACGTCAGCTTCGCCGCGTCACTGTTTCGAATCAATCCGTCCTGCAAATCGAAATCACCGTGGTCACGATAGGTCGGCGTCGGCACCATGACGAGATGACCGAGAGCGTCGGCAGCCAGCTCGGCCCCCGGGACCGGCATGTCGGTGTATACGTCGGCGTTCACCACCAGGAAGGGATCGCTGCCCAACAACGGCAGCGCTTTGTGAATGCCACCACCGGTCTCGAGGACATTGTTGCCTTCCTGGCTATAAATGACCTGCAGGCCGTATCGGGCACCGGAGCCCACTCGTTTGACAATCTCTGCACCCAGCCAGCCGAGGTTGATAACGACAGTCTCAATACCGGCATTTCGGATGTTCGCAAGGTGCCTTTCAAGCAAGCTCTCTCCGCGAATTTCAACCAGGGACTTGGGCGTCTCATCGGTCAGTGGCCGCAGGCGCTCGCCGCGGCCTGCGGCAAGAATCATGGCAATCATGACTTGCGCGCCAGTGTCGGCAATACCTGCTGCTCGACAAGACGAACGAGAAATTGCAGTTCCTCGTAATGCGGACCGAGTTCGACAATGTAGGACAGTGTCCTGGGAATGTCGGCAAGGTAGGCTGCCTTGCCGTCGCGGTGATTGAGTCTCGCGAATATTCCTGCGGCCTTCACATGCCGCTGCACGCCCATGAGTTCGAAATAGCGGCGAAACTGGATTTCATCAACCCGCTCGCGGATCGATTGCTCAAGTTCGCGGTAAAATTCCAGCGCCCAATGCCTGACCTGCTCCGCCGGCCAGCGCACGTAACAGTCTTTGAGTAGCGACACCAGGTCGTAAGTCAGCGGGCCTTCGACCGCGTCCTGAAAATCGAGAATGCCGGGATTGTTGTCGCTGGTAAACATGAGGTTCCGCGAGTGGTAGTCGCGATGCACAAAGACCTGTGGCTGATGCAACGCGTTTTCCACCAGTACGTCGCAACACGCGTTCCAGGCCGCCTCATCGGACGCACTGAACGACAAACCGAGATGTTCGCCGCAAAGCCAGTCATGAAAGAGCGACAGTTCAAACTGCAGGAGTTCGACATCGTAGGGCGGCAGCGATGCCTGGTAAGCAGCGCCGCGACGCTGCATGGTCAGCAGGGCCGATATCGCGTCGGCATACAAATGCGGCGCGGCGTCCGGATCGTGCTGCAGCTCATCGAGGTAGAGGCGCGTTCCAAGGTCGCTGAGCAGCAGGAATCCGTCGTCGAGATTCGCTGCAATTACTCGCGGTGCATTGAGTTGCATTGCCTCGAGATAGCCGGCCACGCGGACGAACGGCAGGCAGTCTTCCTGCTCGGGCGGCGCATCCATCACGATGAAGCTCCCGGTCCCGGCCTGCAAGCGAAAATATCGACGGAAGCTGGCATCGCCGGACGCCGGCGCCGGCTCACAGCCGACAACCGTATCGATACTGTTAATCCACTCTTTCAGCGCGGCCAGGCGAGCGTCGCTCGAGGCCTTCGGGCTATTGATGTGTGTTCTCCGTAACGCGTTGAAGCGCCTCAAAAACTATGCGAAGGTAACACACGTAATGCATGCTAACATCTCGGCCGTATCTGCTTGGCCCAAACCTGACCCGACCTTCGATTTGTCTGCCAAACCACTGATCATTGCCTGCTGCCTGCTGGCCGTCACCTGTGCACACGGAGAAGATCGGCTTGCCTGCGAAACGTCGATCGGCGAAACGCTGGCTCTCGATCCATCGCTGTCCCGCGTGCCACTCGGGAATTCTGACACTATCGTGCTCGAAGCAGGTCAGCTCGAGGCGCAAATCGGCGAGGATGCGACGGCCAGAATGAGTGGTGGTGTACTGCTACGACGGCAAGACAAGCTCGCCGGCGCCGAAACAGCTCGCTACGATCCGGAACAGAAGGCGATTCTCCTCGAAGGTGACGTCCGCTACGAGGACCCGGGCACGCAAATTCACAGTGACCTGGCCGAGTTCTCCTATGAGAGCGGCCGCATACGCTTCGAAGGCGCAGAATTCTCGCTCGGCAGCAGTAACGCACGCGGCGCGGCTGACGCACTCGAGATCAATCAGGAAGGCAAGTTGATACTTGAAGGCGTCGAATACACGACCTGTCCGCCCGGATCCGAGGACTGGTTGTTGCAAGGCAAGTCCATCGAGTTGGATACGAGCAAGGGCGTTGGTACAGCCAAGGGCATCAAGCTGCAATTCAAAGGCGTGCCAGTACTGTATGCACCGTACCTGACATTCCCGCTCAGTGACGCACGCAAGTCCGGCTTTTTGGCGCCCGAGATCGGCAGCTCGGGTCGCAGTGGCAACGAGATTCGTGTGCCTTACTACTGGAACATCGCGCCCAATTACGATGCAACCGTCACGCCGCGCCTGCTCACCAGCCGCGGACTGCAACTGGAAACACAGTTTCGCTACCTGACACCTCGCAACGACGGCATCATCGGCGCCGATTACCTGGCCGACGACAGCACCGTGAACCAGGCGCGCCACCAGATGCGCCTGCAGCACCGAACGTTGTTCGAAAACGGCTGGCGCAACCGGATCGACTACCGGGAAGTCTCGGACAACCAGTATTTCGAGGATCTCGGTGGCAGCCAGAGTATCTCGAGTATCACGCACCTCAACCGGAGCGTGCGATTCGACTATTTCAGCGAACGATTTTCCTTGTTTGGACAGCTGCAGGACTACCAGACTATCGATGACGCGATCCTGCCGATCGATGAGCCGTATCGGCGTGTTCCGCAACTGCTGGCCAGTGGTTCGTGGCCTCTCGCGTTCCTTCGTCTCGGTGCTCAGGCGGAAGTGGTCAACTTCGATCGCGATGTCGGAGTCACGGGCTGGCGAGTCAATGCCGCACCTTCCCTCGAACTGCCGATCGCGAGGCCCGGCTGGTTTATTACACCAGCCGTTTCGCTCGATCACACGCGTTATCAACTCAGTGATGCATTGCCCGGAGCGGAAACAGATCCGACCCGTACCGTACCGATCGCCAGCCTGGATACGGGCATGGTACTCGAGCGTACGTTGAGTCGTGCCGATCGCCTGCAGACGATCGAGCCGCGACTCTTGTATGTGAACATCCCGTACCGCGATCAGGCGGGACTGCCTGTCTTCGACACGATCACACCAGACATCAATCTCGTGCAGCTGTATCGCAAAAACCGATTCCTTGGCATCGACCGGATTGGAGACACAGAACAACTCAGCATTGGCGTCACGTCACGTATTCTCGACGTTTCGTCAGGTCGCGAACTCATGACAGCAACTGTCGGCCAGACGCGCTACTTTGGCGATCGCGTCGTCACCTTGCCCGGAACAGCTACATCAACACTTGAAACTTCCGATTACATTGCACAGCTGCGATTTCTCCTCTGGGAAAACATCAATTTCGACTTCGGTCACCAGTGGGGTACCGGCGACAGCGGTACGACCAAATCGGAAGCGCGCCTGCAGTACCGGCCGGCTAATAAGAAGATCCTCAATCTCGCCTATCGCTTTCGGCGTCAGTCTCTGGAACAAGGCGACCTGTCATGGTCCTGGCCGGTTAGCACACAGTGGAACTTCGTCGGTCGCTACAACTTCTCTTTCCGCGATCAGGAAGTACTGGAGCAGTTTTTCGGTCTCGAATATGAGAGTTGCTGCTGGGGACTGAGGCTCGTTTCCCGCCGCTATATTTCCACCCGCGACGGAACTCGGGATTCCTCATTCGGTCTGCAACTGGTATTGAAGGGAATGACGAGCGTTGGCACAGCGGCAGACAAACTCCTCGAACGTGGTATTCTTGGCTATTCTCCAGACCTGCGGTAAATAATTGTGATAAAAATCAAAAGCTTATGCGCATTTGCCGCATTGGCCGTTGCGCCCGCCGTGGTTGCCGCCGATCTCTCTGAAACCGGGGAATTTCTGGACGGCGTGGCCGCGATCGTGAATGAAGGCGTGGTTCTCAAAAGTCAGTTCAATGAGCAAATGAACATGATCCTGGAGCGCGCCGAGAATCAGGACATGCAGTTGCCACCCGCCAACGTACTCGAGGAGCAGGTTCTGGAACGGCTGATACTGACCGAAATCCAGCTACAGCGCGCGCAACGGATCGGGCTACAGGTTTCGGATGCGATGCTCAATAATTCGATCACACGCATTGCCGACCAGAACGGCGTGCGTTTCGAGGATATGCCTGCCCTGCTCGCGAAGGATGGCGTCAGTTACGCGGATTTTCGTCGCAGCCTGCGCGACGAGATCACGATCGAGCAATTACGACGCATCGAAGTCGGCCAGAGCATCAATGTCTCCGATCGCGAAATCCAGCAATGCATCATCGATCTCGAAACCAATGTCGTGGTCAATTCTGATTGGGCGTTGTCGCATATCCTGTTGCCGATCGGGACGTCCGCAAGCACCGAAGAGCGAGACGAGATCGAGAAGCTGGCCAACGAGATCTACGCACGGCTTCAGGACGGTGCAGACTTCCGCGAACTCGCGGCACGTTATTCCAAGGGCCCGACCGCGCTTGAAGGCGGTTCTCTTGGCCCGATGCAGGGACAAAATGTCCCGACCCTGTTTGCGGACATTTTGCCAGGCATGAAAGCTGGCGACGTATCGGAGCCGTTTCGCAAAGGGACCAGCTTTCACATTGTAAAAGTCGATAGCCTGAAGAGTGCGGTCGAACGCAGCGAAGTAAACCAGGTCAAGGCGCGCCACATCCTCATAACGCCCAACGAGATCATCGATGACGACACGGCCAAACAACGCCTGTCCGAAGCACTTGAAAAAATCCGGGCGGGCGAAGATTTCGCCGAACAAGCGAAACTTCTTTCTGACGATCCGGGTTCGGCAAATCTCGGCGGCGATCTCGGATGGGCAGGCCCGGGAACATTTGTACCGGAATTCGACGCCGTGATTAACCAGGCGGAAATCGGCGAAGTTAGTGAGCCGTTTCGCAGCCAGTTCGGATGGCACATCGTCGAGGTCCTTGATCGACGTGTCTACGACAACACTGAAGACCTCAAGAAACGCAACTGCGACCTGCGGATTCGCAACAGCAAAATGGACGAAGAAACGCAGTTGTGGATGCAACGCCTGCGCGATGAGGCTTTCGTCGACCCGCGCATCTAGGTGTGAGTCCCGACAAGCCACTCGTAGTCACGGCCGGCGAACCCGCCGGCATCGGACCTGAGCTGTGCAGCGCACTGGCCGATTCTGCCTACGCTCCTGACGTCGTAATTATCGGCGACAAATCGCAGATCAACAGCAAGCTGCGTGTCATTCACACGCCGTATCCTGCGCCCGTGACCCCGGGAAAACCCGACTCGGCCAATGCTGCAACGTTGCTCGAAGGGTTGAAGCTCGCGGTCAAGAGCTGTCTCGACGGTGAGTTCGCGGGCCTGGTCACTCTGCCCGTCGCGAAAAGCGTCATCGCCGACGCCGGTATCCCGTTTACCGGCCACACCGAGCTGCTGGCGGAACTGACGAACACCGCGTTACCCGTGATGATGCTCGTTGCCGGTGAGTTGCGCGTCGCGCTCGCCAGCACGCATATTCCGCTAAGTGAAGTTCCTGGCTACATCAGCAAGCAGCGTCTTCGTCGCGTTCTGGAGATTCTCGATCGCGACCTGCGCTCGAAATTCAGGATTTCGAACCCTGAGATCATCGTCTGCGGACTCAATCCGCATGCCGGAGAAGGTGGCCACCTCGGGCACGAAGACCGCGATGTCATCGCACCGGTCATCGACGAATTGTCTGCCAGGGGCTTGAATTTACGCGGACCGCTGCCGGCCGATACGGCATTTACGCCGGCTGCCGGTCACAAGGACGCGGTGCTCGCCATGTACCACGACCAGGGTCTACCCGTATTGAAATACGCGGGCTTCGGACACGCCGTGAACGTCACATTGGGCCTGCCAATCGTTCGCACATCAGTCGATCATGGCACCGCTTTCGACATCGCGGGCAGCGGCAAGGCTGATACAGGCAGCCTGTTCGCGGCGATCGAACTGGCCGCGAAACTGGCTGGCAAGTAATGGCCGCTCACCGGGCCCGCAAGCGATTCGGCCAGCACTTCCTGACAGACCCAGGCGTTATCGACGCAATTATTCAGAGCATTCACGCGACGAAGCAGGACGTCGTCGTCGAGATCGGCCCCGGACAAGGTGCAATTACCCGCACACTCGCGCGCCAGGCCGGCCACCTGCATGCCATCGAACTCGACCGCGACCTGGCCGCGAAACTCAGGAAGCAGTTCGACGACAATCCCGACGTCACGATCCACGAAGCAGACGCACTGACCTTCGACTTCGCGACCCTCGGTGAGCGATTGCGTGTCGTCGGTAACCTGCCCTATAACATTTCGACGCCGCTGCTATTCCACCTGTTGAAATTCCGCGACCGGATTCTGGATATGCATTTCATGCTGCAAAAAGAAGTGGTTAATCGCATCGCGGCGGGGCCCGGCAGCAAAGCTTACGGTCGCCTGGGAATAATGCTCGGCTGTCACTTGAGTGTTGAGTCCTTGTTCGATGTTGACCGCAGTGCATTCGATCCGCCACCCGCCGTGACGTCGGCCGTTGTGCGGCTGGACCCTCTGCCACCTGATACGTTTGTCATCGAAGACGAGGCCGCGCTTTCGACCCTGGTTGCCACCGCGTTCATGCAGCGCCGCAAGACCCTGCGCAATTCCCTCAAGGCCGTCGCCGGGACCGCCGACTTCGAGGCCGTCGGCATCGATGCTGGACTCCGACCGGAACAGGTGAGTATTGCCGATTACATCGCTCTTGGTAATCACCTTAGACGAAAATCAGCGCGCCAACGGTAATGGGCTTACGTTAGAATATCGCCATGGACGAAAATCAATTCGACATCCGCATCCAGGTTGCGACAAGTTATATCGATGACCAATCGGAACCCGATGCCGATCGATACGTCTTCGCGTATACGATCACGATTTCCAACAATGGGGGCGTGGCGGCGAAGCTGCTCAGCCGCCACTGGGTCATTACCGACGCCAACGGCAAGGTTCAGGAAGTAAGCGGTGATGGCGTTGTCGGTGAACAACCGCACCTGAACCCCGGCGAGCGCTTTCGCTACTCGAGCGGCGCTGTCCTTGAAACGCCGGTCGGCGCCATGCAAGGCCTGTATCGCATGGAAACGGATAATGGCGCGAGCTTCGACGCACCTATCGCACCCTTCACACTGGCAGTCCCGGGCCTGCTCCACTAGGTAACTTGTTCATGGCAGTTTATGCAATCGGCGATCTGCAGGGCTGCTACGACCCGTTTCGCAGGCTGCTTGACGAAATCAAGTTCGAGCCGTCCAGAGACACGCTCTGGCTGACCGGCGACCTCGTCAACCGTGGCCCCAAGTCACTGAAAACGCTCCGTTTTGTAAGGAAACTCGGTGATTCTGTCAACATGGTGCTCGGCAATCACGATCTTGCACCTGCTGGCGCTCGAGGCCGGCGTCGTGCGTTTCGGAAAACGTTTCGGCACGCTGCAAAAATTGCTCAACGCACCGGATGTGGCGGAGCTGTGCGACTGGTTGCGTCATCGACCCCTCGCGCATTACGACGAAAGATCTCGACACCTTGCTTGTGCATGCAGGAACGCACCCGGGCTGGAGCGTCGAGAAAACTTTGGCGCTTGCCGCCGAGGTCGAAGCGGCCCTGCAAGCCTATGACTATCCGACATTGCTCGGAAAAATGTATGGCAACATGCCAAACAGCTGGTCTGGCAAGCTTTCCGGCTACAAACGCCTGCGCTTTATCATCAACTGCCTGACGCGAATTCGCATGGTGACGGCTGACGGGCATCTTGATCTCAGCTTCAGCGGCTCACCGTGGCGCGCGCGCAAGGGCCTGACTCCCTGGTACGACGCGGCGCACCCGAGCTGGCAGCGCACGCGTGTCATATTCGGACACTGGTCGGCCCTCGGACTCATCGTACTCCCCGATCTGATCAGCCTGGATAGCGGCTGTGTCTGGGGCCGTCAGCTCACGGCCGTACGAATCGACAAACGCATTCCACGAGTCATGCAGGTCAGAGGTCAGCGAAAGTGAGATCATTGACAGCGTTCAATCTCGCCGCGTGGATCGACGAGCACCGGGACCGGCTAAAACCGCCGGTCTGCAACCAGCAGGTCTTCGAAGAAGACGACTTCATCGTCATGATTGTCGGCGGGCCGAATTCGCGGAAAGACTATCATGTCGATGAAGGCCCGGAATTGTTCTACCAGATCGAAGGTCACATGGTGTTGCAGGTCATCGACGCTGGCGAACGCAAAGACATTACGATTGGTGAAGGTGAGATGTTGCTGCTGCCACCCAGGATTCCGCATTCGCCACAACGATTCGCCGATACGGTTGGACTCGTCGTCGAACGCAAGCGGCTCGAGAATGAACTCGACGGCTTCATGTGGTTTTGTGACAACTGCAACAACAAGCTGTATGAAGAAAGTGTCTACGTCGCCGATATCGTCGAACAGCTTCCGCCTGTTTTCGATCGCTTCTACGGCTCGAAGAAGCACCGCCGATGCGACGAATGCGGCACCGTCATGCCGCGGCCCGGCAATAGCTGATGCGCTACGAGGATACGCGCGCCTTTGCGGAAACACTCGATCATGACGACCCGCTGGCCGGCTTCCGCGAGCAATTCAATTTCCCGCGCGACAAGCAGGGACGATCGCCTGTTTATTTTTGCGGTAACTCCCTGGGCCTGCAACCCAGGCTCGCTGTGGAATACGTCCAGAACGAAATGGACAACTGGAAGGACTACGCGGTCGACGGTCATTTTCATTCCAACCGCCCCTGGATCAATTATCATCGGCTGGCCACCGCGGGATTCGCAGAACTGACGGGCTCGAAGCCGAGCGAAGTGATTGCGATGAACACGCTGACCGTCAATCTGCACCTTCTGATGGCGAGTTTTTATCGCCCGACTGCGAAGCGCCGAAAAATCGTCATAGAAGACGGCGCATTTCCGTCAGATCAATACGCGGCCGCGTCGCAGATTCGGGTACACGGCTACGATCCGGAATCCGACCTTCTCGAATGGCGACCGCGCGACGGTGAATTGCACCTTAGAATCGAGGACCTCGAGCAGCTGCTGCAGCAAGAAGGAGACTCCGTCGCATTGCTGCTGTTGCCAGGCGTGCAGTACTACACGGGCCAGGTTCTCGACATGCAGGCCATTTGCGACCTGGCTCGTCGATACGATTGCAAAGTCGGCCTGGACCTGGCGCATGCCATCGGTAATGTCGAGCTGTCGTTGAACACGTGGGCTCCGGACTTTGCGTCCTGGTGTACCTATAAATACCTCAATGCGGGGCCCGGCGCGATCGCCGGCGCTTTTATCCACGAAAAGCACCATTCGGGTAACGACTTCCTGCAAGGCTGGTGGGGTAACAAGGAGAGCAGTCGTTTCAAGATGCACTCGGCTTTCGAACCGGCACCGGGCGCGGAAGCCTGGCAAATGAGCAATCCGCCTATCCTGTCGCTCGCGCCTGTGATTGCTTCATTGCAGCTGTTCCAGGAGGCTGGCTTCGGCGCGTTGCGCGACAAGTCGCGGACCCTGACGGGTTACCTGCGCTGGCTGGTTGCAACGCGCTTCGGCGACCGAATCGGTACCATCACTCCCGCCGATGCAACCGGCTGCCAGCTCTCGCTGATCGTGAACGATAAGTCCGTCGATGCGAAAGCCCTGTTCGACACATTGTGTGAGCTGAATGTCACGGGAGACTGGCGTAACCCGGATGTCATTCGCGTTGCACCGACGCCCATGTACAACAGTTTCACCGACGTTTTTGAATTCGGGGAACGACTGTCGACAGCCCTGGCCACGTGAACCCTGCGTGAGCGAGAAACCAGTCAACATCATCGGTGCCGGCCAGTGCGGCACGTTGATCGCCATCATGCTGGCGAAGCACGATTTCAACGTCGACGTCTACGAGCGCTTCGAAGACCCACGCGTACAGGATGCCGAAGCCGGGCGCTCGATCAACCTGGCACTTGCCGCGCGGGGCCTCAACGCGCTGCACCAGGTGGGTATCGACACGCTGGTCCAGCCACTGCTCGTACCGATGCGTGGCCGCATGGTGCATCACCAGGACGGGCGTACCGAATTCCTGCGCTACGGGCAGCAGGCTGATGAGGAAATCTATTCTGTAACCCGGCTCGGCCTCAACCAGGTCCTGCTCGGCGTTGCCGACAAGCTGCCGAACCTCACCCTTAACTTCGAGCAAAACGCGATTGGCTACGATGCGCCCGATCGAACAGTGCATGTTCGTGACGAGACCGACGGCAGCCTGTACCAGGTTGAAGCAGACCCGCTGTTCGCGGCGGATGGAGCAGGCTCCAGCATTCGTCGTTCGTTCGACGGGTCGGACACGTTCGGCGGCATCGAGTCGCTATTGCGGCACGGCTACAAGGAACTTTCCATCCCGGCCGGACCCGGCGGCAAGTACCAGCTGGCCCCGGACGCGCTGCACATCTGGCCGCGTGGCGGGTTCATGCTCATTGCGCTGCCCAATCCAGGCGGCGATTTCACATTGACGCTGTTCCTGCCCAATGTCGGTGACAACAGTTTCGAGAGTCTCAGCGATGAAGCATCTGTGATTGCGTTCTTCGAAACCTATTTCCCCGACGCCGCCGCGTTAATTCCAAGGCTTTGCGACGAGATGTTGAATCATCCACTTGGCACGCTGGGCACGGTGCGCTGCCGGCATTGGCATGATCGCGGCAACGTCCTGCTGCTGGGCGACGCAGCGCATGCCATTGTGCCGTTTCATGGACAAGGCATGAACCTTGCGTTCGAAGACTGCGTTCTGCTCGACCGCCTTGTCACAGAACACGGTGATGACTGGGCCAACGTATTTGCACGATTCGAAGCCGAACAACTTGCGAACGCCAATGCGATCGCCGACATGGCGCTGGACAACTACGTCGAGATGCGCGACACCGTGCGCGACCCGAAGTTCGCATTGCGCAAATCGCTCGCTTTCGAACTCGAGAAACGCTTGCCGGAGCAATTCATTCCGCGTTACTCGATGGTGATGTTTCACGCCGACATACCCTACCTGGTGGCGCAGCAACGCGGCGAAGTTCAGAAAGCGCTGCTGGAAGAGTTCACGGCCGACGCAAATTCCGTTGATGAGGTCGATATTTCAGCGGCACTGGTCGCGGTAGAGAAACGCCTGCCACGAATAGATACGGTCAGGAATGACCTTGCCGTTCGTAGGTCATGAACTCGAACTCAAATTGATTGACGTCATCTGCCTCGTGGGGTTCGCGGTCTACGAGTCGCCAGGTTGCTTCGTCGATCTCGGGAAAATAGGCATCGCCGTCGACCGTGGCATACACGCGCGTGACGTGAAGACGGCTGGCTTTGGGCAGGAACAGTTCGTAGATCTGGCCACCGCCGATGATCATGATTTCCTCGGCATCGCCGGCAGCGGCCAGCGCGGCCGCGGGTGACGCCACGACGTCGCAGCCATCGGCTGCGAAATCGGCCTGTCGCGTAAGCACGATATTTTGCCGGCCCGGCAACGGTCGACCGATAGATTCCCAGGTCAAACGCCCCATGACGATGGGTTTCCCGAGGGTCAGCTGCTTGAATCGCTTCAGGTCGTCCGAGAGCTTCCAGGGAAGATCGCCCTGTACGCCGATAACGTTGTTCATCGACGTCGCGACAATGATGCTGATCATGATGCGTCGATCAGACCGCAACCGCCGCTTTAATGTGCGGATGCGATTCGTAGTTGAGAATCTCGAAATCGTCGTACTTGTAATCGAAGATCGTTTCCGGACGACGTTTTATAGCCAGGCGCGGCAACGGCAGCGGCTCGCGGCTTAGCTGCTCATCCGCTTGTTCGAGGTGATTCGAATACAGGTGACAGTCTCCGCCGGTCCATACGAAATCACCGACACCCAGATCAGCCTGTTGAGCAAGCATGTGAGTAAGCAACGCGTAGGATGCGATGTTGAACGGCACGCCCAGGAATATGTCGCAGCTGCGCTGGTACAACTGGCAGGAAAGCTTGCCGTCCGCGACATAGAACTGGAACAGGCAATGGCACGGCGGCAACGCCATGTTCTCGATTTCTGCAACGTTCCAGGCGCTCAGGATGATGCGACGAGAGTCAGGCGTTTCACGCAACTGCTGCATGATCTGCGCGATCTGGTCGATGCTGCCGCCATCCGGCGTCGGCCAGTTACGCCATTGCACGCCGTAAACGGGTCCAAGGTCACCGTTTTCGTCGGCCCAGTCGTCCCAGATCGAAACGCCGTTTTCCTTGAGATAAGCAATATTGCTGTCGCCGCTCAGGAACCACAGCAGCTCATGAATAATCGAACGCAGATGCAGTTTCTTGGTCGTGACCAGCGGAAAGCCCTTGCTGAGATCGAAGCGCATCTGGTGGCCGAAAATGGCTGAGGGTCCCGGTGCCCGTGCGGTCTTCCTTCTGTGTGCCCGTGTCGCGCACGAGTCGCATCATGTCGAGGTATTGCTGCATGTCAGGCCTTTTGCCCGGGCGCGCCGGCCGAACGGTAGGCCATAACCAGCAGAACGGCGCCGGCTACGACCATCGGCAGGCTCAGGACCTGGCCCATCGTTACCCAGCCCAGTGCCAGGTAGCCCGGGTGTGCGTCAGGAACCCTGTAAAACTCGATAATGAAGCGAAACACGCCGTACAACAGCAGGAACATGCCTGAGGCGGCCAGGTAAGGTCGCGGTTTCGCCGTGTAGAACCAGAGAATTGCAAACAGCAGGAAACCCTCGAGGATGGCTTCATACAGCTGTGAGGGATGCAGTACCTGGCCGTTAACCAGGAATCCCCAGGGCACATCCGTTGGCTTGCCCCAGAGCTCGCCATTGATGAAATTGCCGATGCGGCCGAAGCCGAGACCCAGCGGCGCAACCGGCGCGACGAAGTCGGTCATGCGCCAGATCGAGTGGCCCAGCTTACGGCCGTACAGCCACATCGCGATCATCACGCCGGCGAGTCCGCCGTGGAACGACATGCCGCCCTCTGTAATCTTGAACAGGTAAAAAGGATCGCTCGTGAGCTGGCTCCAGCCGTAAACCAGCGCGTAACCGACGCGCCCGCCGACGATGACGCCCAGCATGCCGTAGAAAATCAGGTCATCCACCTGCTCCGCGTTGATCGGCGAATCGCTGCGTTTGCATCGCCGCCGGGCGAGCCACCACGCGAACAGGAAGCCGATGACATACATCAGGCCGTACCAGCGAATTTTGAGAAACCCGATCGAAAAAATTACCGGGTCGATCTCAGGGTAGGTCAGCATGTAATCCCGCTCGGAATTGATACAAGACGGGTATCATAGTCAGTTTCAGCAACGCGTCATAGTGGCGATCGCCACGGGGAAACCATGTCCAATCGTCTTGCCCGGGAAACGAGTCCTTACCTGCAACAACACGCCGACAATCCCGTTGACTGGTATCCGTGGGGCGAAGAAGCCTTCCAGGTGGCGCGCGAAACCGGCAAACCCGTATTGCTGTCAGTCGGTTATTCGGCCTGCCACTGGTGCCACGTCATGGCACACGAGTCCTTCGAGGACGCGGCGACAGCCACGCTCATGAACGAGCTGTTCGTCAACATCAAGGTCGATCGCGAAGAGCGCCCGGACGTCGACAAAATCTACCAGACCGCACATCAGCTGCTGACACAGCGCGGCGGCGGATGGCCGCTCACGATGTTTCTCGACGGTGAAGACCAGCGGCCGTTCTTCGGCGGCACCTATTTCCCGAAGGAAGCGCGCTACGGCATGCCGGCGTTCGGTGAGCTACTGAAAAACGTCGCCGGCTATTACACGGACAAGCGCGACGAAGTTCGCTCGCAAAGTACAAGACTGCTGGAGGTATTCACGAAGCTGGAACCGGCGCCGGCCGGACCGGGCACCGCGCTGGATGCCACCCCGCTCGCCGTCGCGCGTAACACCTTCGAGCAGACTTTCGATCGCGACTACGGCGGTTTCGGTTCCGCGCCGAAGTTCCCGCATCCGACCACGATCGATCGACTGTTGCGGCACTGGCGTGCCAGCGCGAACGACGCCGAACCCGATATCGAAGCGCTGTTCATGGCGACGTTGACACTGACGCGCATGGCCGATGGCGGCCTGTTCGACCACGTTGGCGGCGGCTTTTGTCGCTACTCGGTCGATCGATACTGGCAGATCCCGCATTTTGAAAAAATGCTGTATGACAACGGCCCGCTGCTCGCGCTGTACGCCCAGGCTGCGCTTGCGACGGGTGACTCGTTGTTTGCCGATGTGGCGAATGCGACTGCGGAATGGATGCTCGCCGACATGCAGGCTGACAACGGCGGCTTTTTCGCCACGCGGGACGCGGATTCGGAGGGTCATGAGGGTATTTACTACCTGTGGACCCCGGAACAGCTGCGTGAGCTGCTCGGCGATGACTACGAGGTTTTCGCGCAACGCTTCGGCTTGAACCACGATGCTAACTTCGAGGGTCAGTGGCACCTGACCGTGCGTGATTCGATCAGCGACATCGCGACCGCAACAGGACGCAAGGAAAAGGACGTCACGTCGATAATCGACGCTGCGAAAAAAACACTGTTGCACGAACGCCTGAAACGCGTAGCGCCCGGCCGCGATGAAAAACAACTGACGTCATGGAATGCGCTGGCGATTCGCGGTCTCGCCATTGCGGGCCGCGCGCTCGATCGTCCGGACCTGGTTGAAGCCGCGATGCGCGCCACAGAGTTCCTGCAAACGACAATGTTTGTCGATGGCCGCCTGCTCGCCAGTTATAAAGATGGCGAAGCTCGCTTTCCGGCGTACCTCGATGATCACGCGTTCCTGCTCGACGCCCTGCTCGAACTACTGCAAGCACGCTGGGATACGGCGCATCTCGAGTTTGCCGTACAAATTGCCGAACTGATGCTCACTCATTTCGAGGATAGTGAGGGCGGCGCGTTCTTTTTCACCGCGGACGATCACGAAGTACTGATCCATCGCCCGAAACCGTTAGCTGACGAAGCTGTGCCATCGGGCAATGGCATCGCGGCATTCGCACTGCAGCGCCTGGGGTTCCTGCTTGGCGAAACGCGTTATCTCGATGCGGCCGAAAGAGCGCTGCGCGCAAGCTGGCAGGCGATCAAAGAGTACCCGCATGGCCATGTCAGCCTGCTGAGCTCACTCGAGGAGTACCTCGATCACCCGGAGATCATTGTCATCCGCGGCGACGGCGACGAGATCGCCCGATGGCAGCATGCCGCGGCCAGGTTGTATGCACCGCGGCGACTGGTATTCGGTATCAGCTCCGATGCGGCCGACTTGCCCGGGGCGCTGGCGGACCGCGCGGCAATCGACGGTGAGACCGTTGCCTATCGCTGCCTCGGCACGCACTGCGAAATGCCGGTCACAACATGGGAGGCATTGGCAGCACAGTTAAGCGGAGAATAAGCGATCACTGGCTGGTATATTCATTTCCCGTGTTGGCCAATGAGTGGTGAATTAGAAATGTCCAAAAAATACGCACTCGTAGTTTTTCTTGTGACCGCACTCTGCGTCGGGTGCAGTAAGTCCGATGACAAGCAAGCCGTCGGGACTGCGGATCGCGGGGACAGCCTGGCTGCTGCCATAGACGGGCCTGCGGTCACCAAAGTGAGCAATGAGCGGCTCGTCAACGCTGGCAGCGACGACGCCAACTGGCTGTCACATGGCCGCACCTACGACGAACAGCGATTTAGCCCGCTCGATCAGGTCAATCGGGACAACGTCGGTGAACTCGGGCTTGCGTGGTACTTCGATGTACCGACCCAGCGCGGCATGGAAGCAACACCGATCGTTGTTGACGGCCGCATGTACGTGACGGGTTCCTGGAGCATCGTGTACGCGCTGGATGCCGCAACCGGCAAGGAACTCTGGCGCTACGACCCCAAAGTGCCGAAATCCTGGGCACAATACGCTTGCTGCGACGTGGTTAACCGCGGCGTCGCCGTGTGGGGCGACAGCGTCTTCGTTGGCACGCTGGACGGTTACCTCGTCGCCCTCGACGCCGCAACGCGGCAAAGAGCGCTGGCGCACGGACACGATCGACAGGCAACCACCGTACACAATTACCGGCGCGCCGCGTGTCGTCAACGGACTGGTTTTTATCGGTAACGGCGGCGCCGACTACGGTGTACGCGGTTACATCAGCGCCTACGATGCCGACAGCGGCGAGATGCGCTGGCGTTTTTACACGGTGCCCGGGAACCCCGAGGACGGATTCGAAAGTGAGGTTCTCGAGGATGCGGCCGCAACCTGGAACGGCGAGTGGTGGAAGTACGGGGGTGGTGGCACGGTATGGGATTCCATGGCCTACGACCCCGAACTCGACCTGCTGTACATCGGCGTCGGCAACGGTTCGCCCTGGAATCAGAAGATTCGCAGCCCCGAAGGCGGCGACAACCTGTTCCTGTCTTCGATCGTCGCACTGCGACCGGCTACCGGCGAGTACGTCTGGCACTACCAGACGACGCCCGGCGAAACATGGGACTACACGGCCACGCAGCACATGATCCTCGCAGATCTCGAAATCGACGGGGAAGCGCGCAAGGTGCTGATGCAGGCGCCCAAGAACGGCTTCTTCTACGTGCTCGATCGCAGGAACGGCGAACTGATATCCGCCAGGCCGCACATCGCGATTACCTGGGCAACCGGCATCGACTATGCGACGGGCCGGCCCATCGAGGCGCCGGGGGCACGCTACACCGACGGCCCTGCCTTCGTAATGCCGTCCGGGTTTGGCGCCCATAACTGGCATCCGATGGCTTATAGCCCCTTGTCGAACCTGGTTTTTCTGCCGTCGCAGGAACTGCCGGCGCCGTATGCCGACGAGCCGGATTTCGAATACACCGAAGGCTTCTGGAATAGCGGGGCCGAATTCGAAGCCCTCGAGACGCCCGATGACCCGGCCGTTGTCGCCCAGATCCTCAAGATGGTGCGCGGCCAGCTGGTGGCCTGGGACCCACGTTCGCAGAAAGAAGTCTGGCGCTATCAGCACGCGGGACCCTGGAACGGCGGCGTCCTGGCAACGGCCGGCAATCTCGTGTTCCAGGGCAGCCTTATCGGCGATTTTGCGGCCTACGATGCGGATAACGGCAACCGCCTCTGGCAGTTCCCAAGCCAGACCGGCATCGTTGCGGCGCCTGTCACCTACAGTGTCGACGATAAGCAGCACGTTGCCGTCGCCGCGGGCTGGGGCACGATCTTCGCGCTATTCGGTGGCGAAGGCAGTGCCGCGCTGCGCCACAGCAACCAGAGCCGAATTCTTGCGTTTCGACTTGGCGGTGAGAAGTCGCTCCCCGCGCGAGAAACCGTAGCGCTTGCGGGCATCCCCGAACCACCCGCGAATAACGCGAGCGCAGCGCAGATCGCGGCTGGCAAGGATATTTACTATGAGCGCTGCATGATGTGTCACGGGGAGAGCGTCGCCAGCGGCGGCGTGCTGCCCGACTTGCGTCGCCTGACGCCCGAGAAGCACGCTATATGGGATACGATCGTACTCGGCGGTGCGTTGCGCGACATCGGCATGCCGGCGTTTGGCCAGATTCTATCGAAAGAAGACAGTGATGCCGTGCACGCGTTCGTTATTGAACGTGCACGCCGCGCTTACATCAGGCAACAACACTAAAAACCCAGGGAGAAGAAAATGAAAAAAATATTATGTGTAGCGCTTTTCATGTTTCCGCTGAGCGCATTGGCGGATCACATCGATGTTATCGAGGGCCAGATGAAGGAAGGTTGCACGGTGCAAAAATACATGGCAATCGTCAAAGACTTCAACGAGAAATGGGCCGTGAACCAGGGCTATGAAGCCGAGGTTCTGTTTCCCGTACACAGCAATAACCTGAAGTCGATATATTGGCTCGGGCGATCGGCAAACAGTGCCGCTTTTGGTGCCGCTTTCGATAAGTGGAACAAAGACCTGACGGATCCGGATTCCATGGCGTCAAAACTGTCGGCTCGTTTCGCCGAGTGCAGTGACAATATTGGCCGACGCAGCTATATGACGTACTGATAGTCGAAGATCAAAGGGGACATTCTGTTGTTGTCGAAAAAGCGCAGAATGTCCCCGTCTGCCTATGTCCCGAAGGCGATTCGCCGCCAGCCGTCGTCGGTCCGCCTGATTTCATAGGCGGGCCAGTACTGGTTATCGAGCTTGAGTGTGATTACCTCGGCAGTGCCGTTCCATGTCACGGTTTTCAGCCGCACGGACTCGCGATGCTTGATGCCTCTTACGGCATCGATGAAAGCCTGCAAGTTCGGCGTCGGCGTTTCGTTAACCTCGACGACCCTGCGGCCGGCCCAGAGACCGTAGCGGGTCGACGGTGAGCCATAGCTGAAGTAGGCAACGTACACACCGTCCGTATCGACGCCACGCTGCGCCGCCATTGCACGGTGCGGATCCTGCAACAACGCTCCCGCCCAGGAAATCGCCCGGTCGATGCCGCGGCCATCGAGCGCGGCCGTTTGCACGGTAATTTCATGCACACTATCGTTGCGCCAGACGGTGACCAGGACTTCGGGTTTTTGCACGGCTTTTTCGAGCGCCCGGTATGAGGTGACGACCTGGCCATCGATGGCCAGGATCATGTCGCCGTTTTTGAACAGCTTTGCGGCCGGCGTGCCGGCAACCAGCCGAGTGATGCTCAACGCCCGCCTGCGCACCGGGTTGTTTTCTTCCAGCCGGGCCACCCATTCTTCGTCGACACCCATCTTGCGGGCCGCAAACAGCGGCGCGTATACGAACTCCGCTTCAAGCGAATAGAACGGCCTGCCCTCTCTGACCGTTGCAACGAAAGTCTTGACGACTTCGCTGCCGACACCACGATTGAACTGCGCCGAGTCTCCACCCGACTGCAACATGAAGCTCGACCAGGTCGCCGCAACGCGCCCTTTCTTGTCGACGAGTACGCCGTCCACGTCGTTCGGCGCGTTGACGAGCGAGATGCCCTCAATATTCGAGTCCCTGAATCGCAATGTCCGCGACAGCGGCAATAACAGCGGATCGACGGATGACACAGTGCTTTTCTGGTGAACCAGCTGGTGATCGGCCTTGATACCCACGACCCAGACATCGTCCCCCGGCTTCAGCGTCGACGTATTGAACGTCGCCTCCTTGACGGGCGTCGTGCCGATACTTTTCGGGTCATACGACACAATCGCGAAATTATGCAGCGGGTGCAGTTGCTCGATTTTTCCCTTGACCTCGAGCGAACCGGCAAAAGTCACGGTGACGTCGCCGATCGCAATCGGCACGGTATTGCGGTCAACGAGGACATAGCCGCGTTCCTTGTCGACGATGAGGCCGGTACCGTAATAATGACGCTCGGATACGCCGGAGAGCGTGTACGGCAGATCGAAGGTTACGACGACCAGCGACGGCGCTATTGCCCTGACAATGGGATCGTTGTATTTGGTCAGGCGAGTGCTGCTGACCTCGACCGGCGGAGGTGCGGGCCCGTCCGCGAGATCGCGGCACGGCCAGAATCCCAGGGCATCGTCCCGCTTGCAGCGACGCGTTGGAAACCAGGTACGATCCATTTCCAGCAGGCGAACGATGGAGTTTTGCGGGTTTTCCATCGTAACGTAACGCACGCGCGCACGTTCGCCGTCGGCAAGTCCGTCAAGCACCGCCTCGAATTCATCAAGATTGCGAACGTCCTTCCCGTCTACTTCAACGATGACTGCGCCACGAGGAATCGCCGCTTTCGATAACAGGTAGCCGGGATTGGCCACATACACGCCCTCGGCCCCACGATTGTAATGACGCGCCTGCTGGTACGACAGCCTGTTCACGATCGCGTCACCGAACTCAATATACTCATCGGGTGTAATCGCGTGCAGATCATCGACGAGCACCTTGGTAATGACCTGTTTGCCACCACGCTCGAGCTCGATATCGATTTCCCGACCAACATGACTGTCCAGGATGGCTTCCAGCGGCACAAACTTCGTTATGAGTTCGCCGTTGATGCGAATGAGTATGTCGCCCGGCGCGAGCTCGCCGGCGGCCGGCGAATCCGGAATGACCTGCTCCACGACCAGCATGCCGGTTTGTTCCGGAAACGAGGAACGAGCAATTCGTTCCGAATCTGTTGTCAGGCCAAGCCGCCGCAGTTCATCGTAGGCCTTGCTCTGGAACGTCGTCTGCAGCGTGCCGCGCGAAACGGGCAAGCCGCGCTGCAATTCCTTCAACGCGCGGTCGATTCTGTCGAGCGGCAGGAAGAAACTGCTGGCCGCCGAGCTGTTGGCGCCGGCATTCAATGCCACGACCCGACCGTCAATGTTGACGACCGGTGAGCCCGATGAACCACCCGAGGTACCGGAGGCGGCCTGCAGGTAAAACGTGTTGAAGTCGTTGTACTTGCCGCGACCGTATTCCGGCGCTTTGCGATCCAGGCGCGCGATTGTGCCGGCGAGTATCGAGAGCTGCTCTCCGGCATCGTTTCCAATGACGCGAATCTCCTTGCCGATGCCGGCTCCTTTCGGGTCCAGCGGCAGCTCCACGGGCTTTATGTAACGCAGCTCTGCGGGGTCATAACGAAAAAATCCGAAATCGTGCACCGGGTCCCGGTATACCGGCGTCAGGCGCACTTCCTCATTATTGCGGAACACGCCTTCGGCAATGACCGGTCCGGGTGTCACGACGTGCCGGTTGGTGAGAATGAGGCCGCGCTCGGCATCAACGACGAACCCGGTCGCCTGGCTGGAGCTGTTCCACTCGGTATCAAAGGCCCGCGTGCTGTCAATCCGTATGGACACGACGCCGGAGGAGATGCGCTCGAGGGTCTCGGTCCATGCCGAGTCTTCTGCAGCGCTCACTGCAACGCTGAGCAACAGTGCAGCGACTGCCGCCAGGTACTTGCCAAAATTCATAGATATCCTGGTCAATTGCCGGGCCGAATGCCCGCTTGTCCATACTCTCGACTGCCTGCGACCAGAGCGGTTCCCCATTTGAGCAAAATCGGTCGCACGATGCGACCTGGATCAATCAGGGCGATAGGCAAGATCGAGTTGCCGCGCGGCTTTCACGTCATCGAGTCGGCGCACCGGCATCTTGTACGGGGCTTCCTTGTAGTCCACTCCGTCCTCTTTCGCCGCGCGCACGATATCGATCATCGCGGCAACGAATCCATCCAGCGTTTCCTTGCTTTCAGTCTCCGTTGGCTCGATCAGCAGGCACTCCGGAACCAGCAGCGGAAAATACGTGGTTGGCGCATGATAATTCCGATCCAGCAAAGCCTTCGCAACATCCATGGCCGTCAGGCGCACGGATTTGGCTTCGTGTTTGAGTGTCACGATGAATTCGTGACTCGCGCGACGTCCGGGATAGGCAAGCTCGAATCCCGCGTCGCGCAGTCGTACCATCAGGTAGTTGGCATTCAGCGTGGCGTACTCTGCAATGCGTTCCATGCCGGCCCGGCCGACCATGCGCATGTAGACATAGGCTCGCAGCAAGACACCCGCATTGCCCATGAAACCTGAAAGACGGCCGATGCTCTGCGGCAGGTCTTTCTCCGAAAGCCAGTCGTATACGGTTTCCCCATCGATTTCGGATCGGCCAACGACGGGGATCGGCATGAATGGCAGCAGGCGCTTGTTTACGCCCACGGCACCGGAACCCGGACCGCCACCGCCATGCGGTGTCGAAAAGGTCTTGTGCAGGTTCATATGGATGACATCGAAGTCCATGTCGCCCGGGCGAACTTTGCCGAGGATTGCGTTGAGGTTGGCACCATCGTAATAGAGCAGTCCGCCGGCATCGTGGACCATGTCGGCCACGTCCTTGATATGCCGTTCGAAGACACCCAGTGTTGACGGGTTCGTGAGCATGATGCCGGCCGTCCTGGGACCGAGAACGGCCTTGAGTGCGGCGATTTCGATATCGCCATCGGGTCCCGTCGGGATTTCCTTCACGATGCAGCCACACATGTTCGCTGTAGCCGGGTTGGTGCCGTGGGCAGCATCGGGAACGATAATCTCGTTTCTGTCATGGTCGCCGCGAGCTTCATGATAGGCCTTGATCATCGCGACGCCGGCAAGTTCCCCCTGCGCGCCGGCCATTGGCGTCAGCGACACGCCCTTCATTCCCGTTACTTCCTTGAGCATCTCCTGCAATTCGTACATGCAGGTGAGAAACCCCTGCCCATGGCTGACCGGCCCGAGGGGGTGGCGGCCCGCGAACTCGGGCAGCAACGCCAGCGAATTGCAGGCGCGCGGATTGTATTTCATCGTGCACGAACCGAGCGGGTAAAACTGCGTATCGATCGAGAAGTTCTTTTGCGACAAGCGCGTAAAGTGCCGCACGACCTGCAGCTCCGAGGCTTCAGGCAGACGCGGCTTGTCGTCACGCAGGAACTGCTTCGGAATAGCCGGCGCCGCCGTTTCGGTCGGAGCCTGCGCAAATGCCCGGCGGCCCGAGCGGGATTTCTCGAAAATAAGCTCACTCATCGATTTCAATTCCCAGCGCACGGAATGCGGCGCCATAATCCGGTTCGGTTGTAATATCTTCGATCAACTCACTGTGCACGACCGTGTTGTTCTCATCCAGCACGACAACGGCACGCGAGAACATGCCGGCCAGCGGACCATCGATGATCATGACGCCATAATTCTCGCCGAAGCCGGCGTGACGAATGGCAGACAGGCCAATTACCTTCTTGAGATCGTGTTCTTTCTGAAATCTCTTGTGAGCGAACGGCAGATCGTACGAAACCATGAGTAGCACGAGATCATCCCGTTCGCCGACATAGCGCTCGAACTTGACGACCGATTCCGCACAGACCGCGGTATCGATGCTGACGAAGATGTTCATGATTTTTCGCTTGCCCATCCAGTTCGCAAGCGACACGTTTTGCAGGTTTGTATTGACGAGCGAAACGTCAGGTGCCCGGCTACCTACCGCCGGCAAGTCGCCGTAGGTACGGTATGACGCATGTTCAAACTGGATCTTTGCCACTATCGTTTCTCCGGCCGCTTCAGGCCATCGCGTCGGCAAGCGCCGAGATATAGGCGTCGATATCCGCCGCCGATTTTGTTTCCGTAGCGCATACCAACAGTGCGTCGGTGCCTGCGAAACCTGTCAGATCAAAGCCGCCGAGAATGTCCTGCTCAGCCAGCGCGGCAAGCACCGGCGCCACGGGCCGATCCAGCTTCAGCGCCACCTCGTGAAAATACGGTCCTTCGTACAGGCGCTGCACGCCTTTGATGGCGGTGAGACCTTCGACCAGCCTCGTCGTGTTGGCGTGCGAGCGCCGCGCGACGGCCGCAATGCCGTCAAGACCCAGCAAGGACATGTAGATCGTAGCAGCTGTGACCATAAGGCCCTGGTTCGTGCAGATGTTCGATGTCGCCTTCGTGCGCCGGATATGTTGCTCGCGCGCCTGCAAGGTCAGCGCGAAACCCGTATTGCCGTCGAGGTCAGTCGTGCGGCCTACGATGCGTCCAGGCATCTGGCGCACGTGCATCTGCCTGCAGGTCATGAAACCGAAGTAAGGTCCGCCCGACGATATCGGCACACCCAGCGGCTGCCCTTCACCAATCGCGATGTCAGCCCCCTGCTCACCCCAGTGACCGGGTGCTTTCAGCAGCGCCAAAGAGACGGGATTGACGACCCCGATGACGATCGCACCCTGTGCATGCGCCCAGTCGGACAGTCGATCGACGTCTTCAAGCGTGCCCGGAAATGACGGCTGCTGCATTACGACAGCGACAGGGTTCTGGTCGTCAACAAGCTCGCCAAAAGCCACGTTGCCGGTTGCCGGGTCCACTGGCAGGCGTTCGAACGTGAGGCCCTGGCTGCCGGCGATCGCCGATGCGACCTGTTCATAGATCGGATTCACGCCCGGTGCCAGCAGCACCAGCCCGGTTTTCACGCGCCGATTCGCGCGCACTGACATCAGTGCGGCTTCGGCCAGTGCCGATGCACCGTCGTAGAGCGACGCGTTGCTGACATCAAGTCCGGTCAGCTGCGTGATCATCGTCTGGTATTCGTAAATGACCTGCAGCGTGCCCTGGCTCGCCTCGGCCTGGTAAGGCGTATAGGCACTGTAGAACTCGCCGCGTGTCGCAATGTCCCAGACGGCAGCCGGGATATGATGCTCATAGGCACCTGCACCGATGAAACAGAGCGGTGAGCCGTCCATCGCCGCGCGATCCCGCATGAGCCGCGCGATTTCCATTTCGTTCTTTGCTTCGGGCACGCCGTGAAGATGATCGATACGGAGCTCTGCCGGAATCTCGTCAAACAGATCCTCAATGGAGTCGGCACCAATCGCCGCCAGCATTTCCGCCGTGTCTTTCGCTGTATGGGGGATGAAAGGCATTACACGCTACTCAGTCGTCGAGCTCATCAAGAAGCTGTTGGTAGGCATCGGGTGACATCAACTCGCTTTCGTCAATATCACCAGTGGGCGTCAGCCTGACGATCCATCCTTCACCGTAAGGTTCGGAATTTATTTTTTCCGGATCTTCAGCAAGGTCTTCGTTGACAGCGACAACAGTGCCCGCAATAGGCGCATACACGTCGGAGGCTGCTTTAACGGATTCGACGACCGCCATTTCACCCTCGCTTTCAACTTCTTGCCCGACCTCCGGCAGTTCGACGTACACGAGGTCGCCCAGCGAGGTTGCAGCATGGTCGGAGATACCTATGGTAACCGTGCCGTCGTCCTCACGCCGCAGCCACTCGTGGTCTTTCGTGTAAAGAAGATCTCCCGGCAATTCACTCATTTTGCTACTCCCTATGATTTTTTTTGCAACGACGTCAGACGTCGATCAGAATTTTCCCGTTACGAACGAACGGCGTCTTGACGATTCGGACATCCAGGAGTTTTCCCCTGACTTCTACCTGGGCGCGGTCGTAGTCGCCCGCAGGAAGACGTGCCAGCGCTATCGAGCGCCCCAGCGTCGGCGAGAAACCGCCGCTCGTGATTTCGCCCTCGCCCACACCCTCGACGACAACGTTCTGGTGATTACGCAATACACCACGATCTTCCAGGAGCAGACCGACGAAACGCTTCTTGTCCGCGGAGTTTCGTAATTTTTCCATCGGCTGCCGTCCAATGAAATTGCGATCGGCAGGCTCCCAGGCCACGGTCCAGGCGAGCCCTGCTTCGAGCGGAGAAACCGATTCGTCCATGTCCGAGCCATACAGGTTCATCGCGGCCTCGAGCCGCAGGGTGTCACGTGCGCCAAGGCCGCAAGGCGCAGCCCCCGCGGCCAGCAGGCGATCCCAGGTGGCCGGTGCGCTGGCCGCCGGCAGCACTATCTCCCAGCCGTCCTCGCCCGTGTAGCCGGTACGCGCCACGAAAACGTCGCCCGCCTGCAGACCGTTGAAGGGTTTCAATGCCAGCGCCGCATCGCGCCAGTCTGCGTCGATGCAAGGTGCAGCGAGTTCGCGCGCGTTCGGTCCTTGCACGGCGATCATCGCCAGTTCGGCGCGCTCAACGACCCTGATGTCGAACGGAGCCGCCTGTTCCCTGATCCAGGCCAGGTCCTTTTCGCGTGTTGCCGCATTAACGATCAACCGGTACTGCGTATCGGCCACAAAGTAGATAATCAAATCATCGATGACGCCACCGGCCGGATTGAGCATGCAGGTGTACAGCGCCTTGCCGTAGTCCTTTAGCTTGGCCACATCATTGGCAACCAGGTGTTGCAGAAACTCGCGTACCTTGTCGCCGCTGAGGTCGACGATCGTCATGTGCGAGACGTCGAAAATGCCGGCATTTTGCCGCACCGCATGGTGTTCTTCTTTTTGCGACCCGTAATGCAGCGGCATATCCCAGCCGCCAAAGTCGACGATACGCGCGCCGGCTTCAACGTGTTTGTCGTAAAGCGGTGTTCTTAAACCCATGCCGTCAGCTCGTCGTCGTTGTAATGCAAAAAAAAAGGCGGCAGGCCGCCAGGCCTGCCGCCCCTCTGTCCTTTGCAACCTGAGAGATCAATGGCCGCCGATGTTTCGGCGCAAGCCACATACCCCTTCGGTGGGCCGTCTGGCCTCTCTCCAGAGCTGATCAGCGTACTCAGTCCTTCTGCCTGAGCGTTTCCGAGCGTGTTGCGCCTTCGGCGCCCCGATTAAACGAGGTCTCTTCTGTGCACGCTATAGATCAGTGCGCGCAATCATAGCCAAAGGCCGGTCCGGTTGCCAGCCGGGGCGCCGACGGTGACAATGCCCCCGATCCCAGACAAGGAACTCAGCATGAAAAGGCTCAATATCGCGCTGGCCGCCCTGCTACTGGCAGCTTGGTCCGCAGCCTTTGCCGATGCGGGCACTGATTTCGCGACACTCCTGGAGGAACATTGGGAGTGGCAGCTCGCGAACTCACCGGTCATGGCCTCGATGATTGGCGATCGTCGCTATAACGACCGGTGGAAGGACGAGAGCATGGCTGCGATCGAGCGCCGCCACGAAGAAACACGCGAATTCCTGCGCCGCGCGTACGCCATCGATCGCGGTGCGCTGTCCGACGCCGATCAGCTCAACTACGAATTGTTTCGGCGCCAGCTTCAGGACGACGTCGACCTGCATCAGTTTCGCGGATACCTGCTGCCGTTCTTCCATCGAGGCGGTGTGCAAAACCTCGAGAACGTGACGAATCAGCTGCGCCTCACGACGAGCAGGGACTTCGAAGACTGGCTCGCTCGTATGGGCAAGATCGACGTCGTCATCGACCAGGAAATCGAACGTGCTGAGGCCGGCCGCAAAGCGGACATCATGGCACCCAGGGTGTTGATGCAACGCATAACGCTGCAGCTCGCAATGCAGCTTGTCGAGAATCCTGTGGACAGCCCGTTTTATCGCGTCTTTGCCAACATGCCGGACTCGGTACCGGCCGACGACCAGCAGCGCCTGCGCGCATCGGCGCTCGAGACGATCGAGAAAAAAGTCTTGCCCGCTTATAAGAAGCTTGACCGCTACTTCAACGGCAAGTACCTGCCGGCATCGCGCGACAGCATCGGCCAGTCGGCACTGCCAAACGGCGACGCCTGGTACGAACACCTGGCGCGCTCGTTCACGACAACGCGCATGACACCCGACGAGATTCACCGGCTCGGACTTGAAGAGGTCAAGCGCATGCGCGGCGAGATGCAGACAATTATCGATGAGGTCGGCTTCGAGGGTAGCTTCCAGGAATTCCTCGTTTTCCTGCGAACCGACGCGCAGTTCTATTTCGACGATCCCGACGAACTGTATGAAGCCTATCTCGCAACCTGCAAACGTATCGATCCGGAGCTCGTGAAGTTGTTCGGTGTACTGCCGCGAATGCCTTACGGCGTCAAGCCGATTCCCGATTCGATCGCTCCCGATACGACCACGGCTTATTATTCCCGACCCGCCGCTGACGGCAGCCGCGCGGGCATTTACTGGGTAAACCTCTACAAGCCGGAAGTTCGTCCAAAGTACGAAATCGAGGTACTGAGCGTGCATGAAGCCATGCCCGGCCACCACCTGCAGCTTGCGCTGCAGCAGGAATTGGGTGATATGCCGATGTTCCGGCGTTTCCTGGGTTTTACCGCTTTTGTCGAGGGCTGGGGTCTGTACAGCGAACGGCTCGGTTACGATCTCGGGCTTTACAAGGACCCCTACTCACGCTTTGGTCAGCTAACCTATGACATGTGGCGCGCAGTGCGACTCGTTGTAGACACCGGCATGCACTTCAAAGGCTGGACCCGCCAACAGGCGATCGACTTCTTTAAGGACAACGCTGCAAAAACCGAGCACGATATCGTCAATGAAATTGATCGCTACATTGCCTGGCCTGGCCAGGCGCTCGCTTACAAGATCGGGCAGCTGAAGATGCTGACGCTGCGCGAGCGCGCCGAACTGCATCTCGGTGATGACTTTGACATCCGGGCTTTCCATGACGAACTGCTCGGCGGCGGCGCGTTACCGCTCGATATTCTCGAACAACGCATGGATGTCTGGCTTACGGCGCAGATGAAGCAGAAAGCCGCAGCGCGACGTTAAAACAGACTCGCCTGGTGCTCCACCACGGTCTGGAACTCGCGCCGCGCAATAGCGGCGCGCTCTGCGGGGCCGGCGGAAGAATCGTAAAGCGCTTCGATGCGCGCAATGCGCTGCGCAAGCCCGGTCCCGTTCGCGATCTGGATGTTGAGTCCGGGCCTCGCATTCATCTCCAGAATCAGCGGACCCCGATCACGATCAATGACCATATCGACGCCAAGATAACCGAGCCCCGTGACATCGTATCCGCGTGCCGAAGACTCCAGGATGAAATCCCAGTTGGGAATCTGCAACCCGGCAATGTGTGCACCGGTATCCGGGTGTTCGTCAACGACCTCGTTGCCGAGTACGCCAGTCAAGGTCTCGCCCGTGGCGAGATCAACCCCTGCACCGACGGCACCCTGGTGCAGATTGGCCTTGCCGTCGGACGCTCGTGTCGGCAAGCGCACCATCGCCATGGCCGGATAGCCTCGATAAACAATGACACGGATATCAGGCACTCCCTGGAAACTCACTTCTGCGAACGTCGGATCAAAATGCACGCAGTACTCGATCAGCGCTTTGTCAGGATTGCCGCTAAGGCTGTACTGACCGCCGACTGTGTTGGAAATATGGTGCAGAATTTCGCCTTCGGAAACAAAAATGCCATTACTCAGGCGATAGTTGTCGCGTTTGCGTTTGCCGCGGCCAATGACGACAAGAATACCGTCGCCGCCACTGCCGCGGGCCGGCTTGATGACGAATGAATCCCGATCGCGAACGATGTCAGCAAACCGCCGCACTTCTCCCTGGTGGGCAATGATGCCGTACAGGTCGGGCACGGCCATGCCCGCTTTGAGAGCGACTTCCTTGGTCAGTGCCTTGTCGTCCACCAACGGGTAAAGGCGCCGCGGGTTGAGCCGCATGATGTAGTCTGAATTGCGTTCATTCAGCCCGAGAACACCTTTGCTGCGCAGCTTTTTCGCGGCTGCAAACATCAGTCCGTGATCATCGCTCGGAAACGCCGCAATTCCGTCAGGCGATAGCCCGTGTAGCGGCCCGCCAGCAGGACCATTGCCAGGATCAGCAGCAGCAGTTCGGGAAAGGTAAAGATAAGGTGCTCGAGCCACGGCATGCCCATGAAAATGTAAGCAGAGACCGCCACGACGAGGCTGCCCAGACCCGCACGCATCGCGTCAGCTGCTCCGCGTTCTTCCCAGACGACGGACATGCGTTCGATGGTCATGGCGATAATCACCATCGGAAACAGCGCGACAGAAAGCCCCGTCTCGAGACCCAGTTGATGCGAGGTCAGACTGATAAAAAGCATCAGGATAACGACCACGATAAGCACGGCACTCAGACGTGGTACGAGCAATAGCCGCAGTCGATCGAGCAGGAACCGGATGCTGAGTCCGAGGGCGACCAGCGTTGTGAACAACACGACACCCCAGAACAACTTTGTCTCACGAAACGCAAGTGCGATCAGGACAGGCATAAACGTGCCGAATGCATCGATGCCGACGAAGTTGCGAAAGAAGACCATAATCAGCGCACCCACCGGAATCATGAGCAGCACGCTGTACACGGCCTGTGTCTGTATGGGCAGGCTGTAGAGAGAGAAGTCGACGGCAAAGGTGCCGCTCTTGGCCGCCTGCGTTTCGGCAATGGCCACCGCGTCCAGGTGATTTTCCTGGATCGCAAAACTCACTTCGACGTTACTGCCGCCCTCCACGCTGACAAGCGGCTCGTTGCCGCGCCACCAGACCAGAAAACGATCTGGCAGGCGCTCTTCTCCCGTCACTGGATTGAAGTACAGCCAGCGGTCGCCGTCGTGTACCTCGAGCCAGGCGGCCAGCGACGCACTGCGCTGCCGGCCTGAAAGCGGAAACCCGCGCACCATGCGTGCGGGTATACGGGCCGCAGCCAGTATTGTCGTCACAACCGCGACGAAGTCGGCGTTCGATCGCACGCCCGCCATCAGGAGCTCTACGTTCGGATCCGGTGACGGGTCGTTAACGCGACGCAACAGCTCGGTCGTAAATGACGCTGTATCAGCCGATTGATCGCGCACGTCGGATACCAGTACATCGACGGCCGTCTTCAGAGGTTCGTTAATCACGGGCAACGGTGGAAACGGCGGCGTCGTATCGGACTGGTCGACCAGGTCATCCTCGTAAACCGATATTCGGTAGTAAATCGTTTGTTCGCCATCGGCCCGGCGGATCGCCCACTGCGCTTGTCGACCGCCGCTACCGTAATTCAGGCTGAAGCCATAGCCACGCGACACCGAATTTTCATTGAGCATTCGAAAGCCGGGCGTCAACGTCGGCACGTGCAGCTGCACCTTGATCGACCCGGGGCCGCTGTCGAAGTTGATTGCGGATTCGATGGTCCAGACCGGGGTCTCCTGGTTCTCACTCACCGGGAAACCCAGCACCTGCCACTTGTAAATAAAGACGGACAGACCGATGACCGTCAGCAATGCCGCGAGCATGTAGACATAGCGCTGCTTCATGTTTCCCCTTTTGCGGCGTCAGCGGACGCCTAGCGCGACCTTGACGGCGCGTTCTCTTATCGGGCCACTGCGATTGAACATCCGCATTCCGGCCGATCGCAGTTCTGCAACCAGACGCGAGTCTGTCGCAAACAGGCGATTCAGGCCAGTCATGAAATGCAACATGGTGGCATTCGCGCCCTTTCGAGCGCGCTCATAACGTCGCAATACGGGCTCGTCACCCGGGTGCAGACCCTGCTGTAACGCGGCATCCAGGACGGCTGCAAGTTCGGCGGCATCCTGCAGCCCGAGATTCGCGCCCTGACCGGCCAAGGGGTGAATCGCATGGGCCGCGTCGCCAATCAGCGCAATGCCAGGCAATACATAGCGTCGTGCGTGCTGTGCGCCGAGCGGAAATGCACCTCGCGGTCCCGCCGCCGCGAGCTCGCCCAGGACACTGTCAGACGCGTTTGTCAGCATCGTGCCGAGCGCTTCGTCGGACGCATCAAGTGCGCGCTTTGCCAGGTCCGGTGTTGTGGACCAGACCACGGAAACCCGGCCGTCGGCCAGCGGCAGCATGCCGAGTGGACCGTTGCGCAGAAACCGTTGCCAAGCTGTCGCTTTGTGCTCGCGCGCGGGACAAAGATGCGTGACAAATGCCGTCTGAGCGTATGGCCAATTCCTGGTCTCGATTGCAACCGCGCGGCGCACGAATGAGCGCGCCCCATCGGCACCCACGACCAGATCGGCGACACAGCGTTCGCCTCCCTCCAGCTTGACCGTGTATTGCCGTCCGGATTGCTCGAGCGAGCGCAAAGGGCTCGCAAATCGCAACGCGACATTCGTGGTATCGAGCTGGCGAAGCAGCGCATCCTGCAACACAATATTTTCAACAATAAACCCGAGTTGCGGCACTGCGAATTCGGCCGCATCAAATCGCAAGGCAGCTGGGCCGTCCGGCGTGTCGCTCTCATCCCAGACGCGCATGCACTCATAGGGGCTGAGTCGCGACTCGCTGATCAACGGCCACGCGCCTATCGACTCCAGGAGCCGGGCCGATCCGCTCGCGATGGCCGAAACCCGCAGCGATATGTCATCGCCCGCAAGAAATTGGGGCCGCGCGGCCGCATCCAGCAAGGTGATGCCGAGCGATGTATTGTGTCGGCTTTGTGCAAGCAGTGCCGCAAGCGTCAGCCCCGCCAAGCCACCGCCCACGATGACGACTTCGTAATGCCGCTTCATTTTAGCGGCACCCCGCGCGACAACCGCGGGAGATTTCCGGCAAGACCCATCGTGTGTTTTGCAAATACCGATCGAACTCCGGGGATCAGGTCGAATCCCAGCATGCCCAGGTTACGCAGCGTGCGAAATGGCCGGCGTGAACTGCCGAACAATCGAACCAGGCTATCCGTGAATCGCACGAGCTTGTTCTGGTCACTGCGACGCCAGCGTGCGTAGCGCTCCAGGAGCTGTTTATTGCCCGGATCGAAACCGTTTGATTCGGCGCGACTGTCAGCGATGCAGTCGCACAGTGCCGCAACATCACGCATGCCCAGGTTGAAACCCTGGGCCGAAACCGGATGTAAACCATGCGCCGCATTGCCAATCAGCACGCTTCGCGTTGCAGTAAGGCGCAGCGCCTTGCTCAACGTCAGCGGATAGGACGCGCGTTTGCCGGCGTGCGAAAAAGCCCCCAGCCGGTAACCAAACTCCTCCTGCAACTCGCAGAGGAAGGTCTCATCATCCAGCGCGAGCACACGATCCGCATCGTGCTCCGAAACCGCCCAGATAAACCCGGCACGGTCATCGGCAAGCGGCAGCACAGCGAGCGGCCCCTGGGGCGTAAATCGCTCGAATGCCCGGTTCTCCAGCTTGTTCTCGGACAGCACGTTACCGATGACGGCGCGCTGACCGTACTCGCGCTTTTGTACGGAGATGCCCATCATTTCCCGCACGCTTGAGTTGGCACCGTCGGCTGCAACCAGCAGCTTGCAACGCAGGGTTCTTTGCTCGCCCTCGCCAGGCTCGACGATGGCCCCTGCCTGTTCGGCGGTCAGTTCGACGCGGACAATGCGCGCGGGACACATCACATCCACGCCGTCGAGCCCGCGCACTGCAGACTGCAACACGCTGCCCAGCACCCGGTTTATGACGACGTAACCGAGCGCTTCCACGCCTTGCTCTTCGGCATCGATGTGCGAAAAACCGAAACGGCCCTGGTCAGATACATGGATGCTGTGAATCGGCGTCGATGCCGAAACAATCTCGTCCCACAGACCCATTGCTTCGAACATGCGCTGCGTACTGCGGGACAGCGCCGTGGAACGATCGTCGAAACTGGGCTGCGCGCTCGCTTCGCGCGCGACAGCCTCCACAACGGCAACGCGCAAACCGAGTGGCGCAAGCGCCAGCGCGAGACATGTGCCGATCATGCCGCCGCCGGCAATCACAATGTCGTAATAATTGTCTTGACCGCTCGTGCTCATGAGCCCTGCATCAACGCCTCGATGTCGTCGGGGTCCTTCGCCAGGCCTTTGCTCAAAACATCGGGACCTCTGGCCGTCACGGCAACGTCGTCCTCGATGCGAATACCAATATTGCGGAAGCGCTTCGGAATGCTTCTTTTGCCAGGGATATAGATACCCGGCTCGACCGTAGTCACCATGCCGGTTTCAAGCACGCGCCACTCGTCACTCACTTTGTAATCGCCTACGTCGTGCACATCCATGCCTATCCAGTGGCCTGTGCGGTGCATGTAATATTGCCGATAGGCACCGTCCTTGATGAGCTTCGGCAGCTTGCCATCCAGCAAGCCGAGCTTTCGCAATCCTTTCGTGATGACTTTGACGGCCGCATCGTGAGGGTCATTCCAGTGGTTGCCCTTGACCGTCTTGTCAATCGCTGCGAGCTGCGCTTCGAAGACAATTTCGTAGACCGCACGTTGCTCCGGGCTGAACTGCCCGTTAACAGGAAACGTCCGCGTGATATCGGATGCGTAGTAGTCGAGCTCACAACCCGCATCGATCAACAGCAGGTCCCCATCATTGAGTTCGGCGTTATTCTCAACGTAGTGCAAAGTGCAGGCGTTAGCGCCACCGCCGACAATAGGGCTGTATGAGACCCAGGCATCGTTACGTCGAAACTCATGGCGAAACTCCGCCTCGACCTCGTACTCGAAGAGTCCGGGCCGCGTCATCTGCATTGCTCGTTTGTGGGCGTTCACGGCCACCTTGGCAGATTTCCGCATGGCTGCAATCTCACCACGGCTCTTGTAAAGGCGCATATCGTGCAGGAGATGATCGAGTGCCACGAATTCCTGCGGCGTATGCAAACCGCGCGACAAGCCGGAACGCAAAGAGTTAACCCAGTCTGCAATACGCGCGTCGAAGTCCGAATACATGCCCATTGTGTAATAGACACGGCTGCAGGACTCAATTATCCCCGGCAATATGTCATCGATATCGTCAATGGGAAATGCATCGTCAGCACCGTAGTCGCTGACGGCGCCAGCCGGCCCCGCCCTCGAGCCATCCCATTGTTCCTTGTCCGGATTACGATCACGGCAGAACAACAGAAACTCCCCGGTATCGCGGCCCGGAACCAGGACCGCCACAGCTTCCGGCTCGGCAAATCCGGTCAGGTAATAAAAGTCGCTGTCCTGTCGATAACGGTACTCGACATCACGACTTCGCGTCCTGACTGGCGCCGCCGGAAGAATGGCAATACCGCCGGTACCGACCATACGTGCCAATTGCTTGCGGCGGCGTTCAAATTCTTTCCTGTCCATTTGGCACTGCGCTCGTTTTGTTTTTGGCGAGCCGTATTCTACGCCGCTCGCGGCCATTAATGCATGGTGTCGCGGCCGCTCTCCGGCGGAGAATCGGCGCTGTGACGGATCTCAGCGAGTTCCTCGTAGGTCAACTGGGCCGCGACTCGCAGGTATTCGACCAGCTCGACGTACGCGGCTTCATTGGTTTCCTCGTCGGTCATGTCATCGAGTTCGGCCCGCGTGATTTGCAGCATGTCACGAATAATGTCTGCGAGCGGCTCGGCCGCGAGCCGGTCTCGCAGAGCATCGCCGTGCTTCGCCGAAACCAGGCCGTGTAAAAATCCCTCGCACCAGTGCGCCATGGCAACGGTTCGTTCGCCCGCATCGTTGTCGTCGTCGGGTAATAAAGGCGCGAATTCAGACAAGCGTTCTGACAGCTGCCAGAATGTCGACTGGTAGAGCGTATCGAGCATTTTCTGACATTCCGAACGCAGGGCGTTGGATTCGTCAGTTCCTTCGAGTACCTGGGTCAGCCATTCCGGTCCCGCAGCAACACCGGCGACGGCCAGCCGGCCCGTCAATAGCCCGTGAGTTTGCGCAGCATCCCAGCTTGCGCCGCATCGTTTGAGCGCATCGTCAAGCCGGTCATGATCGACTTTTTCATCCATTCAGCAGCCAACCTTTTCAATTCTTCCAGACTCTTATGATCCCACGGACCGTTTCTCAGGGCTATGCCGCCATCGTGAGATGCAGAGAGATGATTGATTCTCCCGTGTCGCCTGACTATATTCTCACTATGACTGAAAGCATCAGCTCGACCTTTGAGCACGAACTCAAACGACTCGAAAAGCGCGTCGATGCGCTGGTTCGCGTTTGCGACCGGTTGCAGGACGAGAATCGCTCGCTTAAGCAGCGTCAAGACGTCTTGACCTCCGAGCGCGCAAACCTCCTGCAAAAGAACGAGCAGGTTCGCGCACGAGTCGAAGCGATGATTGGCAGGCTCAAAGCGATGGAGCAGAGTTCTTGATATCGTCGCAACACAGGCATATGGAGTACGCGGCATGACCGATCAATTCGCCCAGGTAAGCGTCCGTATTCTCGACAAGGAATACCAGGTTGCATGTCCCCTCGAAGAACGCACAGATTTACTCGACTCCGCTGAAATACTGAATGAAAAAATGCGCGAGATCCGCGACAGTGGCAGGATCGTGGGACTCGACCGCATCGCCGTGATGGCGGCTCTCAATATGGCTAATGACCTGATGCATGCTAAAGCACGCGATCACGAACTTGAAGGTGGCATTAGTCAACGTCTTAAACTCATTTCCGATCGCGTCGACCATGTTCTGAGCGATTCGCAACAACTCGATCTCTGAATTGTGGCCCGCGATGAAGTTAATAACTGAATTGGCGTCTCCTGCAGTGTTCGATACCGACCTGGAAACCTTTCGACCCTAAATTTTTACCTCGGGGTCGTGTACTGTCGGCATCATATGTGCAGAACCGTTTCGGCGGTGAGCCTGTTGAAGCCACGACTGACCCCACCTGTTGCTCCGGTTCGAGAGCGAAGGTTTGTAACGGCACAGGCGGGAGGCGCCTCCTTATGAAAGATCTCCGCGCAACGGCGTTGCGCGCACGGCGCGAAATGCACCCCGATGCGCGCAGAAGTGCGTCCGCAACAATCTGCCAACGCGTGATCCGTTCCCGCGAATTTTCATCGAGTCGTTTCGTTGGATGCTTTTTGCCAATGGATGACGAGGTCGATACACGCGACATCATCGAACGGGCCTGGCGCGCAAATAAGCGCATTTTTGTCCCCGTTTTGCGCGCCGGGCACAAAATGTCGTTTCGGGAAATTCGTTCTGAATCGACGCTCGAACGAAATTGGTTCGGAATTTGGGAGCCGGCGAGCGGCGACTTTATTTCCCCACGCAATTTAGACATCGTCGTTACGCCGACCGTTGCGTACGACCTCCAAAACAACCGTATCGGTATGGGCAGCGGTTATTACGACCGCTGCTTTTCATTCTTGCGACACCGAAAGCACTGGTTCCGCCCGAAACTTGTCGGCGTCGCATTCGAGTGCCAAAAAGTCGAGAAAATTACGCCAAACGCTTGGGATATACGGCTTTATCGCGTTATCAGCGACGCTCCGCCGCCGCCTGATTCAGCAGGCTGAATCGTTTTACGCGTGCCGATATGTCGCAACCCGGCGACATTTTCGTGTCGGGAGGTTCATCCTCGTTGATTGCTTTAGTCGTTGCGAATCGATGTACTCCTTGTTCGGTTTCAAAGTTCCCGGCCACCGTTTTTTTCGATGCACTGCAGACGCAATTCGAACCTGAACAGATTTTTGGCGACCCGGCTCTCGGCTCGCGCCATGAAGGGCCTCTCTTAAGAGGCTGATAACAACGTAACTTTCTGGATTTTTTGCGATTGTTGTATATACTCAACGCCGGGTACCCGACACGGAGAAAATAGATGGCTACCAAAAAGAAGTCTCGCAAAAAAGCTTCGAAGCGCAAAGTCGCCAAGAAGCGGAAAGTAACAGCACGGAAAAAAGCCGCGCCTAAACGGCGTGCAACGAAGAGAAAGACCAAGAAGAAAGCTACGAAGCGCAAAGCGAAGAAGAAAGTCGCCAAGCGTAAGACGAAGAAAAAGGCTAAGAGAAAAGTAGCCAAACGTAAAACGAAGAAGAAGGCCAAACGCAAGGCGAAGAAGAAAGTAGCCAAGCGTAAGACGAAGAAAAAAGCTAAACGTAAGACCAAGAGAAAGACCAAGCGCAAGGCGAAAAAGAAAGTAGCCAAGCGTAAGACCAAGAAAAAAGCTAAACGTAAGACCAAGAGAAAGACCAAGCGCAAGGCGAAAAAGAAAGTAGCCAAGCGTAAGACCAAGAAAAAAGCTAAACGTAAGACCAAGAGAAAGACCAAGCGCAAGGCGAAAAAGAAAGTAGCCAAGCGTAAGACCAAGCGTAAGGCGAAAAAGAAAGTAGCCAAGCGTAAGACCAAGAGAAAAGCTACCAAGCGCAAAGCCAAGAAGAAGGCTTCACGCAGAAGAAGGCGGTAGCTAGCTGGTCGCTTCGGAAGAGGCCTTCTTCCCAAGCAAGTAAAAGAGCCCGCTTCGGCGGGCTCTTTTCATTGCTGAGCTTTGTGCGCCGCCGTTCATGCGTGCAATTCGCGGCGATTTCACTATAGTACGCTCCTATGGACGCATCTCAGAAAAAGCGCAACGCCGCCGAGGCAGCGTTGCAGTTCATAGAGCCAGGCACCGTCCTGGGTGTCGGCACCGGCTCCACAGTCAACTACCTGATCGATATGCTGCCCGACGTTCGCGATCGCATTGAAGCCGTCGTGTCGAGTTCAAAGGCATCGACTGGACTTCTTCAGGAACGGGGATTCGACGTCAAGACGCTCAACGAGATGGGAGGCGATATCGATGTCTATATCGATGGCGCCGACGAATCCAACAAGCACCTGCAGCTTATCAAGGGTGGCGGTGGCGCTTTGTCGCGCGAAAAAGTGCTCGCCGCCGCAGCGCGACGCTTCGTCTGCATTGTCGACGATAGCAAGCTCGTAGGAATGCTCGGCGATTTTCCGCTACCGATCGAGGTGCTGCCGATGGCGCAGGAACTCGTCTCTCGAAAGCTTCTGAAGATGCGCGGACACCCGATATGGCGCGAGGGATTTGTCACGGATAACAGCAATCACATCCTCGACGTGGAAGACCTGCAGATTTCCAACCCGGTCGAAATGGAAGCACGCATCAACCGTATCCCAGGGGTTGTGACAGTTGGCATATTCGCTCACAGGCCCGCCGACATACTTCTGATAGCCGGCGACGACGGCGTCAGGGAGATGCGAGTCTAGGAGAGGGATGGTCGCGCCGGGGAGAGGGATGGTCGCGCCGCTACGCGGCGACGACTGTCGGCACGCTGCGCGTGCCTCGGATCGAACCCTGGGGTTCGAACCCTCGACACAGACGAAAAAAAACAGGGGCCCCGATGGGGCCCCTTTATTTTTTTGGCTGGGGGAGAGGGATTCGAACCCCCGTTGGCGGAGTCAGAGTCCGCAGTCCTACCGCTAGACGATCCCCCAGTAAAAAGAGATCGGTTGTCCCGGGCGCTTAGCGCTTCGAGTACTGCGTAGCGCGACGTGCTTTTCTGAGACCGACCTTCTTGCGCTCTACTTCACGCGCATCGCGGGTCACGAAACCCGCTTTACGCAACGAGGGGCGCAATGATTCATCGTACGCCATCAGCGCACGCGTCAGGCCGTGGCGAATGGCGCCGGCCTGGCCGGTCGTTCCACCACCCTTGACCGTGACGTTGACATTGAACTTTTCCGCCAACTGCGTCAGTTCCAGCGGCTGGCGAACGATCATCTGCGCCGTCTTGCGGCCGAAGAAAGTGCCCAGCGGACGCTTATTGACCGTAATGTCGCCTTTTCCGGGCGACAGAAATACGCGCGCTGTCGAGGTCTTGCGACGACCGGTACCGTAAAAAAATGTATCACTCATAAGTCTTTTCTCAACACAGGAGGGCAAAGCCTCAGGCATTTACATCCAGGGGAATAGGCTGCTGCGCAGTATGATTGTGCTCAGGACCCGCAAATACGCGGAGCTTGCTAAGCATTTGGCGTCCAAGCGAACCGCGTGGAAGCATGCCCTTGACTGCGAACTGCAGCACACGCTCAGGCTTCTCATCCAGCATCTTCTCAAGTGAAGCGGACTTCAGGTTGCCGATGTATCCGGTGTGATGGTAATACATCTTGCCCTTCAGCTTGTTGCCGGTTACTCGAACCTTTTCCGCATTCACGACAACAATGTAGTCCCCGGTGTCCACATGCGGCGTGTACTCCGGCTTGTGCTTGCCACGCAGGCGACGAGCGATCTCGGTTGACAGGCGACCCAGGGTCTTTCCTGTTGCGTCGACCACGTACCAATCGCGGCGCACCTCTGCTGGCTTCGCAGAAAACGTCTTCATAATTCTGGTTTCCGTAAGGGAATGAGCTTGTTTTTCCGGGGATCTGGCTTGACCCGAATGCCCCGTCAGCCACCCGCGCGCGCAAACGATCGCGGGATAGGCGAAAGGCGCGAAATTCTACTGTAGCCCCTGCAGCAATGCAAACAATCCGGGTTTTTCTTCCACAATGAAAGCGCCCATTCCCGGGCGCTTTTTATTCTTATTTTTCAAAGCTTTACAAGCGCGATGTCGATGGCCATCGCCACGGCAGCGCTACTCAGAAGATGTATTCGAGCGACAAAGCCGTATAGGTATCGCTTTTTTCGGTCAAAGCGGGGACGTCGGTGTTGTGCTTGACGGTAAACGATGCAACCAGCGCCAGCTGGCCCAGCAGCTTGGCGGACACCGCACTGACTGACTCCAGGTAGGTGTTTTCGCTGCCCGACTCGGCCGTCAGGTCCTGACGGAACTCGGCCGTCTCACTGAACTTCCACTTGTAGTAAGCGCCACCACGAAAAATCGTTTCATTTTCGGTTATTCCGCTCTGCAGCTCCGATTGCCGCGCACCGACGCCAGCCTCCACATTTAGCAGGTGCCTGTCCGTCTTGAGCAGTCGGCGACCATAGCCCACGGTTTGCGAAAACTGGGTATCGAACGCACCAAAATTGTCTTTGCGCCAGTCCAGGCGCCCAAAAACGAAATCCTTGTCCGTCAGATTGCGCTCGGTCTTCCAGCCCAGCTCATACGCCTCCGCTGTCGTAATCTCATTTTCAGAGGCCGATAGCGCGAACGCTTTGGCAAAATGCTGCCATTTGCCTGTCGCGAAGCCGACTTCGACACCGGTGTTCAGGGTAGAGTTCTCGGTATTACCAGAGGTCGCCAGGTAACCGAGCGTCGCTTTGCCCGACCATGGGCTCTGCGCTACTTCCTGGGCCATTAACGAAATCGGGGCCAGTAACGCTGCAACGATCAATGTCACACGCAGTTTCATGCACTATCTCCTAGATGTTTTCGGGGCTGCTGCTAAAAAAGGCAGCGGAGTATACCGTCCGACTGCGCGGTTTCGCTATAATCCAATTGTGACAATTCGTGAACTTTCCCCGATCGACCGCCTGCTGGCTGGTGCCGACAAGGCGCTGCGTACCGTCGCGGCGCCGGCCGGACGCCCGGCAAGAGACTATCCCGCCGGTTCGATCGAAGAACATGACCTCAACGCTGCGCAGAGATCACATGCTGCGGGCCTCATGCGTGTAAACCATGCCGGCGAAGTCGCTGCGCAGGCCCTGTATCAGGGCCACGCGACGGTCGCTCGCGACAAGACTATTCAAGAACAGATGCAGCACGCGGCGGCGGAGGAATTCGATCATCTGGCCTGGTGCGAACAACGCATTCAGGAGCTCGGCGAGGAGCCAAGTCGGATGAGCCCGATCTGGTATGCAGGAGCCTACGCCATCGGCGCGGCGAGTGGCCTGCTTGGCGACAAATGGAGCCTGGGCTTCATCGCCGAAACCGAGCGCCAGGTCTGCGCGCACCTCGACAGGCACCTCGATGGCTTGCCCGCCGAGGATGCAAAGAGCCGGGCTATCGTCGAAACGATGCGTGACGAGGAGGCGCAACACGGTGAAAGCGCCGTCGCGGCCGGTGCTGTCGATCTGCCTGGACCGGTGAAGACCTTGATGCGATTGACCGCAAAAGTCATGACACGGACCGCGTATTGGGTATAGCAACGCAACAAAATGCGATAAAGCACGACAAAACACGCACTTAGCTTGCCCTGACCGGTAAACTGTATTAAAAGAGGACCGCAACAGGGGCGAGGATTTATCAATGCAGACAACAGTCAAGAATCTCAGCGATGTGCCGGCGATCAATCGATTTTTGAGTTACTGCCGCGTACGCACAGTACCGTCGAAAACCGTGATGATCCATGCCGGCGATTTGCCGGACGTGCTGTACTACATCGTCGACGGATCGGTCGAGGTCATGATCGAAGACGAAGACGGCAATGAAATGGTTCTTGCCTACCTCAACAAAGGGCAGTTCTTCGGCGAGATGGGCCTGTTCTACGAACAGCCCACTCGCAGCGCCTGGGTACGCACGCGCACCGAATGCGAAATCGCCGAAATGACCTATCCTCGCTTCCGCCAGATTGCGAGCGAAAGCCCGGGACTCGTATTCGAGCTGGCGACGCAGCTCGCCACGCGACTCGATCGCACCAACCGCAAGCTGGGTGACCTCGCATTCGTCGACGTCACGGGACGAGTCGCCCATGCAATCATGGATCTCTGCAATGAACCCGACGCGATGACACATCCCGACGGCATGCAGATCAAGGTCAGCCGCCAGGAACTGAGCCGCCTCGTTGGCTGCTCAAGGGAAATGGCGGGTCGCGTGCTCAAGGTACTTGAAGAGCAGGGGCTGGTGTCCGCCAGCGGCAAGACGATAGTCGTTTACGGCGCACGACCCAACAGAAAATTGTAGGGGCGCACCCGGCGCGATCGAACCGGGTACCGAGCTACCCTCTTAACTCGTCCCTTTCGAGATTTCGGATTTCATTGCCGTAATCGTTGCGGCATAGTCGTCGCTGCCGAAGATCGCCGACCCGGCCACGAACGTGTCCGCTCCTGCCGCAGCGATCTCCCTGATGTTATCGACTTTGACGCCTCCGTCGATTTCCAGGCGAATGTCGCGCCCGCTGTCTTCGATTATTCTTCTGGCCTGACGCAGCTTGTCGAGCGCCGACGGAATGAACTTCTGGCCGCCAAATCCTGGATTCACGGACATGATGAGCACCATGTCCACTTTGTCGATGACGTACTCGAGCCAGGTTAGCGGTGTCGCCGGATTGAAGACCAGCCCTGACTGGCAGCCCTGCTCACGAATCAGCCCCAACGATCTGTCTACGTGCCGGCTCGCCTCTGGATGAAACGTTATGTAGCTGGCACCGGCCTTCGCGAAATCAGGAATGATGCGATCGACCGGCTCGACCATCAGGTGTACATCGATCGGCGCCTCAATACCGTCATTGCGTAATGCATCGCAGATCAACGGACCGATAGTCAGGTTCGGCACAAAATGGTTGTCCATTACATCAAAATGCACGACGTCGGCCCCCGCATCGAGTACGGCCCTTACATCGTCGCCAAGACGGGCGAAATCGGCAGAAAGAATCGAGGGAGCAATTAGTGGTTTCACGGTCGTTCCTCTGGCGTATTGGGCAAAGTAGCTTGGAAAAACAGGATCATACAGTTCATCGGATGGAGCGCCTTGCTTTGAGCATTTCATAGGCGCCGCGTACTTCTCGCGTGCGACGCTCGGCTTCCGCAATTACGTCAGCGCCCGGATTGCTGCCGGCGATCTTGTCGGGATGACTCTTGTTCATCAGTCGCCGGTACGCCTTCTTGATTTCTTCATTACTGGCATCGGGCGACATGCCAAGCGCATCATAAGCGCCGCGAACACGCGCCGCATCCGCGTCGCCGGCCGGTGAGCGCTTGAATCCTTTTTGTGCGCGGATCATAGCCTCGAGTTGTGCGAACTCCACGCGCCCGATGTCAAGTTCGATGCAGACCTTCCATATCAGGGAGCGTTCGTCCTTTTTGAGTGCGTCCTTCGCCAGCACCACCTCCAGCAGCAGGCGTACAAACATCGCGCGCTGGGCCGCACTTCTGGCGCTGACGCGCCGTACCTCGCGAATCGTCTGAAGCAGCGGGAACCCCGGGCGTTTTCCATCATCGAACCAGCCGATGGCGCGCCGGACTTGTGATGGACTCAGCCCCAGGCGATGCATGATCATTCGCGCGGCGCGAATCTCCTCCGAGGAAACGCGCCCGTCCACCTTGGCGAGATGGCCCATGGTCTGAAAAAGCGCGCGTATGAAGTCTTCCGAAACGCGGCCGATGTCGGCGCCCTGCTTCTCAAAACTGCGATAACGTTCGGCGAAGCCACGGTCAAACTGGTGACCGAGAAACAGGCCGAGGACCGCAAACCAGGGCTTCAGTGTTGCGAGCCCTGCCAAGGTGCCAATGATCTTGCCCCAGTACACTACAAATTCCTGCCATCGGGCAGCGGAATGAACGCCAATCCTAACGTTTGTTTGCTGGCATTCCTATGCTCAATGCTTGCCTGCCTGTTGCGTAGAGGCGATCATCCGATCCCAGTGCCCCAGACTACGAGCGCCATGCAATGAGCATCAACGACGTGTTATTCGAGTCTTCGATTCCCGAACTGCCGCTACTCGGGCGTGGCAAGGTGAGAGACATATACAGTATCGACGATGACCATCTCCTGATCGTCACGACCGATCGCCTGTCGGCCTACGATGTTGTTATGCCGGACCCGATACCGGGCAAGGGCCACGTACTTACCCAAATCTCGCTATTCTGGTTTCGAATGATGGCCGACATCATCGACAATCAGCTGACCGACCTGGCAGTAGACGACGTCGTCAAGGATCCGGAAACGCGCGAGCAGCTTCGCGGCCGTTCTCTTGTCGTCAAACGTCTGAAACCGTTGCCCATCGAAGCGGTCGTTCGAGGGTATCTGATCGGCTCCGGCTGGCGCGACTATCTTGAAACAGGCCAGGTCTGCGGCATCGATCTGCCCAAGGGCCTCAAACTCGCACAGAAGCTGCCGCAACCGCTGTTTACGCCGGCCAGCAAAGCCGCTGCCGGCGATCACGACGAAAACATCAGCTTTGATGCCGTCGTGGATCTGATCGGTGAGAAACTCGCCCAACGCGTGCGCGACGTTTCCATCGAGATTTACGAACGTGCGGCGGCCTACGCGCTCGAGCGCGGCATCATCATCGCCGACACAAAATTCGAATTCGGCCTCGATGACGAGGGCCGCCTGCACATCATCGACGAAGCTCTGACACCGGACTCATCGCGATTCTGGCCCGTGGACGGCTATGAGGTCGGCATCAGTCCGCCCAGCTTCGACAAGCAGTTCGTGCGTGATTACCTCGATACGCTCGATTGGGACAAGACGGCACCCGGTCCCGAGCTTCCCGCGGATGTGTTGCAGCAAACCGGCGACAAGTACCGGGAAGCGCTCAAGCGCATGACAGGTTCGTAAACCCGCCACCCACCATCTGACCGCGGCGTCGATCGCCGGGGATCTCAGTCGCTCGGACAGCTGCTTCGCAAACTCGCTTTGTGAGACACCCCGGCCTCACCGCCGCGTCCCATCGTGCTGCGGAGGGTGTCGGTTGGGTAGCTCCTCGAGCGTCGTGTGGAGCGATGCGACGCAGGACGCCAAGCAAGCGGAACCCGATCCGAGCGAGACAGGGACGTCGAGCAGGTTAAGCGAGAGGAGCTACCCAATCGGCGCCCACTGTAAGAGGGTGGTGGGTGATTGGAGAAACAGAGCACGTCTCTGGTACCCCTCATCGTTGTACAATGACTGGGTAATGATCAACAACTTAAACAACCAGATCGAGAATCTCGTCTGGGGTGACACGCTGCGGCGATACGGTCTGCCCGGCCGAATCCTGACAGGGGTGCTGCGTTATTTGTACGCCGTGCTCCGCGATATCTTCTCGGGACAGCTGACGCTGCGCTCGATGAGCCTCGTTTACACCACGCTGCTCGCCGTCGTGCCGTTATTGGCATTCAGCTTCGCGGTCCTGAAAGGCCTGGGTGTCCACAAACAACTCGAGCAACGCCTGTACACGATCCTGGAGCCGCTCGGTGACAAGGGCGTGGAAATTACTGACCAGCTCATGAGACTTGTCAACAGCGTCAACGGCAGTGTCCTGGGCGGCATCGGCCTCGCTTTCTTTATCTACACCGCAATCACGATGGTGCAAAAAATCGAAGAGAGCTTTAACTATGTCTGGTACGTCACCAAGCCACGCAGTTTTGCGCGTCGCTTGACCGAGTACATGCTGGTGCTGCTCATTGGTCCGGTTGTGATCGTCATCGCGCTGGGCATGATTACCTCGTTGCAGGACGAATCGATCGTCCAGGCCCTCGTACACAATTTCGTGCTGGGCCCGGTTTTCGTCGCGACCAGCAAGCTGACGCCGTACCTGCTAGTGACCGGTGTCTTCACGTTCCTGTACATGTACATGCCGAACACGCAGGTGCACTTCCGCGCAGCACTCGTGGGTGGTGTCGCCGGTGGTTTTCTATGGGCAACCGTCAGTGTGATCTTTGCCGCGTTTCTCGCGACCGCGGCTCGTACGCAGGCTATCTATGCCAGTTTCGCGAGCGCGATAACGACTTTGATCTGGTTGTACCTGAACTGGTTGATACTGCTTATCGGTGCCCAGCTTGCATTCTATTTCCAGAATCCCGCCTATTTGAGAATTGGCCGCCGGGAACCGCGCCTGTCAAATGCCATGCGCGAGCGCCTTGCCCTGAACGTGATGCTGCTGGTAGGCCGGGCGTTTCGAGACCCGGCCAAGACGATTGACTTGTCGAAGTTGAGCAAGCGTTTACGAATTCCGTCCATAACCATTGCGCCGATCGTCAGCGCACTTGAACAACGCGGCATGCTCACGAGCAACGAGAATGAAGATCTGTTGCCCGGTCGTGAGGTGTCGCGCATTCTGCTGAGTGACATTCTTGAGGTTGTGCGCGTCGATGGCGAGACCGGCTCATTCCAGGATCCGAGATGGGCGGCGGTAATCGAGAAGCTGGGTGGTGATGTTGACCTGGCCGTTGAACAAGCGCTCTCTGGCCGTTCACTGTCCGACCTGCTCGACGAGAGCGAGGCTTAAGCGCGACTGGCTGTTCCCCTCAGGCGCCCGCGATTGTCATTTCCCCGACGAGCACCGATCCACAGCGAATCCCACCGCGCGTATCCTGATCACTGCCTATTGCGATGATGCGCTGATACAGCTCGCGAAGATTTCCGGCAATCGTTACTTCATGAACGGGATACTGAATCTCGCCGTTTTCCACCCAGTGGCCTACGGCGCCGCGTGAATAGTCACCGGTCACTCCGTTCACGCCTTGCCCGATCAGCTCTTCGACAAGAAGACCCGTGCCCATCTCTTTTAGCAGTGAGTCCATGTCCTTTCCGCCACCCGGAACGATCAGGTTCTGTGCGCCGCCGGCATTCGCTGTTGTTTTCAACCCGAGGCGACGCGCCGAATAGCTACTCAGGATGTAGCTCTGCAACACGCCGTCGGTCACGATCTCGCGATTATAGGTTGCGACACCCTCTGCATCGTACGGAGCGCTCGCCATGGCTTTTTCCAGGTGTGGCCTTTCCTGGATATTCACAAAGTCCGGAAAAATTGTTTCGCCCACCGCATCGAGCAAGAACGATGAGCGCCGGTATTGCGCACCACCGGCAATCGCACCAATCGCGTGACCGATGAAACCCCGTGCGATCTCGGGTACATACAGTACCGGCGCCCGCGTCGTCTTTATTTTTCGCGCCCCGAGGCGGTTTACAACGCGTCGGGCCGCTGTTTCCCCGACAGTGACGGGTTCCCAAAGGTCGTCAGGATCGCGCGATGACGTGTAGTAGTAATCACGCTGCATGACGCCGTCCGATTCGGCAAGTACAACGCAGGTGATGTTGTGGCTGGTGCGCGAGTAACTGCCAACGAAGCCGTGCGTATTTCCGTAGGCACGTGAACCGCGATTCGTTGAAACGGTTGCGCCTTCCGAGTTACTGATCCGTTTATCGAAATCCAGCGCCGCCGCTTCAGCCTTTATCGCAATCGCAATTGCGTCGGCTGCTTCGAGCGTCCACGGATGGTCAAGCTCGAGATCCTTGATATCGGTGCACATGAGCTCCGCGTCGGCCAGCCCCGCGTACTTGTCACTGGCTGTAACTTCAGCGAACGTGCAGGCCTTGGCGACCGCTTCCCGAATGGCCCCAGGTGAAATATCCGACGTACTCGCACTGCCTTTGCGGGAATCCTTGTAAACCGTAATGCCGATTCCGCGATCGTTTGTGTATTCGAGATTTTCGACATCGCCAAGGCGAGCGGTTGCAGCCAGTCCAATGTCGTGGCTTGCCGCCACTTCTGCCTGGTCAACGCCACGCTTCTGCGCCTCATCGAGTGCCAGTTTTACGATGCCCTCGAGATCTTCCCGGCCCAACGATTCTCGCCTGGCGAGTTTTTCCATAGTCTGCTGCATCCGTTTGTGAAGCCTGTCAGCCAATCCACCGCATGGTAGACTCCCGCCGCGGAACGGAAGGCTCAGCCGCGGGAGTACTGTAGCCGGTGACAGAATTAAAGCCCAGCAAAAGTGCGAGAAAACGCGAGTTTCTCGCACTGCAAAAACTCGGCGAAGAGCTGATTGCATTGAATGAGTCGGACCTGCGACAGATCGGGCTGGACGAAGACTTGCTGGAGGCTGTCCTCGACGCACGCCAAATCAAGTCTCGCAGTGCGCTGCGCCGGCAGAAACAGTACATCGGGAAGATCATGCGCCATGTCGACCCCGAACCCATTCGCGCGGCGATGCAGCGTCTCTGCCATTGATTGTCGAGAGTGATAGACTTTCGCGATGAGTATTGATGTCGGCATTATCATGGGATCCCGGTCCGACTGGGAAACAATGCGTCACGCCAGCGAGACACTCGAAGCACTGGGCATCTCCTGCGAGGTCCGCGTCGTCTCGGCGCATCGCACGCCGGACCTGCTATTTGAATATGCAGAGACCGCCGTTGATCGCGGCCTCAAGGTCATCATTGCGGGCGCCGGTGGCGCCGCGCATCTGCCGGGAATGACGGCCGCCAAGACGCGACTACCGGTACTGGGGGTCCCCGTGCAGTCCGAAGCGCTCAGTGGCATGGATTCGCTGCTGTCGATCGCACAAATGCCTGCAGGCATCCCGGTCGGCAGCATGGCGATCGGTCGTGCGGGAGCCGTCAATGCCGCGCTGCTCGCCGCCGCAATGCTTGCCAACAACGATTCAAAGCTCGCGGCAGCCCTCGAGACGTTTCGCAAGGCGCAGACCGACAAGGTCCTGGCTGACAGCGATCCCACCGAATAACGACGATGCGTATCGGCATAATCGGCGCCGGCCAGCTCGGCCAGATGCTGGGTTTTGCGGCCCGCGACCTTAACGTCGAATGCCGTTTCCTGGATCCATCGATCTCGCCGCCCGCCCGCGCATGCGGTGATGTCATCCAGCGACCGTTTGACGACGTAAAGGCATTGGCAGAGCTGGCTGCCAGCTGCGACGTCATTACTTACGAATTCGAGAACGTCCCCGTCGGCGCGCTGCAGGGTATAGATGGCACGGTTCCGATATACCCACCCGTGGATGCGCTGCGGCAAGCACAGGATCGCCTCGATGAAAAACGGCTGTTCGAGCGACTCGGCATTCCATTGCCCGCCTACCGTGCTATCGATACACGCGAAGACATGGTCGCTGCCGCTGAGGCGCTCGGCCTGCCGATGGTCGTCAAGACGAGACGCCTGGGATATGACGGCAAAGGCCAGGTGCTTGTCCAAACGGCCGCTGATATCGACAAAGCCTGGGGGACACTTGGGCGCCAGGCCCTGATTGCCGAGCAATGGGTGCCATTCGATTATGAAGTCTCCTCGATCGGCGTCCGGAATGTCGACGGTGATGTTCGAATTTATGCGCTGAGCCAAAACGTCCACAAAGACGGCATTCTGCAGAGCTCGCGGTCACCCGTCGACGCTCCGGAACTCGTCGGGAAAGCCACCGAGTATGTGCGGCGGCTGCTCGATCACCTTGACTACGTCGGCGTCCTTGCCCTGGAACTGTTCGTCAAGGACGATCATTTACTGGCCAACGAGTTCGCCCCGCGCGTGCACAACTCAGGTCATTGGACCATCGAAGGCGCCGCAACCAGTCAGTTCGAAAATCACCTGCGGGCGATCATGAATCTGCCGCTCGGCTCCACAGCAAGCCGCGGTCACGCCGGCATGATCAACCTCATCGGCGAGATCCCGGCTGCAGCGCGAGCAATCGAGGCCGGCCATCTCCACGATTATGGCAAAGCGCCCCGACCCGGCCGCAAGCTCGGCCATATCACGGTGGTAGGTGAAACGGCGGACGATCGCGATACGCTTCTCGACATAATTGACACGAATGTGACCTGATCGACGCATTTTCGTGCGAACTCGGCATGGTGTCGAGCCCAAAAAAAAAGGTAAACTAATTGAGATGTCGTATTTGCAACATTTCAAGCTATCCGAGCAACCCTTCAGGCTCACGCCCGATCCGGACTTTATATACTGGAGCAAGCAGCATGCGCGCGCCAAAGCGTACATGGAGTCCACCATATGGCTCGCCGACGGCTTCGTCGTCATCACGGGCGAAATCGGGTCCGGAAAAACGACGCTGCTGCAGTCATTTCTTTCGGAGGTCGAGGACAACGTTGTATACGCTGTCGTATCCCAGACCCAGCTGACGCCGACGCAGTTCCTGCAAGCAGTCCTGACCGAGTTCGGCTTCAAGCCGTTCAACATGCGCAAGGTTGAGCTGCTGGACATGCTCAACATGTTCCTGATCGAGCAGTACTCTAACGGCAAAAAAGTCGTGCTGATTGTCGACGAGGCGCAGAACCTGAGTCGAAAGGTGCTCGAAGAGATCCGCATGATCTCCGGGATCGAGACGCATAAGGAAAAGGTGCTTCGCATCATCCTGGCGGGCCAGCCGGAGCTCCGGGATAAGCTGGATGCGCCGAGCCTGAAACAACTGGTGCAACGCGTGCGTTTGCGCTTTCATCTCCAGGCCCTGGACCGGCGCGAAACCGAGGAGTACATCAAGCATCGCCTGACCGTTGGCGGGCACGAAGAAGACGGCCTGTTCACCGACGGCTGTTTCGACATCATCTACCGTTTCTCGGGTGGCGTGCCGCGCCTCGTCAACACGCTTTGCGACACGGCATTGCTGTGTTCGTTCGCCGATGAGAAAGCCAGTGTGGATGAAACTGACGTCCTGTCAGCCATCGACGAGCTGAACTGGAAGGAGCACGTAAGCGATACAGGGATTTATGAAAAGCTGCAACAGGTTCAGCAGCGCTTGCCCGTCTCTGCATCGGTGACGCAGATCGCGGTACGGTCGAATGGAGAGGTCCTTGCTGAACACGCGTTCCCACTGGGGCGCGTGATCGTCGGACGGTCGCCGGACAACGAGATTTACGTGAAGAGCAAGTTCGTCAGCCGTCACCATGCGCAGCTGGTCAGCGACGATAACGGCTGTGTCATCGAAGACCTCAACAGCACGAACGGTCTGTTCCTGGGTGCAAAGCAGATCAAGAAGTATCGCCTGCGGGACGGCGACGTGGTTTCGCTGGGAGTACACGAACTAGTCTATCGCGACCTGCGGCTGACCCGGCAAGAGACAGGCGGTCCGGATGCAGAGCAGATTTTCGAAAGCGCTGAAACGGACGACCAGGATTCGGCCGTCAACGAGCAATAGCCGATCTCGGCCTAATTATCCTGTCGCTGCCCAACACGCCGATCGGTGACCCGGTAGTCACGACGCTTCAACAGCACAACCAGCCCCGCAACCAGGCAGAACAGACCGACGACAAAGCAAATTGTCGGCCAGTGCCAATAATTTACGTACATTGAAGCGCCCAGCGTGAGCGCACCCACGAGCAAATAGAAGTACGGCAGACTTTCGTAGATTGGTTTTGAGACCCACATAGTATTGTTTGCTTCCGCTTGGCGTCGTTTCATTCTCCATAGCCGCGCCGCATTGTCCAGTGCCGCAACGCAAAAGACCCGGCGTGAGAGCCGGGTCCAGGATGCGTTTTGCTGGCTGGGCGCGGACTTCAGCGCCTTATGCGAGCTCAGGAGCGTCCGACACCGAACAGGCCAAGGAGCCGCGAGAGTATGGAATCAGACAGGCCATCCACGGCCAGGTCCGGTTCAATATCACTGCTATCGCCGCGGAATCCCTGCACGAACTGCTGTGCGTTGGCGTCCATGTCTTGTTCTGTAATTGTATTCTCGAATGCCATCGTCGTATCCCTCCTTGGAGATAACGCGACTCTACATCAGGGATATGTTGAATGGAGTGAGATATCTCACACTGTGTGCCGTGAACCGGCGATATTTCAACTTATGTGAAATGCCGGTTCGCGGCTACGCAGTTCCGCCAACAGTGAGTTCGTCAATCTTCAGCGTTGGCTGTCCGACACCGACAGGCACGCTCTGGCCTTCCTTGCCGCAGGTACCGACGCCCGTATCGAGTTCGAGGTCATTGCCGACCATGGAAATTTCGTTCAAGGCGACAGGGCCGTCTCCGATCAGCATTGCCCCCTTTACGGGCGTCGTGACTTTGCCGTTCTCGATGAGGTATGCCTCGCTCGCCGAGAACACGAACTTGCCGGACGTTATATCTACCTGACCGCCACCGAAGTTCGGCGCATAAATCCCCTTTTTCACAGACGCGATAATTTCGTCGGGCTCATGCGGACCTGCAAGCATGTAGGTATTGGTCATGCGTGGCATCGGTATGTGTGCAAACGACTCTCGGCGACCGTTACCCGTTGGATCGACGCCCATGAGACGTGCATTGAGTTTGTCCTGCATATAGCCACGCAGAATGCCGTTCTCGATCAGAACCGTGTTCTGCCCCGGCGTACCTTCGTCATCTACCGACAGCGAACCACGCCTGTTTGCCATGGTTCCGTCGTCTACCACCGTGCAGAGCCTGGAGGCCACCCTCTGCCCCAGTTTGCCACTAAACGCAGAGACGCCCTTGCGGTTGAAATCGCCCTCAAGTCCATGGCCCACGGCCTCGTGCAACAAGATACCCGGCCAACCCGGACCCAGAACCACGGGCATTGTGCCGGCCGGTGCTGCTACCGCCTCCAGCTGCACGGCCGCCTGGCGAACGGCCTCACGTGCGTATTCGATTGGCAGGTCGCCATCGATGAAATAGTGCAAATCCGCGCGCGCGCCGCCGCCTGAGTAGCCTTGCTCCCGCTTTCCGTCCTGTTCGAGAATCACCGTGACGTTGAGGCGGATCAACGGCCGAATGTCAGCGGCCATCGTGCCATCAGACGCGGCGACCAGGATCAGGTCCTGGCTGCTCGACAAACTAACGATGACCTGTTCGACGCGTGGATCAAGTTCACGTGTGGCCGCGTCAATTTCAAGCAACAAAGCAGTTTTTTGAGCATCATCAATGCTCGTTGTTGGATCGGCCAGCGGGTACAAGCGGTGCGGCCGTGCTGCGCTGCCACGCCTGAATGCGCTTTTCCTGCCCCTGGCGTGCAATAGCGCGTGCTGCGCCGGCCGCCTGTTCCAATGCCGGCAAAACAAGTTCGTCGGAATACGCGAAGCCGGTCTTCTCGCCACTGGTCGCGCGCACGCCAACGCCCTGGTCGAGACTAAAGCTGCCCTCGCGAATGATTCCGTCCTCGAGCGTCCAGCTTTCCTGGCGGCTGACCTGAAAATACAGGTCGGCGTAATCGACCCCGCCACGCATGACTGTGCCGAGCGTGGCGCTCAACTGTTGCTCGCCGAGCCCGACGGGCTCAAGAAGACGGGACATGACCGCGTCAATCGATTGGGGCGTACTGATGCTCAAGTTTGACTCTCTATTTCAGTTTACGGTTTGCCAGCGCCGGAAACTCGCTGCGCAGCTTTGCCGGTAACTCGGGATCGATGTCCGCACTGACAACGCAGTCGCCTTCGGCCTGCTCGGCCAGGATGCGGCCCCAGGGATCACAGATCAGCGAGTGTCCGAACGTCGAACGGCGGTCCGGGTGTTGGCCATATTGCCCGGCCGCAATCACATATGCCAGATTTTCTATGGCCCTCGCGCGCAATAAGATGTGCCAATGCGCTTTACCGGTGGTAACCGTGAAGGCAGCAGGCACTGTAAAGACTGTCGCACCGTCATCGACGAGACGCCGGAACATCTCCGGGAACCTCAAGTCGTAGCAAATCGAAAGGCCTATTCGACCGCACGGCGTATTCACACTGACGAGTTCATCGCCCGGGTACATCGAGCGGGATTCCCGATAGGACTCCTGCTTGTCGACCAGATCCACATCGAACAAGTGAATTTTACGGTACAACGCCCTGGCTTCGCCCTCAGGGTTATAGACCGGGCACGCACCGTAGACGCGCTCCGCTGCAATTTCGGGCGATACCAGTGGCATGCTTCCGGCTACGACCCAGAGCCCATGGCGGCGGGCGGCTTCGGCCAGGAAGTCCTGAATGGGTCCTTTACCCGGCACCTCGGCGTGTTTTGCCTTATCGGTCGCCTTTTCCGGCATCAGCGCAAAATTCTCGGGCAGGACGGCGAGCATGCACCCATCCTCAGCCGCTTCGGCTAACAAGCCGTCGGCATGATCGAGGTTGGCAGACACATCGGGTCCGCTGTTCATCTGAATAGCTGCTACACGCATCGTTGATCCCGGATCCCGTATCCTCGCCGTATTCTACTCTGCACCGGCAACGCAGCCCGCAAGCTCGCCGTGGCGCACGAAGTTGGCCGAATCGGTGCTTTCGACATCAGGCTGATCCCAGGAACCGCTGATGCCATAGTAAACCTGGCCAACCTCCTGCAAGGGTTTCTTGAAGATCTGCGAGAAAATCAACAAGGCAGCAGCGGCCGGCGGCCCTCCCACCATCGCACCAACGATCGGGAGCGTGTTGCCGACATTTGCGCTGATCACGGCCACCTGGTCATAGTCGCGGTTGGCAAGGCTCGCCTGCCCCACGATACCGATATCCGCGGCTGGGCCTTCGAGTGACAGGTCGCAAGTGTACGATTCGCCATCGACAATTCGAAACGTGCCTGCAATCTTGTCGAAACCAAAACCCTTGTTGAACACATCGCGAAAATCGAGCGATAAGCGACGGGGTAGTGCGACGATACTCATGAGCCCGAACATGCGTCCCGCGCCCGGTTCGACTTCCTCGAGCTGACCATTTTCGAATCGTACCTGCACTTCTCCATTCAGGACATCGAGAAAATCGGCACGTGGACCACCGGACCAATTCAGATCAATGAGTGTGCTCATCCGGTTGCTGACAATTCCGGGTGTAAATCCGAGCCGCGTCATTGTCTGCATCACGTCAGTGCTTGTCAGTGTCGCTGTCGCGGACGTGCGGCTGCCGAGTGGATCTGCCGGGTCTGCAACCCATCTGCCCGTGCCAACGATTTCAAAGCTCTTGTCTTTTGTCTTAATTGTCTTCGCCTCGAGACCCCCTTCGATACGCTCTACGAGGACCTCAACGGCACCGACATGGCGCTCGCCCAGCGCGAAGTCAGCGGCAGTCAGCCTGATTGGCGGCAACTTCCTCGGGTCCAGCATCGCCGGCTCGTCAGTCGACTCCTGGTCACCCGGAAGGTGCAGACGCTCCATCTCCAATACCATTTCGCGATCAGATCCGAAATCATAGGGCACGAACACAGAGCCGACGATGTCCTCACCCTCGAGCTGGACCAGCCAGTCGCGTGCACTGCGATCAACTCGTACGTGATGCCCCTGCAAGTGCTGACCCACGACGTATAGATCGGCAACAACCAGGTCGATGGAACGAATCCGATCGGCCGTACCAACTTCCCTGACACCGCTGCGTGACAAACTGAGCCAGTCGCCGAGGCGAATAGTGCTTGCATCGCCGCGGATGTGCAGGCCACGGGTTTCTGCGGGCGGAACGGCATCGCCGCCGATTGTGACCACACCGCGATCGAAGTCCCAGCCGTCGTCGGGACGATTGAAGGCGAGTTGCCAGGCGATGCCATTCTCGGCAAACCCGGCGCTTTCAATTTTTTTGCCCCCCGGCATGAAGCGAATGTCGCCCCTGACTTTCATGGCAGTCGCGTCAGGTTTACCAACCGGCTCGGGGAGAGTGAGGCCCAGGCCTTCGAGGTCGGTGTCGATCTGAATCGTCAGCGGAGAAGGCGTTTCCTGTTTGCCGCGCGGAAAGAGTATGCGCGCTTCATAGTCCGTGCCACCATTAATCAGGCCCTCGAGCGGCATCCCGAGTTCGTCGACAATTGCTCCCGCGGTTACAAATCCTTTTGTACTCGCAACAACACTGAATCGCGGGTCATCCGAATTTGTCAGATCCATGATGACCGGCTCACCAAGAAAGCGAGCACCGAGAGATTCGGTCGAAATATCGTCCCGTGCGATCGTCACTTCGCCAATCAGGTCAGTGATCTGCGCCGGAAAACCGGCGATCGCCAGCGTACCGTTGTTGCTCCTCACACTACTGGTGAATTCGAAAGCCTTCGGGTTTCGTAGCGGCACCGTAAGATCGAGCGTGAATGATGCATCTCCCGACACGGCGACACGATCCAGCTGACCGCCAAAAACATCACCGATGGGACTTTGCATCGAGAATGCTCGAATTGTCTCGAGCGTACCTGTCGAGAAAGCGTCAATCGTGAGAACCGGGTTGCGCAAGTCTGCAATCTCTATCTTGGCATCGACCGTCTGATTGCCCGCGCTAATCGATCGGTTGCGCACCGAGTACAAGCGCATGTTGTCGAGAACAACCTCCATGTCGGACCGTTCGGTAGCCGGCCACCGCGGATGATACTTGAACGTCAGGTTACGAACCGATGCCTGCACAAGGAACCGGCCTTCGTCGTTGTCAAACGGAAACTTGTCCAGAGGACCGTTCAGCGTCGTTGTGCCGCGTGGTATCGAGCCTTTGACGAGTGCCGCCTGGAACCAGTTGTACAACTTGGGCTTGATAATTTTCTGCGGAATATACTGCTTTACTGCGGGCACGTCGGTAATGCTCCACGTGCCATCAAGGTCAATCTCCGGCGACGAATCACCGGCGTGGATAATCAATTGCACATTACTCTGGCTGTCGAAAACCTCGTTACGAATACGAATACTGTCCGACAACACGGTCGTTCTGGCGTCACTGCTACGCCAGATGACCGTTCCCTCTGCGGAGTCGATGTCGATTGGGCTCGCAAGGTATTCAGGCATGTCGACAATCACGTCGGCCGAACGAATCTCGATGCGACCGCCCAATCGATTTGCACGCAGAACACCGGAAAATCCCCTGACGCCAGGGCGATTACCGTGAGCGGCCACACCCACAGAGTCCAACTGCGCGGCTATGTCAAAACGCGGTGAATCAGAACCAATATCCGACACGGTGGCGATAAGGTCGCGGACCCTGCCACTCGGCTCGAAATTCGATAGTTGCTGTTGTCGATCCGGGCTCAAAAACGGCATGAACAGGCTGGCATCCTGCAGGTTCAGATAGGAAGCGCGAACATCCATCAACACCACTTGTCCCGTGTCATCTGTACTTACTTCGGCTCGCAGTGACGCCACGGGCCATTGGTGGTCCGTCGTCGCGATCTGAAATTCTTCGGCAGCAACGAGCCAGCCGTCGGACGCGATGTCGAGTTCAAACCGACCACGCAGGTCAAACAACTCGTTCTGCGTGAGTGAAACACCGTCGAAGTCGACATCAGCGCTGGCGTTGCGAATGCGTCCGTCGGCATAAGCAACCGAAAAATTCGCATCGCCGGCACCGGACAGCACATGTCGATCGCTTTTTCGTTGCAGACGCGACCACCCGGCAAGGTCAACATCATCGGCCTCTACGACAATGTCCCAGTGACGCTCTTCCTGTGGCAGCGTAAGTAGTTGTGTCGCCGAAATGCCGAGTTGGCGACCGAGCTCCTCCGGCAGGCGAACGCCGGCATCCAGTGCGACACGATTCCTGTCGACGCTCACCGTTACGCGCGGTACCTCAAAAAATTTCGGCCGCCCATCACCGGGCTGCAGGAAAATAATTTCGATATCTTCGCCGATCACCTCGACATCGGACTGACCGGAATTGCCGCCCGCGTTCATCTCCAGCAATTCCTCAGCGGGAGCGCCCTGGATCCACCAGTGACCGTCCTCCAGCTGGCGGACTTCGACGCTCGCACCACGCACAACGACGCGATCGACAACCCTGACACCCTCAACAAGCAGACGCGTCAGCGCGATGCCGACTCGCACTTCTTCAGCCGCAACTACGCGAGTTTGGTTGCCCAGTCGAAGCAGCGCCGCATCGCGGAACAAGAGTTCCGGCCCGCTCAAACCCCAGCGCGCATCCATTCCGGAGAACTCGACCTCCATGCCAATCGCCGTGCTGGCCCAGCCTTTGATATTTTCCTGGTACTCGGGAAGCCTCGGTAGAAAAAGCCGAAACAGGCCGACCGCGATGGCCAGTAAAATTACAACGCCAGCCGCGGTATACGCGGCGAATTTGAACAGGCGTTGCAGAAAGGCTTTCATTTCTTTGCGGTTTCTCCGATACCTACATCAGAACAACGTCGAACTGATCCTGAACATAAAGCGACTCCGTTTGCAGCCGGATCGACTTCCCGGTCTGCTCTTCCAGTTCGGCAAGGCTCCTGGCTTGCTCATCCAGCAACAGCTCAATCACGTTTTGGTGTGCGAGCACCAGCACCTCGTCAAATTCGAATTGTCTCGATTGCCGTATGGTCTCGCGAAAAATTTCGAAACAGACGGTCTCTGCTGTCATCAGGAAGCCACGGCCGGCACAGCTTGGACAGTCCTCACACAGGATATGTTGCAGGCTTTCGCGCGTGCGTTTTCGTGTCATTTCGACCAGGCCCAATGGCGAAACAGGCGTGATCTGCGTTCGTGCGTGATCCCGCGCCAGCGACTGCTGGAGCACGTGCAGGACGTTCTCGCGGTGATCGGCTTCTTCCATATCGATGAAATCGATGATGATCATGCCGCCCAGGTTCCGCAGGCGCAGCTGCCGCGCAATCGCAACAGCGGCCTCGAGATTCGTGCGGTAGATCGTCTCTTCGAGGTTGCGATGACCGACGTAGCCACCCGTGTTGATGTCGACGGTCGTCATAGCCTCAGTCTGGTCGAATATCAGATATCCACCTGATTTTAAAGGAATATTTCGGTCCAATGACTTGCGGATCTCATCTTCGATGCCGTGCAGGTCGAAAATTGGCCGACGCCGTTGGTAAAGCTCCAGCTTCGGCTCGATATCCGGCAGATACGTGTCGGCGAAATCCTGCATGGCGTTAAAATCGTCTTCGGAATCAACGAGGATACGCTCGATATCGCTGGTTACCATGTCCCGAAGAACTCTCAGTGGCAGCGAAAGATCCTCGTGTACCAGCATTTTTACACGGGTCTTGCTGCACCGTTCCTGAATAACCTCCCACAACTTGAGCGTGTACTTCAGATCGGCGAGCAGGGCCTCCTTGCCCATGCCTTCGGTGACGGTACGCACGATGGCACCGCAGCTCAGGTTTCTCTCGGCAAGAATTTCTTCGACAATGACGCGAAGTCGCTCGCGTTCGTCTTCATCTTCGATTCGCGCCGAGATGCCGACAGTATCGCTGTGCGGCAAGAGCACAAGATGCCTGGACGGCAAAGTAATGAAGGTCGTAAGTCGTGCGCCCTTGTTGCCCAATGGGTCCTTTGCGACCTGTACCATGATCTCGTCACCCTCACGAACCAGGTCACGAATGGCCGGCACCTCGTCGGAACCGCATTGTTCCTGGCCGGGAGCAATGTCAGAGGCATGCAGAAAAGCCGTGCGCTCCAGTCCGATATCGATAAATGCGGCCTGCATGCCGGGCAACACCCGCAGTACCCGGCCCTTGTATATGTTGCTAATCAGACCGCGGCGGGCCGCGCGTTCGATATAGACTTCCTGCAGCACGCCATTCTCGAGCAGCGCCGCACGCACTTCGCTCGTTGTCACGTTGATCAGAATTTCTTCTTTTAGTGATTCATCCGTCATGGTCATTCTGCTTCGCCAATACATCGATGCCTGCGTCTTGCAGCAATCGCGCGGTCTCGAAGACGGGCAAGCCAACAACGCCCGAGTAACTGCCCTTGATGGCCTCGACAAACGCTCCACCGAGCCCCTGTATGCCATACGCGCCCGCTTTGTCGCGAGGTTCCCCACTGTGCCAGTAAGCGCGCGCCTCGTCCCGACTGATTTCGCGAAAATAGACTTCGGTCGAACTGAGTGCAGTCTGCACGCCATCGGGTCCACGCAGCGCCACGCCGGTCAATACGAAATGCCGGCGTCCGGACAGGCGCAGGAGCATCGTAACCGCCTCGTCCCGGTCTCGCGGCTTGCCAAGCACCTCGGCACCGAGTACGACTACGGTATCCGACCCGATAACGAGGCAGGATGCTTCCACCTCGGCCGCACTGGCTTTCGCCGTCGCCAGTCGGACTACCATTTGTTCCGGCGTCTCATCTGCCAGGCGATCTTCATCCACCTCGATTGCTTTGACCGAAAACTCGAGCCCCAGTGCCTTGAGAATTTCCTGCCGACGCGGCGACGACGATGCCAGGCACAGTGATCGTTGCGGAGTCATGGCCAATCGTTCAGGTCCGATGGTACGGATGGCCGGTCTGCAGCGACCATGCGCGATACAGCTGTTCGGCCAACAGCACTCGGGCCATGCCGTGAGGCAATGTCAGCTGGGAAAGCGACCATGTGAAGTCTGCGCGTTGCCGGATTGCATCAGAGACACCATCGGGGCCGCCGATGATAAAGCACAAGTCGCGACTATCTGTTTGCCAATCCGTGAGCCTGGCTGCCAGTACCCGGCTCGTCAGCTCTTTGCCTCGCTCGTCAAGCAAAACAACCTGCTCTGTCGTACTCAGTTTCGCGAGTATCTGCTCTCCTTCTGCCGCCATCGCTTGTTGCGATTTTTCGTTTTTGTTGCGTCGCGCGGTTGCGATCGCGTCGAGACGAAATTTCCACTCGCGTGGAAATCGCGCAGCATAAATGCCAAAGGCCTCGTCCACCCAGGAGGGTTGGCGGTCACCAACGGCCAATAGTCTGAAGTGCACGGCCTAACCGTCGGTTGCCGTCGCGTCCCCTGTCGGGACAATCGACCAGAGTTTCTCCAGGTTATAGAACTCGCGCACTTTGGGCAGCATGACGTGTACCAGGGCATCCTGCAGATCGAGCAGAACCCATTCACCGCCTTCCTCACCCTCGACTCCTATGGGTCGACGGCCGGCCTTTTTGGCCTTTTCAGCGACATTGTCAACGAGTGCCTTGACATGGCGACTGGAGGTTCCGCTGGCGATGATCATGTAGTCCGTCACTGTCGTCATATCGCGAACGTCGAGTTTGACGATACTCTGAGCTTTGACGTCATCCAGCGCGTCGATGATCAGGTCTGATAGCTCATCGCTATTCATGCGTAGTTCTCGATAATCTTCAAATTGGACTCCTATCTATTTCCATTTATACGGGCGCGTAACAGCCACTGTTCCCGATTTCATCCCGAACTGCGTCCGGCATCAGGAATCTCGGATCACGACCCGCAGCAACGAGGTCACGAATTTCAGTTGATGAGATCTCAAGCTGCGTCACGGCGTGAATGTGAATCCGCCCGTTCATCGCGTCGTGCAAGTCATCGACACGATGCGTGCCAAACTGCGTAATCAACTCGCCCAGCGGACCGATGTCAGGCGCCTTCCAGCCTGGGCGGTGCGCAACGACGATATGTGTGACGGCAAGGAACTCCTCCCATCGATGCCATCCTGGCAAACCGAGAAACGCGTCCATGCCCACTATCAGACCCAATGCCCGATCCGGGAATTCCTCGCGCAATGCCAGAAGGGTGTCGATCGTATACGACGGTCCATCGCGCCGAAGCTCCCGGTCATCGACTGTAAACCCCTGATGGCCGGAGACCGCCAGCTCAACCATGCGCAGACGCTGCGCCGCGGAGGCAAATGTCGTTCCGCGGTGCGGCGGATCGCCACAGGGAATGAAGCGCACATCTTCGAAACGTAGTGCCTGCAGCATCTCGAACGCCGTTCGCAAATGGCCGTAGTGAATCGGATCGAAGGTGCCGCCGAAAACGCCCATCAGCCTCATAGGCGTGCCATTCCAACGACAATATCGCAAGCCATCTGCCAGGGATCGCCGGCACGCTGCCCTTTGGCCGCCGCATCTGCACGTCCCGTCGCTTTCAGCATGCGGTTAAAGGACCCATGCTGGTGTCGCCCGATACAGCTGCGCACAAGCCCCTGGCGATTGCGCCACACGCCGTTTTTCTGCATCGCGCTGCCAAGATCACCGCCTTGACGAATAACGTCATCAAGTCTCGAGAGCGTGCGCAGCTCGCGGGTCAGCGCCCACATAACGATGACCGGCTCGACGCCTTCCGAGCGCAGGCCACCCAGAATCCTGACCGCCCGCGCCGCGTCGCCCGCCATGGCGGCGTCAGTGAGTTTGTAGACATCATAGCGACTGCTATTGGCCACCGCGTTGCTGACATCCTCGACGCTGACGGGTCCTTCGCCGAGCAACAAACGTAACTTCTCGATTTCCTGGCCGGCGGCGAGCAGGTTTCCCTCGACCCGATCGGCAATGAGCGTCACGACATCGCGCTCCGGCTGCAGCCCGGCACTGCGCATGCGATTGGCAATCCAGCCCGGCAACTCTCGAATACCAATGGGCCAGATGGCCAGGCTGACTCCCTTCTGGTCAATCGTTTTTGCCCACTTCGAGGCCGCCGCACTTCGATCCAGCTTCGGCGCCGTAACAATGAACAATGTCTCCGGGCCCGACTGTTGCACTAGTTCGATGATCGCCTCACCACCTGCACGTCCCGGCTTGCCGGTTGGCAATCGCAGCTCGATGATGCGCTGTTCTGCAAACAGCGACAGGTTGCCGCTCGACGCCGTGAGCTGCACCCAGTCGAAACCGGCCGTTGCAACGTGCAGCTCACGCATGCCGAAGCCGCGTTCTCGAGCCGCGTCGCGAATCGCATCCAGCGCCTCGGCGACCAGCAGGTGTTCATCACCGGTAACGAGGTAACAGGGTGCGAGCGATTTCTTGAGATGCGACGAGAGCTGATTTGCCTGTATCTTCAAGCAAGCTGCTCCATGGAGATGGATTCGCCTTCGAGCAGAACCGGAATACCATCGGCGACCGGATAGATTCGTTTGCCGTCATCAGTAACCAGCGCTTCCGCCAGCGGCTCCGCAAGCTTCGAGCCTTCATGGTTTACCAGTTCGCCGGCATGGATCGCGGCGTTGACCCGCTCCAGCTTGTCTTTCTTTAGAACCGCCAAGCCCTTATGGCTCAACGGACATCGCAGAATCGTCAGAAGTCGCTTATCCATAGCTCATTATTGTACAGCCCATTGCCGCCGTAAAAACCCCAAATTGGCGCTCAATTTCGGCTCAATACGGCCACCAGATCCGCATTGCCGCGCGCTTCAGCCGCGGCGATCGCGGCGGCGAGGTCCCCGGGCAGCGGCCGGAATTGCTCATCGACGTGCCGGCAGCGCATCATGAGTTTGACGGCAGGCCCGTACTCGCCATGCGTCAGCTGATCATGCAGGTAATGCTGCGCGAACAACAACGCCGGACGCTGGTCCTCCCAACGCAGCATCCGCTCAAAGTACCAGGCCCATGCGGCGACCGGATCCGGGTCTGTCTCGATGCCATCGAACAGGTGTTTGAAACCGCCCGCACGATTGTCCCGGCTGATGAAACCGTAGGCATGATTGAGCACGCCCGCGCGGGCACTCTCCAAATCACGCGATACCTCGTCCGTCACGCTTTTCCGGTGGCGCGGGGATTTCGATATCCTCGATCAGGCCATGGTGCGCAATCAGGCTGCCGACCAGCGAGAAAAAAGCAAACGACAGGAACAGCTGAACCAGGTTGGCCAGCATCGCGGGCAGCGATTCCGCCTCGGCTGCCAGCCAGGATGCGATGATCAGGAATACCGTCGCCATCCAGAAAGTGTTCGCGCAGCGCCTCCACAGACGACCCAGCGCCAACGGATTCAGGCTCTGCAGCGGTGAATGTGTGATCGCGAGTACGCCGATCGAGGCCGGAAAAAACACGCTCGCGAACAGCACGGGCAGGGATGGCCCAGGCCGTTCCGAAATAGTGCCCGGCAGCCACGGTCGCCCAGGTCAGAAACAACGCGACGAAAACCGGAAACAGCGTCCACGATTTGCCAAACCAGTTGAATAATGCGAGATCGGGCGTCGCCGGTGTGACTCCCCTGGCGCGGGCTTCCAGCACGATCATCTGGTAACGGAATACGGCAGGAATCACGATGAACAGCAGTAAGAGTCCGAACAGTCCGGCCCATAGCGCAAGCGCCAAAAGCAACCAGAACACGAGCAATGGAATCAGTACGCTGGACTCCGTCAGCGGATAGACAATGGCCCGAACTACGTCAATCGGCCTCATGCTTGTCCTGCCTGGTACCCGGCACAGGGTCGTACCCCGAGCCGCCCCAGGGATGGCAGCGACCCATGCGTTTGGCCGCCAGCCAGCTGCCTCGAAGTGCACCGTGCGTTTGCAGGGCCTCAATCGCGTAACTCGAGCAGGTGGGTTGATAACGGCAGTTGCCGCCGAGCCAGGGCGAAATCGCCAGCCGATAGAACTTGACGAGCCAGATCAGTGGCTTCGCCAGCAATCGGCTTACCGCGGTGGGCATCAGGCGGCCCGCAATGCCTCGGTCGCAAAACCGCGGATTGCGTTAAGCATGGATGACAGGCCGTTGCTGCGCGTTGGACTCAGGTGGCTCTCGAGCTGCAGTGCTTTTACGAAGTCGGGCGGCGTATCGAGGATGTCCTGCGGATGTCTGCCACTGTAGAGGCGCAACAACAGGGCAATAAGTCCCGATACAATTGCCGCATCGCTGATCGCCCGAAATTCCAGTCTGCCGTCCTTTTTCTCAGCGACAAACCAGACCTGCGACTGGCAGCCCCGGATACGATTTTCTTCTGTACGAAGCGCCTCGGGAAATTCCGGCAATCGGCGTCCCAGGTCGATCAGGTACTGGTAGCGGTCCATCCAGTCCTCGAAAAGACCGAATTCCTCGATGAGTTCCTGCTGCGCTGCCTGTACTTCGTTCGTCATTGCATCAACCGCCGCGGCGCCAGGTCGTCCCGTTGCGGCTGTCCTGAATACTCACGCCTGCAGCCTGCAGCTGATCACGGATGGCGTCGGCCCGTTTGAAGTCACGCTCGACTTTTGCCGCATTGCGTGTCTCGATCAGCGCCTCGATTTCTGCGGCAGGCATGTCACCTTCAACATCGCCCGCGAACCACTGCTCCGGATCGTTTCCGAGCAGGCCCATCAACTCGCCGCAGGCATACATCTGTGCTGCAAGCGACTCCATGTCATTCTCGTCATTTGCCTTGTTGAGCGCCCGTGCCAGTGCAAATAATTCAGCCAGTGCTTTAGGCGTATTGAGGTCGTCCTCCAGCGCCTCGAGCAGCGCATCAGGCACGGCCGCGGCGGCACGAGCCTCGTCCGAGACCGAAATACCGCGAACGGCACCGTACAGCCGGTCGAGCATGCGCCGTGCCGATTCGATGGTCTCGGCGGACCAGTCCAGCGGCTGCCGATAATGCGCGCTCAACAACGCGAGGCGAATGACCTCACCCGGGATCGTCTTGATCAGGTTATGTACCAACAGGACATTACCCAGTGACTTCGACATCTTGGTTTCATCGATGCTCAGGAAACCGTTGTGCAGCCAATAGCGCGCGAACGGAGCACCATCGTGAGCGCAGCGACTTTGCGCGCGTTCGTTTTCATGGTGCGGAAAAACAAGGTCCTGTCCGCCGGCATGAATATCAATCGTCTCGCCGAGGTGTTTCTCCGCCATGGCAGAGCATTCGATGTGCCAACCGGGCCGTCCTCTCCCCCAGGGTGAATCCCATCCCGGAAGTTCGGGCGTCGACGGCTTCCACAATACGAAGTCGTGTGCGGCCTTCTTGTACGGCGCGACTTCGACTCGCGATCCTGCGATCATCTCTCGCAGATCGCGTTTTGACAGCTCGCCGTAGCGCTCAAACGAGGACACATCGAAAAGCACGTGGCCTTCCGCAACATAGGCAAAGCCCTTTTCGACCAGCGACTCGATCATTGCGATCATGACGTCGATATGTTGCGTGGCACGCGGCTCGACGTCTGGCGGCTGCACGCCCAGCGCAGCCATGTCCTCGTTGTACGCCTTGATGTACTGAGCCGTTATCTCGTCAATGGGCCTGCCAGTCTCGACCGACGCCGCGTTGATCTTGTCGTCCACGTCCGTGATATTGCGGGCAAACGTCAGTTTGTAACGGCGGCGCAGAACCCGCGCCAGCAAATCGAACACAACAGCGGGCCGGGCATTGCCGATGTGCGCATAGTTGTAGACGGTCGGCCCGCACAAGTACATCGTCACCTCGCCGGCTTCCTGGGGCTCAAAGAGGACTTTCTTGCCCCGGAGCGTGTCGTGCAGCTGTATGGTCATGGTGTCTCGGTTCGGCCGGTCAAAAAACGCAATCATAACAATATTGCTGCCGACCGCTACGATCGGTATTCTTCCGGCCCGCAGGAAATTCGTTGAGGACTGCCAATGTCTGTTGCGCCGGTCAGATTTCAAGCCCGCAAGTCCATCGAACAGGTCGAGGAAGGCAATGACCTCGCACCCAGGTTCGACGACCGCGGTCTGATTACAGTTGTCACGACCGATGCCGACAGCGGCGAGTTGCTCATGCAAGGCTACATGAACGCCGAGGCGCTGCAGCTGACCATCAGCACAGGCGAAGCTCACTATTACAGTCGCAGCCGGCAGGTGCTCTGGCACAAAGGTGCGACCAGCGGACTTGTGCAGACGGTGCGGGAACTCCTCGTGGACGATGACCAGGACTGCATCTGGCTGCGCGTTGATGTTGCGGGCGGCGCGAGTTGTCACGTGGGTTATCGCAGCTGCTTCTACCGCAAGGTTCCGATCGGCAGTGAATACGCGGCGAAACAGGCGGACGGACACGTAGAACTCGAGTGGACCGACACCGAAAAGGTATTCGATCCGGAAGAAGTCTACGGCGACGCGCCCAATCCCACCATACTCTGACTGCCACCCCCACCATCCACTACGCATCAATTTTGCGGCGGCGTCGATCGCCGGGAGATCTTGCTTGCTCGACGCTTCGCGATGTCGCTTCGCAAGACACACCCGCACTACACCGCCGCTGCCCGACGCGTACTGTTTGAGGCAAGTGAACGAGATGTTTGCTGGCGAGACATAAAGCGAGCGTAGCGAGACAGTCCGCCAGCAAAGCATGTCGGTCGGTTGCCTCAGGTAGGGCCGCGATCGACGCCGCGGTCAGTTGGTGGAGGTGGGGGAAGTGGTCAGAAAGTGCCTTTCGATTTCCGACGCCGTTTATCGCGCTTTCGTCGTGCCGCAGGCTGCGGCGCCCGGTATGCGATCGCCCGCGCCTGAAACGCGTATTCGAGTGTACCGATCATCCACAGGAAGTAGCCCATCAGTTCGATGAATTCCTCGATGGCCAGCTTGATAACGCGCTGATACGCATCGCCGAGAATCGATTGCCACAGCGGTTCGTGACCGACCAAAGGCACAAACCCGAACAGGATGATGGCGCCGGCAAATAACAACGTCAGGCCCGGCGACGGCCAGACGCGTGCAAGCGCAATCGTCAGCCGCTTTCGATGCCGGTAGGTGTAGGCGATCAGCAGTGACCCAAGGATGGCGACGAGTACCTGCCACAGGTTGTCAACAACAAAGCGGTCGAGAAAATAATCGGACTCGCGAATCAGGAACACCAGTGCCAGGCCTCCAAAGCCAAAGGCGATCGGCCGCTGTGACGGACAATACCTCGCCACCCAGAGCATGATCAGACCGCAGATGCCAAGTATGATCGCCTGGATGATTTCGACAGGCGAAAACTCGCTCGTGCCGAAAATATCGCTCTCGGCAACGACGACATGCAGCTTCAGGCTACCCGGAGACGCGATTTCCAGCTGCGTCAGTGCCCACGTCACGAACGCGATCGAGATGAAGTACAGAACGTAGCGAAACCAGACCATACGAGACTATACACCGCGCAGCCGGCTGTCAGCGCAGCGCGAAAACCGGCTCCCCACCCTCAGTCAAAAGACGATGATTAATAAGGAATTTCCGGGCGTCTTCGGCGTCCTTTTCGAACCACTCACGCGTGCTGCCGAGGCGGAAACTGTAGCCCCATGCGTCCATGTCCTGCATGAGACGCTGTCGCCCAACCCCGCTGATGTGATCCGCGAGCACGACCTGCAGATAACAGACGCCGGCCTCCTCGAGATCGTCACCGCCCGCGTCACGATCAAGCCGCTCCCGGCGATCCGGAGTCATGCAAATGACATGGCAACTCTCGTGCAATAGCGAATGCACGGGCGTGTCGCGCCGCACGTAGACCGTTTCGCCCACGATTCCGGCTTCCGAGTCGCCCCAGAAGCTGCCCGTAATCGGCTCGTTATCGTCCTGGACACGCAAGCGGAGGTGGTATTGGCGAAGCAATGAAACGAGATCACCGAGCTCGACATCGGCAATGGTCAGTACTTTGCGATCGGCTGTTGCAGCCACGTAGTTGCTACAACGTTGAGATTTGTTTCAGGACGATGCGCACCAGGTCTTTGACGATCGCCTCGCGCAACAGATCTTCTTCGCGCGCCTTGCCCAGAACGAGCCTCGAGTCATAGGTGTAGTTGCGCGTAATCGTCAGGTCCTGTGTTTCCAGCAGCCTGTTGCCAATGCCATCGATAGCATACTGAACGGTGTAGTACACCTCATACTCCGTCGGCACGTTGCGAGCCGATACAGACAATACCCGCTGATCGGTTTCGTCATACAAAATCGACAACGTCGCGCTCGACTCGGCTGCCGTATCAACGAGCTGAACGCCTGCGTCCTGCAGCTGTGCACGAAGTTCCCGATAGAACAGGCTGTACGGATCGCCGGTCGCAATATAGGTGCGCTCCATAGTGGCGGGCGTGGTCAACGCACCCTGCATATGGAAGCCGCAGCCGGCGACGAGCGCAGCGACCGCTATGCACAGAACTCTAAACAACAATATTCACCAATCGGCCCGGCACAACGATCATTTTTCGAACATCATTACCGTCAATAAAGCGTTGCACGTTTTCATCGGCTATCGCCAATTTTTCGACAGCATCCTTGTCTGCGTCTGTCGGGACCGAAATTCGGCCGCGGAGTTTGCCGTTAACCTGTACGACCATTTCGATAAGGTCGAGCTCGAGCGCCGCTTCATCAACTTCGGGCCACGCCTGGTCGATCAGCGGCGTCTTGTGCCCTAACTCCTGCCACAAGGCATGGCTTATGTGCGGCACTATCGGCGACAACATCAGAACCACGGCCTCCAGCGCTTCATGCTTCACAGCACGGCCGGCATCGCTCTGATCATCAAACCTGTTGATCGCATTCAGCAGCTCCATTGCTGCCGCGACGGCCGTATTGAAGCTGCCGCGGCGACCTAAATCGTCACTGATCTTGCCGATTGTCTGGTGAGTCTTGCGCCGCAGGTCCTTCTGCCCCTCGTCCAGTCCATTGGCATCTACAGCGGGCGCTGGCCCGGCCGCAGCATGATCAGCCACGGCATTCCAGAATCGCTTCAGAAAACGAAAACTGCCCTGCACGCCATCATCGGACCATTCGAGCGCTTGCTCGGGGGGTGCGGCAAACATCATGAACAGGCGCACCGTGTCAGCGCCATATTTCTCGATCAGCTCCTGCGGATCAACGGTATTGCCCTTCGCCTTGGACATCTTGGCGCCGTCTTTGAGCACCATGCCCTGCGTCAGGAGATTCGTGAACGGTTCGGAAACGTCAGTCAGCCCCTCGTCGCGCATGACGCGCTGGAAGAAGCGCGAATACAACAGGTGCAGGATGGCGTGCTCAATGCCGCCAGTGTACTGGTCAACTGGCGTCCAGTACTTTGCGCGCTCGTCGAGCATCGCGTTCGCGTTATCCGGGCACGCGTAGCGTGCAAAATACCAGGACGATTCCACAAAGGTGTCGAACGTGTCCGTCTCGCGGCGCGCGTCTTTGCCACATTTCGGGCACTCGACTTCGTAGAACTCCGGCATGTCGCGCAACGGTGAACCAACCCCGGTGAATTCAACATTTTCTGGCAGCACGACAGGCAACTGGTCCTCGGGAACCGGCACGGCATCGCAGTCGTCGCAGTAGATAATCGGTATTGGTGCGCCCCAGTAACGTTGCCGCGAAACACCCCAGTCACGCAAACGATAGTTGACGGTACGGCGGCCACGACCTGTCTCCTCGAAGTGATCCGCAATCGCGTTGAATGCGGCTTCGAAATCAAGCCCGTCGTACTTGCCGGAGTTGACCAGCACGCCCTTGTCGACGAAAACCGCTTCGTCGATATCGATTTCGGTGCCGTCCGCCGGCGCGATGACCTGCTTGATGGGCACGCCGTGTTTCCTGGCAAATTCCCAGTCGCGGGCGTCGTGGCCCGGAACGGCCATAACCGCACCCGTGCCATAACTCATGAGTACGAAGTTCGCGACCCAAAGAGGCACGTCTTCACCCGTTAGCGGATGAATAGCCGAGATGCCGAGCGGCATGCCCTTCTTTTCCATCGTTTCGAGCGTCGCCTCGGCGGCGTCGGTCTTCGTGCATTCCTCGACAAACGCAGCGATCTCCGCGTTGTCTGCCGCTACTTTTCGTGCCAGCGGATGTTCGGCGGCGACTGCCATGTAGGTGACACCCATCAGCGTGTCAGGCCGCGTCGTGTAGACGGTTAACGGTTCGTCTTCTCCGGCCACATCGAACGACAGCTCCACGCCTTCGGAGCGACCAATCCAGTTGCGCTGCATCGTCTTGACCGAATCAGGCCAGCCCGGCATACGATCCAGTTCGTCGAGCAGTTCGTCGGCGTAGGCCGTTATCTTCATGAACCACTGTGGGATCTCGCGCCGCTCCACCAGCGCGTCGGAACGCCAGCCCCGGCCATCGATCACCTGCTCGTTTGCAAGCACCGTCTGGTCGACCGGATCCCAGTTAACGATCGAATTTTTGCGATACACGAGTCCTTTCTTGAACATCCGTGTGAACAGCCACTGCTCCCAGCGGTAATACTCCGGCCGACACGTAGTAACTTCGCGAGTCCAGTCATACGCATAGCCGAGCCGTTTGAGCTGTTCACGCATGTCGTCGATGTTGTTGTAGGTCCATTGCGCCGGCGGCACGCCGCGCTGGATGGCCGCGTTTTCCGCCGGCATTCCGAATGCGTCCCAGCCCATCGGCTGCAAGACGTGCTTGCCCTGCATACGCTGGTAGCGAGCGAAGACATCGCTGATCGTGAATACCCGTACATGGCCCATGTGCAGCTTGCCGCTCGGGTACGGAAACATCGTCAGGCAGTAGAATTTCTCTTTATTCGGGTCTTCACTGACCTCAAAACAGCGCGCATCAGCCCAGTGCTCCTGGGCCGTCTTTTCGACGATGTCGGGCTGATAGGGATTACTCATTGGTATCGCTTTGATTTCATGGCCGGGAAAACCCGCAAGCGTACTACAGGCTGGCGCGATTGCGAATCCAGAACAGCGCGATGATCGCGAGACAAAGCCCAATAATTGGCTGGTTCCCGCCTTTCGCGTAAGGCGTCATTCCACGCCTGGGCTCAATGTCAGCCGTCATTATCTGGGGCTTGAACTGTTGGCCGACCTCGAGCAGCGCGCCATCGGCGCCGATAAACGCACTGATTCCCGTATTCGTAGAACGGATCGCATAGCGGCCGACTTCGAGCGCACGCATGCGTGCGATCTCCAGGTGCTGATGCGGTGCAATTGAATCACCAAACCAGGCATCGTTACTCACATTGATCAGGATATTGGCGTCCGGCAGCGCGTAAAGCTGTTCCGCGCCGTATGCATCCTCATAACAGATCGCCACGGCGAGTTTGGCGCCGTTCGCCGCCGCCAGCAGCGGTTGTATGTCAGCGCCTGCCGCAAGATCGGAATACGGCAGGTTCTGCATCTTCATCCACTCACGAACACTGGCCGGTACCGGAAAATATTCACCAAATGGCACAAGGTGGCGCTTGCGATAGACCTGCCGCTCTGCGCCGCCGAGAAGAATGACGCTGTTGAAGACCTGCCCTTCGGCGCTGCTCTCGAAACTGCGCTCAAGGATGCCAAAGACCAGGCTCTGCTTGCGGCGGCGAACATCGCTCTCGACCCGTTTGATGTAGTCGCCGACCAGGTCGTCCAATGCGGGAATCGCTACCTCGGGCCAAACAACGATTTCGCTGTCCGGCACGCCCAGGGTCGAGCTGCGATAGAACTCCATGATCGGTAGCAACTGATTGCGTTCCCACTTCTTGTCCTGTGAAACTCCCGCCTGAACAATCGTCGTCCGCATCGGTTTGCCGGCTGGCTCGGTCCAGTCCGGCAGCAACAGCATGCCACCCACCAGCCATGGCAATACGACTGCAACGATTCCGACAATTCGTGGCGCGCCAGCTGACATGATTACAACAAGCAAGGCCGATGTGCTGACCATCAGCATGAACGATACGCCGTAGACACCCAGCACCGGTGCCCAGCCCGCATACAGCGTGTCGATTTGCCCATAGCCGAGCGCCAGCCACGGGAATCCGGTGAAGACCCAGCCGCGCAGCCATTCGATGAGAACCCAGGCGGCAGGCGCAACGAGCAGCATCAGCCAGGGCTCTCCCTGGGACAGACGGCTGATCAGCCACCCCGCGATCCATAGGAATGACGCCATGATTACTGCCAGCCCGACCATGAGCAGCAGTGCGATCCAGGGCGCGGCATTGCCGAAAACATGAACCGAGATATAGATCCAGTAGGTGCCGGTCAGAAACATGCCCAGCCCGAACCAGAACGCATGTCCGCCCGCGTCGCGCGGCGATACGGTCATGCAGACATACAGCAGCGGCAACACCAGGAACGGCGCAAGTATCGACCAGCCAAACGGCGCGAAACCGAGCGACATGGCACTGCCGAGAACAAACGTAATAAGCCGGCTTAGAGCCGGCCGATCAGCGGGTAACAGGAGGATCGGGTGTAACTCTCTTGCCACGTACCCTACTCGCCCCGTCGCTGAACCTGCAGCGCGTCAATGCGCCGCTTGTCGGCTTTGATCACGGCAAATTCAAAACCGCCAAAATAGACTTTCTCGCCGCGACGAGGCAGCCGGCCCAGCTCATGCATGACGAGACCGCCAATTGTGTCGTACTCCTCGTCTCCCAGTACGCAGGAAAAATACTCATTGAAGTCTTCAACACGCGTCAATGCGCGGACAGCGTAGCTCGGCTTGCCATTTCGATCGCCGTCCGGACGAATAAACACAGCCTCTTCCTGGTCGTGCTCATCGTCGATTTCCCCGACGATTTCCTCGAGTACATCCTCGATCGTCAGCAAGCCCGCAACGCCACCGTATTCATCAACGACGATTGCCATGTGATTGTGACTGGCTCGGAATTCTTTCAGCAACGCATTCAGACGCTTTGACTCGGGAATGACGGCGGCCGGTCGCAGCACCTTTTGTATCGTAATTTCCTTCGCTGCATCGGAACCGAAGTAGCGCAGCAGATCTTTGGCCAGCAGTATGCCAAGGACTTCGTCTCGATCCGCGCCGATAACCGGGAAGCGGGAATGGCCGGATTCGACGATCAGCGCGAGAATCTCGTCGAACTCCTGCTCAATGTCGATGACGACCATTTGCGAGCGCGGCACCATGACATCGCGCACCTGGGTCTCGGATACCTCGAGCACGCCGAAGAGCATGCTCTTTTCTTCGGCATCGAGTTCGACTTCGGACTGGATAAAGGTCTGTATTTCATCGCGGCTCCAGGGCTCACCCTTGAACGCGCGCTTCATTCGCGCAACGAGTCCAGGAATTCCCGAGCCGCTCGTACTTGGCGGTTTGTCGTTCATAATCTCTAAGTCTATCAGTTCTCTAGGGAGACGTTAGGTACGGGTCGGTCAGGCCGTTTGCCGTCAGGATGCGGGCCTCCAGGCCCTCCATTTCCGCTGCCTCAGCCGCCGTTTGGTGATCGTAGCCCAGGAGGTGCAGCGTGCCATGCACCAGCATATGCGCCCAATGCTGGTCCACCGACTTGCCTTGCTGCGCCGCTTCATCGCGCACAAGCGCGGCACAGACCACGACGTCGCCCAGTAGCTGCGCGGCTTCCGCCGGCAGCCCTGAAATCGCCCCCGCAGGGAAAGACAGCACATTGGTCACCTTGTCCAGTTGCCGATAGTCACGATTCAGTGATCGAATCTCTTCCCTGTCGACCAAACGCACCGATATTTCAGCATTGGCAGCAGGCGTTCTCCCGGAGCCCGCGACGGCGCGTGTCACCCAGGATCTTATTTGTCGTGCCGACGGAACGTCGGACTCATTGCACGCGATCTGGACGTCGACGACCAGCGAAACCTGGGTAGTCACCGGGCCCGTCAGCCTTCCTGTTCACTTTCTTCGTAAGCTCTGACGATGCGCTGCACCAGCTGGTGACGAACCACATCATTTGGCGTGAAGTAGGTGAACGCCACGCCCTTGACGTTCTTGAGAACCTCGGTCGCATTTCGCAGGCCGGATTGCTGGCCGGACGGCAAATCGATTTGTGTAATGTCACCGGTAACGACCGCGCGTGAACCGAAACCGATGCGCGTCAGGAACATTTTCATTTGCTCGACACTTGTATTCTGTGCCTCGTCAAGAATCACGAAAGACTCGTTCAAAGAACGACCGCGCATGAATGCCAGCGGCGCAATCTCGATAACGTTACGTTCGATCAGTCGCGTTACCCGCTCGGCGCCGATCATGTCGTAAAGTGCGTCGTACATGGGTCGCAGGTATGGATCGACTTTTTGCGACAAATCGCCCGGCAGGAAACCCAGTCGCTCGCCTGCTTCAACAGCTGGTCGAACGAGTACGATCCTGCGAACCTGCTCAGTCTCAAGCGAATCGATGGCGCTCGCGACGGCAAGATAGGTTTTTCCCGTGCCGGCCGGTCCGATGCCGAATGCGAGGTCATGCTCCTGAATGCTCTTCATGTACGCCATCTGGTTGGCACCGCGCGGGCGAATCAGTTTGCGTCGCGTCTGTATCGTGAAGACTTCGTCCTCAGCGTCTTCAGCTTCCGGCGTGACCGCATCCGCGTCATTCATAAAAGACTCCTGCAACATCATGTGTACACGCTCCGGATCCAGTCGTTCGTTGTCGGTCATTTCAAATAACGATATCAACACGTCACCGCCGACCTCGGCGGCACCTGGCCGGCCCGTTACACGGAAACGATTTCCACGACTGGCGATTTCGACGCCCAGACGGCGTTCGATTTGTTTGAGGTGTTCATCAAATTGACCGCACAGGTTCGCGAGGCGGCTATTATCGGCGGGCTCGAGGACGACGTCCCGAGAAATCTGGACAGCATTCAAGATCTGTATTCAAAACCTCTTTGCAGGAAGCCGCCTGTCAGGAAGACAGGGGCGGTGCCATGCCTGGCGAAGAGCATGACAGTGTATCTATCAGGGCAATAGATCATTGGCTCACAGATTACCCTGAAGCACGCGCCTTGGGAAGTACCAGCCGGCCACGCAGCGAATTGGGTAGTGCTTCAGTAATCGTGACGTCGACGAACTGCCCGATGCATGACGGATCGGCGTCGAAGTTCACCCAACGATTGTTCTCCGTCCGGCCGGAGACCTGGCTCGAACTCTTCTTCGAGATCTTCTCGACCAGGATGCGTTGCGTCGTGCCCACCATCCGACGACTGATGTCCATGGCCTGCTGATTGATGCGCGTTTGCAGAATCTTGAGACGCTGCTTTTTCACATCCATTGGCGTGTCATCGACAAGACTGGCTGCCGGTGTTCCGGGACGCGCGCTATAGATAAAACTGAATGACTGGTCGAAACCGACATCGGCAATGAGGTTCATTAACGCTTCGAAGTCCCTGTCCGTTTCGCCAGGGAATCCGACGATGAAGTCAGATGACAGGGAAATGTCAGGGCGAGCCTCGCGCAGCTTCCGGATCTTCTGCTTGTATTCCAGAACCGTGTGTCCGCGCTTCATCGCGGCGAGCACCCGATCAGAACCGTGCTGCACGGGCAGGTGCAGGTAACTCGCAAGTTTTGGCACTTCGGCGTATGCCTGGATAAGGCTGTCTGTGAATTCGACCGGGTGCGATGTCGTGAATCGAATTCTCTCGATGCCCTCGACGGCCGCGACATAATAAATCAGCGTTGCAAGATCGGCGATTTCTCCGTCGTGCATCGGGCCGCGATAGGCGTTGACGTTCTGGCCAAGCAGGTTCACTTCGCACACACCCTGCTGAGCCAGGCTCGCTACTTCAGCGATTACATCATCGAACGGCCGGCTGATTTCTTCGCCGCGCGTGTATGGCACAACGCAGAAACTGCAGTACTTGCTGCAACCTTCCATGACAGAGACGAATGCCGTGGGTCCTTCCGCACGCGGCTCAGGCAAACAGTCAAATTTCTCGATCTCGGGAAAAGAAATATCGACGACCGAATTGCCGGTCTTTGCCGCGCCGTCAATCAACTCGGGCAAACGATGCAGGGTCTGCGGACCGAATACAACATCGACGAAAGGCGCACGCTTCGTAATGCCTTCGCCTTCCTGGCTCGCGACACAACCGCCCACACCTATCTTGATACCGGGATTCTTTTCTTTCAGCGCGCGCCAGCGGCCCAGCTCCGAAAACACTTTCTCCTGCGCTTTCTCACGAATTGAACACGTGTTCACGAGCAACAGGTCCGCATTGTCGGGCGTGTCCGTCAATTCATAGCCGTGTGACTCGCGCAATACGTCCGCCATCTTGTCCGAGTCGTACTCGTTCATCTGGCAACCCATGGTCTTGATGTACAGCTTCTTGCTCATCGGACTGACGAAACGTTGTGTCAAAACGGAATATCGTCGTCGAAGTCATCGGGACCCGGCTGTGGTGGTGCACTGCCGCCACCGCCCTGGCTACCGCCGCCTTTGCCGCCGCCCTTGCCACCGCCCTTGCCGCCGCCAAAGTTGCCTCCGCCGCCGCCGTCACCGCGGCCACCCAGCATTTGCATCTCGTCTGCGATGATCTCGGTCGTATAGCGATCATTGCCGTCCTGGCCCTGCCACTTGCGCGTCCGAAGCTTGCCTTCGATATAGACCTGCGAGCCCTTCCGCAGGTACTCGGCCGCGATTTCTGCCAGGCGATTGAACATCGCCACGCGATGCCACTCGGTGCGATCTTTCTGCTCGCCGGTCTGCTTGTCTTTCCACGACTCGTTGGTAGCGACCGTAAAGTTCGTAACGGCCGAGCCGCTCGGCATATAGCGCGTCTCGGGATCCTGTCCGAGATTACCAACGATGATGACTTTGTTTATTCCGCGGGCCATATCGGTCCCCTGCTCTCAGCTGAATGTTGTTTTGTTGTGTGACCCGCCGCCAAGGCGGCGAGGGGGGACTATTGTAGAGCCTGAGGGGGTAAAAGCTAGCCCGATTTCTGCCTGCAAGGGCCGAATTATGCGGATTCCCGCCGCAAGTGCCCGAAGCCCTGTAGTGCCAGCCAGATACCGGCCAGGAGCGCGCAGACGAAGAACACATCCGCCGGCCGGCCGTGACCCAGGAATCGGCCGCCGATCAGGCCGCCGGAGAAAGCGCCGAGGAACTGCGCGCTGGAGAACACGCCAAGCGAGGCGCCCCGCACATCGTCGTCGGCAAGCTTCGACAATCGTGCCGGCAGACCGGCCTCGAGGAAGTTGAAGCCGGCGAAATACAAAACCAGGGCCAGAAACACGGGCGTCACCGAAAAACCAAGAAATGTCAGCGCCAGCTGTGCGCCGAGAACCAGGGTCACGGCGATGCCGATAAGCTGTCCACGGCCCTCGTGTTCGTCCTTGATGATCATCGGCACCGCGATCACGAGCGAAAACAGCAGCGCCGCAACGTACATCTTCCAATGGTCGGTCAATGCCATGTCGAGCCGGTCGTTCAGGAGAAACGGCAGCGCGACGAACGTCGCCGTCATTATTGTGTGCAGCAAAAAGACGTAGAAATCGATGCGCAGCAGATCCGGGCGAAAAGCCGGAACCAGGCTCCGGCTTTCGCGCTGCGCCGGGCGCGGAATCTCGGGCAGCAGGCCAAGTAACAGCCCTGCAACAATGGCCAGCGCAGCCGCGATCCAGAACAGCGACTTGACGCCAAAATGTGCCGCGATCAGGGGACCGGCGACCATCGCAACCATGAACGACATGCCGATACCTATACCGAATACGGCCATGGACCGGGTCCGGACTTCCTCACGCGTGGCGTCGGTGATGAGTGCAGTCAGTGTCGCCGATATTGCACCTGCGCCCTGCAGAAGGCGACCCGCGATGACGCCGTATATGGAATCACTGAGCGCGGCGAGCGCGCTGCCGGCCGCGAATATCGCGAGGCCGAGCACGATAACCGGGATGCGCCCGATACGATCCGAGAGCGCGCCCAGCGGTATCTGGAACCCGGCCTGGGTCAGCCCATAGCCACCAACTGCGAGTCCGATCAGGAGCGGCGTGGCGTGCTGCAGGTCCCCCGCATACAGCGACAAGCACCGGCAACAGCGCAAACAAGCCGAACATGCGAATCATGGAGATCAGCGCAACCACGGCCACAGAGCGACGTTCGGATGCATGCATCGGGATAACGGTGTCAGGGCTTTCTGAACTCAATCGTGGACTTCCTTTGCGCCGCGGATGCGCGGCGGCGTATATTAACAGGTTGTTTCCCGATCCCTGAATCCCTGTTATGAAGTCCATTGATGGTTGCATAAATATTGGTGGCGCCAGGACCCACAACCTGCGCGACATCGACCTCAGCCTGCCACGAGAAAAACTGATCGTGTTCACCGGGCTATCCGGGTCGGGCAAGTCCTCGCTGGCGTTCGACACGATCTATGCCGAGGGTCAGCGTCGCTACGTCGAGTCGCTGTCCGCCTATGCGCGCCAGTTCCTGTCGATGATGGAAAAACCCGATGTCGATCACATCGATGGACTGTCGCCGGCGATCTCGATCGAGCAGAAATCGACGTCGCACAACCCGCGCTCGACGGTCGGCACGGTCACCGAGATCTACGACTACCTGCGCCTGTTGTTCGCGCGCGCCGGTACGCCGCGCTGCCCGGACCATGACATCACGCTGGAGGCGCAGACCGTCAGCCAGATGGTGGATCACGTGCTGGAGCTGCCCGAAGGCTCGCGACTGATGCTGCTCGCGCCCGTGGTTGTCGATCGCAAGGGCGAGCACGTGCAGCTCATGGCCGACCTGCAGGCGCAGGGGTTTATTCGCGCGCGCATCGACGGGGAAATCTATGAACTCGACCAGCCACCTGCACTCGATCTCCGCAAGAAGCACAACATTGACGCGATCGTCGATCGCTTCAAGGTAAAGGATGATATTCGCCTGCGCCTTGCCGAGTCGTTTGAAACGGCGCTGCGACTCGCTGACGGGGTTGCGCGTATTGCGTGGATGAACGATACGGACGCCGAGGAAATAATTTTCTCCGACCGGTTTGCCTGCAATATCTGCGGCTACAGCCTCACGGAACTCGAGCCGCGCCTGTTTTCCTTCAACAACCCGAGCGGTGCCTGTCCGGGCTGCGATGGTCTCGGCGTCAAGCAGTTCTTCGACACGGACCGCGTCGTCGTGAGTCCCGGCCTGTCGCTGGCCGGCGGTGCGATCCGCGGCTGGGATCGCAAGACGACTTATTACTACCAGATGATCCAGAGCCTGGCGTCGCACTACGATTTCGATATCGAAACGCCGTTCAATGAGCTCTCGCAGAAATTGCAGAACGTCGTCCTGTACGGCAGCGGCAAGGAAAAGATCGAATTCTTCTATGCCAACTCGCGCGGCATGCAGATCAAGAAACTGCATCGCTTCGAAGGCGTGCTTCCCAACCTGGAGCGCCGCTACCGGGAAACCGAATCCAGCGCCGTGCGCGAAGAGCTGTCGAAGTTCCTGAATAGCCAGGACTGCCCGGACTGCGAAGGTACCCGGCTGAATCGCGCCGCCCGGCACGTCTTCGTCGCGGAGCAGTCGCTCCCGGAGATCACGCGCCTGTCCGTCGGCCACGCGCGCGAATTCTTCGACAACATGAAACTGGATGGCTGGCGCGGAACAGTTGCCGACAAGATCGTCAAGGAAATCAGCGAACGCGTCGGCTTCCTGTCCGACGTCGGCCTCGACTACCTGTCGCTCGACCGCAGCGCCGAAACCCTGTCGGGCGGCGAAGCGCAGCGCATTCGCCTGGCCAGCCAGATTGGCTCGGGACTGGTCGGCGTCATGTACATCCTCGACGAGCCGTCCATCGGCCTGCATCAGCGCGACAACCAGCGCCTGCTCGGCACGCTGACTCACCTGCGCGACATCGGCAATACGGTCATCGTCGTCGAGCACGACGAGGAAGCGATACTCTCTGCCGATCACGTTGTCGATCTCGGTCCCGGCGCCGGCGTGCACGGCGGCCAGGTTGTCGCCCAGGGCACGCCCCAGGAAATCAAGGACGAGCCTCGCTCGCTCACCGGCCAGTACCTGTCGGGCAAGCGCGCGATTGCCGTGCCGGATGTCCGCACACCCGCGAACCCCGATCGCCAGATCGTGATCATCGGCGCCACCGGCAACAACCTGAAAAACGTCGAAGCCTCCATCCCGGTTGGCCTCATGACCTGCATCACCGGCGTTTCCGGCTCCGGCAAGTCGACGCTCGTCAACGACACCCTGTACAAGGCCGTCGCCGAAGAACTCAATCGGGCCAGCCGCAATCCGGCGCCGCACAAGGAAATCGAGGGTCTCGACCAGATCGATCGCGTCATCGACATCAGCCAGAGCCCGATCGGCCGCACGCCGCGCTCCAATCCGGCGACCTACAGCGGCCTGTTCACGCCGATTCGCGAACTGTTCGCCGGCACCCAGGAAGCGCGCTCGCGCGGCTACATGCCGGGACGCTTCAGCTTCAACGTCAAAGGCGGTCGCTGCGAAGCCTGCCAGGGCGACGGCGTCATCAAAGTCGAAATGCACTTTCTGCCGGACGTCTACGTGCCCTGCGATGTCTGCCGCGGCAAACGCTACAACCGCGAAACGCTGGAGATTCGCTACAAGGGCAAGAACATCCACGAAGTGCTGGAAATGACGGTCGAGGATGCGCTGGAGTTTTTCAAGAATGTGCCGGTCGTTGCGCGGAAGCTGCAGACCCTGATGGATGTCGGCCTGACCTACATCCGGCTCGGCCAGAATGCGACGACCCTGTCGGGCGGCGAAGCGCAGCGCGTGAAGCTCGCGAAGGAACTGTCCAAGCGCGACACGGGTAACACGCTCTACATACTCGATGAGCCGACGACCGGCCTGCACTTTCACGACATCGAACAACTGCTCGGCGTGCTGCACCGCCTGCGTGACCACGGCAACACGGTCGTCGTCATCGAACACAATCTCGACGTCATCAAGACGGCCGACTGGATCATCGACCTCGGCCCCGAGGGCGGCGACGGCGGCGGCCGGATTATTGCAACGGGAACGCCCGAGAAAGTCGCATCAACCAAGGGCTCTTTTACTGGCGAATTTCTGAAACCGCTCGTCAAACGCGCGCGCAAATCTCGCCGCGGCGCCGCTGTCAGTGCGTAGGTAAAGCGACGGCTCGATCAGCTCCAGTTCCATCAGCAGGTAGCGGCCATCCGGCGCCCCGCACCCAGTCGCCGCGACCGTAGGTGGGGAGCGGTTCGATCGAAGCGAACAATTCGCGTGCGGTATCGAGCAATGCCTCGGGCGGTTGCACGGCCTCGATGTCAGCACCGTGCTCTTCCTGAACGCGAAAATCGCCGGCTTTCGGTGTCTTCAGAATCGCGTGGCTGTACTCGCCGTTGAAGAAGAACAGCGAATATTCTCCCTCCGACTGAATGGCCTCGATAAACGGCTGCACAAAAAACGCCACGTTCGGAATAGACCTGCCGCAGCATTTGCAGAATCTCGTCATCAACAGGGTCTGCCAGCACGAACGTGTCCTTGGCATTTGCGCCGACGGTCGGCTTGATCACCACTTTGTCGGTCTCGTGTTCAGCGAAAAAATTCGGCCGGATTTACCGACTCGAAATCGTCGTACCAGGTGCTGGGAACGATATCGCCGCCGCGCAGCTCGATATCACGCAGGTAGGTCTTTTCCAGCGTCCAGTGAACCAGCGACAAGATCATTGATGAGCAACGCCTGCGACGATTCGATACTGACGAGGACGTCGAGGAACTGCGGCAGGTAGTCCGGGTAATCCCACGGCGTGCAGATATACACGGCATCGAACTCGTCCCAGTCGACGCTCGATCGCCACGGGACCGTCTCGACCTGCCAGCCGAGCGCGGCCATTGGTTCGACGCTCAGGTGAAAATCGGTAACGAAATCTCCCATGTCCTCCATGGTCAGGTAGGCGACTCTCTTCAATCCGCGAAACTCCCGCTGTTCAGAAAGCGGATTGTCAGCTCGATCGGACGACGCATTCGCATCATGAACGCGTGTGAATGTTCGACAACGACAAAATCCGCCATGCCGTCGAGCCTGGTATCTTCAACCGAAACCCTGCCGTCATCCGGATTCTCGAGCACCGACGATGTTATTGGATCGATACTGCGATTGCCGGCGATTACGCCGAGCTCGAAATGTGGCCGGACCCAGTCTTAGCGGCACGCTGTCCTCACCTTTGCCCAACTGCCGTCCTGCCGGACCGTTCAGCCAGTCAAATCCGGGAACATCCCGGAGTTCGTCGACCGCGAGCGCTGCCCTGGTTGGGCGGGGCGAGCATGACCACACGGCCCAGGTCCGGATATCGGGTGCGTGCTCAGGTATTGGCGCAGCAATATGCCGCCAAGGGAATGCGTCACAAAATGGATGTGCCCGACACTGCTTTTGGCACGGCAGGCGTCCAGTCCTTCCGGAATCACGATCTCGGCGAGCTCCTCAACCGTATGCTCACGCGACGGATAGTCAATGTTCGCGGTCTCGAATCCCGCTTCGATCAATGCGCGTTGCATCGGGTTCATTGACATCGCGGTTCGAGCGAGCCCGTGCAGCAGAACGACGCAATCGGCGGCCAGGGCCGGACTGCTCGACAGCAGCAATACGCAAACGATTCCCGCACGTCGCATCATGCCTCAGGACGCCGGCAACAAAGCCCCGTTCCCGGAGCTGCCTGTCGTGCCAGTGGCCGAGCAGCAACAGGCCGAGCACGGCGCCGAACAAGGCCCAACCCATGTCCGACTGCGTATCCCACACGTAGCCCTGCGTTCCGAGAAATGCCTCGGCCGCTTCGTCGGACAACAATGCAACCCACCACTCGATGAGTTCGTAAAACGCGCTGAAAGCGAGACAAAAACAAACAATGAAAAAATTTCGCCAGGCCGCCGAGTTAAACACGCTGCAATCGAATCATCAGCTCACGCGCGATCATCGCCGGAATGAATCCCTGAACGAAATGCCCGAGCTTGTCGTAGTTATTTCTGGATCCATCGAACGTTTCACGGAACCAGTCGCCGAGCGGAACTTCGGCATAGGTGTAATGGCCGCCGACCATCAGGACCACGCAGTGAATCAGGATCAACACGTAGACGAGCGTCGTCAGCGGAAAGCGCTCGCGAGTGAACCACAGGACGACCGCGCCGAGCACGGCCGGAAAGACCTCCAGGCACCAGGTCATGTAGTCCTTCGGCCCGATGCCGGACCAGATCAACACACCGAGGAAGACGGCGATCCAGAGTAATCTCAAACGTGACATGTTCATCTTCCCTCGCCTGTCAGATCTCAGTGCATCGCTGTTTTTGAATCGCCAGTAGCCCTGGCTGCTGAAGCACTGCCACACCCACGGCAGCCAGCGCAGCAGCGCAAAGCTGAGCCACAGAGCCCAGGCCAGGATCAGCGCTTTGTAAATCCACAGCGGCACCGAGAAATACCGACGCCACCGGCAGCGCCGAGTCGCTGCTGTCGGCGAACCAGCTCAGCACGTCGCCATAGGAATTGTGTCCGGCCACGTGCATATCGGGTGTACCGAGGAGACCCTGCGGCAGGGACGTTACGATACTTAGCAGCGCAATGACGGTGAGTCCGCCTATCCCAAGCTGAATCAGGTTGAAACGCCACCAGTTTACGTCGGTTTGCCACTTTTCGCGCACGCCGCAGGCCAGCAGCCAGACGACGACTACGCCCAGCACAGGCCAGCTGAAGGTGCTGAAACCGAGGCCCAGCAACAACCAGTGCCAGCTCTTGAGTGGCGCAAGTCCAACACGACCAAGAATGAGCGCGAACAGGATCAGCACGGCGAGTTCCGACCAGTACAGCACCGCCGGGCCCAGTTGCGGTCCGCGCGTGCCGAGCAACCAGCGGTCGCGCGGCTTGGTCAGTGACAGTTCGATATTGCTGGCCGGCGCTCCGATGTCGACCGCCGGTGTCAATGTGCGCAGGCCCATTTCGCCGCTCCGCCGCCAGTCGACCTGGATCGTGTGCTCGCCGGGCAGGATCGGCAAGGTCAGCTCGCCGCTTTCGGCGCGCAGGGACTGCGAGCGGCCGTCGATTTGCACTGACGTCACTTCAGCGCCATCGGGCAGGCGCAGCACGTGCTGAGCACCGCGCGTACTGCGGTAGCCAAGTCGGAGCGTCGTATCGCTGGAGCGGCTGCCGTGGGTGACCGCCAGGTTGACGGAATCGAATGCCAGCGTCGAACCCTCCGACGCCTCGGGTCGCGTCGCGACCAGCGTCAATTGCTCGCCACCCCTGGGATTGAATTCGGCGACACGAACATCGCTGACGTCGCCTGCCGGTATCGCTTTCAGGCAAGCCCTCGAACTCGGCGTTCCAGATATTGCCGACCGCGAAGCGCCATACCTCGTTCCAGGATGCGCCGTCTTCGGCGGTCAGGGTCAGCGGCGACGTGCGCGGCAGGTTCGATGTCCAGCTGATCGATTGTTGCTGTGGATTCATCGATACCAGGACGCGGTTTTCGTCGACCGCAAATTCACCGCTGACGATCTTCTCGCCATCGATCAGCGGCACGTCCAGCGTCAACGCACCTTGCGTCGGCGCCACGCGATAGACGGTTGTCCTTACGCGCCAGTCCAGGTCGAGTTCAACGGTTCGTTCGATTCGTGCGAATGCCGGAAAGCGGCTGCTTTCCCAGCGTACGGTGTCAGCGCCGCCGGCATCGGTCTGCAGGCGGGTCAGCTGCAATGATCCGGACAGCAGCCGGCGGTCCTTGATGCCGGCGACAAACCAGCCGTCGCTGTCAACAGTGATCACGCGTGGCGGCGACTGAAATGCAACTTCAAGGCTGTCGACGGCCGGAACGGGACCGCGCAGCGTCACCGAGTGGCGTCCGGCCCCGACATGCAGCCACAGAGAATTATCGCCGCCGCGAAGGACGCGTGCATTTGCTGCACCGTCGAGCAAGACCACCTGCGGCTGCCAGCCGTCCGCAGAGCCTGGCAGTGGCATGGCGATATCTTCCATCGCATGAATTCCCAGGCGCATGTTGATGGCATCGGCACCGACGTCTACGTCAGCGGATACGACTTCCGCGCAGCGCGGCACACAGTCCGGCGGTTCGGTCAGGCGCTGCTCCAGTTGCTTCAACAGGTTCGCGTCCGGCATTTGTGCCTCGGCAGTCGGGACTGAGCACCGTCGTCATGGCAAGCATTGCCAACGGCCAGCACACCGGCAGCCTGGTTCCGTCCCAACGTGAAGCCGCCCGGCAAAGCCCAGCGCTTGTTCAGTATTTCCGCGGCCAGTACGGCGGCGAACAGTAATAACAATGCAACTTCTATGACGCGCAGCGTGCTGACCAGCCAACGCGGCAACACGACGAGACGCATGCTCTGCTGCGCATCGACCGGGCCGCTCCAGCTTAGCGAATAGGTATTCCACTGCCACGAGGGAATGCCGGGTCCGGCCTGCACGATCGCGTTCGGCGCGTAGCGTACGAAATCAATGGCTTTCGAACCCGTCACCATGATCTCGTCCAGCGTGTCGCCTTCTGCCCTGAAACCTTCGGTTTTCAGCTCACTGGCCCTGCGTTCCCGCATAGGCATCGGCTGTTCGGCAGGCGCCGACGCAGGCGTGGCGTCATAGTCGTACAACTGGTACTGGTTGTACTGCGGCTCGAGCTGCGGATAGATCGCAATGCGCAGCTGGTTCGCGACAAAAGGCACCAGCGCAATGACCAATGCCACGGCACTGAGCAACTGGTAGCCCGAAACGACCTGACGCAAACGGCCTGCCGGTGCGACACGCATCAGTGCGATGGCAATCAGCAGGTTCACCCACAGCCAGCTTGGCGCATACGGCTCGTGAAAACTGAGCACGAGCGCCAGCAGCGCGACAATCCCGCTACCGCGGCCCAGCAGGCGCCAAACGGCGATCGTGATAATCAGCACCAGGAAGAAATCGAGCAACTGCCACTGGCTGAGCCAGCTGCCGCGAGCACTATCAACACCGGGTGCCGCCACCAGCTTGTTGCCCGGCGGCAAGTTCAACGTGGCCTGAACATCGGTGAAACGCGTGTCCCAGCCCGTAACCGGCATCGATCCGCGCGCGTTGGTCCGTCCCAGGGCGGCGAGGCTGACATCAGTCTCCCGCAGCTCGACGCCGGTCTGGCCTTCATCCCGGCCCTTCGTGATGAGCAGGTCCCGCGCACTTTCAGTCGCGCTCAACAGTGTATACGGCGGCTCCATATCGAGCCGCCATTCGGCGCGCATGCGCCCGCCGACGCTGTCTTTGACCACGAAGCCGTCGCCGTCGAAATCGAGCCACATGGTCCGGTTAAGAGACAGCTCATTCGTAGCCGAAACGACGCCACGACTGCGCTCCGTGATGGCAAATGTGGCCCCCGGATCGACACGAAAGGCCGGAAAATTCTGCCAGTTCCCGGGCACTTGCACTTGCCGTGGATCGACCGGAGGCAGCCCTTCGGCTGCCGTCACGCGCAGGCGGTCATTGGACTGGTAGCTCCATATTTCCGACGCCGGCAGGTTTGTGCCCGCGCCCTGCCGCTCGATGCTGTTCAGGGCGCCGGGCCCGCGAGCATTCAGGTAGATCGTCCAGCGCCCCGGCCGAACCTGGAACCGCAGGTTGCCGTCTGCTTCGAGCTTGGCGGGCAGCGGACTGTGAATAGTCAAAGGCACAAAACCGTCCGGAAGAATCGGGCCAAACAGCTCCTCGCGCACGCTACCCGATACGTCGATCTGCAGTTGCGTTATGAGCCGCGTCGGCACGTCATCCACGACGAGACGGTGAACTTCGGCACGAACCGAATCGACAACGCGCGTATCGCGTTTTCGCTCGCCCAGGAAGACGCCGTTGCGATCCACTTCAGGCCGTTCGACCTTGCGGCCATCGACGCTAAGCGCCACGAGCCCGCTTTCAGGCGGCAAACGCAGCACACCCGGACGCTCATCCCACTCGAAGCGGCCCGCAACGCGATAGGTGCCCGGCGCGAGCCGCACACTCGGAACATTATTCCGTGCGATAACTTCTACCGACCGGTCATTGACCATTACGGCGTCGGGCCAGTAGTCCACTCCGCCGGGCAATGAAAGCCACTGTTCCTGTGCGTAGACGGTCCACTGCTGCGTGAACTCTGCGCCTGACGCCACGACCGACAGCTGCAGCTGCCCGGGCCAGGCACAAACAAAATCCTGGCGCTCGGCGGCATTACGATTGAAATAGAAAGGACAGTCGCGGTATTCCTTGTCCTTCAGAACCCATTGCTGCCAGTCCTGTAAGTCTTCCGGCACATAGTCCTGGGCCATGGTGACAGCCGTCACGATTAAGAGGGGCAATACAAGCAGCCTAAGCATCGATGGCATGACGTTTTTCTCCGGCGCAGCTGTAGTCAACACTATACGCCAACGCAAGCTACGCGGAATCGGGGTTAGCGATCAATAATGGGGCGGCCTTTCGTCTCCCGGACCGGCGGCCGGCATAGCGTCAGACAACGAACGGATTCTGGCGATCAGAGATTTGCAAAGCTCGTCCAGCTGCATGATTTTTGCCTGTTGCCCGGTCACCACATCATTGAGTTCGTTCAGCAGCTGGTCCTGGTGTGCCAGCCTGCTCTCAAGATCGATGAAACGTTCCTCGCTCATGCACTTCCCCTGTTTGCTTTTTGTGTTTCGGGCTAGGATACACGCCTAACTCGTTCAGGACCTGTCATGTCACTACTTCGTTTCGACGGAATCGGACTGGAATTCGGTGAGCAGGTCATTCTGCGCGACGCCGATTTCTCGATCGAGCCTGGTGAACGAATATGCCTGATCGGTCGTAATGGGGCCGGCAAGTCAACGACGTTGAAGCTCATCATGGGAACGCTCGAAGCGGATCGTGGTGAGATAACGACGAGGTCAGACCTGATCGTCAGTCAATTGGAGCAGACCTTGCCCGAAGCAATGGACATGCCGGTAACTGATGTCATTCGTTCAGGGCTCACCCAGATCGAACGTCTGCTTCTCGAATACGAGACCCGATCGAAACTCGAGCTCGACAAACACGGCCTGCGTGAGCTCGAAGCGCTGCACGCAAAAATCGACGCGCACGACGGCTGGCACCTGGAGCAGCGCATCGAAACGACGATGACCGAATTGAATCTGCCGGCTGACAAGTCAATGCACGAACTCTCGGGTGGCTGGCGACGCCGCGTGGCACTTGCAAAGGCACTGGTACAGAAACCCGACCTGTTGCTGCTCGACGAGCCGACGAATCATCTCGATATTGCGACAATCAAATGGTTGGAGGATCGCATTTACAGCTATCCCGGCGCCGTTCTGTTTATCACTCACGACCGCGCTTTCCTGCAGCGCCTGGCAACACGAATCGTCGAAATAGACCGGGGCAAGCTGACGAGCTGGCCCGGCGATTACAACAATTTCCTGAGTCGCAAAGAGAAAGTGCTCGAGGACGAGGCAATGGCCGAAGCTCGATTCGACAAAAAACTCGAACAGGAAGAGGTGTGGGTACGACAAGGAATCAAGGCGCGGCGCACGCGCAACGAAGGCCGGGTTCGAATGCTGCAGAAGATGCGCGCGGAACGAGAAGGTCGCATCGCGAAGGAAAGTACGGCGCGCATCCATATCGAGGAGGCGGAACAATCGGGGCGAAAGGTCATCCGCGCACGAAATATCAGCTACAGCTATGGCGCTGAACAGGTCATCCGCGACTTTTCCATCAAGATCATGCGTGGTGATCGTATCGGCCTGATCGGCAACAACGGCGTTGGCAAGACGACCCTGTTACGGCTGCTGATCGGAGAGCTGGAACCCCAAACAGGGACAGTCAAGCACGGCACGAACCTGGAGATCGGCTATTTCGACCAGCTTCGCGAGGCCCTGGACCTGGAGAAATCGGTCGCTTACAACGTCGGCGAGGGCCGTACCTATATCAGCCTCAACGGCAAGGAACGCCACATTGTTGGATATCTCAGGGGCTTCCTGTTTACCCCGAAGCGGTCGATGACACCCATCAAGTCGCTCTCCGGAGGCGAGCGAAACAGGGTGATCCTCGCAAAACTCTTTACTCGCCCCGCGAATCTGCTGATCCTCGATGAGCCGACGAATGATCTGGACATTGAAACGCTGGAAGTACTGGAACAGAGGCTCTGCGAATACACCGGCACGCTGATCGTAGTCAGCCATGATCGCCAATTTCTCGACAATGTTGTCACAAGTACTGTCGTTTTCGAGGATGGCGGCATCATTCAGGAATACGTCGGCGGCTACAGTGACTGGGTGCGCCAGGGCCACACACTCGCCGAGACAGACAGCCCAGTAGACGTCGAACAGAAAAAACGCGCCGCGGCTGAGCGACGCAAGAGCAGAAAACCGTCGAAGCTCAGTTACAAGGATCAACGGGAACTCGACCAGCTACCGGCCGAGATCCAGGTGATCGAGCAAAGCATTGCGGAACTGCAGCGGGTCGTCGCCACACCCGACTTCTATACCCAGGACAATACGCTCGTGCAGCAAAAGCTAAAGGAGCTCAGCGAGGCCGAGTCGTGCCTGGAGCAACGCGTCGAACGGTGGGGCGAGCTCGAGACTATGAGAGACTCGCTGCAGTCACATTGATGGATGACTGCAGCGGCTGAACACTTAAAGGAGCTGCAGGATGATCGCGACCTGGCATACCCAACCGAGGGCAAACGCGAGCGTTCTGACCCAGGGAATGGCCATCGTGTATGACAGCAGGTGCACGACGCGTGCCCAAAAGTAGACTTGGCACGCCATCACCGTGATGTCATTGCTTACGCCGGCCGCATTCGCGATCAGCACAAGCGCTGCAAATACGACGAGATTCTCGACGGCATTGTAGTGAGCCGCTTTCATCCTGGTTGCCCAGGCTGATAGTGGCTTCGGCTCATCAGGATAGCCGACAGCATCTATCAAGCCGCGAACCATGACTGCGTTGATTATGTATGGCATCCACATGACCGCACTAAGGGCCACGACCCAGGTTAAGCTGGTTAGTTCGCTCGTCATTTCTTTTTCTCCCTCGTTTTACAGGATGCGCATTTTTTTTGCGTGCGCTTCGCCAGGGTCAGTCGCCTGGCATCGTCTGTGCGAAATATCGATCAAAAGCTCGATGCACTATCTCGGGCGCAATCCCCATCGCTTCAACAGTCTTGTTGAATTGCTCCATTTCAGAAATATTACGGCGCCCGTCCGCAGCGATAACCTTCAACGCCATGTACGCGATGTCTTCTTTATCACCATCCGATAATGTGGGTGCGAGGTCCATTAGCAAATCGACGAGCGTCGGTTTGTCGGCCATTTCTGACATTGCGCGCGTGATGAGTTCCAGCGACTCCGCGCCTTCGAGTCGAAAATGCTCCTCGATCAGGTCAATGATCTGCGATGATTCTTCGGGTTCGATTTTTCCACTGCCACGGGCGATATGAATCAACAGCGCAGCAACCAGAAACTGCGAATCGTAGGTCTCAGTACCTTCCGACGTTTCGACAATCAACTTTGTGCCCTTCAGTGTCGAACTTAGAATCTCGCTGGTCATGACAATCTCATTTTGTCTCGTAATGCTTTCGCATGTATTTGACCGAGCCGACAATCAAGCGCTTCAACACTCGCTCGTCGACGTCCGAAAGGCGCTTGATGTAGAGACATGACTTGCCGGTCTTGTACTTGCCCAGCTTGCTCATGATCGACTCAAAATGCCTGAAGCCAGGTATGACATACAAAGTCAGTGCCTGTTTGCGGGGTGAAAAACCGGTAACCATGAAATCACCTTCGCGGCCGCTTTCATACTTGTAATGATACTCCCCAAAACCGACGATATTTGCGCCCCACATCCTGGCGCGTGATCCCGTCGCTTCGCGCATCATGGCCGCCACTTTCCTGGCGTCACGGCGCATCTGCTCGTTCTCAATGCTCTTGATGAAGGTGGTGACACTGACTTTCGTAGGCTTTGTCTTGTTTTCGGCCATGTATATCCTGCTTAGTGCGAGGTCCCGAAGAGGCGATCCCCGGCATCACCCAGTCCGGGCACGATGTACTTCTTTTCATTCAGCTTTTCGTCGATGGCGGCGGCGTAAATGAGTACGTCGGGATGCGCCTTCTCGACCAATTCAATCCCTTCCGGACAGGTCACGATACAGATAACGATGATGTCATCCGCGCCCTCCTCCTTTAGCCTGTCGATAGCCGCAGCCGTTGATCCGCCGGTCGCCAGCATCGGATCGATAATAATGCACGTCCCGCCCCTGATCTGAGGCGGATACCGTTCGTAGTAGCTGACCGGTAACTTTGTCTTCTCATCACGATACAGCCCAATGAAACCGACCCTCGCCGTCGGCACAAGCTCGAGAATCCCCTCGAGCATCCCGATCCCGGCCCGCAAAATAGGTACTACGACAATATTCGTATCAATCTTGCGACACGTCGCTTCGGCGACAGGTGTTTGCACAGTCACCTTTTTTGTCTTGATGTTTTTCAGCGCTTCATAACAAATAAACTTGGTTATCTCTTTCGCAAGTTCGCGAAAGCGCTTATGCCCGGTATCGACATTGCGAATGACCGCTAATTTGTGCTGTACGCAAGGATGATCGATCAATTCGGCCACGTCTTATGCTCCACTCTCGTTGTCGACGTTTTCCGCCCACATGGCGTACTCGGTACCAGTCGTGTCGACAAAATGAAATCGACGGCCGCCCGGGAAGGAAAAGATATCCTGGCTGATGGTGCCGCCGAGATCCTTCACTCTCTCGACGTCTCGCTCGAGATCGCCACTGAAAAATACGAGCAGCACACCGGTCGATGGAGCGGGCTCCGCAGAATGACGAAAGCCACCGTCGAGGCGACCATCGTTGAAGCTCATATACTCGTCGCCCCATTCCTGAAATGACCAGCCGAATAAGGATGTAAAGAATTCCCGCGTTTTCTTGAGATCGGTAACAGGAATTTCGACGTAGTCAATTCTGTTCTCTGCTCTCAAAATTGCCTCCAGAAGCCGTTAGGCTATTTGAGCCTCAACAGAGGCCGCTCAGCGTCAACAAACACGGTACCAAACTCACCGCTGATTTCGTAATGACCATCGGATAGTCGGCGCAAGTCCGTCAGCGCTCCGTGACCAAAATCACTAGCAATATCAGCAAGTTCACCCTCGGATCCGCCGTCTGAGCGCAGCGACTCGCAGAATGGAAACTCGATACATGCCGGGCGAATACAGACTTTTTCAGCCGGCCGCGGCTTCTCGTAAAACGGGTGTTCGGGCGTCAGGTAGAGATCGATGTCGATGATCAAAGCGCCGGCCTCGACATGCCATGACAGCACGAACGAGCGTGTCAGGTCGACAGCGGCAAACTCACGTAGCTGCCGCCATTCGATGATTTCGTCACCGTCACTCATCAACTATCCAAACGTTATCCCCACCCAAACACCAATATAGTGGGAAAAGATCACGACCAACATGGCGATGCCAACATGCTCCGCAATAATAGCGAACGGTGACTCACCTTGTGAGCGTGCCAGAAAATAGCTCAGTACGACAATGACAAGCATCGCCCATGCGACCGAGACCAAAACGGCCGTCGCGAGCGGCAGCAGCAATAGCGGCACCGCGAAACTGATCGAGAATACGAACTTCGTAAGAAACGTCATTATCGTTGCCGACCAGACGTGACCGTGCGTCGTGCTCGGATCGGCCTCCTCGGCCAGGTGAATGCCGAGCGCATCTGACATCGCATCGGCAACGGCGATAACGAGAATGCCACCAAGAACTGCTATCACGGACTTCGTGCCGGAATTGAGGCCGACGATGAGGCCAATTGTCGTAATGACGCCGGAGGTTGCCCCAAAAAAGAGGCCCGTCCGGGCACCGTCGTTCCTGAAAAACTCCATGTTTCTCCTGCCCGGTCAGTCCAGACTCATGCTGTACAGGCTGATTTCGTTTTCCTCGCCCGGCATTGTAATGCCTCTTTCGAAGCTCATGCCAAGTTTTTCAATCAATCCGATGGATGCCCGGTTTTCAGGAGATACGATCGCTGTCAGACGCCGTAGACCCAGATCGTCACGCGCGTGGGCAAGAACCGCATGTGCTGCCTCGGCAGCGAATCCCTTGCCACAATAATCCGGCAGTGTGGCGAAACCGATGTCCGGGTCGTCCAGGTTGTCGCGTCGAAACAGACCGCAGATACCGATCTGTGCACGGTCTACTTTAAGCGACATGCTGTACGGGCCATAACCATAGTCGTCGTACAACTTGAACGCGCCTTCTTTCAGAGCGGTCTCTGCTTCTTCAACCGTGCGTATGCCACGATCACCGACATGACGTATGAATGCAGGATCGTTCCAGATTGCCAGCATCAGGCGGGCATCCGTCAGCGTAACGCGCCGCAGTACAAGCCGCTCGGTCTCCAGGTACCAGTCAGGCGATTCTCTATTCAGCGCCAGGCACCGAGAATCAGGCCGTAAAGGACGAACTGCCCGGTATGATACCCGCCGTCGATAAACAGTGCGGCGAACGGACGATTGGCGAACTGGTAGTTGATGCCGAAGCTCATGCCGACAAAACCAAGCCCGACCAGGAGCCCGGCTTTCCAGGATTCTGACAGGACCGGGTCCGGTCCAAGCAGCATGGCAAAAACGTATGCCGCGATAAACGCGAAAACAAAGCTCAAACCGAAGACTTTCGCAGGGTGACCATTATCTTCTTCGCTGCGGCCCATTGCGTTGTTCCATGGCTTGAGGAAAAGCAGGGGCGAATACCACAGGCCACCCAACAGGAAACTCGATACGGCTGCCACCAATACAGCCCAGATGTTGATGTCCATCGTCTTTCTCCTTTTTCTTTGTACTCTTTTTTCAGGATGTCGCTTGCCACCATGAATACAGGAATTGCTGCGTCGATCCCATCGGTGTCTCGTGCTCGTCGAGCTCGTGATTGCATAAATCGAACCGGCCGCCAAACAGGCTCTGCAACTCGTCGACGCCGTAGCGTTGAATGTCGAGCCCGCTGCAACGCTCAGGACCCTGGGGCCCGAAAGTGGCCAGCACGAGATGTCCCTTTGGCCGCAAGGCCCGGCAAACAACCTCGATGTACTTATCGCGATCGGCCGGTTTGATCAGAAAATGGAATACGGCCCTGTCGTGCCACAGTGCAAATTGCCGCGAGGGCTCGAACTCCGTGACATCCGATTCGATCCACGTTATGGCGCCTGCAGGATCGCCGAGCCGGGCACGCGATCGTTCGAGCGCCTTGCCGGAAATATCAAGGACACTGATATCCGTGTAGCCCTCATTCATCAGGTGATCAACGAGCGTGGAAGCGCCACCACCTGCATCGAGGATTGGATCATCCCTGGCTATACCCGTCGAGCGAATGAAGTGCAGGGATTTTTCGGGAACCGGCTGGTACCAGGAGACCGCGGTCGGCTCCTTCTCGCCATAGACACGCTGCCAATGGGTTTTTCCGCTTTTGCTCATGGTAACTCCGAGCTTATATTTCTCCGGACCGCAGGTCATCACGAACATAACGAGCTGCATTAAAGTACAGGCCGGCACCGACGAACGCAGCGATCGCGGTGCTCATGATCGCCCAACGTATCGAATTGACACCGAGCGACGGCGCCAGCGCGTCGCTGATCGCGCCTACCGTCAGCGGGCCAAGACCGAGCCCGATGATATTCAGCACAAAAAACAACACGGACGACGATAACGCTCGATAACGCGGCCCGACGAGCGCATGCGCCATGGCTATCGTAGGCCCGAGGAACATGGCCTGGCAAAGGGCCACCAGGATATAGATGCCCCACATCACGTGCTGCTGGCCGCTCAGCATCATCGGCAACAGCAGCAGGCCGGCAGCTAAGGTACTGAGCGCCGGCACCCAGTAAGACCAGCGGTCATCCCGTTTGCCAAGGTGGTCGCTCAGGTGTCCGCCCGCGTACGCACCCGCCGCTCCGGCCAGGCCGGCGATCAAAGCCAGCCAGGTGCCGACCAGGCCCACGGGGACGTCGTAGATCCGAATGGCGAACGAAGGCATGAAGTTCAAAGCGCCGTAGCCGAGAAACGCATTGAATCCTGCGCCGAAAGCCGCGTAGCGAAAGCTGCGCAACGCCCACAGACGTTTCAGGTCGACAACGATGTGGCTGTCAGGAACATCGGTATGGTCGCCTTCGTCCATCTGGCCACGCGGCGGCTCTCGCAACGTAAGTTTTACGACAACGGCCATGAGGATTCCGGGCAAGCCCACGACCAGAAACGCGACACGCCAACCGAAGAACTGGTTGATCCAGCCGCCCAGCAGGAATCCGATGAGAATGCCGATATAGATTCCGATCGAATACACCGAAAGTGCCCGACCGCGCTCCCCGTGCGGGAAATAATCCGAAATTATCGAGTGAGACGGCGGGCTCGCGCCGGCCTCGCCCACGCCAACGCCAATTCTCGCCGCAAGCAACTGCAAGAAGTTTCCTGTCAGGCCGCTGAGCGCGTCATCCCGCTCCATACCGCTATCGACAGCGATACGATGTTGACGCGGTTGTATCGGTCCGCCCAGCGCGCGATCGGAATCCCACAGACGACGTAGAAGACCGCGAACGTAAACCCGGACAACAAGCCGAGCTGCTTGTCGCTGAGACCGAGCTCCGCTTTGATTGATTCCTGCAGAATGACCAGAATCTGCCGATCAATGAAATTGAAGATGTATACGACCATCAGTAACAGCAGCACGTAATTGCGATAACTCTTGGAAGTCTGCACCGTTTTCCTTTTGATGGTCGCCGATCCGCAGTCGGCTTTAAGTATTCATTGCTCTTGCCAATTTCTTTTTCGCGGTAGCGAGGACGCTTTTTGATACGCCACCGGCCTTTTCCACGTTCCGAAACTCGATCAGAGCCGCCGCCACATCGGTTCCCTGCAGCCATTCGACAATTGTCGGAACCCGGTTGGCGTTATCACTGACAATGGCCTTGTCGTCACCGTCGAGAATCGTGATTCGATGCTTGCAAAAATTTCCGAACTGTCCGGCCGGACAGGTACACAACGCCGTGAGGCTGTCACCGTCTTTGATAAACGTGACCTCATAGGGATCCGCGGCCGAGCCTTTAACCAGGAAAGAGAGTTCGTTCATTACGTCTGCGCCGTCTATGAAATTTTGAAGAATAGGTATGGCATAACTGCAACCCAAACAAGAAACAACGCCCAAACCCGGCCCTGAAAGAGGTTGTAGTCGGCAAAAAGGCGACTGAAAGAATGACCGCCAACGAAGTGCCCGAAACCGAATTCAAATAATATTGTCATGACAAACCAGAGTAATCCGATGGTCCAGGCCTGATGCGCCGACTCCAGCGGCCAAGTCCGTTGAAACAACCATACGACAATGCCCGTGAAAACGATCGCGGTCACCGTTGAAACCTGGTGCGCGGCAAGTTCCGGTACGCTCCTCCCATACGTACCCTCGCGAATTACACCGTTCATGATCGCGACGACAGCAAGCAGGAACCAGCAGAGCACGTATCGGAAAAGCACGGCCTATTAATCGAGCGCCCTGAACTCGTTATTCGGCCCGGGTGTCAAATAAACAATCTGGCACGGTTCGAGGATGTCTACCCGGTGCCACACCCCTTTCGGCACAACCAGGCCGTCTCCCGGCCGCATTTCGATGTCTTCGTCATCAGTATCCAGGAAAACGACCCTGGCCCGGCCGGCAATCAGGTACAAAACCTCGTCACCGTCGGGATGCATCTCGCCGCCATGAGGAGAGTTCTCGGACATCTCGGCGACGCCAAAAGTAACTCCATCGACGGGAACCGGAGGATCGGGTCTCTCTGGAACCTTAGAGGCCAGCAAGTCGTGGCCAAGGCCGATTGTGTGCGTGCGCGGATTGAATTTTGTCGGGCGGGTCATTTTATCCGAAAAGCCCAGACTGCCAATACGCCCGGTACGATCAAACCAACCCAGGAAACCAGCATCGGAACCGCAAATTCATCGACCTGGACCGACATGCCATACACGATTCGCAGCAAGTGAGCTAAAGCAACCAGAGCAAAGAGCGTGCCTGAAACAACGCAATATTCTTTATGACCCATAACCCTTCTCCCATGGAGTAACGGCACTCTGTCATATTGAGTATAGCAGCGTATTCTTAAGCGTCTTCGTGAGGGCGATTGCTCTTGAAATATTTGCGATACGCGAAGCCGGCGCCTTTAAGAAACAACTGCACAAGCCAGGCGATAAGCACTGCGTAGAGAAATGTGGGTACCAGCCAGCTAATCGCGGTGTCGAAAACAAAGCCCCAGTTCGTTCCATCGTCACCGCGGAAGATCCCGCCCGGATTTTCTAGCCATTCCCACACACAAATGACAAGTGTAACGCTGAGCGCGACTGCTGCGCCGAACAACAGGCCTGTGAAAAAGAACTTCGACTTGATCCAACGCATCCTCGGCAAGGCCCTCTTCAGTCAACGGCGAGTGGCTATTGGACCAATGCGTACTCAGATTCCCATTCTAACGAGCACGTCGATAACTTCGCGCATAAAGCGTTCGATGGTCGGGTGTTCTGTTGCGAAGTTGGTTTCCAGTTCCCTGGCCTTCTCCAATACCGAATCTGTTTCCGCACGATGCCCTTCAGGGTCCAGCAGGTCGTCGATATCGGTGTCCAGCTCCCGCACGGCGGCAAGTGTATCCTCGTCCAGCTCCGTCTTCTGAATCTCGCCCTGGAGCTTGGACAGTAACTCTCGAATCTCTTTGTTGCTCATGGTCACGCCTATCCCAGCTTTCGAATTCCTATTGCGTCACGAATTTCCGCCATGTATGGCACGGCGATTTCGCGCGCTCGTTCCGCACCCTTCTCGAGCTCCGCTTCGACAATAGCCGGATCTGCAATGAGTCGCTCGTATTCGTCGCGGGCGGGTTTAATATGGTCGTTGATGTACTCAAACAATTTCTGCTTCATCTCTCCCCACGCGATGCCCTCGGCATAGAGCTTCTCGACCTCTGCCGTTTCCTCAGGGGTCGCAAAGGCCTTGTAGATGTCGAAGATAGTGCTGCCCTCGGTATCCTTCGGCTCACCGGGCTCAAGACTGTTGGTCTTGATTTTCATGATGAGTTTTCTTAGCGGCTTCTCCGCGGCGAATAACGGGATCGTATTGTTGTAGCTCTTGCTCATCTTGCGGCCGTCAAGCCCCGCGAGTACCGCCGTATGCTCGTTGATGACCGGCTCCGGCAGCACGAATATGTCGCCGTAATGATGATTAAATCGCTGTGCCATGTCGCGTGCCATTTCGACATGCTGTTTCTGGTCTCTGCCGACCGGTACCTTTGTGGACTTGAACATCAGTATGTCAGCAGCCATCAGAATCGGGTAGCTGTACAGGGCCATGGTGATGCCCTTGTCAGGATCCTTGTTACCACTTTCGATGTTCGCCTGCACGGCCGCTTTGTAGGAGTGGGCCCGGTTCATCAATCCCTTGGCCGTCATGCTCGTCAGTACCCAGGTCAGCTCAGTTATCTCCGGAATATCGGATTGCCGGTAAAACGTCGCATGCTCGGTATCGAGGCCCAGTGCCATCCATGCGGCCGCGATCTCCAGCGTTGATTGGCTGATCTGGTCCGGATCGCCGCTTTTCGCAAGCGCGTGAAAGTCGGCAAGGAAATAGTAGTTCTTCTTTTTGGAATCTTTGCTCGCCGCAATACCCGGACGAATCGCGCCGACGTAATTGCCGATGTGTGGCGTTCCCGTGGTGGTAATGCCAGTGAGGTAAATCTCCTGCGTCATGCTTCAGTATCCCGCCGCCTGGCCGTCTTTGCGCACTTCGGACGCGCCATAATACACGCCTTGCGCCTCATCCCACCTGATCGCCTGGTATCCGCCAAAACTGCCATCGCTCGAACCCAGCGTATGCCCGAGCGACTCCAGCGCCTCGCGCGTTGTCGCGTCAAAAGTACTCTCCATATGGACGATGCCACCATCGGTCATCGTTGTGCCCGTCGGTTCAGACGACCCAGTGTGATTAATCCGCGCAGCATCCCCGGCTTCCTGCAGGTTCATGCCGAAATCGACCATATTCACAATCACCTGGGCGTGCCCTTGTGGTTGCATCGCGCCGCCCATTAAACCGAAACTAATCAGTGGCTTACCATCTTTCATCACGAATGCCGGGATAATCGTATGAAACGGACGCTTGCCGCCTTCAACGACGTTCGCGTGGCCCTCTTCGAGCGCGAAGAGCTCCGCGCGATCCTGCAGGACGAAGCCGAGCTCCCCAGGCGTCATTCCGGACCCCATGCCGCGGTAATTGCTTTGAATCAGCGACACCATGTTGCCGTCCTTGTCCGCGACCGTCAGGTAGATCGTGTCACCCTCTTCGAGCGTGGCGTCTCCGGCCGGCAACCGTTTCGACGCCTGTGTCGGTGAAATCAGCTTGCGACGTTCGTTGGCATAGTCTTTCGAAATCAGTCGCGCGACGGGCACGTCGACAAAGTCCATGTCCGCGTAGAACCTGGCGCGATCCTCGAATGCCAGCTTCTTTGCCTCAACCAGCGTGTGCAAATACTCGGCACTGCCGAAGCCCATGGCCGCGATATCGAAGCCCTCGAGAATATTCAGGATCTGCAGCGCGGCGATGCCCTGGCCGTTCGGCGGTAACTCGTAAACGTCCCAGCCACGGTAGTTTGTCGAAACCGGCGTGACCCATTCCGACTCATGCGCCGCCAGGTCATCGTAGCTCAGCAAACCGCCCTGCTCTGCCATGTAGGCGTCGATTTTTTTCGCAATATCACCTTTGTAAAATTCGTCTCTGCCCTTTTCGGCAATTGCCTCGTAGGTTTTCGCCAGGCGCGGGTTTCGAAACATCTCGCCCTTTTGCGGCATTCTGCCATTGGTCATGTAGGTCTCGGCGAATCCCGGCCATTCCCCAATGCGATCGACGCTGCGCGACAGGTAGTACGCAATAACTTCTGACACGGGAAAGCCGTCACGCGCATAACGGATGGCCGGTGCCAGGATGTCACGCATCGGCAGGCGTCCGTAACGTCCATGCAGTTCAAACCATCCGTCCACGGCACCCGGCACACTCACGGGTAACGGGCCAAACGGCGGGATCTTGTCCATGCCGCGCTCCTGGAAATACTCGAGCGTCATTGCCTTCGGCGCCCGTCCCGATGCGTTCAATCCCGTAAGCTCTTTTTTTTCAGCGTCCCAGACGATGGCAAACAAGTCCCCGCCAATGCCGCAGCCCGTTGGCTCCATGAGACCGAGTGCGGCATTGGCCGCGATGGCCGCATCAACCGCACTGCCGCCCGCTTTCAATATATCGATCGCAATCTGTGTCGCCAGCGGCTGACTTGTCGCTGCCATGCCATGCGGCGCGATAACCTCCGAGCGCGAGGCAAGCGCGCGGCCGGTCACCCGATCGTATCCGGGCTCAGATGCCAAAGCGGGTATCCCGTAAACCAACAGTGCAATGCATATCGACCATGAAACTCGTTTCATCCTGTACTCCATTCCGCACCAGACCGCGGGCCCGCCTGGCGGGAGTCATCAATGATGGCACTCGCCGACAGCGCCAGCAACAGGGTATGATCATCCCCATGAAAAGCGACTATACCGACAATAATCCATCACTCGGCGCTTTATACTCAGGTCATCTCGAGGCCATTACTGCACGTCACGATCACGCCCTTGAAAAGGCGGGTGCAAGCCATGCCATTATTTATTCGGGAAACCCGAAAGTCGCATTCCTCGACGACAGCTACTACCCCTATAAAGCCAATCCGCACTTCGTCAGCTGGGCACCGCTGACGGACCTGCCCTTCTCCTACATTGTCTACACCCCGGGTGAGACGCCGCTTCTTCTGTATTTCCAACCTCAGGACTACTGGCACGTCGTGCCCGGTGCGCCGGAGGGCTACTGGACCCGACACTTCGACATACGCATCGTAAATGCGATCGAGGACGTTGCCGCGCATCTGCCCAAAGAACGTGAAAAGTGCATTGTCATCGGCGAAATCGAGGACGAAGCCCTCGCCTTTGGCATAGAGCGCATCAACCCGACTACGGCCATCAACATTCTGCATTATGCGCGTGGAACGAAGACCGACTACGAACTGGCAATAATGCGACTCGCCTCAGAGCGTGGCGCAATGGGGCATCGTGCAGCAGAGGCAGCGTTTCGTGCAGGGCTACCGGAGTTCGAGATTCACCGTGCTTATTGTCAGGCCGTCAGTCACACCGATCCCGAATTGCCTTACGGCAACATTGTGGCGCTCGACGCGCACGGCGCCGTATTGCACTACACCGATCTCGATCGCACAAAACCGGACTCCTGCCATTCGTTCCTCATCGATGCCGGCGCACAGGTGCACGGCTACGCCTCGGACATCACCCGCACCTATTCCTTCGGTGATGCGCGTTTTCAGGACCTGATTGACCGCATGGATGTCATGCAACGGGAAATCGTCAGCAAGGTCGAAGTTGGCGTCGACTATCGCGATCTGCATGTCGGCACACACAAGATGCTCGCCGAGGTCCTCGTAGACGCCGAACTCGCGACCGGCGACCCCGACACATTGCTCGAAACCGGTGTCACGTCGGCGTTTTTCCCGCATGGGCTCGGTCATCTTCTTGGCATTCAGGTTCATGACGTCGGTGGCTTCATGGAAAATGAATCCGGCACAACAATCGACCCGCCCAGCGGCCATCCGTTTCTCAGGCTAACCCGCGTGCTCGAAGAAAATATGGTGCTCACCATCGAGCCTGGCCTGTACGTCATCGACATGCTGCTCGAAAACCTTCGCGGTACGCCGGCTGAAAAGCTCGTCAACTGGGATACGATTGAATGGCTGCGGCCCTTTGGCGGCATCCGCATCGAGGACGATGTGCGGGTACTGGTCAGTGATCGGGAGAATCTGACTCGCGACGCTTTTGCTCTGCTTTGAGCTTTTTCTTCACCCTTTGTCCCTTGCGTTCGAGTACCGGTCTCATCTGTCGGCCAATCCACGGCACCAGGTAAGTCACTGTCGCAAGAATCCCGCTAATCGGCGGCATCGTCTTCTCATTTATGTTGTTGCCGCAGAGATCCAGAATTGTCTGCGCCACATCTTCTGCCGTACTCATCGGCTGTGAGAATGTAATGTCAGACACCTTATTCATGTCCGACATGATGAACGCCGTATCGATTGGGCCTGGCGAAACCAGTCCGATCTTGATCTTGCTGCTACGCAGTTCTTCGGCCAGCGCTAACGTAAATGCGCGCAAACCGGCCTTGGTGGCCGCATAAGTCGCTGCGCCCGGTACGGGTGTCCGGCCCGCCAGGGAACCGACATTGATAATCGCGCCTTCCCCGGATTCCCTCAGATAAGGCAGGGCGATGCGGCTCAGCATGATGGGCGCGCGGAGGTTTACATCGACGACCCTGGCAAGTTCTGCGGCCTCGACATCTTCAACCATGCCGCGCGCGTGATAACCGGCATTGTTCACCAGGATGTCGACGCGCCCAAACTCGAACTGCGACTTCTTGAATACGTCGATACAGGCATCCGCGTCAGTTACATCCATCGCGAATATTTCAACTTTTGTCTTGTCGCGTAACTCTTCGGCGACTGCCTCGAGATTCTTTTTATTACGCGCAACCAGCATAAGGTTGGCGCCAGCATCGGCAAACAAGCGTGCGGTAGCAGCACCAACTCCCTCGGATCCGCCCGTGATGATCACGGTTTTGTCTTTGAATATCATTCGGGAATACTACCACCCATCAATTGAAGAGTGGTGGACGAAGGCGCGAGTTGTTGCTATTTGGTTGGCGGCGATCGTCGCCCGACACGATCAGAATCCAATATAACGTTTGATCTTCTTCCACAAGCTCGACTCCCAGCCATAAACGTCGAGTTGCTCATCGCCCAGTGTCGCGACCGGCATGGTCGTATCGGGCGGCAGGGGTTCGTTAGCAGCAACGTCTTCCGGTCGAATTTCAAGCTTGCCTTTCTTACCGTCACTCGGTTCCGTCAGACCATCAACGGCAAGGCTCAGGTAAGGCAACACGTTGTCATCGACGATGTCGTCGAGAAACACGGCGTCCGGATCGAAGGCTTCCTTCGCCAGGAACACACAATCATCAAAGGACTTGTCGCTGCTAATCGTTCTATTCCCAGGGAGAATTGAATGATCACTCTAAGACGACTGTCCGAGAATCACTGTGAGGCGACTCACAAGATGCAAAATTCGCGCATTTCGTTAATTTTTTCAATAACTTACCAACGAGTCAGGGCACAAAAAAACCGGGCATTTGCCCGGTTTTTTCTAATTGCTGCGCCGCCTGCCGCGCAAAACTCTCATCCGCTTTGGCGAACTGGTTCAGTCCTCGACGACGACCTCGGCAGCTTGTTCCGTCATCATAACGATGGCCATCGGCGCCGCATCACCCGGGCGAGGACCCGTCTTCAGGATACGCAGGTAACCACCTGGCCGTTCCTTGAAACGCGGACCAATCTCGGTGAAGAGTTTACCGACAACTTCCTTGTCGCGCAGGCGATCAAATGCCAGACGGCGATTCGCAACGCTGTCATTTTTTGCGAGCGTAATCAGCGGCTCTACGACGCGACGCAGTTCTTTTGCTTTGGGCAAAGTGGTCTTGATCGTCTCATGCTTCAGCATCGACGTCGCCATGTTACGAAACATGGCGCTACGATGGGAGCTGTTACGACCCAGTCGACGACCGGATTTTCTATGGCGCATTTGTCTTTCCTAAATATTTATTAACACAACTCGAGCAAGTGCCCGAGATGCTTTACATCATGAGCTCGTGCTCGGGACGCAGGCTGGCCGGTGGCCAGTTGTCGAGGTGCATACCCAGACCGAGGCCGTGACCTTCCAGCACTTCCTTGATTTCTGTCAGAGACTTCTTGCCAAGGTTCGGCGTTCTCAGCAGCTCAACTTCGGTCCGCTGCACCAGGTCACCGATATACATGATGTTCTCTGCCTTGAGGCAGTTCGCGGAACGAACCGTAAGTTCGAGCTCATCGACAGGACGCAACAGGATCGGATCAACCTGGCTTTCAGCTTGTGCGCCGATGCCTTCTTCCTGACCCTGCAGGTCGACGAAGACTGACAGCTGATCCTTGAGAATGCTGCCCGCTCGACGGATAGCTTCTTCGGGATCGATCGTGCCATTTGTTTCGATGTCGATCAGCAACTTGTCGAGGTCGGTGCGCTGTTCAACACGAGCCGCTTCGACGTTGTAAGTGACGCGATTGACAGGACTGAACGACGCGTCAAGCATCAGGCGACCAATAGGTCCGGCCTGGTCTTCGAATGACGGGCGCTGTGTCGCCGGGCGGTAGCCGCGGCCACGCTCGACCTTGAGCAGCATGTTCAGCTCACCGGCCTTGGTCAGGTTGGCAATGACAAGTTCCGGATTCATGACCTCGACGTCATGGTCGAGCTGAATATCCCCAGCCGTGACCGGACCCGGACCTTTCTTTGACAAGCGAAGCTCAGCCGTGTCACGCGTATTCATCGTGACTGCCACCTGCTTAAGGCTCAAAAGAATATCGACAACATCTTCCTGCACGCCTTCGATACTGGTGTACTCGTGCAGTACGCCCTCGATCTCGGCCTCGGTAATTGCAGCGCCAGGCATCGACGACAGCAGAATGCGTCGCAGCGCATTGCCGAGCGTGTGGCCGAAACCGCGTTCGAACGGCTCGATCGTAACTTTTGCTTGCAGATCGTTGACCGGCGTTACTTTTACAACGCGCGGTTTCAGAAATTCGTGTACTGATTCCTGCATGGGTAAAGACCCTCCTGACTACTTCGAGTACAGCTCGACGACAAGGTTTTCATTGATATCGGGGAGAATATCTTCCCGGTCCGGTAACGATTTCAAAACACCTGCCATCTTCTTGGCGTCGACATCAACCCATTCGGGCAGGCCAACCTGGCTCGCTATTTCCAATGCGCTTTGAATGCGAAGTTGTTTCTTCGCCTTTTCGCGAATGTTGATCGCATCGCCGGCTTTGAGCTGAGCGGACGGGATGTTGACGACCTTGCCGTTCACCTCGATGCTCTTGTGGCTGACAAGCTGGCGAGCTTCTGCACGTGTCGAGGCAAAGCCCATGCGATAAACGATGTTATCGAGGCGACCCTCAAGAAGACGCAGCAGGTTCTCGCCTGTTGAGCCCTTCAACTGCGCAGCACGTTTGTAGTAATTGCGGAACTGTCGCTCGAGCACGCCGTACATGCGACGGAGCTTCTGTTTCTCACGAAGCTGCAGCCCGTAGTCCGACATGCGAGGACGACGTTGCGTCGGTCCGCCCGGCGGTACTTCGAGTTTGCACTTCGACTCCAGCGGCCTTACGCCGCTCTTCAAAAACAGGTCCGTGCCTTCGCGGCGGGACAGTTTACACTTTGGTCCTAAATATCTTGCCATTATTCAGCCTCTACACGCGACGCTTTTTGGGCGGGCGACAGCCGTTATGAGGAATCGGTGTTACATCCTCGATACTTTGAATACGAAATCCCAGGGCATTCAGAGCGCGCACGGCAGACTCGCGGCCGGGACCCGGCCCACGAACCCGCACATCCACATTCTTGACACCGAACTCGAGAGCCACACGGCCCGCTTTGTCCGACGCCACCTGAGCTGCGAACGGGGTGGATTTACGAGAACCGCGAAAACCACAGCCACCTGCTGTGGCCCACGACAAGGCATTGCCCTGACGATCGGTTATCGTGATGATCGTGTTGTTGAAGGAAGCATGTATGTGCGCAACTGCGTCAACAACATGCTTTTTAACCTTCTTTTTCTTAGCTTCTGCCATTATCAATTCCAGTTAGACAGTGTGTCTTTAGGAGCGAGCCCAGCCCGCGATTCCCTAACGTTTAATCGGACGACGCGGACCCTTGCGAGTACGCGCATTCGTGCGAGTGCGTTGGCCGCGCAGCGGCAAACCACGTCTGTGACGAATGCCACGGTACGAACCGAGATCCATCAGACGTTTGATATTCATGGACGTCTCGCGACGCAGATCACCTTCGACTGTAAATGTCGCGACGGCGGTTCTTAGCTTCGCTACTTCGGGTTCCGCCAGATCCTTGACCTGCATGTTCGACGGAACGCCGGCCGCTTCGCAAATCTTCTTCGCGCGCGAACTTCCAATACCGAAGATCGACGTCAATGCAATCACGACGTGCTTGTTCAACGGAATGTTTATGCCTGCTATGCGTGCCACTTACGTATTCCTCATCAAATAGCGCCGGTACTAACCCTGGCGCTGCTTATGCCGTGCGTCTGTGCAGATAACCCGCACAACACCGTTTCGGCGAATGATCTTGCAATTTCTGCAAATCTTTTTGACTGATGCTCTTACTTTCATGAGCTTTCTCCTAAGCGCTGATTAACTCAGCGTACTTGTCCACCTCTGCCGTAGTTGCGCAGATTGGCTTTCTGCATCATGCCTTCGTACTGATGACTCATCGCATGAGCCTGCATTTGAGACATGAAATCCATCGTCACGACGACCAGGATCAGCAGGGATGTACCACCGAAACTAAACGGCATCGCCGGGTAAAACATGCGAACCAGCTCAGGCAGGAGACAAACGCCGGCGATATAAATCGCGCCCCAAAACGTCAATCGGGTCAGGACCCGGTCAATGTATTCTGCTGTGTGGGCGCCCGGCCGAATTCCCGGCAGGAACGCACCCGCTTTCTTCAGATTGTCCGCAGTGTCTTTCGAGTTGTACATCAGCGCGGTATAGAAGAAGCAGAAGAAAACGATCATTCCTGCATACAGCAATACATAAATAGGCTGCCCGGGACCGAGGTTTGCACCAATAGTCTGCAACGCACGCTGCACGGCGTTGGGATCGGCGGCCTGCCCAAAAAACTGTGCGATCGTCGCCGGGAACATCAGGATGCTCGAGGCAAAAATCGGCGGGATAACACCCGACATGTTGATCTTGAACGGCAGGTGCGTGCTCTGCGCCTGGAACATCTTGCGGCCCTGCTGGCGCCGTGCGTAGTTCACCGTGATGCGCCGCTGGGCGCGTTCCATGTAAACGACGAATATGATTGCCGCAATGCCACCGATCAGCATCAGGATAGCTGTAATGGCGCTCATCTCACCGTTCCGGACCAGCTCGGCCGTTCCGGCGATTGCGGACGGCAAGCCGGCAACGATACCCGCGAGGATAATCATGGAGATGCCGTTACCAATGCCGCGTTCTGTGATCTGCTCGCCCAGCCACATCAGGAACACCGTGCCCGTAACCAGAGTAATACAGGCCGTAATCAGGAACGCCGTGCCCGGGTTAACCACGAGGCCGACCTGATTCGAAAGCCACGACGCTGCAGCAACAGACTGGAAACTGGCCAGAGCAACTGTGCCATAGCGCGTGTATTTCACGATCTGGCGGCGACCAGATTCACCTTCTTTGCGCAAGGCCTGCAGGCTCGGAACGATATGACTCGCCATCTGCATGATGATCGATGACGAAATATAGGGAACGATACCGAGCGCGAAAATGCCAAAGCGCGAAAGCGCGCCACCGGAGAACATGTTGAACATGCCCAGCAGGTTGCCTGACTGCTGCTCGAAGAAATCAGCCAACGCAACCGGGTCCACGCCAGGCACCGGAATATAGGTGCCAACGCGGTACACGATCAACGCGCCAACGAGGAACAGCAAGCGAACTCTTAGTTCGCCTAGCTTGCTCGCCGTCTTTGCCAGATCAGCCGGACTTTGTTGGGGCTTCTTCGCCACAGTTCTTCCTGTCTTCAGTTATCGCGGCCGTCTTGCCTGCACGTCTGAACCACTAAATTGGTTCGTAGCGCTATTAGCACGACCGCACCTAAATCAATCTTCTATTGAGCCGCCAGCTTTTTCGATGTCTGCGCGAGCACCTTTGGTGACTGCGAGACCTTTCAGCTTGACCGCCTTCTTAATTACGCCAGACTTGATTACCTTGACCTTGGTCACGAATGCCGGGACCAGGTTTGCCTTTTTCAGCACATCAATATCTATGATGTCCGCTGAAGGAATCTCAAGCTCGTGCAGACGCAGCTCAGCCGTCAGGCGCGCCATGCGCGAACGAAAGCCGACCTTCGGCAAACGACGTTGCAGCGGCATCTGGCCGCCCTCGAAACCAACCTTGTGGTATCCACCCGAGCGTGCGTGCTGTCCCTTTTGGCCGCGACCGCTGGTCTTGCCCTGACCCGCGGAATGACCACGACCCAGGCGCTTGCCCACTTTTTTTGCACCGTTACCGGGCGAAATATTGTTCAAACGCATGTCAGGCTTCCTCTACCGACAGGAGGTACGAAATACGATTGATCATGCCGCGATTCTCCGGCGTATCGATGACCGTTACCGTCTGGTGTATCTTCCTCAAACCCAAGCCGGCAACGCAGGCTTTGTGGCTCTTCAGCCGCCCGAACCTGCTCTTAACCAGCGTGACCTTTAATTCTTTTGGCGTCGCCATGATCCTGTCTCTGTGTCTCTTTATTAATAACCCTCGCCCTGACTTGTGTCTCAGGCGAGAATTTCCTTAACTTTCTTACCGCGCTTCGCCGCAATGGCCTGCGGCGAATGAATCTCCGACAGTCCCTTGATCGTCGCGCGAACAACGTTGATCGGGTTGCGCGAGCCATAGCTCTTCGCGAGTACGTTGCGGACGCCCGCCGCCTCGAAGACTGCGCGCATCGCACCACCGGCAATGACGCCAGTACCTTCAGACGCCGGCTGCATATAGACCAGCGTGGCGCCATGGCGACCCTTCTTGGCATATTGCAGAGTGTCGTTATTCAGATTGATGCTTATCATGTTGTTGCGGGCGTTTTGCATCGCCTTCTGAATCGCAATTGGCACCTCTCGTGCCTTGCCATACCCGAATCCGACCTTGCCCTGGCCGTCGCCAACAACCGTGAGCGCGGTGAAGCCGAATTGACGACCACCCTTCACTACCTTGGCGACACGGTTGACGGTAACCAGTTTCTCGATCAGGTCATCGTTCGATTGATTGTGTTCGTTTCTTGCCATATTGGTTATCGATGGCCTTCTGCCATCAAAATTCCTCTAAATAGTTAAAACTTCAATCCCGCCTCGCGGGCCGCTTCAGCCAGTGCCTTGACACGACCGTGGTAACGAAAACCGGAGCGATCGAACGCAACGGTATCAATGCCGGCTGCTTTCGCCTTCTCGGCGATGCGAGCACCTACAATGACCGCCGCTTCGACGTTACCGCCATTCTTGATGCCCTTGCGTACTTCGGCTTCCAATGTTGATGCCGACGCAAGAACCTGGTTGTCACCGGGGCCGATCACCTGCGCATAGATGTGACGCGGCGTACGATGAATGCTCAGGCGATTAGCCTCGACTTCACGAATCTTGGCGCGTCCTCTACGAGCACGACGCAAGCGATTTTGTTTCTTGTCCAACTTCATGGTGTTAACCCTGCTTATTTCTTCTTCGCTTCTTTCAAAACGACACGCTCACCGGCGTATCGCACACCCTTGCCTTTGTAGGGCTCAGGCGGCCGGAAGCGCCGAATTTCCGCAGCGACCTGGCCCACTTGCTGCTTGTCAACGCCTCGAATGACAATTTCGGTCTGGCTCGGCGTTTCTACCGTGATTTCATCCGGCACCGTGTATTCGACCGGGTGTGAAAAACCCAGGGTCAGATTGAGCTTCTTGCCCTGAGCCTGCGCGCGATAACCCACGCCGACCAACTCGAGCTTGCGCTCAAAACCCTCAGACACACCCTGCGCCATGTTGGCGATGATCGAACGCATCGTGCCGGCAACCGCGGCCGCAAAACGCGAGCCGGAGCGCGGCGCAAAACTCAATACGTTGTCATTCTGCTTGAGCTCGACTTCTGAATTCAGCTTCAAAGACAGCTCACCCTTGCCACCCTTAATCGTGACAACGTTGCCGTCTTGCCTGAACTCGACGCCTTTTGGCAGTTCAACCGGTTCTTTTGCAATTCTTGACATAGTCCTATCTCTTACCTTCAGGATCACGCATCACGAAACGATGCAGAGAACCTCGCCTCCAACGCCTTTTTCCCGCGCCTGGCGATCACTCATGACGCCAGCCGAGGTCGAAACAATCGCCACACCGAGACCGCCGAGAACCTTGGGCAGATCTTCCTTGCCACGATAGATTCGCAGGCCCGGACGACTGGCACGCTGGATCTTCTCGATCACGGGGGCGCCTTCGAAATACTTGAGCTCTACCGTGAGCTCTTTCGATGCGCCGTCACCGTCGGTCGAAAAACCCGTGATGTAGCCTTCGTCTTGCAGTACTTTCGCCACGGCTTCTTTTGCTTTCGAAGCTGGCATAGACACTGCGACTTTGCGCGCCTTTTGCCCGTTACGAATACGGGTCAGCATGTCTGCGATCGGATCGGTCATACTCATGTTCTATCTCCGCCTACCAGCTGGCTTTTGTGAGGCCAGGAATTTCGCCATTCATGGCGGCTTCACGTAGCTTGTTACGGGCGAGGCCAAACTTGCGATATACACCATGCGGGCGGCCCGTAATGGCACAACGATTTCGTTGCCGCGTCGGGCTGCCATCACGTGGCAACTTGTTGAGCTTCGCCTGCGCAACAACACGCTCCTCGTCAGAGCTATGAATATTGCGAACGATCGCTTTCAGAGCCTTGCGCTTTTCGGCCTGCCGAGCTACGAGCTTGGTACGCTTAAGTTCACGCATGATCATCGATTTCTTGGCCATGTGTTGTCTCTACTTCTTCTTGAACGGGAAGTTGAACGCTTCGAGAAGCGCTTTGCCTTCCGCGGGTGTACGCGCTGTCGTGGTAATAATTATGTCCATACCGCGCAGCGCATCGATTTCGTCGTAATTGATTTCGGGAAAAATAATCTGCTCCTGAACACCCATGCTGTAATTGCCCTGCTTGTCGAAGGACCTCGGGTTCAAACCACGAAAATCACGAATACGCGGAATCGCAATGTTCACGAGGCGATCGAGAAACTCGTACATGCGCTCACGGCGAAGCGTGACCTTGCAGCCGATCGGCATGCCATCACGAATCTTGAAGCCAGCAACCGATTTGCGGGCAATCGTCGTTACCGGCCTCTGACCAGAAATCTTTTCCATGTCGGCACGGGCATTTTCCATGATCTTCTTGTCAGCGACCGCCTCACCCACACCCATGTTGAGCGTGATCTTGGTGATGCGAGGCACCTCCATCGGATTACTCAGACCAAGCTTCTTCTGGATCTCTCCAGCAAGCTCGTTCTGATATTTTTCCTGTAAACGTGACATCTTCTGTATCTCTTAAATTTCGACTGCGTCGCCGCTCTTGAAGACGCGCACTTTGCCGCCATCTTTCTCGACGCGAAAACCAACCCGCTCGCCCTTCTTCGACTTCGGGTTAAAAACTAGTACGTTCGAAACATTCATCGGCATCGCGGTATCACGGATGCCGCCCGCCTCACCAATATTCGGGTTCGGCTTGATATGTTTCTTTGCGAGGTTTACGCCCTCAACCAACACGCGATCGTCATCAAGAACCTGCAGTACAGTGCCACGACGGCCTTTGTCCTTTCCGGTTGTTACGATAACTTCATCGCCTTTCTTAATCTTATTCACTTAAAGAACCTCAGGGGCCAGCGAAATAATTTTCATGAACCGGCTCGTGCGCAGCTCACGTGTTACCGGGCCAAAAATACGTGTGCCAATAGGCTCGAGACGCGCGTTCAGCAGCACGGCCGCGTTACCATCAAAGCGAATCAACGAACCGTCTTTACGGCGGACGCCCTTACGGGTGCGAACGACAACAGCGTTGTAGACCTCGCCTTTCTTGACCTTGCCACGCGGAATCGCGTCCTTAACGCTTACCTTGATCACGTCGCCCACGCCGGCATAGCGGCGCTTCGAACCACCGAGTACCTTGATGCACTGCACGCGGCGAGCACCAGAGTTATCGGCGGCGTCCAGAACTGTCTGCATCTGAATCATGACTGCATCCTAAGTGTTATTACTTGTCAGCCGACCGTTCAACAACGTTGACGACAGACCAGGATTTATTCTTCGAAATCGGGCGGCATTCCGAAATCGCAACGCGATCACCGGATTTGCACTCATTCGACGCATCGTGAGCAAGGACCTTACCGGTACGGCGAATGTACTTGCCATAAACCGGGTGCTTGATCACTCGCTCGATAGCAACAGATACGGTTTTGTCCATCTTGTCGCTGACGACGCGACCGACGAGCGTACGCTTTGTCTTGCTTTCTTCACTCATTTCTCTTCACCTGCCGCACGTTTCAGTTCGGTCAAGACCGTCTTGACGCGCGCAATGTCTTTTCTAACGCGACCGTGTTCGTGATTATGTGTCAGTTCGCCAGTTGCATGTTGCATGCGCAAATTGAATTGTTCACGCCGTAGCGCAACGAGCTCCTCGTTGAGTTCGTCTACCGATTTGGTCCGGAGATCACCTGCTTTCATCACATCACCTGACGAGTTACAAACGCGGTGGCGAACGGCAATTTTGCGGCTGCCAGGCGAAACGCCTCGCGCGCAATTTCTTCCGTTACACCTTCCATTTCATACAGGACGCGGCCCGGCTGAACCTGGCAAACCCAGTACTCAACGTTGCCCTTACCCTTACCCTGACGAACTTCGAGCGGTTTTTTCGAAATCGGCTTATCTGGAAAAACCCGAATCCAGATTTTTCCGCCACGCTTGATGTAGCGTGTCATCGCACGACGCGCCGCTTCAATCTGACGTGCCGTCAGACGACCACGACCCGTGGCTTTGAGGCCGTATTCACCGAACGAAACATTGCTCCCACGCAGCGCAAGACCGCGATTGCGCCCTTTCATCTGCTTGCGAAATTTTGTTCTTTTAGGCTGTAACATCTCAGTCTTCTCTTACGATCGTGCGCCAGCAGCTGCTTCTGCAGTCTCTGCCGGAATCGCTTCGGGCTTGTCAAAGACCTCGCCCTTGAAAATCCAAACCTTCACGCCGATCGTGCCGTACGTGGTGTTTGCTGTAGCCGTGCCATAATCGATATCCGCGCGCAGCGTATGCAGCGGAACACGACCCTCGCGATACCACTCGGAACGCGCGATTTCTGCGCCGTTCAGGCGACCGCCGACCTTGACCTTGACGCCCTCTGCACCAACACGCATCGTGTTCGTGACCGCGCGCTTCATGGCACGGCGGAACATGACGCGACGCTCGAGCTGTTGCGCGATACCTTCGGCAACCAGCTGCGCATCAAGCTCTGGCTTACGAACCTCGCTGATGTTGACCCGGACATCCTGAATCAGCATGCCAAGCATCTTCGACAACTCGGAACGGAGCTTTTCTATGTCCTCGCCCTTCTTGCCGATGACAATGCCCGGACGTGCCGTGAAAATGGTGATATTCACCTTATTCGCAGGACGCTCGATAGCGATGCGGCTTACTGACGCGTCTTTCAGCTTTTTCTTGATGTAAACCCGAATCACGTGATCGTCACGTATGTATCCGGGGAACGTCTTCGAATCGGCATACCACTTTGATGCCCAATCCTTGACGATGCCAAGACGTATACCGGTTGGATGTACTTTTTGGCCCATAATTCTTACTCGTCCCCTAGCTCATCAGCGAGGTAAATATTGGATTCCGTGATCATTTTTCGTCTGCCACCCGGATCGTAATGTGACTATTCCGCTTAATAATTCGTGCGCCACGACCTTTGGCACGAGCGCGAAAACGACGTAACGTCGGCGCTTCGTTTACTTCGATCGTCGCAACTTTCAATTCATCAATATCAGCACCGTGATTGTGTTCTGCGTTGGCTACAGCCGACTCCAGGACCTTCTTCACAATGCGAGCACTCTTCTTCGGCGAAAACGTCAGCGTACGCAGAGCGGCATCAACCGACTGGCCACGGATGGCGTCAGCCATCAGGCGACATTTCTGCGGCGAGATTCGCGCGTATCTAAGTGTTGCTGCAACTTGCATTAAATCCGCTCCCCTATTTGGTCTTACGATCACCGGAGTGACCGCGGAACGTACGTGTCATTGCAAACTCACCGAGTTTGTGACCGACCATGTTCTCCGAAATAAGAACCGGTACGTGTTGCCGCCCGTTATGGACAGCAATGGTCAAACCAACCATATCCGGCAGCACCATCGAACGACGCGACCAGGTCTTGATCGGACGGCGATCGTTCTTCTTGGCAGCTTCTGTAACCTTCTTCGCCAGATGGTTATCGACGAATGGGCCTTTTCTTACACTACGCGGCATTATCGAAATCCTTTACTTACGCTTGCGGCGACGAACGATCATGCCGTCCGTGCGCTTGTTTGAACGCGTCTTCGCGCCCTTCGTCGGCGTGCCCCATGGGCTCACCGGATGACGGCCACCTGAGGTCCGTCCTTCACCACCACCGTGCGGGTGATCCACCGGGTTCATGGCGACGCCACGAACCGTCGGACGCACGCCTCTCCAGCGACTGGCACCGGCCTTGCCGAGCTTTCGCAGGTTGTGTTCGCCATGGCCTACTTCACCGACCGTCGCACGACAAGTAACGTGAATCTTGCGTGTTTCGCCTGAGCGCAGTCGAACCGTCGCATAAGCGCCTTCGCGCGCAGCCAACTGTGCTGAACCGCCGGCGGAACGAACCAGCTGGCCGCCCTTACCCGGCTTCATTTCAATGTTGTGTATCGTCGTACCAACGGGAATGGCGCGAATCGGCAGGGTGTTACCCGGCTTGATCGGCGCATCTTCACCACTGATGACCGGCGTGCCGGCACGCACGTTCTTGGGCGCCAGGATGTAGCGACGTTCACCATCGGCATACTTGATCAATGCCAGGTGCGCGCTGCGATTCGGATCGTACTCGAGTCGCTCGACAACACCCGGGATACCGTCCTTGTCGCGCTTGAAGTCGACGATGCGGTAACGCTGCTTATGACCGCCACCCTGGTGGCGTATCGTAATGCGGCCGTTGTTATTGCGGCCGCCTTTCGACGTCTTCTTGTCGAGAAGCGGTCCGTATGGCTTGCCTTTATGCAGCTCCGGCGTCTTCACGGAGACGACAAATCGACGTCCCGCGGAGGTTGGTTTGGATTTATGCAATGACACTACCGTTACCTCTATTCAGCGCCGAAGAACTCTTCTACAGAGCTCCCTTCGGCCAGCTTCACGTATGCTTTCTTCCAAGCCGAGCGACGACCTTTGGACTGCTGGAAGCGCTTCGTCTTGCCTTTTACGTTGACGACCTGAACACCATCGACCTTGACCTCGAACAGCAATTCAACAGCTTGTTGAATTTCTTTCTTGGTCGCGTCCGTCCGTACCTTCAGGACAACCTGGTTCTTCTCCGCCGCGATGTGCGCCTTTTCTGAAAGGTGCGGTCCGCGAATAACCGTCATCAGTCTTTCCTGGTGTGCAGCAATACTCATGACAGACGCTCCTCAATGAGCTTCAGCGCAGGCAAGGTCACCAGTACCTTGTCGAATCGAATCAACACAACCGGATCGATGGCGGCTACATCGCAAATGCCGACATTCGGCAGATTGCGTGCGGCCAGGAACAGCTTTTCGTCGAATGCCTCGTTCAGAATCAACACGCTGTCCAGCTCAAGCTCTTTGAGCTTTGTCGCCAGCAGCCTGGTCTTCGGCGCTTCGAGCGCCAGGTCATTGACGATCACCAGGCGATCCTGTCGAACCAACTCAGACATCATCGAGCGCAGCGCCGCCCGGTACATCTTCTTGTTGACTTTCTGGTCGTAATTACGTGGCTTCGCCGCAAACGTACGACCACCGCCGACCCAGATGGGGCTGCGGATCGTGCCTGCGCGTGCGCGGCCGGTGCCTTTCTGGCGCCAGGGTTTGGCACCGCCACCACGAACAGCGGCGCGGTTCTTTTGTGCCTTCGTTCCGGCACGTGCACCTGACAGGTGCGCCGTTACAACCTGGTGTACGAGTGCTTCGTTGTAATCCACTCCGAATGCGGAGTCGAGAACGTCAACGGAGCCTTTGTCCTGTAGTTTCAATTTCATCAATACGCCCCTTACTTCCTGGCCTTGACAGCAGGACGTACTATTACGCTACCGCCACGATGACCCGGGACAGCGCCCTTGATTAACAACAGGTTGCGCTCGCCATCAACGCGCACGACCTCGAGATTCTGAATCGTGCGACGCACGTTACCCATTTGGCCGGACATCTTCTTGCCCTTGAACACGCGGCCGGGCGTCTGGTTCTGACCAATAGAACCCGGGGCTCTATGGGCCAGGGAATTGCCGTGCGTAGCGTCCTGCATGCTGAAGTTATGGCGCTTGACGGTACCGGCAAAGCCCTTACCAATTGACGTACCGACGACGTCAACCTTCTGGCCTTCACCAAACAGCTCGACACGTAATTCCGTGCCAACCTGGTATTCCGTCTCATCGCCGTCTGCAATGCGGAATTCGGTAATTAGGTCGCCGGCTTCAACCTTTGCTGCGGCAAAGTGGCCGGCTGCAGGTTTGACGACCCGGGACGCTTTGCGGCTACCGGCTACAACTTGTAGCGCGCGATAGCCATCCGTCTCCACGGTCTTCACCTGTGTGATTCGGTTTGGCTGTGCCTCCACTACGGTGACGGGAATCGAAATTCCGTCTTCCGTAAAGACACGTGTCATGCCGCATTTGCGGCCAACAAGACCCATCGTCATCTTCAAAACCTCGCGCTGACTTCGATTGGCCAGCGCCTGACTCTAATTCCAAATTCAACACCGAAACTACGATTGGCTTCGGCTGTTCTTTTCCTCGATCTGGCACTTTTCCCAGACATGCGAAAGGGCCAGCCATCGCCGAGAGCTTCGCTCTCTTTGCTCTGGGGCTGACCCTAAGCTCCGACCCGATCCATCAATCGGTTCGGCGGTTCCGGGATTTGCCGTGTCACCCTCGATTTCCTGGCGACAGATGTCTCGCTGTGCTGATTCTGGCCGACTCCCGGTCCGGCCAAATGCAGCGAGCCCGCTATTATACGACTCGAAACCCCCAATACAAGCGGTTTCCAGCCTTTTTGTGCGGGTTTTTCTGCGATCTTACGATCGCAATGAAATCAACCACTTAGCTGCATAAGAATTCGCCGGTGGACGAGATTTGTCTTGCCGGAAATAAACTGCGCTACGCGAAGCGAGCCATTCCGGTCAGGCAAATGTCGGCCGCGGGCGGCCCCTAATTCAGCTTGATTTGAACATCGACGCCAGCCGGTAACTCCAGCTTCATCAGGGCATCGACGGTCTTGTCGGTGGGGTCCACAATGTCCATCAAGCGCTTGTGCGTACGAATTTCGTACTGGTCACGGGCATCCTTGTTGACGTGCGGAGAGATCAGGATCGTGAAACGCTCCTTCCTCATCGGCAGCGGAATCGGGCCCTTTACGGTGGCGCCGGTACGCTTGGCCGTCTCCACGATTTCACGCGCTGAGTTGTCAATCAGGCGATGATCGAATGCTTTCAGACGAATACGAATGTTTTGATTAGTTGCCATATTATTTACTCAATTACCTTTGCGACGACGCCGGCACCGACGGTACGGCCACCCTCACGAATAGCGAACCTCAGGCCATCTTCCATGGCGATCGGTGCAATCAGCTCCACTACCATCTGTACGTTATCGCCCGGCATCACCATCTCGGTGCCTTCCGGCAGCTCCACCGCACCCGTTACGTCCGTGGTACGGAAGTAAAACTGCGGACGGTAGCCCTTGAAAAACGGCGTGTGACGACCACCCTCGTCCTTGGTCAGAATGTAGACCTCTGCCTCAAACTTGGTGTGCGGCGTGATCGAACCCGGCTTCGCCAGTACCTGGCCACGCTCAACCTCTTCACGCTTGGTGCCACGCAGCAGCACGCCGACGTTGTCGCCCGCCATGCCCTGGTCCAGCAGCTTCCTGAACATCTCGACACCCGTGCAGGTCGTCTTCGTCGTGTCCTTGATGCCCACGATCTCGATCTCGTCGCCTACATTGACAACACCACGTTCTATGCGCCCGGTTACGACAGTGCCTCGACCCGAGATAGAGAACACGTCCTCGACCGGCATCAGAAAATCACCGTCAATGGCGCGCTCCGGCTCCGGTATGTAGCTGTCCATCGCCTCGATCAGCTTGTGGATCGACGGCACACCAATGTCCGACTCGTCGCCTTCGAACGCCTTCAGCGCCGAACCCGTAATAATCGGCGTGTCATCGCCCGGGAACTCGTACATCGACAGAAGATCCCGCACTTCCATCTCCACCAGCTCCAGCAGCTCTTCGTCGTCAACCTGGTCGGCCTTGTTCATGTAAACCACGATGTACGGTACACCCACCTGGCGTGCCAGCAGGATGTGCTCGCGCGTCTGCGGCATCGGGCCGTCAGCCGCTGATACCACCAGGATCGCTCCGTCCATCTGCGCCGCACCCGTGATCATGTTCTTCACGTAGTCGGCGTGTCCCGGACAGTCAACGTGCGCGTAGTGACGGTTGTCACTCTCGTACTCAACGTGCGCCGTCGCAATCGTTATGCCGCGCTCACGCTCTTCCGGGGCGTTGTCAATCTGGTCGTAACCTTTGACCTCTCCACCGTGCTTCTCGGCCATGACCTTCGTCAGCGCCGCCGTCAGCGTCGTCTTGCCATGGTCTACGTGACCAATCGTGCCTACGTTTACGTGAGGCTTTGTTCTTTGAAATTTCTCTTTGGACATTGCCCTATTCCCAGGTTTTATGTGATCGCGACTACCATTATCCCCGCATGGGGACTTTGTCCCCGTAGGGGGAAAGCCGCTGTTACGATGCCTTTCTCATTACCAAATCCGCGACACTTTGCGGCACTTCTGCGTACTTCTGAAACTCCATCGAATACACGGCACGACCCTGGCTCATTGAGCGCAGGTCCGTGGCATAACCGAACATCTCGGCCAGCGGTACTTCAGCACGAATCGTTTTGCCCGCGGGCGTATCGTCCATGCCTTGGGGCAGCCCGCGACGACGATTCAGATCGCCCATCACGTCGCCCATGTAATCCTCGGGTGTTACGACCTCGACCTTCATGATCGGCTCGAGCAATACCGCGTCCGCTTTTAATGCGCCTTCCCGGAATCCCATGCTGCCGGCGATCTTGAACGCCATCTCACTCGAGTCGACGTCATGGTAGGAGCCGTCATACAACGTCACTCGGCAATCAACCACCGGGTAACCCGCAACCACGCCGTTCTCCATTTGTTCCTGAACGCCGCGATCGACGGCCGGAATATACTCTCGTGGCACGACGCCGCCAACTATTGCGTTAACGAACTCGTAGCCCTCACCGGCCGGAAGCGGCTCGATTTCAAGATAAACATGACCGTATTGGCCGCGGCCACCCGATTGGCGAACGAACTTTCCTTCCTGTTTGACCGTCTTGCGTATCGTCTCGCGGTACGCTACCTGCGGTTTGCCGACGTTCGCGTCAACTTTGAACTCACGCTTCATGCGATCGACGATGATGTCGAGATGCAACTCGCCCATGCCTGAAATGATCGTCTGGCCGGATTCCTCGTCCGTATGCACGCGAAATGACGGATCTTCTTTGGCGAGCTTCTGCAACGCAAGACCCATCTTGTCCTGATCGACCTTCGTCTTTGGCTCTACCGCAACGGATATGACCGGTTCCGGAAAGTCCATGCGCTCAAGCGTGATCCGCTGTTTCAGGTCACAAAGGGTGTCACCCGTGGTGACATCTTTCAGGCCGACCGCGGAGGCGATATCACCAGCACGAACTTCCTTGATCTCCTTGCGATCGTTCGAATGCATTTGCAGGATGCGGCCGATACGTTCTTTCTTGCCCTTCACCGGGTTATAAATCGTGTCGCCCGAGTTGAGTACGCCCGAGTAAACGCGAAAGAACGTCAGGTTGCCGACAAACGGATCTGTCGCAATCTTGAAGGCCAAAGCTGCGAACGGCTCATTGTCGTCCGCATGGCGCTCGGCCTCGGTTTCATCGTCGATATGCCCAACGATCGCCGGGACATCGATAGGTGATGGCATGAAATCAACCACGGCGTCGAGCATTGCCTGGACGCCCTTGTTCTTGAAGGCCGAGCCACACATGGCAACGACAACGGCGCCGGACAGAGTAAGTTTGCGCAGCCCGAGGCGAATTTCGTCTTCTGATAATTCGCCATTCTCCAGGAACTTGTCCAGCAGCTCCTCGTTTCCTTCCGCAGCCGCTTCAACCATCTTCTCGCGCCAGCCCTTGGCCTCATCGAGCATCTCATCTGGAATCTCGCGCGCTTCATAGGTCATGCCCATGTTGCTCTCATCCCAGTAAATTGCCCGCATGCGAATCAGGTCGATCACACCCTCGAAGTGCTCCTCAGCACCAATCGGCAGTTGGATCGGCACGGTGTTCGCACCGAGTCTTTCCCGCACCTGGTTTACAACCCGCAGGAAGTTGGCGCCGGCGCGATCCATCTTGTTAACGAAGATCATGCGCGGCACGCGGTACTTGTTGCCCTGGCGCCAGACTGTTTCGGTCTGCGGCTCAACGCCGCCAACGGAACACAATACGGTGATCGCGCCGTCGAGGACGCGAAGGCTGCGCTCAACTTCAATCGTGAAGTCGACGTGGCCCGGCGTATCAATGATGTTTATGCGGTGCTCGTCAAACTGCTTGTCCATGCCGGTCCAGAAGCACGTGGTCGCCGCCGACGTAATCGTAATGCCGCGCTCCTGCTCCTGTTCCATCCAGTCCATGACAGCCGCACCGTCATGCACCTCGCCTATCTTGTGCGAGACACCCGTATAGAAAAGGACGCGCTCCGTCGTGGTTGTTTTGCCCGCATCAATATGGGCCATGATGCCAATATTGCGGTAACGCTCGATGGGGGTTGTACGGGCCACGACAAAGCCTTCTACCAGCGGTAGTGTGAGAACGCCTTGTTGGCTTCCGCCATACGATGCGTATCTTCTTTCTTCTTGACGGCGGTGCCCCGGTTCTCGGCAGCATCGAGCAGTTCATGTGCGAGCCGATGGGCCATCGACTTTTCGCTGCGCTTCCTGGCAGCATCGATTACCCATCGCATGGCCAGTGTCTGGCGGCGAGCAGGACGAACTTCGACCGGTACCTGGTAAGTTGCGCCACCAACGCGTCGGGACTTCACTTCGACCATCGGCTTTACGTTTTCAAGCGCAGTCTCAAGCAGTTCAAGTGCCTTTTCGCCCGTCTGTGTTTCACGATCGGAAATACGATCCAACGCGCCATATATGATGCGTTCCGCAACGGACTTCTTGCCGTCGTTCATGATCATGTTCATGAATTTCGCAAGCAGATCACTGCCGTATTTTGGATCGGGCAGAATCGTGCGTTTGGGAGCCTGTGTTCTTCTGGACATGTTTCGTCTCGGTAATACCGCGGCTTAAGCGGGAATGATTAGTTTATGACTTGGGGCGCTTGGTGCCGTACTTTGAGCGGCCCGTGTTCGGGTTACGACTTAGGTCGTTTCGTACCGTACTTTGATCGACCCTGCCGACGATCGGCTACGCCGGAACAATCGAGGGTGCCACGCACGGTGTGGTAACGGACGCCCGGCAAGTCCTTAACGCGGCCGCCACGAATCAACACAACGCTGTGTTCCTGGAGGTTGTGGCCTTCACCGCCGATATAGCTCGTAACTTCGAAGCCGTTCGTCAGTCGCACACGAGCCACCTTCCGCATAGCTGAATTCGGCTTTTTCGGCGTCGTTGTATAGACGCGCGTACAAACACCGCGCTTTTGCGGACTGGCGTCAAGTGCCGGCACCGTGCTTTTCACAGGCTTCGTGGCCCGCGGTTTACGTACTAGTTGATTCACTGTGGCCATGGGCCTTCACTCTTTGTCTGGTTATTAAAATGGTCAAAAAAATCTGTACGTTACAAAAAAACGCGCGCATCCAACCACCGGACATCATGGGTCCAGAGGCCGGGAAAGATCAGGGCCCAGCCAAGGCCGAGCTCTGAAAAAATCAGGGCCCGCCTAGTCGGCGAGCCCTTTGGTTAAGGGCGGGCATTTTAGTGATGCCGGGAAGTCAGTGTCAAGCAACCATCACTGACTGCCCCCGGGAACCGCTAAGCCTTTGTTTTCAAAGGCAAGCTAACAGGCTCGTGAGACCGCTGGTCTGCTATGCCGCGCTGCTTTCTTCACCACCCTCTGAAGGCGCCTCGGCATCGGCCAGCGCTTCCGCAGCCGCCTCTGCTTCGTCTGCGGCTTCGGCTGCGGCTTCGGCTGCGGCTTCGGCTGCGGCCTGTTCGGCCAGCTGCGAGTCCTCGAGTTCCCGGAGCTGATCCGCCAGATCCTGCTCACGCGTTCGCCGGCGTTCGGCATGATGCGCAAAGCCTGTGCCCGCCGGAATCAGTCGGCCAACAATGACGTTTTCTTTGAGGCCGCGAAGCTCATCGCGAAGGCCGCGAACGGACGCCTCGGTGAGCACGCGTGTCGTTTCCTGGAACGATGCCGCCGAGATAAACGACTCGGTGGCAAGCGATGCCTTCGTAATACCGAGAAGAACCGGGTCTGAAGTCAGTGGCTCTTTGCCCTGGGCTACGAGTTGTTCGGCCTCCTCGAAGAAACGAGCTTTGTCGACCTGCTCGCCGCGCAGGTAGTTACTGTCACCCGGCGTCGCGATAATGACCTTACGCAGCATCTGGCGAATGATCACTTCGATGTGCTTGTCATTGATCTTCACGCCCTGAAGACGGTAAACATCCTGGATTTCGCGAACCAGGTAGTCGGCCAGGTTCTCAACGCCCTGCAGTCGCAGGATGTCATGAGGATTAGGCTCGCCGTCAGCGATTGTCTCGCCACGTACGACCTGCTCACCCTCGAACACGTTGAGGTGACGCCACTTCGGAATCAGCTCCTCATGGCTCTCGCCGTTTTCTTCGGTAATGACGAGACGACGTTTGCCTTTGGTTTCCTTACCGAAACTGACCGTGCCGGTGTGCTCTGCCATGATCGCAGGATCCTTGGGCTTACGCGCTTCGAACAGATCAGCGACGCGCGGCAAACCACCCGTGATGTCGCGGGTCTTGGAAGACGCTTGCGGGATACGCGCAATGATGTCACCGACGGATACGCTGGCACCATCTCCCATGGAGATGATGGCGCCGACAGGCAATGCGTAGACGGCCGGGATATCAGTATTCGCGAAGCAGATATCGGCACCATCATCGTCAACCAGCTTCGCCACCGGGCGCAGGTCCTTGCCCGAACCACCGCGACTCTTAGGATCGAGGACAACGATGCTGGTAAGACCCGTGAATTCGTCAACCTGTTCGGCGACCGTGATGCCGTCGATGAAGTCCTCGAACTTGATCTTACCCTCGACCTCGGTGACAACCGGGTGAGTGTGCGGATCCCAGTTGGCAACCACTTGTCCCTGCTTGACCTTAGCCCCATCCTGAATCGTAATCGTGGCGCCGTAAGGTACTTTATAGCGCTCACGTTCACGGCCCATTTCGTTAACAACCGAGATCTCGCCGGAACGAGACACGGCAACAAGGTAGCCCTTATGGTGAGCAACCGTCTTGATGTTAACGAGCTTGGCTATGCCCTTCGACTTGATTTCAATATTGTTGATCGCGGCAGAACGTGACGCAGCACCACCAATATGGAAGGTACGCATGGTCAGCTGTGTGCCCGGCTCACCGATCGACTGTGCGGCGATGACACCGACTGCCTCACCGATATTGATGCGATCTCCGCGAGCAAGGTCACGCCCATAGCATTGCGAGCAAACGCCGTACCTGACTTCACACGTAATAGGCGAGCGCACGACTACATGGTCGATCTGCAATTCTTCGATGCGTTGGACTGTTGCCTCGTCGAGCATCGTGCCGGCATCAAACGCGACCTTGTCGGTACCCGTTATGAGTACCGGCTCGGCCAGGACCCGACCCAGTACGCGCTCAGTAAGAGGCTCAACAATGTCACCGCCTTCAACGAGCGGTGCCATCGCAACGCCGTTGCGGGTTTCACAATCGACTTCGGTCACAACCAGGTCCTGAGCGATGTCGACCAGGCGGCGGGTCAGGTAACCGGAGTTCGCCGTTTTCAGTGCCGTATCGGCCAGGCCTTTTCGAGCGCCGTGAGTCGAAATGAAGTACTGAAGTACGTCGAGGCCTTCACGGAAGTTAGCCGTAATCGGCGTCTCGATGATCGAGCCATCCGGTTTGGCCATCAGTCCGCGCATACCGGCAAGCTGGCGAATCTGGGCCGCGGAACCACGAGCACCGGAATCAGCCATCATGTAAATCGAGTTGAACGACTCCTGCTCAACATTCTTGCCTTTTGAGTCTTTTACGGTCTCGGTTCCCAGTTTGTCCATCATCGCCTTGGCAACCTGGTCGTTGGTGCGTGACCAGATGTCAACAACCTTGTTGTAGCGTTCGCCGTCGGTAACCAGGCCGGAACCATACTGGTCCTGAATCTCTTTGACCTCGGTCTCCGCAACCGCCAGGATCGCTTCCTTGTTCTCAGGCACGACCATGTCGTTGACGCCAATCGAGATACCGGCCCGGGTTGCAAACCGGAAGCCCGTATACATGAGTCGATCAGCGAAGACGACGGTTTTCTTCAAGCCGAGTTGGCGGTAACAGGCATTGATGACGCTCGAAATTGCCTTCTTCGACATTGCCTGGTTGATACGCTCGAACTCAAGTCCTTCGGGCAAGATGTCCGAGAGCAGCGCGCGGCCGATTGTAGTGTCGACTCTCTTCGTGATCTCATGTATCTCGTCGGCGTCATCACGCTCATGCAGGGTGACGCGTATGCTGACCTTCGCTTGCAGCTCCGCCGCGCCCGTTTCATAGGCACGCCGCGCTTCGTCAAGGCTGGCGAAGAGCATACCTTCGCCCTTGGCATTGACGCGCTCGCGGGTCATCCAATACAAGCCCAGCACTACGTCCTGCGACGGTACGATAATCGGCTCGCCGTTAGCGGGCGAAAGAATGTTATTTGACGACATCATCAAGGCGCGCGCTTCCAGCTGCGCTTCGAGCGACAGCGGTACGTGAACGGCCATCTGATCACCGTCGAAGTCAGCGTTAAATGCTGTACAAACAAGGGGATGCAGCTGGATAGCCTTGCCTTCAATCAGCACCGGCTCGAACGCCTGGATGCCGAGCCTGTGCAATGTTGGTGCACGGTTCAGCATGACGGGGTGTTCGCGAATTACCTCTTCGAGAATATCCCAGACTTCCGGGCCCTCGCGCTCGACAAGACGCTTGGCCGCCTTGATCGTTGTTGCTTCACCACGCAGCTGCAGCTTCGAGAAGATAAACGGCTTGAAAAGCTCCAGGGCCATCTTCTTTGGCAGACCACACTGGTGCAGCTTGAGTGTCGGTCCGACGACGATGACCGAACGGCCAGAGTAGTCAACACGCTTGCCAAGAAGGTTCTGGCGGAAGCGGCCCTGCTTGCCCTTGATCATGTCCGCCAGAGACTTCAGCGGACGTTTATTCGTGCCCGTGATCGCGCGGCCTCGACGGCCATTGTCCAGCAGTGCGTCCACAGACTCCTGCAACATACGCTTTTCGTTACGAACGATGATGTCCGGTGCGTTTAGCTCCAGGAGACGACGCAAGCGATTGTTACGGTTAATAACGCGGCGATAAAGGTCGTTAAGATCGGATGTCGCGAAGCGACCACCATCCAGCGGTACCAGCGGACGCAGGTCCGGTGGCAAAACCGGCAGAACAGTAAGAACCATCCACTCCGGCTTGTTGCCTGACTCAACGAACGATTCGATGAGCTTCAGACGCTTCGACAAGACGCTTGATCTTCGTCTCGGAGCGCGTCGCTCCCATGTCCTCGCGAACCTTCAGGATTTCACGTTGCAGATCGATGGTCATGAGCATTTCGCGAACCGCTTCGGCGCCCATGCGAGCATCAAACTCGTCACCGTACTGTTCAAGTGCATCGAGGTACATGTCGTCGGTCATCAGCTGGCCGCGCTCGAGGTCTGTCATGCCCGGCTCGACAACCACGAAGGCTTCGAAATACAGGACACGCTCGATTTCTCTGAGCGTCATGTCGAGCATCAACCCGATACGTGACGGCAGCGACTTCAGGAACCAGATATGAGCAACCGGGCTCGCAAGCTCGATGTGCGCCATGCGTTCACGGCGAACCTTGGTCTGTGTGACTTCGACACCGCACTTTTCACACACGACGCCACGATGCTTGAGACGCTTGTACTTACCGCACAGACACTCATAGTCTTTGATCGGACCAAATATTTTCGCGCAAAACAGGCCGTCACGTTCGGGCTTGAACGTACGGTAGTTGATGGTCTCCGGCTTCTTGACTTCGCCAAACGACCAGGAGCGCACCATATCCGGCGATGCGAGGCCGATGCGGATCGCATCGAAGTCGTCAACCGGGTTTTGGTATTTGAAAAGCTTAAGCAGATCTTTCATTAGTCTGTCTCCAGCTCAATGTTGATGCCCAGAGATCGAATCTCCTTAACCAACACATTGAACGATTCCGGCATACCGGCATCCATGTAGTGCTCGCCATCTACGATGTTCTTGTACATCTTGGTACGGCCCTGGACATCGTCCGATTTGACCGTCAGCATTTCCTGCAAGGTATAGGCGGCGCCATAGGCTTCGAGCGCCCAGACCTCCATCTCGCCGAATCGCTGACCACCAAACTGTGCCTTACCACCCAGCGGCTGCTGTGTAACGAGACTGTATGGCCCTGTCGAACGGGCGTGCATTTTGTCGTCAACCAGGTGATTGAGTTTCAACATGTACATGTAGCCGACGGTGACATCACGGTCGAACTTGTCGCCAGTGCGACCGTCAAACAGGGTCGATTGCCCCGACTCATCAAGACCGGCAAGTGCAAGAAGCCCCTTGATTTCAGCTTCAGTCGCACCGTCGAAAACCGGCGTCGCTGTGGGCACGCCTCCAGTCAGGTTGCCCGCCAGTTCGAGGACTTCAGCATCACTGAATGACTTGATGTCTTCGACCTTGCCGCCTGTCTTGTTGTAAACGGCTTCAAGGAACTGACGCAGCTTCGCCATTGACTCCTGCGCTTTCAGCATTTCGTCGATCTTCTTGCCAACGCCCTTCGCGGCCCAGCCCAGGTGTGTTTCGAGCACCTGGCCGACGTTCATTCGCGACGGAACACCGAGCGGGTTCAGGACGATATCGACGGGGTTGCCATCTTCAAGGTACGGCATGTCTTCGACCGGAACGATCGTAGAGATAACGCCCTTGTTACCATGGCGACCGGCCATCTTGTCACCCGGTTGAATGCGACGCTTAACCGCAAGATAGACCTTCGTCATCTTGAGTACGCCCGGCGCGAGGTCGTCGCCAGCCGTGATCTTGCTCTTCTTCTCTTCATAACGGCGATCGAACTCGTCACGCTGCGACTTCAGGCGTTCAAAAGCCTTCTGCAACTGCTCGTTCGCATCGTCATTCTTCAGACGAATCTCAAACCATTGTTCGCGCGGCAACTCTTCCAGGTAAGCCTTCGTGATCTTGCTGCCGGACTTCAACTTGTTCGGGCCACCCTGGGCCATCTTGTTCGTGAGCATGCGCTCGACACGTTCGTAGATGTCCTCTTCGAGAATGCGCAATGTGTCATCGAGATCCTTGCGAACACTTTCGAGTTCGGCTTTCTCAATGGCCAATGCGCGCAGGTCTTTCTCTACGCCGTCACGCGTGAATACGCGAACGTCGATCACGGTGCCGTCCATGCCTGGCGGCACGCGCAATGACGTGTCTTTGACGTCAGATGCTTTCTCGCCAAAGATGGCACGCAGGAGCTTCTCTTCCGGCGTCAGCTGAGTCTCACCTTTCGGGGTTACCTTGCCGACCAGGATGTCGCCAGCCTTGACTTCGGCGCCAATGAACGCGATACCCGACTCGTCAAGCTTCGCAAGTGCCGCATCACCCACATTCGGAATATCGGACGTGATGTCCTCAGGTCCGAGTTTCGTATCGCGCGCAACGCACTGCAGCTCTTCAATGTGAATCGTTGTAAAGCGGTCTTCCTTGACGACGCGCTCTGAAATCAGGATCGAATCCTCGAAGTTGTAACCGTTCCACGGCATAAACGCGACCAGCAGGTTCTGGCCCAAGGCCAGCTCACCCATGTCAGTCGACGGCCCGTCCGCGAGTACGTCGCCCGCTGCAATCGAATCGCCGCTCTTGACGAGAGGACGCTGGTTAATACAGGTGTTCTGGTTCGAACGCGTGTACTTGGTGAGATTGTAGATATCGACGCCCGGCTCGGCCGCCGTGGTCTCGTCATCGTTGACGCGAACCACGATGCGCGAGGCATCCACCGAGTCGACGTAGCCACCGCGACGGGCAACTACGGTAACACCGGAGTCGATAGCCACGGCACGCTCGATACCAGTACCAACGAGCGGTGCCTCGGCGCGCAGCGTGGGAACAGCCTGGCGCTGCATGTTCGATCCCATGAGAGCGCGGTTGGCATCATCGTGCTCCAGGAACGGAATCAGCGCAGCAGCGACCGACACGATCTGGCGTGGACTGACGTCCATGTAATTGACGTCAGCAGGTCCTGCCAGCGTAAATTCGTTCTTGTGGCGAACGGCAACCAGCTCTTCCGTGAACTTGCCATTCTTGTCGAGTTCGGAGTTTGCCTGGGCAATGATGAACTGGCTCTCTTCGATCGCTGACAGGTAGTCAATATCCGACGTGACCTTGCCATTCTTGACCTTGCGGTACGGCGTCTCGAGGAAACCATAGGCGTTGGTGCGGGCATAGACCGCCAGTGAGTTAATCAACCCGATGTTCGGGCCTTCAGGCGTCTCAATCGGGCATACGCGGCCATAGTGAGTCGGATGCACGTCGCGGACTTCGAAGCCCGCACGCTCTCGCGTCAGGCCACCGGGCCCGAGCGCCGATACGCGGCGTTTATGGGTGACTTCCGACAGCGGGTTATTCTGGTCCATGAACTGCGACAACTGGCTGGAGCCGAAGAATTCTTTCACAGCGGCTGCGACAGGCTTGGCGTTGATCATTTCCTGCGGCATCAGGCCATCGGCTTCGGCTTGTGTCAGCCGCTCTTTGACAGCGCGTTCTACACGTACCAGGCCAACACGGAACGCGTTCTCGGCCATCTCGCCGACGCTACGCACGCGGCGGTTGCCGAGGTGATCGATGTCGTCGACGGTGCCGAAACCATTACGAATATTGATAAGCGTCGAGAGCACGTCGAGGATATCTTCCCTGTCGAGAACGCCAGCACCTTCGGAGTTGTCGCGCCCGACACGGCGATTGAACTTCATGCGACCGACGGCCGAGAGGTCGTAACGATCCGGGTTGAAGAACAGGTTCTGGAAAAGGTTTTCGGCCGCTTCCTTGGTGGGTGGCTCACCCGGACGCATCATCCGATAGATCTCAACCAAAGCTTCAAGGCGCGTCGTCGACGGATCGATGTTAAGCGTGTTGGAAATAAACGGGCCATGATCAAGATCGTTTACGTACAGCGTACGGATTTGCTCAATACCTGCTGAGATCAGCTGCTCAATGAGTTCAGCGGTCAGTTCCGCGTTCGCTGCGGCCAGCAATTCCCCGGTCTCAGTGTCCACGATGTCGTGGGCGAGGATCTTGCCCTCGAGATACTCATTCGGAACCACGAGCTTGTCGACCTTGGACTTCTCCATGTCACGCACATGCTTCGCGGTAATACGGCGGCCGTCTTCAACAACAACCTTGCGACCGAGCTTGATGTCGAACGATGCAGTATCGCCACGCAGTCGCTCGGGCACGAGGCCCATCTTTATTTCTTTCTCGGAAAGATAAAAATCGTTGTTCTCAAAGAACAGGTCGAGCATTTCCTCGTTGGTCATGTCGAGGGCACGCAGGATGATTGTCACCGGCAATTTGCGGCGTCGATCAATACGTGCGAACACAGCATCCTTGGGATCGAACTCGAAGTCGAGCCATGAGCCGCGGTAGGGAATCACGCGCGCCGAGAACAACAGCTTGCCCGAGCTATGCGTTTTACCCTTGTCGTGGTCAAAGAACACACCGGGTGAACGGTGCAGCTGGGAAACTATGACGCGTTCGGTACCGTTAATTACGAACGTACCGTGGTCGGTCATCAGCGGCATTTCGCCGAGATAGACTTCCTGCTCGCGAATGTCCTTAACCGGCTTCGGAGTACCGCTGGCTTCCTTATCATAAATAACGAGGCGGACAACGACACGAATTGGAGCCGCATAGGTCAGGCCGCGCATTTGACATTCTTTGACGTCAAATACCGGTGTGCCCAGGCGATAGCTCACATACTCGAGCGCCGCGTTGCCTGAATAGCTGACAATCGGAAATACCGACTGAAAGGCAGCGTGGAGACCCCTGTCTTCGCGGTTTTCAATTGTTTTATCCGTCTGCAGGAACTTGTTGTACGAATCAACCTGAATCGACAACAGGTAAGGCACGTCCAGAATTGTCGGACGTTTGCCAAAGTTCTTGCGGATACGCTTTTTCTCAGTGAATGAGTATGCCATTCGAGAAATCCTCGTTAGCCTATTTCTAAATTACGGACGCGAACAAGCAGCCAGCCGAAAATCGACTGGCTGCTCACCCGACTTGTGACCCGTCAGGTCGTGCATCTGACGATGCAACAGCTTAAAGAAGCTGCTTATTTCAGCTCTACCGTAGCGCCGGCTTCTTCGAGCTGCTTCTTGACTTCTTCTGCCTCGGCCTTTGCAACGCCTTCCTTGATGGTTGACGGCGCGCCTTCGACCGTGTCCTTGGCTTCCTTGAGGCCCAGGCCGGTGATCGTGCGAACAGCCTTGATCACAGAAACCTTGTTGCCGCCGAAGCTGGTCATTACTACGTCGAATTCGTCTTTCTCTGCAGCAGCCTCGCCTGCATCGCCAGCAGCGGGGCCGGCAGCAACAGCTACGGGAGCAGCAGCAGAAACGCCCCACTCTTCTTCAAGCATCTTTACGAGCTCGACGACTTCCATGATGGGCTTTGCGCTCAGTTCTTTGAGCAGATCTTGGTTTGAAAGTGCCATTTCTATGTCCTCTAAAAAAATTCCCAAGTCAGGGATTTAAGTCTATTTACGCCGCTTCCTGGTCGGCACGCGCAGACAGAGTCCGTGCGAGCATCGCAGAAGGTTCGGCAATCGTGCGTACCAATTGGCTCATCGGGGCTAACATCACGCCGAGCAGCATTGCTCGTGCCTGATCGAGCGTTGGCAAATCAGCCAACTTGCTCAGATCAGACCCTGGCAATAGTTGCCCACCGGCTGATAGCGAGACCGCCTGCAGAGCGTTATGCCCCTTGGCGAAATCTTTGATAACCCTGGCAGCGGCACCTGGATCTTCTTTTGCGAACGCGAGCAGAATCGGGCCCTTAAGTGTGTCCTGCATACACTCAAAGTCGGTGCCCTCGACGGCGCGGCGAGCCAGCGTGTTTTTCACGACACGCAGGTATACGCCGGCGCTGCGTGCTTCTTTCCGCAACTCCGTCATCTCTGCAACCGAAAGACCTCTGTATTCAGCCGCAACGGCTGTTACAGAATCTCCCGCAACCGCGTTCACCTCTTTGACAAGAGCTTTCTTGTCTTCGAGTCTCAGTGCCATGCAATGTCTCCTGGCTTACGGTTACACAAAACGGGTGAAAAAAACTTCACCCCCCTGGTTAAGGGATATCCATCCCCATTCGGGGACAATGCACCCTTTCGGGCATAAATCCCCTTGTCGGACGGGTAACCAAAGCCATCAATTTCTGACTCGGGTAACACCATCTACGTAGGCGAATATTAAGATCAGCGGTAAGGCTGATCGCCTGCGGTCTTCGACGATCGCCACTTCCATGTGGCTGTTCGCTCAGACGTCCTCAAACATTGAACCGAGGGCGCCTGGGCAAATTCTTGTTGGGCCAGCTGTCGACTTAGGCGCTGACAGTAGCCCGGTAAACTGACACGGCCACATCAGCCGGATCAGGCATTAATTGAACCTCTATCTACCGAAACGCCGGGTCCCATCGTGGACGAGACCGTCAGCTTCGTGACGTACGACCCCTTTGCCGTTGCGGGCTTCGCTTTCTTGAGGTCGGCCAGCAGCGCATCAAGATTCTCCTTGAGCGCGCCCACCTCGAAATCGGCACGACCGATCGGGCAATGGATGATGCCGGCTTTGTCGGTGCGGTAACGCACCTGGCCTGCTTTCGCGTTCTTCACTGCAGTTTCCACGTCAGCCGTTACCGTGCCAACCTTGGGGTTTGGCATGAGGCCGCGCGGGCCGAGAATCTGGCCCAGCTGACCAACAACACGCATCGCATCGGGCGTCGCGATAACGACATCAAAATTGAGGTCTCCACCCTTAATGGTCTCGGCAAGGTCCTCAAAACCAACGATATCTGCGCCGGCAGCATTGGCTTTTTCAGCGTTCTCACCTTGTGCAAAAACGGCGACTCGCACTGTCTTGCCAGTGCCATTCGGTAAAACCGTAGAACCACGAACAACCTGGTCAGACTTGCGAGGATCAACGCCAAGATTCACCGACACGTCGATGCTCTCCGGGAACTTCGCTGTTGCCAGCTCTTTAACAAGATCCAACGCTTCGTCGATTTCGTACACCTTTTGCGAATCAACTTTCTCGCGAGCCGTCTTTTTTCTTTTGCTAAAGCCGGCCATCAGATCACTCCCTCAACTTCAATACCCATGCTCCGGGCCGTGCCGGCGACCGTGCGGACAGCCGCATCCATGTCGGCGGCCGTCAGGTCGGGCATCTTGGTCGTGGCGATCTCTTCGAGCTGCGCACGATTAACCTTGCCAACCTTGTCCGTGTTCGGCGTTCCGGAACCCTTCGGAACTCCAGCGGCTTTACGCAGCAGAACCGCGGCGGGCGGAGTCTTTGAGATAAACGTGAAACTACGATCACTGTAAACCGTAATCACGACGGGAATGGGCAAACCGGGCTCAGTACCCTGTGTCTGAGCGTTAAACGCTTTACAGAACTCCATGATATTCACACCGTGCTGACCCAGAGCCGGGCCAACAGGCGGAGACGGATTTGCCTGGCCTGCAGGTACCTGCAGCTTGATGTAGCTGGCGACTTTCTTTGCCATCGTATTTTCCTCTCGAGTTCAAACGCTCTTCAAGAGCTCCTCGTATGTTTTTCAAAACCTGCAGGAGCGACCGTTAAGTCGCGATCGCGGCCATCGGCCGCCCCTGCAATTAACCCTTTTCCACCTGGCCGAAATCCAGCTCTACCGGCGTGGATCGACCCAGGATCTGAACAGCAACCTGAAGCCTGCTCTTTTCGTAATTCACATTCTCAACGACGCCCGAGAAGTCGTTGAATGGCCCGTCCGTAACGCGAACAACCTCGCCCGGCTCGAACAGCACTTTCGGCCGCGGCTTGTCCACGCCTTCCTGGACACGCTGCAAAATCTGGTCTGCTTCTTTTTCCGTAATCGGCGCCGGTCGATCGCTGGACCCGCCGATAAACCCGAGTACCTTCGGTACCTCTTTAACGAGATGCCAGGTCTCATCATCCATTTCCATTTGCACGAGAACATAGCCCGGGAAGAACTTGCGCTCACTACGGCGCTTTTGGCCTTCCCGCATTTCGACCACTTCTTCGGTCGGAACCAGGATTTTCCCAAACTTGTCCTGCAAACCCATGCGCTCGATGCGCTCCTCGAGCGCGCTTTTAACGCGATGCTCGAAGTTCGAATAGGCGTGCACGATGTACCAGCGTAAGGCCACTGCCGTTATTCCTCTAATACTCTTTCGCGAATGGTATGACGGGTTAGCCGACTAACGTCCGGGTCAACCAAAGAAGACCCGAGTCGAGCGCCCAGAAAAACAACGACAACACCAGTGTGAAGACGAAAACGGCTATGGCCGTCTGCGTCGTTTCCTGCTTCGTCGGCCACACAACCTTGCGAATCTCAACGCGCGAGCCCTGGATAAAGTGCCAAAGCCTCTGACCCTGGGTACTCGTCATTGCGATACCGATACCGGCAGCCGTACCGGCCAACACCATCAGAACCCGCAATGCCTGGGCGATTTGCGGCTCATAGTAGTAATAGGCATACAGGCCGCCCAACAACGCAGCTGCTGAAATCAGCAGCTTGATGATGTCGAGCACACCGCTCTGACTTGTTTCTGTCTGTGTAACCATGATCGTTGAAACGCCAAGTGGCTCAAATGGCAGGCCAGGAGGGAATCGAACCCCCAACCTGCGGTTTTGGAGACCGCCGCTCTGCCAATTGAGCTACTGGCCTGTTCTAATCTCGTAGTACCACACCGTAAGGTGCGACTCGGTCCACCAGCGTCCTTATTCAATTACCTTTGCGACGACGCCGGCACCGACGGTACGGCCACCCTCACGAATAGCGAACCTGAGGCCATCTTCCATGGCGATCGGTGCAATCAGCTCCACTACCATCTGTACGTTATCGCCCGGCATCACCATCTCGGTGCCTTCCGGCAGCTCCACCGCACCCGTTACGTCCGTGGTACGGAAGTAAAACTGCGGACGGTAGCCCTTGAAAAACGGCGTGTGACGACCACCCTCGTCCTTGGTCAGAATGTAGACCTCTGCCTCAAACTTGGTGTGCGGCGTGATCGAACCCGGCTTCGCCAGTACCTGGCCACGCTCAACCTCTTCACGCTTGGTGCCACGCAGCAGCACGCCGACGTTGTCGCCCGCCATGCCCTGGTCCAGCAGCTTCCTGAACATCTCGACACCCGTGCAGGTCGTCTTCGTCGTGTCCTTGATGCCCACGATCTCGATCTCGTCGCCTACATTGACAACACCACGTTCTATGCGCCCGGTTACCACCGTGCCTCGACCCGAGATAGAGAACACGTCCTCGACCGGCATCAAAAAGTCACCGTCAATGGCGCGCTCCGGCTGCGGTATGTAGCTGTCCATCGCCTCAATCAGCTTGTGGATCGACGGCACACCAATGTCAGACTCGTCGCCTTCGAACGCCTTCAGCGCCGAACCCGTAATAATCGGCGTGTCATCGCCCGGGAACTCGTACATCGACAGAAGATCACGCACTTCCATCTCCACCAGCTCCAGCAGCTCTTCGTCGTCAACCTGGTCGGCCTTGTTCATGTAAACCACGATGTACGGTACACCCACCTGGCGTGCCAGCAGGATGTGCTCGCGCGTCTGCGGCATCGGGCCGTCAGCCGCTGATACCACCAGGATCGCTCCGTCCATCTGCGCCGCACCCGTGATCATGTTCTTCACGTAGTCGGCGTGTCCCGGACAGTCAACGTGCGCGTAGTGACGGTTGTCACTCTCGTACTCAACGTGCGCCGTCGCAATCGTTATGCCGCGCTCACGCTCTTCCGGGGCGTTGTCAATCTGGTCGTAACCTTTGACCTCTCCACCGTGCTTCTCGGCCATGACCTTCGTCAGCGCCGCCGTCAGCGTCGTCTTGCCATGGTCTACGTGACCAATCGTGCCTACGTTTACGTGAGGCTTTGTTCTTTGAAATTTCTCTTTAGACATGAGCCTTTTCCTGCTGATCCAAAAATGATCTAAAAATACATCCGTTTGTTCTGGAGCCCACACCCGGATTTGAACCGGGGACCTCTTCCTTACCAAGGAAGTGCTCTGCCCCTGAGCTATGTGGGCAATTCGCTGTGTGGGCCGTTCCTGGTCGTAACAAAAGCTTCCAAATTGGAGCGGGTGATGGGAATCGAACCCACATCATCAGCTTGGAAGGCTGAGGTTCTACCTTTGAACTACACCCGCCTTGTTGTGACCCGCCGCCTATATAAGGAGTAACGAGCCTCTGTCTTTCGCCGCGCGCCTGTAATCGTTTGCTGCTAAGTTCTTACGTTATTCGGGCGTGCAAAAATCCTGACAGTCTTTAGTTTTTAAACCGTCCGGATGTCATGTTATTCCTGTCTGTTTCTCGCGCGGCCGGCATCGACCTGGAATCCTCTCCCAGCCGAACCATCATCTGGTGGAGGGGGTAGGATTCGAACCTACGTAGGCATAGCCAGCAGATTTACAGTCTGCCCTCGTTGACCGCTTGAGTACCCCTCCGCGTACGCAAGCCGGGCATTGTCTAATTCCCCTGCTCTACTGTCAACAGCTAAACGACTGATTCTTCATATTTCTGGCGGTCCGCGGTATTTCGCTGTATCCCTTGAACGGCGGGGCTTTGAGGATGATTCAGGCCTGCCGGGCCCAGTGCCACGGCTCGTAGATGAAACCGAAGGGATTCTCGCGCGGGTAGCTCATCAAAAAGCCGTAGCGGGCGGCATTTTCGACAAGCCAGCGAAACGCGTCGGAGTCCTCGAACTCCTCCGTCAGTGGGCGGGATCCGGGTGTCGCGATATCGACAGCCCGCCCCGTGTGGTGCTCGCTGAATCCCGGCGCCGCGTTGACCCTTAGAATATCGCTAACCATCTGACCTGCATTGAGTTTTTTTCGGATCAGGCGAGCCTGGTAGTCGATTCCGCGAAAGCCGGAGACGATCAGCAAGGTAATGTTGTCGGCGGCGGCGGCATCGACCATTTCGGCCCATTTCCGAGCCGTTTTCGGAGTGAGCCGCTGCATGCGACCGACAAGGTTGGGGCCAACGTCGACAAGATCGGCGGCCTCCTCGAACACGGGTTTGTGGCCGTCTCGGCCGTAATCCTCGGGAATGCCGAGTTCCTGGTGAAGTTCGCGTAGCATAGGTCTGATTGTCTCATGTGGTGAGCATTTGTCCCACAAGAGGGTCCCACACGTTGAATTGGTGACGCATGTCTGAAGACACCATCTACAAGGCCGACTCTGGCTCCGAGCCATTTCGATTCGACGACAAAGTCGCACAGGTATTTCCCGACATGCTGCGCCGATCTATCCCCGGGTATGCGGCATCCATCGAGGCAATCGGGTCGCTGGCAGCCCGCTATGTCCGCGCCGGCACCAACTGCTACGACCTCGGCTGTTCGCTGGGCGCCGCGACGCTTGCGATGCGGCAGGGCATCAGCGAGCCGGGCTGTCGAATTGTCGCTGTCGACGCGGCACCGGCCATGATCGAACGCTGCAAACTGGTCGTTGCCGAAGACACGGACCCGCCTGGCTTGATGACTGACGTCGATCTGGTCCTGGGCGACATCCGGGACGTGCAGTTTTTCAATGCTTCGATGGTCGTCTTGAACTACACCCTGCAATTTGTGGATTTCGCCGATCGCGACGCGTTGTTGCGTCGGATTTGCGAAGGTATGAATAAAGGCGGGATATTGGTGTTGTCGGAAAAGGTCGTCGATGAGGATCCGCACATGGAAGAGCTGCTCGTTGACCTTCACCATGAGCACAAGCGTCGAAATAACTACAGCGCACTCGAGATCAGTCGGAAAAGGGCCGCGCTTGAAAATGTACTCGTTCCAGAGACGGTTTCCGCACATCGCGCTCGCCTGAAAACAGCCGGTTTTTCGCACTCGGCTGTCTGGCTTCGTTATTTCAATTTCGTTTCCATCATTGCATTGCGCTGACCATGACCGACATGCTTGACGCTAACGCACTGGCTGATTGCCTGACGGCGATCGGCCTTCCGGACTGGCCAGGCGTCTTGCAGCCGCTCGTGAAATCCCGAATGTCCGCCAAGGGGCACGGCGATTACGAGCGCTGGCGTGAAATTGTGATGGCTTTGCCCGGGGCCGCATCGGACCAAAAAAAGCTTCGCGAACTGCTGCTCGGCCTGTCGCCCTGGCGCAAGGGACCGTTTGACATCGGTGGTATTGAGATCGATGCCGAATGGCGCAGCGATCGCAAGTGGGAGCGCCTGGCGGAGGCCGTTCTGCCGCTGACAGATCGCAAAGTGCTCGACGTTGGCTGCGGCAATGGCTATTACGCCCTGCAAATGCGCAAAGCCGGCGCCAGCGCCGTCATAGGCATCGACCCCACACTCCTCTATGTCATGCAATTTCTCGCCGTGAATACGTTTGAACGTGACCCGTTCACGTTCGTCCTGCCTCTTCGTCTCGAGGAAATGCCGAACGCCAGGAACAGGTTCGACACCACGTTTTCAATGGGCGTGTTGTATCACCAGCGTTCACCGATCGACCATTTGAAGCGTCTCAGGACGACGCTGCGGCCCGGTGGACAACTGGTCCTGGAAACCATTTTTGTCCCCGGCGAGGAGTCTTACGCCTGCACGCCAAAAGACCGCTATGCGCGCATGCGAAACGTTTGGCTGTTGCCGACGATTGCCGAGCTGACAACATGGATGCGACGCACCGGGTATCAGGATATCGAGATCATCGACCAGTCCATTACGACCACCGACGAGCAGCGCAGCACGGAATGGATGCCGTTCGAGTCGCTGCGCGAAGCGCTGGATCCGGATGACCCGTCGAAGACAGTCGAAGGGTGGCCCGCGCCCCGCCGGGTCGTCGTTACGGCGATCAGTCCCTAGCTAACCGAAGCGCCCACTATCCGGCAGCGGCGTCGATCGCCGGGGAATCTCTGTCGCTCGGACAGCTGCTTCGCAAACTCGCTTTGTGCGACACCCCGGCGCTCACCGACGCTGTCCTAGCGTGCTGTGTAGGGGCCGCGGGACATCTGTGTATGAGTGGTGGTGATTTGACTGCCCGGCAGTTCGACTGTAATTTCTGTTAAGACAGAAATGACGGAAATTTCTCATGCAGATGACTCCCGCTATCGAGAAGTACGTTCTTCACTGGGGTGAAATGGGCACGCGCTGGGGTACCAACCGCACCGTTGCGCAGATTCAGGCCCTGCTCTATTTGTCACCGAAACCGCTACGAGCCGACGAGATCGTCGACCTGCTATCGGTCGCTCGCTCCAATGTCAGCACGAGCATTCGCGAGTTGCAGAGTTATCGCCTTGTGCGCATGACGCACGTGCTCGGCGACCGGCGCGACTATTTCGAATCACTGCATGACGTCTGGGAATTGTTCCGCGTCATCATCGAGCAACGCAAGCAACGTGAATTGAACCCCACACTGGCGATGCTCAAGAGCTGTGCGTCTGAAGTCGATACTGAGAAGGAAACGGACCCGATAACCAAGGAGCGCATTCACAACATGCTGGAGTTTGTCGATTCGACGAGCCGATGGTATGACGAGATAAGCGGCGTGCCGACCAGTACGTTGACCAAGCTGATGGCCATGGGTAAGCGCATCACAAAGCTCGTCAAGAAATAAGCACAGCAGATAATCAGCGCTGCTGGCGCCGCATTCATAAAGGGTCGCTCTGAACGACACAAGCCGGCACGGTTTCCTGTATGCCTTCTTTGACTTCGCGCAAAAACCAAACGGACTCGCTGGTCGCGGCAGACTCCGGCCCGCCATTGATCGTATCCGCCGGCCGGTAAAAATAGCCGCCGGGCATGTATTGCCACGTATGTACTTCCCCGGCCACGCATTCGCTGTGCTGGTAATTCCCGACGAGAAGATAACCTTCCCTTACCGTTGAGGATTTCTGCCAGGGAAACGATGCGCCGGGCGCAACCTTGAGCATCCAGGTTTTTGAACCGTTGCCAGGATCCTTGCGCAGCTCCTTGACCGACACTCCCGACGTCGCCGTCCCCTCCCACGCGAGCAGTCCGGAATCAATGATGATTGGTGAACGAATAACCGATTCGGGATCAACGTCATTCAGGAAATACAGAATTCGGGCACCATCGGCCGAACGCAGATTGAACCCCAACGATCCGGCGGGCAGGAATGCATAACCACCACGCGGCAGCTCAATGTCCGCGATCGTCATCTGACCGGCAACAACGAAGATCTCCAGCGAACGGCCCGGCGATCCACCGCTGGTGCCATTCCAGTCAGGCGGCAAATCGATACGATTGCTCGTGCGGCGCGTCTGCGGATCGCCTGCCATCTGTTTCGCCCGAATCCCTGGCAAGCTCGCCATGAAAACGTCGTCGAGTTCATCGACCTGCACGAAGGCCGGGTACGGGAGTTCTGGCGGCCCACTTGCGCAAGCTGCCAACATGACAGCGAACAAAACACACGAAATAGCTGTTCTTGTCATGTGATTACCTGTGCTCCAAGAAAAAAGCCGCCCAGAATCTGGGCGGCGCAGTAAGCAGAAGATGTATTCGGCTGGGTTCGGTTGGCATTCGAAAATCGAAACGTCAATGTCGCAATAATTTTCGGCGCAGTCCAAGGCCCGGCTGGCAATCCGCTTCGTCATCGGCAATGACTGTTTGCAGGAAATCAGTCAAACAGGTGGCGTGTTGAGAGGGTTCACGCAGCACCCGCCGTTGAGTCATGCATCCGGCATGGCGATTTGCCCACTTCGCCTTCCTACATCTCATCTCCGTGCGTACCGGATTGGTACCGGCGGAATGCTACTACATCTTGTGTGTGAAGGCGAATAATCCACTATATCTAGGCGAAAAATGTAAAATCGACGACGAAGGGCGTCGAAAAAGGTAGGCTTGCGAACACAAAAGAAGTTGTGGGGGACCTCTGCCTTGACTGACACCATGATTGACGGCCGTTCGACGCACCAGACGGTCGGTCTTTTCCTGGGACCGGCGCTTGCCCTCCTGATGATGCTCGGCGATGCACCCGAAGGACTCTCGGACAGCGGGTGGAAAGCGGCCTCGATCGGTGTCCTGATGGCCGTCTGGTGGGCAACAGAAGCCGTACCGATTGCAGTAACAGCGCTGTTGCCGCTGGTTTGCTTTCCGTTACTCGGCATAGCAAGCATTCAGGATACGGCCGCGCCTTATGCCAACAAGGTCATTTACCTGTTCCTTGGTGGATTCATCGTTGCCTTCGCAATGCAGCGCTGGAATCTGCACCGACGCATCGCCCTGACAGTCCTGCAACACGTCGGCGGCAACGGCCGCTCGCTTGTCGGTGGGTTCATGCTGGCGAGCGCAGTCATCAGTATGTGGGTCATGAATACGTCGACGACGATGATGCTGTTACCTATCGCCGTTTCGATAATTGCCGTGATTCACAACACTGTCGACGGGCTCGATGATCGAGCCAAGGAGAATTTTCAATACTCACTGCTGCTGGGCGTTGCTTACGGTGCGACGATTGGCGGCATGGCGACACTGGTCGGCACAGCACCAAACGCAATGCTCGCCGCGTTCATGCTGGAGACGTACGGCACCGAAATCGACTTTTCAAGCTGGATGCTCGTCGGCTTACCGCTGAGCGCAATGATGCTGCCGCTCGCCTGGCTCGCCCTGACCCGCTGGGTGTTCAAGGTCGATTTCACGACCTCAGGTGAAGGTCGAGCCGCCCTCAGCAAAATGAAATCGGATATGGGCCGCATTACAGTGCCCGAGATTCGCGTTGCGATCGTTTTCACACTGATGGCGCTCACGTGGGTGCTCCGCCCTGTGCTGGTAGAGCTTCCCGGCCTTTCGGCCCTCGACGATTCCGGCATCGCGATGGCCGGTGCGATCCTGTTGTTTCTGATTCCAAGCGGCGAAAAAAGCGATCCGCTGCTGCTGCGCTGGACGTATGCGGAGCAGCTGCCCTGGAGCGTGCTGATCCTGTTCGGTGGCGGACTGACGCTCGCCAGCGCCGTCAGCCGTACGGGACTCGCCGAATGGCTTGGCGGGAACTTGCAGACCGTTGGTATGTTGCCACTGGCACTGATAGTCATTATCGCAGCCACAATGATCATCTTCCTCACGGAACTCACAAGCAATATCGCTACGACAGCGACATTTCTTCCGGTCGTGGGGGCTATTGCCATCGAATCCGGTTTCGACCCGATCGTCCTGGCCGTGCCTGTGACGTTCGCAGCCAGCTGCGCGTTTATGCTGCCGGTTGCAACGCCGCCAAACGCGATTGTATTCGGTTCCGGCATGTTGACCATTCCGAAAATGGCTCGCGCGGGCTTGATGCTCAATGTCATCGGCATTTTCCTGGTGTCATTTGTTGCCCTGTTCCTGGCGCCAAAATTTCTCTAAGGAGCGCCCGCATTGAACAACGAATACCCGCTCAGCAAACAGAACAAGGTTCGCCAGCTGCGCGAAAAGGCAACGTATGACAAAACAACCGTGCACGGCATTCTCGACTCCGCAATGATTGCACACGTCGCATTCGTGCAGGACGGACTGCCGGTCGTCGTGCCGATGCTATACGGCCGTGATGACGAGACCCTGTTCTTACACGGTGCCAGGAAAGCGCGCGTGATCCGCCTGTTGCAAAGCACCGGGACAGCCTGTCTGAACGTGACCCATGTTGACGGCCTCGTTTACGCACGATCCGCATTCAATTCTTCGATGAACTACCGCTCGGCAACGGTATTTGGACCGGCCCGACTGATCGAAGACAGCAGTGAGAAACTGCACGCACTCCGCGTCATTTCGGAGTGCACGATGCCGGGCCGTTGGGATGAGCTTCGCGATCCGCTTGTCAACGAAGTCAAGAAAACGGGCATCATTGCGCTCGACATCGAATCGGCCTCGGCCAAAATCTCGACGGGCATGCCCACGGACGAAGACGAAGACTACGAGATTCCGGTCTGGGCTGGCGTACTGCCGCTTGAATCCAGGTTCACGACATTGCAGTCAGACGACCGCTTGATTGACGGCGTGCAACCTTCGGATGCCGTCCGCGCGATGGAAGGCAAGAAACTCTAGGCGCGCGCTCCTACAACAGGTCCTGCGTATTCTCAGCCTCCAGCCGCAGCAGCGCCTCCTTGGTATCCAGACCGCCGCCGAATCCCGTCAGGTCACCGCTGCTGCCAATGACTCGATGGCACGGTACGACGATCGGTATCGGGTTCCGGCCATTCGCAGCACCGACGGCACGGACCGCCTTCGGTCTGCCGATGCGCTTTGCAATTTCGCCATAGGAAACGGTCTCGCCGTAAGGTATCTCCTGCAGTGCTTTCAACACACTGACCTGGAACTCCGTGCCTTCGAGCCTCAGTGGCAAGTCGAAGTCCTTCCTGACGCCCGCGAAATATTCCTCGAGCTGCTGCCGTGCTTTTGCCAGCGGTTTCTCGTTATAAATCCAGTCAGCCTCCGGATCCCGCCGCATCGAACCTTTCGGAAAGCCGATCATCGCAAGCGCACCGTCTTCGCCCGCCAGCAGCAACTCACCAATCGGTGTATCGAGGTAACAGTAGTACATGGTTCAGCCTCCGGCTCCGTTCTCAGAGCCCCATAGTAATAATGCCGCATACGCACGCCATGGCCGCCAGGCCTCGGCGCGCGTCATCAATTCGCCAGTCTTCATGCGCAATTTTCCCGGACGATCGAACGCGCGAAGCAGCCCGAGATCCGATGCCGGAAATGCATCCGGGTTCTTTAACGCCCGCATGGCGACATACTGCGCCGTCCAATCGCCAATACCTTTAATCACCTGCAGAGATTCACAGAAGTCGTCGGGTGACTCTGCGGCATCAAAAGACAAGGTGCCATCAACAACGGCCCTCGCGATGCTACGGATAGTGCGGGCGCGACTTGCAATAATTCCGAGATTCTCCAGCCTCGCACGCACGAGTTTTTCTGGCTCCGGAAACAGTCGATCAGGGGCCTGCTGTACGCCGTCGACCGGAACGTCGATTCGTTCGCCGTAACGATCGGCAATGCGGCCCGCCAGGGTCGTTGCCGCACTGACCGAAACCTGCTGTCCGAGAATTGCACGCACGGTCAACTCGAATCCATCCCAGGAACCGGGAACGCGAACACCCGGACTCTCTTTCAATAGCCGTTTCAGCCTGGAATCCGCCGATAGCACGCGGGCGATTTCGTCGGTAGACGCGTCGAGATCAAACAGGCTCCGCGCCCGTTGCACGATCGAAAACAGGGAATTCGTGCCAATGCCATGCAGTGACAGCAAAAGTTGATCGCCGGTATTTTGAACATCCAGAATTCCGCGTTCATCGCCGATCGCAATCGTGCGGAGGTATCGCCCGTCATGCACACTCTCGACACGCGGTGTTGCCCTTGCCGCGAAAAACGTCAGCAGCCTGTCCCAGTCGAAAGGACGTCGATAAGGCAGCTGCACTGAAAAAGCGCTGGCCGTTACGGTCGCGTCCCGACGTCGTCGTAATTGGCCGGGCGTACGGCCGTAGGTTTTCTTGAATGTGTCGTTAAAACGCCGGACGCTGCCAAAACCGGAAGCGACCGAAATCTCTCTCATTGATAGTGATGTCTGATCGATGAGGTTTTTTGCAAAGTGCAAGCGCTGGGTATGGGCAACGGCCAGCGGACTCGCCCCAAGATGTTTGCTGAACAAGCGCCGTAAATGCCGGCTCGTTACGCCCAGCCGGTCTGCGAGATGTTCCAGATTTCCATCATCCAAAGCGCCTTGTGCTATTAGTCGCAGGCCTCTGTGCACGGTCGTCGATGTACCTGCCCAGGCCGGTGTGCCAGGGGCACATTCGGGGCGGCAGCGCAGACAGGGGCGAAAGCCCGCCTCACTCGCCGCCGCGGCCGTCCTGTAATAGACGACGTTTTCGCTTTTCGGTGCGTTAGCCGGGCAAATTGGCCGACAGTAGATTCCCGTCGTCTTTACACCGATGAAGAACCGTCCATCGAACCGTGCATCACGTGACAGTCGGGCGCGTTCAAATATTTCGTTCGTGCTCATCATGGCGTTTCCTTCGATTCGAAGTATACGCCGGCATGGAGCCCAGAATGGCCAGAATCGGACCTGTATAAAAAAAGCCGGACAGGCCTGTCGGCCTGTCCGGCTCTACTTTACCTGCAGTTTCAAGCTACGCCGCTGTGCGCGTCTCGCGGTTCTGGCGGCTTTGCAGCCATTGCTGCAGATCGTCGGATCCACCAATGCGCTTGCCGTCGATGAAGACCTGCGGATAGCTGTGTTCGGATGAGAGAGCACGCAGGGTCTGATCGCTGTAGTCGCGATTCAGCACCAATTCCTCGAACTCGATCCCTGCGTCTCGCAGCATGCCTTTCGCCTGTGCGCAGAACGGGCAGCCTTCACGCGTGAAGATAGCAACGTCATTGGGCAACTCGCCCTGCGGGTCCAGGTACTTGAGCATCGTGTCGGCATCCGATACGTGGAACGGATCGCCAGGCTCCTCGGGTTCGACGAACATCTTCTCGATGACGCCATCACGCACGAGCATCGAATATCGCCAGGAACGTTTGCCGAAACCCAGGTCTTCCTTGCCAACCAGGAGCCCCATGCCATCGGAGAAATCACCGTTGCCGTCCGGAAGGAACGTAATTCGATCGGCATGCTGGCTGCGCTTCCATTCGTTCATGACGAAAGCGTCATTGACGCTGACACAGATGACTTCATCAATGCCGTTTGCTTTGAACAGCGGCACCAGCTGGTTGTAGCGTGGCACGTGCGAGGATGAGCAGGTAGGAGTAAAGGCGCCGGGCAAAGAAAAAAGAACGACGGACTTGCCGGCGAAAATTTCTTTGCTTGCGACATCGACCCACTCGTGATCGTGCCGGGTTTTGAACGTTACGTTCGGGATTCGCTTCCCTTCGAGGTTTTTGAACATTACTTGTCTCCAGTTATATGGTTTAGCGATCAGGCCAGCATGCTGCGAAGCATCCAGGCATTTTTTTCGTGAATCTGCATACGCTGCGTCAGCAGGTCTGCTGTGGGCTCGTCATTAGCGGCATCGGCAGCAGGGAAGGCCTCGCGGGCCGTCCGTACGACAGTTTCCTGGCCGATAGCGAGCTGGCGAATCATCTCCTCTGCGGTCTCATCGCCATTGCCCTCTTCAATCGAGGTCATCTTCGCGAATTCGGAATAGGACCCTGGCGCCTTGACGCCGAGCGCCCGGATACGCTCCGCAATCTCATCGACGGCGGTTGCCAGCTCGGTATATTGGCCCTCGAACATGAGGTGCAAGGTATTGAACTGCGGACCCGTGACATTCCAGTGGTAGTTATGCGTCTTCAGATAGAGCGTGTAACTGTCGGCCAGCAGCCGTGACAGCCCGGACGCGATGGTCTCGCGATCTTTCTTGTTGATGCCGGTATTGAGTTCCATGCTGTTCTCCCTTGAGTCGATCAATGCGTGAAGTTTACCGATAGACAGATAATAATTAAAATGGTTTAATTATCTCACTATATTCGATTTTATCGATCAATGAAGTCACCCTCAATACAACAGCTGAAGTACTTCGTCGCGCTTACGGAAAGCGAGCACTTCGGCCGTGCCGCCGACCGATGCTTCGTATCTCAGTCCGCTTTCAGTAATGCCATCAAGGAGCTGGAAAGCACGCTGGACGCGCAGCTCGTCGACCGCACCAACCGCAATGTGACGATTACCGCCACGGGACAGCAGGTTGCGGTCCAGGCGCGGCTCGTACTGCGTGACCTGGACAGCCTGGTGGAGACAGCACGTGGTCAGAAAGAACCGCTGACCGGGGAGCTTCGCCTCGGCGTCATTCCTACAATCGCGCCGTTCATCCTGCCGGACGCACTGCCAAAACTGCGCAAGCAATATCCCGACCTTCGCCTGCTGCTGGTGGAGGATCAGACACAGCGCATTCATGCGCGACTGATGCAGGGCGAGCTCGACGTATTATTAATCGCCCTGCCCTGGGAAATGCAGGGTGTTGAAGAGCTTTCATTGTTTCGGGACGCGTTTTGCCTGGCATGCCATGAAAATACGGATCACGTGGATCCCGAAAACTATCGGTTCAGCCGGCTCGATTCCGACAGCATCCTGCTGCTCGAAGATGGCCATTGCCTCAGGGAACATGCACTCGCGGCATGCAAGATTCGTAACACGCAAAAAGTAAGCCGATTTGCGGCCAGCAGCCTGCTAACACTCATCGAAATGGTCGATGCAGACCTTGGCGTGACGTTTCTCCCGGAGATGGCTCGTGGATCATCGCTGCTCCGCAACACCCGGGTGAAGCTGCACTCAATGGGCGATCGCAGCTACCGCACGATAGGCCTGGTCTGGCGCAAGGGCAGCCGACGAGTCGACGAGTTTCGCTTGCTGGGTGACTTCATTCGGGATTCCCATTAAGGCGCAAGCGTCATTCGTAGGCAGGAATGCGTATTGTTGGCATACTCGGCTGATAGCAACATGGTGGTGAAAGGAGTGCTGCTATGAAAGGTACAATTCTCCTGATCGTCAACGCGCTGTTCCTCGTAGCGTGCGCACACGATGCTTCGAATGACGCGGCTGGCACGGGCGTTGCCTCATCCGGAGATCGATTCGCCGCGATGAACGGCGAAACTGCGTACCAGGAACATTGTGCGGGCTGCCATGAGACCGGCATGCTGGGTTCTCCCATTGCCGGTGATGCCGCTGACTGGGGTTCCCGCTCGCAGCTGTGGGACGCGGTCCTCCTGGACCACGCAATCACCGGATACCTGGAGATGCCCGCGAAGGGCGGCCAGACAGACCTGCCCGACGAAGTCGTCAGGTCAGCTTTCGAGTACATGCTTCGAATGACATTTCCGGACATGCCGCACGACTGCAACCCCCCTTATTGCGACAACTCTGAGGAGTAAGTGCCGCGCCGCGTCTCCAAGACCCGATCAACGCGGGAACTGCCTTACTTAGTACAGCGAGGGTCCGCCGCCTGTATGCCGGCGATCATCTCGCGCGTTACCGGTATCGGGTCACAGCCATGCTCCAACTCGCAGATCAGGTCGTATTTTGGTTCCGCCTTGATGTGGCAGCCAAAGCAGTTTCCACCGAATTTATTGACGACATCGACGAAGCCCCGGTTACGAATGCTGCTGCCCTCAGCAGACACGTCGAGCTCAAAGAACTCCCAGTCACGAGTGGCCGCATTCCAGCCGGGGTGATGCTTGACCATCACTTCGGTTGGTACCAGCTGGACGACCGATCCCGGCGGGTAAACACCGCCATCAGTCGACTCGGCAACTGCGACGGTGGCATCGAGGTCACCGAGCAAGTTGTCGACGAAGAAATGACGAATTGCCGTCATTTCCGCAAGACAACGGAATGAACTGGCATCGATCGACAATTCGGGCAGGTCGGCCACGATCGGTGCTTCAACAGCGGGCGACACCGCGGTTTCAGCGGGTTTACTCGTTGCATCGTTTTTTCCGCAAGCCTGGAGACTGAGCGACACCAGTACAAGCAGCATTGCCTGCCCAGCGGCGGCTCCGGTTGTTCGATTTGTTGTCATGGCACTCTGCCGTCATCTGTGGAAACAAGGTGGATCATTCATAGTACTACGAAAATGAAAGGCGGCTATCGGCCAAGAGCAGAAGTCTGACTTTGGTATCGTGTTCGGGTATCCACGATTGACAGCTGCGCGTCGGCGAACTACCGTTTTTTTGTGAACAAATGCCGCCCCGCTGCCTTGTTCCGCTTGCTTGGCAACGCCGGCAAGGAGGCAAATCATGTTTACTCGCAAGTTTTCCACGCTCATTGTCAGCGTGGTTCTTCTGCTATTGGGTTCCTGTGGTGGCAGCGGGGGCGATGGAGTAGTTATTACGCCGGCACCACCACCAGCGAATTTGGCCGCATTACCAATTACTGCTGCTAACGCACAAGACATCACAGCAAGCGTTCTAGTAGCGGTTGTATCGACAATCGATATAGTCGACATCCTCGATATCATTGGGCCTGCTGATGTCGGAGGTACACTTCCCGGTCTGGCTAAATTCGCGGTCAACGCGATCTTCCCGCAAACCGTTGCCGTGCGATACCGGTGAGGCCGCGGTTGAGTGGGACGACGCCGATAACAACCTTGAGATATCCACAGGAGATACATTCGATATCGTATTCGACATGTGTTTCTTTGACGATTCAGGTACGACGCTCGACGGTCCGGTTTCGCTCACCAACCTGGTTGTTACGGGCGATCCTTTAAATCGGATCGCGCCCTGGGTTCTGCAGCTTACTTTTGGTTTCGACAACCTGTCTGGTACGGACAGCACCGGCACGGTAATCGTGGATGGCGACGTCAATCTTGATTACCGCAGCGATGACAATATCGTGGAAAATATTTTGATCACCACGGCCTCGTTGACAACGCAACAAGCCGGCATCACGGAAACGCTAAGCGACTACGTGCTGACCCAGACTTTCGATGTCAATGCTTTAACCACTGGTGCTTAGCGCAAACGGTATATTGGCCAGCACCTTGCTCGAGGGCAGCGTCACATTTGAGACGTTGGAGGACTTCGTGGGGATGTTTGACGATAATCCATTCGCCGGGCAAATGCTGATCAGTGACGACAGCTCGAGTGTTCTCGTTACCGTGGTGGATAACATCAGCGTCCTTCTTGATATCGATTTTGACCTGGACGGCATCATCGATCAGACAATCGAAGTGACTTGGGCCGAGCTCGATATCGACTAACTGCCAATCCGGACCACAATATTAGACGATGAACGTGGTCCGTTAGCTGGTTACGCGACGAGGCACGAATACTGGATGGCTGGTTCTGGCCCTTGGTGGCAAATCGAGGAACGTCTGCTTTGGGCCAGTCGGCAGTCATCGGCCAGCTTATCGCCTGGGCGGCTATCGGTGTCTGCTTGCTATTCCAGACGCTGAAGCAAATCGCCTAAATCCGCGTGCCATACTTCCGCCATCCCTTCCGATTCAGACCAAAGCTGTGCAAGCTCCGACGACTCTACATTCTTGATATTTTCGATTGCCTTTCGTGCAGTTCTCACAAGATCATCCGCAACCGCGAGTGGATGCGCCTTTACCCAATCCGTTACTTCCGCGGGAAGCTCGGGTCTCGGCCTCCCTTTTAGCGCAGCAATCACTTCCGCAGCGGCAATAGCCATACTTGACGTAGGCGCTTCAAGATAATCAGATGCAACAGCCGCACTTTGAAGGGCGTCCTCGACAACAGAAAGATCATCGCTCTCGGACAACTCCCAGACCCAATCCAGAGCGTCATCGTTGTCAAAAGAGCCTGCATCCCAAGCACCTGCAAATGCCGAACTGGCCCAAATCAGAACGCAAGCGGTAAGTATTCTGCAGTCCATGACGTACCTCTGAGAGAGTTTGTGTGAACGGCTGCTACGCGTCAGTAGCAGCCGGTCGTCAGTTTATCACCTGGGCGGCTGCTAACGGCCAGAAGCTAGCGTTGAGTCAAAGCAATCAGCTGTTGTATTCTCAAAACAGCGACGCCTCAGAACAGAAAGGAATCATATGGCACTTGTTAGCTACCGCACACGCGTGAATGCACCGATCGACCTACTCTGGAAGCACCTGTTGGAAAAAGTCGAAAAGCCTGAGAAATTCATTCCCGCAGTGACGCGTTCGGAAATTCTCGAACGGCTGGGGCCAAATACGGTCGACCGGCTGATGTATCTGGATGACGGCACAGGCGAGAAACCGACGCGTGAGATCATCACGAGCGATATCCACACGCGTAGCATTGTGTTCAAGATGATCGACAATCCCGTTTGGAGTGGTTTCGTCACGAACACGGTAATGGACGATCGCGACGGCCTGGAACTCGACATCACGATGCACTGGCAAGTTAAGGAAGAGGGCCATCCTGCCGATAATGCGCCCTGGGCGGATATCGTCAAGGATGCGGTTATGCAGACCAAGGAGCTCGCAGAAGCGGAGGCAGCTCAACGAGTTTAGTTACAACTGCTTTCAAAAAAACGATCAAGTGGCTTGCGGCCGGAATTTGCCTGAATTGTGTCTATATATGAAAAAGCGCCCCACGGTGGAAGCGCTAAGTCGTTGATTGTTTGGTGCCGGCACCAAGAGTCGAACTCGGGACCTACTGATTACAAATCAGTTGCTCTACCAACTGAGCTATGCCGGCGAAATTTTGTCCACGCGCGGCGCGTGGGGGGCGCATTATTGGCTTTTCAGGCCTTTCTGACAAGGGTTCCTGTTACAGATCATTGGGGACAGGTAGCCAAATCTCGCAGCAAGACCTGCTCTTCCCCGTATTTCCCGACAATCGCGCCTGCACCACGGCCCGGCGGGAGGGCGATGTCGACAAAATAGACGGTCCGGTCAGCCATTCGTGGTGCAATGTCGGCCGGCAAATCCAGCGATCTGGCCTGCAGCTCAATTCTTTCTGCACCCTCGAGATCACCAAACAGCCCCAGCGATATCTTCAGACCCTCATCATCGGTACGCACAAGATACGCATCAGCCAGTCCACCTTTGCTGAGCTTGTCGAGCATCTCATTCGCCGTGGCTTCATCCGCAATGTTGCGAATCTGGACCCAATGGCCAACAAACATCTGCCCCTGTGTCGAGCGAACACGCGATTTCATACCCTGACTCGAATGGAGGAGCACGGCTGAATCGGCATCCGTCCTGACCTTGAACGGACCAATCGTTACACAAGACCTGCCGGCAATCGCCTCGAGATCCGACGGATTGCCGGAACCGAGTACCGCGCCTACGCTCGCCATGCCATCGCTATCCCGGCGCGTCGTCACCTGCAACGGCGGACCCAACTCCGCCTCATCGATGATCTCAACTCCGACCTCGGGCGAATCCTCCTGGTACATTCCCCAGAGAAAATAGAGAATATTGGCGAGCAGCAAAAGCAGCAACAAATTCTTCATTGAGCACTTTCCAGCATATGCGCGAGCCCCTGAAGCACTAGATGCGGACGATGAACCGGGGCCTCACTGAGCGCGTCAAGAATGCGCGACGCATCCCCGCCGGTCAAGATCGTCGTTGGCAGGTAACCATTTGATCGCAGGATTTGAATCGCCCGATCCACCGCTCCGGCAACGGCGTTGCGCGCGCCCTCCCGAACGGCGGCGGCCGTATTTTGCGCGAACATCTGCATTTCGGCACCTTTGCGTGCAGGCAATGGACGAACCACGGGAATGTCGCTGGTTGCAGAAGACAAGGCCGTCGCCATTGCCGCGACACCTGGAATAATCTGCCCGCCGAGGTGCGCACCCCTGTCGTCAATGGCATCCAGCGTAAGCGCTGTACCAACATCGACAACCAGGCATGCATCCTGAATTTCGGCCCAGGCACCGACCATCGCGACCCAGCGATCAACGCCCATGCGGCGTGGCTGCGTGTAGCTATTGCTTAAACCCCAGCCCCGCTTTTCTACACGAGCAAAACGTACGTCGCAGTCACAGTGCATGCCGACGACACCGGACAATCGTGTCGCAAACCTCGTGCCGGCGACATTGCTCACGAAAACCTCATCGACGCGCCGCGGTAGCTTGGTGGTCAACACCTGCAGGCCCTTGTCCCGGATCCTCTCCTGTGAAATATGCCCGGTACGACGGATCTCAACGCCGTCCAGAACACCCCACTTGATACGGGAATTGCCGACATCGAGGAGCAGCGCTTTCATGAACCAGGCTCCCGCGCGCCAGTCATCACTACAGAACCCGACGTCACGCGTTGCCTTCCCTCAGACAGTGTGTCGACCAGCAGCGCGCCATCGTCGCCTATGCCGGCCCCTGTCCCCGTGATCTGTCGCCCCGATGTACTAATCGTCACTTCGCGACCGAACAGCCAGTCATGCTCAGCCCATTGACTGCTGAATGCTGCAAATCCCCCGGCTTCGTAATCGACAATCGCCTTGCTCAATCCACTGACGAGACCCGCCGCAATCCGGTTCCAGTCTGGCAGTTCCGCCACCTGGCTTTTCAGGTCGATTGCGCGGCGCCCCTCGTCCATTTCCAGAAAGACATCCAACCGTTCGTTGAGGTCAATATTCAGGCCGATACCGGTAACGACCATCACGGCGCCACCGGGCTGGGTCTGCGCCTCGGTGAGGATGCCACCCAGCTTGCTATCCATGGCAATCAGGTCATTCGGCCACTTGAGTTGCACGGCCATGACGTTCAGATCTTTGAGCGTCTCGATGGCACCAAGCCCGATTGCAAGCGTCAGCGCAGGCAGGTTCGATAGAGGCGATGCGAAAGTATGAGCCATCGACAGGCAAAGACCCGACCCCCGTGGGGATTGCCAGCTGCGGCCATGCCGGCCGCGACCTGCTGTCTGGTTGTCGGTCAGGGCGACGTGTATTTTCCCCGGCGCCGGCGCCGGTTGCTGCATGAGATAACTGTTTGTTGAATCGATTTCCGCGAAAATCTCGAGCTGGCCGAGCCTCGCCGCGGCCACCTTGCCCAGGTTGCCACGAATGACATCCGCGTCGAGATTATTCATCGGCTGAATTTGCGTGCTTCCTTCTGAACAACATCAACGTCGTGTTGCGGTTCTCTTGTCCCTCACGCATGCGCCGGATGTTGGAGCGGTGCCAGTAAATGATGAATCCTGCCATAACGACACTGTAAATGAACAAGGGCTGGTCTTCGGGCAGCCGGGTGACACCCAGCCAGACGGGCAGCGATGTCGCGGCAGTCATCGAGGCAAGCCCGACGTACCCGGTCAGAGCGACAACGACTGCCCAAACAAGCAAAACGACGACGATGAATGCGGGGCCGAGAATGATGAGCGTGCCGATGAAGGTCGCGGCACCTTTGCCACCCTGGAATCCATGGTAGATCGGCCAGACATGACCAATGACAGCTGCCGCCGCGCAGGACATCGTGAGCCAGGTACGGGATACTTCGGGATCCGTCGCCACGAATGGCAATTCCAGGCCCGGCACCACGCCGGCGCCGATCACGCCTTTGCCGACATCGATGATGACCACAGCCAGCGCGAAAACGAAGCCCTGGGTTCTGAGCGCGTTGGTGCCACCCGCGTTGCCGCTGCCCATCGTGCGAATGTCAACGCCACCGCGGATCTTGCCGACTATCATGGCTCCCATCAATGAGCCGATGAAGTAGCTGATCAAGAATTTGACGCCGAGCTCCAACATTTGCGATTCCCTATCGTGCGAAAAGTCGCGAGAACAGTCGCGCGCATTGTAGCATCGGTATTCGACATACCGTTTTGGCCATTATGAGCGCAGACACCATTCGGCTTTTCCTGAACCCCACGGCGGGACGCGGTCGTGCGGGCCGCCGCCAGGCGAAGATCGTCGAGCTGCTGCAAAGCGCCGACCTGCCGCTCGAACTGCAACAGAGCGGCGCCGTCGGACATCTGGAACAACAGGTCAGGCAACACGTTGACAATGGCGCCAGCCGGATCATCGTAGCCGGCGGTGACGGCAGTGTTTACGAGGCCGTTAACGGCATCATGCATTCCGGGAAAGAGGCGGCGCTGGGCGTTGTTCCGACGGGTACAGGCAATGACTTCGCGAAAGCTTGCGACATCCCGCTCAACTGGGAACATGCCACTCGGCTGCTGGCCGACCGCTTGGCTGCCGGTCAATACTCAAAAACCATTGATATCGGCACCATGAACGATCGCTTTTTCGCGAACGGGGCCGGCATCGGTCTTGATGCCAAAGTCACTCGAATCGCCCGTTCCTACCGATTGCCGATCGGCGACCTCGTTTACCTGCTAGCGATCTTTCGCGCGATGGTGGATGGCATCGCAACGCCGAGACTGAAAATATCATCGGCGGATTTTTCCTGGGACGGTCCGGCGACGCTAGCCAGCATCAGTAACGGACCGTGGATTGGCGGCATGTTCCATATTGCGCCAATGGCTAAGAACGACGATGGCAAACTCGAGTTGATGATCGCCGACCCGGTGTCGCGTCGGCGAATAATGTCGTTATTACCAAAGCTGATGTCGGGCACTCACGTGGACGAAGCGGAGATTCAACATCGAAGCGTTACACAATTATCCGTCGTCTCGTCTGAGCCGCTGGCATCACACCTCGATGGTGAAGTGCAGCCACTGCAACAGCGCTTCGATCTTGCGACTATTACCGAGCGCGCTGCGCCTGCTTTGAGGCCGGCCTTGATCCCAGGTAAATCGCGACCAGCGCAATACCGGCGCCGGCCAATTCAGTCGACGTCATAGCCCGAGCAAAGAACAGCACGTCCCACACGAAGCTCAACGTCGGTTGCAGCAATAATGCGATGCCGGCTTCCGTCGTCGAGACGTGCGGCAAACTGCTCGCAATGAACATCCAGCCGATGCAGTGCGAGAGGATGCCGTAACAAACCAGCCACGTCGCGTCATTCAACGTCGGAATCGCCAGCGACTCACCTTCCACTAGTGCAGAAATGCCCAGAATCGCCGCCGTAACCAGCGAAATGATGGCTACCTCGCGCGTCGGCAACTTGTGCTGTGAGTCCTGCCGTGAGCGGCGCAGACTCAACAGGTAACCGGCATACGATGCTGCCGTCAACAAGCCGAAAATAACGCCGAGGCGGTAATCTTCAGGCAGGTTCTCCCAGTCAAGGCCGACGATCAGCGCGAGACCGAGCACGGCGAGCGGGATGGCGAGCAGTTGCAACGGCCGCGGCGACTCTCGCAGTAATACGATGCCGGCTGCCGTCATGATAAACACCTGGAAGTTCGCGAGCAGCGTGGAGAGGCCGGGACCGATGTAGTAAATGCTGCGATGCCAGAACCACAGGTCGAGTGCGAAAAAAACGGCGGCAAGCAGCAGAATCTGCCAGGTTCGTTTGGACAGCTGCAGCCGCTGGCCGGAGAAAACGAGATACGCCGCAAGCGCGAGACCGCCAATCAATACCCGATAGAAACCACTCGTGGTCGGCGAAACGCTGACCAGTTTTACCCATACGGGCGACAAGCTGATGAGCGCTGCACCGATAAACAGCCGCAATGTTGGACTGCCCAGCATGCGCATTACTGTCCCAGCCAATCACCACGTCGTGACTTCACGGCGTCTTCGACCTCGTCATCAAGTAGCAGGTAACAGGTATCCGTCGGGGCATCGGCCCATTTCATCCGCATCGAAACCAGTTCGTCGCCGCGGAATACCGTGATCTCGGAAATGTCTTTCGGGCGGTAACGGCGTGTCCGTGCCTCACAACCCGCAAGGTCCATTCGCAGACCATCGAGGGCGACCAGTTCATCTCCGGGCGACACGCCGGCCTGCTCTGCAGGCCCGCCATTGTTGACCGAGAGAAACACCGGCTTCCCGGCCCGATCTCCGAGGTTTGCGCCCAGCCAGACGGTGGGCAGATTCGCATCGCCTGACGGCTTGCCACCTTTGTCTTTGGCGCCCATCGAGCACCGTAGGCAGTAGTCCACACCATGGCTTTTCAACAAGGAATCCAGCGGTAACTCGCCGGTACCGCGCACGGTCGCGTTGAAGAAATCTTCGAGATCCGCAGCAGAGATTTCAATGCACAAGCGCTCGAACCCGTCTTCAGGCATGCCCTCGCCAGTCTCGCCCCAACGACTCCACGCTTCTTTCATCACGTCGTCGAGCGATACGCGCCCCGCCGTTTCGTTGCGTAGCTTGAGATCGAGACAGAGAGCAATGAGCGCGCCTTTCGCGTAGTAACTGACAACAGCGTTGCTCGCATTGGCGTCCTGTTTGTAGAACTTGGTCCATGCGTCAAAACTGGACTCCTCAACACTTTGTTTGCGCCGGCCACTGCCACGCATAACGCGTGTCACCGTCTGCCCCAGCAATTCAAGGTAGCTCTCGACGCTGATCATGCCGGAGCGAACCAGCATCAGATCGTCGTAATACGACGTAATGCCCTCGTACACCCAAAGCAGTCCTGTATGGGTTTCTTTTGACAGGTCATACGGGGTAAACGCCGCCGGCTTCATCCGCTTGACGTTCCACAGGTGAAAATATTCGTGGCTTACCAAGCCAAGAAATGTTCGATACTCGTCGGACACACCTTCGTCGCCACGCGCGGGCAGGTTGTCGCGGCCGCAAATGAGGCTCGACGACCAGCGATGTTCGAGGCCGCCATAGCCACTGCCGGGAGCATTCAGGAGAAACAGGTAGCGATCGAGATCCGACGGGGCGCCAAGAAACGATACCTGGTGCTCGCACAGCTTTTGCAGGTCCCGGCAGAGCCGCGCCATGTCGACACGCGTCTTGCCACGAATGGCAATCGCGTGTGGAATACCGCGAACGTCGAATTCCCCTATCGACAGCTGCCCTATCTCGACCGGGTGATCGATGAGTTCCGCGTAGTCGCTCGCCGTGTAGCCGCCGAATTCATACTCGCCTGCCGTGTTTCGCCGCATGGAAGTTGCGACGCGCCAACCCTTGCCGAACGGCGCCTCTGGCGCCACGATTTCGACATCGCAGGCAAGCTCTTCCTGGCCCTCCACGGCGGGAAAAACGCAGGTTCCATTGAAGAACGCGTGGCTCGCATCCAGATGGGCACCGCGCACGCTCTCGTCGTGTGCAAAGATCTCGAGAATGAGAGTCAGCTCGCGGCTGGTTGTCGCGGCCTGCCAACGGCTCTTGTCGAGTTTCTTGACGGCAACGTCGCGGCCGTCGGCTTCCGCTCGAACCGCAACCACGTGTTTGGCGTAGTCGCGAATCATGTAACTTCCGGGTATCCACGCCGGTATCGCAAAAACCTGGCCGTCAGCGTCCGGATTCCGGACCGTTACGCGAACCTCAAACAGGTGGGCCGCAGGATCTTTGGGCCAGATTCGATAGGCGTGCGCTGCGTTGCTAGTCATGGTCTCTTAACGCCTTGGCTCGTTCAATTTGAGTGTCAGGCATTTCGCGGAACCACCTGCCTTCAGGAATTCACTCAACTCAACTTCATGTACTTTGAAACCGGCCAGCATGAGTCGCGCTTTCAGTGGGTCCGACGCTTTGTTGAGGATGACCCTGTCGCCGATATTGACAGCATTGCACGCGAAATTACCGGCATCCATGGTGTCCACGACAATACGTTTGTGCGGCGGAATACGGCTTTCGATCGCCATGCGCGATTCATAGTCGAACGCCGGCGGATGGTACATCAGAAAGCCATCCGTCAACGGGCAGAAACAGGTGTCAATATGGTAGAAACGAGCGTCGGTCAGGCGGATGGAAACGACTTCGATATCGAAAAACCTGCGGATCTCGGCATGGGCTTCGATTTCGGTTCGAAATCCATAACCGGTCCATAGCCAGGGCCCACGACGGTCCAGCAGGCAGTCGCCGGCACCTTCAAATCCGATCTTGTCATCAAGATCCAGCAGATCGTATCCATTCTCCTGGAACCACTTTTTGAAGAAATGCTCCTCGGGTCGTCGCTCATGCGGCATGAAGTGGCTCGCGATCGCCTTGTCACCGTAAACGACGCCCGCATTGGCCGTGAACACCATATCCGGAAGTTCGGGTTGCGGCTCAATCGTCACGATGTCCGCAAATTCTCCGATCTTGTCGCGCAGCGTTTCCCACTGCTGCTTTGCGCGCTCGAGGCTCAGCGATTCCTCCTGCCCTGCCATCCATGGATTGATTACGTAGTCCACGGTGAAAAAGTCGGGTGGACACATGAGGATCTTGTCGTTACTCATTATTCTTGTTCGTTCCAGTTTATTTCAGGAAAACAAAACGGGAGTCGGTCACCCGCCTCCCGTTCTTATCGATCCTGGTTCGATTTCGAGGCTATTGTTTGTATCGCCCAAGTGCATCAACGGCAGCGGACTCGGGCTCGAACCGTCCAGGAAATACACCTTGCTTGCCGGATCCTTGGAGATGGCTTTCAGCGCTTCAAGTGACTGCAACTGAATATACGCCTGATTGCGGGCGATCGCATTGTTGATCTGGGTTATTTCGCAGCAGCGAGCGCAGTTTCGGTATAAAGTCGCCTGCCCCCGTTTTAAATCTATGCATGCGGCAAGTGAACCTCGGCGAGCATGCAACGCACGCTGCCGCCGGCCGACATTTCAATGGTGTCAATCGGCACGCTGACAATTCTGCCATTCGCCCGCAGCTTGCCGAGCTGTTCTTCGTTTAGAGAATCGTAAGCTTGCTGCGACATGGCGACCACGCGTTCGCCCTGATCATTTCGCAGCTCGAGCATATTGCCAGCGAACGCCTCCAGCTGTGCATAACTCAGGCGAATGACGTCGTGTCCGGTATCGTGCAGCTGGGCAAGAACAGCTGCGCGTTGATCCTCGCGCGGGATCGCCACATCGCATATTACGGCCAGCTTCTCGCCGACATTCATCAATACATTGGTGTGATAGATAGGCACGCCATCGCTGTCGACCGCGTCGAAAGTAACGACTTCGTAGTTCATGCGTTGTGCAAAGTCACCGAGCGGATCCAGGTGGGTACGCGACGACAGACAGGCGTAAGCAATTCGATTGGCGCGGTCGAGTACCATGCTGCCAGTGCCTTCCAGGTAGTGACCCGAGTCTTCATGCGCTGTCAGGTCGACGATTTCCGTAACTAACAGACCTAACTCGTCATGCAGATGTTCGACGACGTCGGTACGGCGTTCGGTGCGGCGATTCACGGCTTCCATCGGGTACAACACCAGGCGTCCGTCTGCGTGCAGGCTGATCCAGTTGTTGGGGAAAATCGAGTCCGGCGTATGCGGCTCGGGCGTGTCGTCAACAACCACGACGTCTATGCCAGAGTCGCGCAATGCACCGGCGAGCCCGTCGAACTCTTTGAGCGCGGCGGCCTGCTGCCCCTCTGGCGCCAAATCGGTCTTACCCTGAAAACGATTCGACTGCGCTGTGAGCGGATTGCTCTCAAAGCGGGCGGGGCGAATCATCAGTACTCGCGATGCCAGTTGCGGTTCTTTCTCGGTCTTCATCGGTGTCATTCGCAGATCGGTGGTGCATTATACGACGGTGGCCTTCCGAATTCGCAACGCAATACTGAGCCCCGCCTGGGTCTGCTTTCTGTGGGTCGGCATGACAGTCGGCGTATCGATGATCGCGACGCCGGTTCGATTCACGGCAGCCTCGATTACACGCCCCGTCGCGCTTGATGTAGGCCGCGTGGTTTTCGCAGCGCTGAACAAAGCTGAACTCGTGGCGCTGGTGCTTTTACTCCTCATTGTGAGAATTGCCGGACTCACTCGAAAATGGTGGGCATTTTGCGCAATCCTGGCGTTGATCGTTATGGCCCAGGGCGTCTGGCTGATACCGGAACTCGCAGCGCGAACCGACGTAATCATGTCCGGCGGTGAGCCTCCTCCATCTTATGCGCACGCCATTTATTCCTCGCTCGAGTTGGTCAAAATCGGGCTGCTGTTATTTCTCGGATTTTCGGCGCTGGCGGAACAGCACTGACATCAGGCGGACGCACTTGGCCGCTTCGAAACATCGCCGTACCAACGAATGAGGTTCCTGGCGTCGTCTGGCACGGCTATCTTGATCCAGGCTGCAAAATCGACCGTGACCATCGCCGATATGTCGGCCACAGAGAAGAAATCTCCGGCGACGTATTCGTTATCGGCGAGCTCGCTGTCCAGTCTTTGCAGGAACTTCGTAACGCGTGTGCGGCCGCGGTCAGCGAGCTCGGGGATCTGCATATAGTTGTCCGGCCCTGGCAGCGCGTTATTTGTCAGCGCCTTTGAAGAATTTCGAAACGCGTCTGCCATGGCCCACAGCCCCTGCTGCTCGACTTTCGCATTCCACATCAACACAACTGCACGTTCCTCGGCCGTCTTGCCGAACAAAGGCGGCTCCGGATGAAGCTCTTCGAGATAACTGCAGATCGCCAGCACTTCGCTCAGGCAATGGCCGTTATCGAGCTCCAGCACGGGCACAACGCAGTCCGGGTTGATCTTGCGAAACGCTTCACTGAATTGCTCCCCGCTACCAAGATCGACCTGTACGGTTTCGAGTTCGACTCCCTTTTCTGCGAGAAAAACCCGGACTCGCCGCGGGCTGGGCGCGGTCTTGCAATCATAAAACTTCAAACTATTTCTCCAGCGCTTTGGCCGCAGCGAAAACGGTTTCGGAATCCTGGTCAAACATCATGGCCCGGGCATTTTCGTCTCGCGCCTCATCACGCCGCCAGTCTTTGCCAAGATCGATCCCGCGCTGCACGGCGGGCCGGACTTTGAGCGTGTCGAACCAGCGCCTCAGGTTGGCAAATTTATCGAGGTCGATACCGAGGCGACGATACGGAACGACCCACGGGAAACTGGCGATATCGGCGATGGAATAGTCGCCCGCAAGAAACTCGCGATCCCGCAGTCGCACGTCCATGACAGCGAGCAAACGATCGTATTCGTTCGCGTAACGCCGCTCTGCATACGGAACCGATTCCTTTACGTAGTTCACGAAATGGCTGAGCTGCCCTGCCATCGGCCCCAGTCCGGCCGCCTGCCAAAATAGCCATTGCAGCACTTCGAAGCGTGCCGCCTGCTGTTCCGGCAGTAACATTCCGGCCTTTTCCGCCAGGTAGATGAGAATTGCGCCGCCCTCAAAGACCGATATCCCGGTATCGGTATCGACGATGGCCGGCATCCGGTTGTTCGGGCTGATACGCAGGAATTCAGGATCAAATTGATCGCCGCCGCCAATATTCACGGGCTTTAGTTCGTAGTCCAGCCCGCATTCCTCGAGCATGATCGAAATCTTGTGTCCGTTCGGCGTGGGCCAGTAGTAAAGTTCTATCATAGGATCCAGTATATGATGTTTTCCTCAGGAACCTCCCAAGCGCCGCTCCATGAACAACATCACGCCCAAGTCTCATTCGATAAACGCCGACGGGAACCACAGCATTCCGGTTTATCTTTGGGAACCGAAGCAGACGCCGACTGCCGTGATCCAGGTCTTTCACGGCCTCGGTGAGCACTCTGCACGTTACGATCGCCTGGCGCAGGCCGCCATGGAGCATGGCTATGCTGTATGCGCCCACGACCATCGCGGCCATGGCCCGGAGTCTTTGGAGATCGGGTTCTTCGCACCCGAAGGGGGCTGGAATCTGCTGGTTGCAGACGGCCGAAGGGTATTCGAATTCCTGCGGCAGCGCTTTCCGGACGTGCCCGTCATACTGCTCGGCCACAGCATGGGTTCGTTCCTGGCGCAAAGCTACGCCATGCGCTTCGGGAACGATCTCGGTGCACTGATACTGTCCGGGTCAACCTGGCCATCCCGCATCGAGGCGAAAATCGCGCGCTTGCTTGCGCATGTCATCGCCTGGCGCCGCGGAAAGCACAGCGCGAGTCCTTTCCTCGACAAGCAGGGCTTTGGAAACTTCAACAAGCGCTTCGAACCCGCGCGCACCGATTTCGACTGGTTATCTCGTGATCCGACGGAGGTAGATGCCTATATTGATGATCCGCTCTGTGGGGGACCTTACACCACGGGTTTGTGGATCGATTTGCTCGGCGGCCTCCTGGATTATTCGTCTGACGAGGCATTGCGCAGAATCCCGGAAAAACTGCCGATCCTAATCACCGGCGGGGCCGACGACCCGGTTGGAGGTGAACAGAGCATGCGTGCGCTGTCATCACGCTACGAAAAAACGGGTCACGTAAATCTCAGCATGAAAACTTATCACGGTGGCCGCCACGAGATGCTGAACGAAACCAACCGTGACGAGTTTACCGATGACCTCCTGGGGTGGGTCGCAAATAACCTGTCGCACTAGCAGGCGTAACCATTACTATCAAGTTTCTCAATCGTAATCCGCCGACTCATACTGTCGAAGAGGTTCGCGAGGTCGCAGCAAGCCACTACGGGCTCAACGGTAAGTTCGAACTGTTACGCAGCGAGCGCGACCAGAACTTTCGAATCGAAACAGACGATGGTCCCGGCTTCATTTTCAAAGTCGCGAACATCGACGAGAGCAGCGACGTCATCGATTTCCAGCTCGGAGCGCTGCAACACATTGCCCGCCTGGCGCCGGCCCTACCAGTACCGCGTGTCGTGCAAAGCGATCAAGGGCTCGAATTTCACACCGTTCGCTTCTCGAATGGCTGTGATCATGACGTCTACTTGCTGACCTACCTCGACGGCGTCCTGTTGTCTGATACCGGCGTTCGCGACGACAGTGCGCACGCGCCGGGAGATCGGCAAATTGATGGCTAACGTCGATTTGGCGTTGCGCGGTTATTTTCACCCTGCAGCCATTCAACAGCATCCCTGGAACTTCGAGACCTGCACGCGATTACGGCACCTCATCAAACATATTGGGAATGACGATGCCAGGGCGGAAGTCGATGAGATTTTCGAACACATGTCGGAGATCGTCATCCCGCGCCTGCAGTCGCTTCGCCACCAGGTCATCCACCAGGACGCTCATACCGACAACATTCTTGTCGACCCGGATGACGCAACAAGAATTACCGGGCTGATTGACTTCGGTGACCTCCTCTACGGCACCTTGGTCGCTGAAATCGCAGTTGCCTGTGACAGCATCCCCTATGGCAGCCCGGATATGGTGCCCGCCGCGGCCGAGATTGTGGCGAGTTTCGATTCTGTTCTCGCACTGGAAGAGGAAGAAGTTGACCTGGTTTTCGATCTTGTCTGCGCACGCAACGCATTGACCGCAACGATTGCCGCGGCACGCCTGGCACTCACGCCAGAGCAACCTGTGCACATACAATCGCCGCTGGCTTTCGTCGACAAGCTCCGTGAACTCCGGCGCGTCGGCCGGGCGAATTTTACGCGGCACCTGAGAACGGCCTGCCGGTTTCCGGTTTTTTGCCCAAAAACCACGAATGAAGCGCTTTCCGGTGATGAAGAGGCCAGGCTTGTCGACGCGCGGCGATCGTTAATGGGACGGAACACGACCCATTTCTATGAGCGCCCCATGCACTTCGAGCGCGCTCGCGGACCCTGGTTATTTTCAACCGACGGTCATCGATATCTCGACTGTTACAACAATGTTCCGCAGGTCGGCCACTGTCACCCGCACGTTGTCCGGGCGATCGCTCGTCAAGCGGCCGCCCTGAATACCAATACGCGCTATTTGTATAGCAGCGCCGTCGAGTATGCCGATCGCCTGACGTCGAAACTGGCGCCACATCTTTCGGCTTGCATCTTTGTGAACTCCGGCAGCGAGGCCAACGACGTTGCCTGGCAAATAGCGAAGTTGATCACCGGCAAGACCGGTGCCGTGATAATGGAGGATGCCTATCATGGCGTTACGGACGTCATTCGCCAGTTTTCGCCAGGCCGACCGGAAACCCCGCTGCCCCCGTTCCTGAAGGGACTCATCGTCCCCGACCCTTACCGTGGCCCGTTCCGGGAAGATGATCCGGAATTGCTGCAAAAATACGCAGCCGATGCGGACCGGGCGATTGCCGAACTCGAAGCGTCCGGTCACGGCGTCGCGGCATTCATGATCGACTCCGCCCTGTGTTCGAGCGGCGTACCGGATGTGCCGGACGGCTACATGCAGGCCATCGAGAAAAAGATTCGCGCGGCAGGCGGACTCATGATTTGCGATGAAGTGCAGTCGGGTTTTGGCCGAATGGGCCAGTGGTGGGGCCACGAGCACCACGGCATGCACGCAGACATTGTTACGATGGGGAAGCCCGTCGGTAACGGTCATCCACTGGGCGTCGTCGTGACCACGCAGGACATCCTGAATCGATTCATGGATAAAACGCGTCTCTTCAGCACTTTTGGCGGTAACACGGTTGCCTGCGCTGCGGGCAACGCCGTGCTTGATGTCATCGAGCAAGAAAAACTTATAGAACGAAGCAGCACTGTTGGTGATTACCTGCGCAGCGAAATATCGCAGCTCGCGTCAAAACACGCGCTCATTGGCAATGTTCGTGGACACGGTATGGTCACCGGCCTGGAGTTCGTCACTGATCGTGCAGAGCGTTCGCCGGCGACAACGGAGACCGCGCACCTGCTCGAGTTGATGAGACAAGAACGCGTGTTGGTCGGCAGCGAGGGCCGAGATGCGAACATCCTCAAGCTCCGGCCATCGCTGGTATTCGAAAGAGAACACGTCGATGTTTTTATTGAAGCGCTTGATCGTAGTCTGGATGCCCTATGAATGTGAAATCCGAGATTAAAACTGCACGCAGCTTTCTTGCAGACAACCCTGACATCGAAGTGATCGAAGCATTGCTGATCGATCTGAATGGCGTACATCGCGGCAAGTGGCTTCCCCGTCACAAACTCGAGTCGGTATTCGAAGGCGGTCTCCGGATGGCTTTAACCGGCGTCACGCCCGACATCTGGGGCCGCGACGTGCCGGCCCTGTGCGCGAAAACAGGGGACGGCGACGGCATTTGTGTCCCGACTGCTCGTACCTTGAAGCGCCTGCCGTGGTTGTCACGACCTACGGCACAGATCTACCTGCACCTGACTCATGAAGGCATGCCCTGGGGTTATGACCCGCGGGTCGTACTCGGCGGACTTCAACAGCGATTTGCCGACAGTGGTCTGACCCCTGTAGTCGCGCCGGAGCTCGAGTTCATGTTGTTGTCATCGGACCGAGATGCCGAAGGTATTCCCCAGGTCCCACGGACCCGCATCAATGGTCGAAGCAGGGTCGGCGGCCAACTGTATGGCACCGACATCATGCACGAGTTTTCGGACGTGTTGCACGAGATGCGTGAGGCCTGTGATTCGATGGATCTGAAGCTGGATACGCTCGTCAAGGAACTCGCGCCCGGTCAATACGAACTGAACCAGCACCACCTTGGCGATGCTCTGCAGGCCGCTGACAACGCACAAATGCTGAAAAGAGTGATAAAGGGCGTTGCTCAGAAACACGGCTACGTCGCCACTTTCATGCCAAAACCATTTGCTCATGTAGACGGCAATGGTTTCCACACGCACATCAGCGTTCTCGATGAACAGGGCCATAATATTTTTGATGACGGCACCGAAAAGGGCAGCGAATCACTTCGCCATGCCGTTGCAGGGCTGGCCGCAACTATGTCCGACCTGATGCTCGTTTTCGCACCGCATCGGAATTCGTACCGACGATTCTCGGCGGGTACGCACACGCCCATAGCCCCGACCTGGGGCTACGAGAATCGCGACGTTGCGCTGCGCATTCCCGTCGGCGACCCCCCGGCACGAAGAATCGAACATCGCGTGGCCGGAGCCGATGCCAATCCCTATCTTGTGCTCTCTGCGATTCTTGCCGGTGTTCTTTACGGTCTGGAAAACAAACTGGAAGCGGCCGAACCCGCAGTTGCCGGAGTCCGAAAACTCAGGGTCGCGAACTTGCAGGCGACTGGTTGACCGCATTGCGCGATTTCGAGAAGTCGACGTTCGTGCGCGAGTACCTGGGTGCGCCGTTTCACGAAGCAATGTGCGCCATCAAGCATTTCGAACAGGATGAATTCAACCGGACGATCACACCGTTCGAATACGACGCTTATCTGATCACAGCATAAGTTAATCGGGGTCGAACCCCACTTACTATTGTCGCAATCACAAAGCAAAAAAAAGCCGCAACCCGAGTGGGGTGCGGCCTTTTTTAAAATAAATCCTGGCGGTGTCCTACTCTCACATGGGGAGACCCCACACTACCATCGGCGCTGAGCGTTTTCACTTCCGAGTTCGAAAAGGGATCGGGTGGTTCCCACTCGCTATTGCCGCCAGGAAAACTGTTATCGGTTAAACACGGCACAGCCGTATCCACCGAAAAACGGTAATTGCCTTTAGCAATTTGAAAATTTCTGACAATCTGAGATTTATCATAGCGTCGCATTACATGTCGCATACAACACAAAGCTACCAAAATGCTTTAGCGTTATATGATCAAGCCTCACGTGCAATTAGTACTGGTTAGCTTCATCCATTACTGAACTTCCACACCCAGCCTATCAACCTCGTAGTCTTCGAGGGCACTTCAGGGACCTCAAGGGTCCAGGGAAATCTGATCTTGAAGGGGGCTTCCCGCTTAGATGCTTTCAGCGGTTATCCCGTCCGTATATAGCTACCCGGCAATGCCACTGGCGTGACAACCGGAACACCAGAGATACGTCCACTCCGGTCCTCTCGTACTAGGAGCAGCTCTTCTCAAATTTCCAACGCCCACGGCAGATAGGGACCGAACTGTCTCACGACGTTCTAAACCCAGCTCGCGTACCACTTTAAATGGCGAACAGCCATACCCTTGGGACCTGCTACAGCCCCAGGATGTGATGAGCCGACATCGAGGTGCCAAACTCCTCCGTCGATGTGGACTCTTGGGAGGAATCAGCCTGTTATCCCCGGCGTACCTTTTATCCGTTGAGCGATGGCCCTTCCATACAGAACCACCGGATCACTAAGACCGGCTTTCGCCCCTGCTCGATGTGTCTATCTCGCAGTCAAGCACTCTTATGCCTTTACACGCAACGTACGATGTCCGACCGTACTGAGAGTACCTTTGTGCTCCTCCGTTACTCTTTAGGAGGAGACCGCCCCAGTCAAACTACCCACCATACACGGTCCCCGATCCAGATAATGGACCTGGGTTAGAACTCCAAACATATCAGGCTGGTATTTCAAGGTTGGCTCCACGCAATCTAGCGATCACGCTTCAAAGCCTCCCAGCTATCCTACACAAATATATTCAAAATTCAGTGTAAAGCTGTAGTAAAGGTGCACGGGGTCTTTCCGTCTAGCCGCGGGTACGCTGCATCTTCACAGCGATTTCAATTTCACTGAGTCTCTGGTGGAGACAGTGTGGCCATCGTTACGCCATTCGTGCAGGTCGGAACTTACCCGACAAGGAATTTCGCTACCTTAGGACCGTTATAGTTACGGCCGCCGTTTACCGGGGCTTCGATCAAGAGCTTCGCACGAATGCTAACCCCATCAATTAACCTTCCGGCACCGGGCAGGCGTCACACCCTATACTTCCACTTTCGTGTTTGCAGAGTGCTGTGTTTTTAGTAAACAGTCGCAGCCACCTGGTCACTGCAACCCCCACCAGCTTAGAGAGCAAGTCTCATCACCAACAGGGGCGTACCTTCTCCCGAAGTTACGGTACCAATTTGCCTAGTTCCTTCACCAGAGTTTTCTCAAGCGCCTTAGGATTCTCTCCTCACCCACCTGTGTCGGTTTACGGTACGGTTCTGTGTTACCTGAAGCTTAGAAGATTTTCCTGGAAGCATGGCATCAACCACTTTCCGGTACAAAGA
>CAWJCA010000043.1:0-7964 GCA_963841165.1 uncultured Gammaproteobacteria bacterium | reverse complement strand
ACGATACTCGACGTTGGAACAGGCGCCGGGTTTCCCGGGCTGCCGCTCGCAATTGCCGAGCCGGACAGGCACTTCACGCTCCTCGACAGCAATAACAAGAAGATTATGTTCGTTCAGCACGCCGTGGGATTGCTGGGCCTTGCCAATGTAACCGTGGCCAAAGGTCGGGGGGAGGACTATGCACCCGGGCAGCGCTTTGATACCGTGATTGCACGGGCACTGGCGGCATTGCCGCGCCTCGTGGAAATCGCCGGGCATCACGTAGGAGAGAACGGGGTGTTTGTAGCGCTCAAAGGGCGCTACCCGGCAGAAGAACTAGAACAGATGAGCAACAAACCGTGGCGTCATGTCGTAACGGAACTCAAAGTGCCGGGTCTCGCACAAGGGTCACGGCACGCGGTGCTGTTGCGACGGGCATGAGCCGCGCAACCTGATAAGCTGATTTCATGACGCGAATTCTTGCAGTAGCAAACCAGAAAGGCGGGGTGGGAAAAACGACCACCTGCGTAAACCTGGCGGCATCGCTGGCCGCGACGCAGCGGCGCGTACTGCTTGTCGACGTGGATCCGCAGGGTAATGCCACGATGGGCTGCGGCATTAACAAGATGGATCTCGAGAACTCCGCCTGCGATGTTTTGCTTGGTGAGGCAACCGCCGCCGACACGATTGTCTCGGCACCCGAGGGCGGATTTGCCGTGCTGCCGGGCAACGAAGACCTGACGCTGGCCGAGGTCACGCTGCTGCAGGAAATTGGCCGCGAGATGAAGCTCAAGAAAGCGCTGGCGCCTGTCGCCGGGCTCTATGACTTTATTCTCATCGATTGCCCGCCGTCGATTAACATGCTGACCATAAACGCACTGACCGCTGCCGACGGTGTGCTGATTCCGATGCAGTGCGAATACTATGCCCTGGAAGGCCTGAGTTCCCTGCTCAACACGATTGAGCAGGTACGTGATTCGGTGAACCCGGGTCTCGAGATGTATGGCATCCTGCGCACGATGTTCGATCCTCGCATCAACCTGTCCAACGAGGTCTCGATGCAGCTCATCGAGCACTTCGACCGGAAAGTATTTCGCACGGTTGTGCCGAGAAACATACGGCTGGCCGAAGCGCCGAGTTTTGGCCGTCCCGTATTGCTGCACGATCGGTCATCGCGCGGCGCAATTGCATACCTGGCCCTGGCCGGCGAGGTGCTCCGACGCGAGGATGCACGTATGGCCGAGGCCGTTTGAAGAAACCGTAGGAGCGCCGCTGCGCGCGAATGAAAACCATGACACCGAAAAAACGATTGGGCCGCGGCCTCGACGCACTACTCAGCAAACCAGTCTCAAGGGTCGCGTCTGTCGCAGGCGATGATGGCGCAGGCGGCGATGTATTGAAGCAGATACCCGTCGAGTTGTTACAGCGTGGGCAATACCAGCCGCGAGTGGACATGCGACAGGACTCGCTGGAAGACCTGGCCAGCTCGATCAAGGCGCAGGGCGTGGTGCAGCCGATCGTCGCCCGGCGCATAGGAAAGACCGGCGAGACCCAGCGTTACGAGATCGTGGCCGGCGAACGCCGCTGGCGGGCGGCGCAACTGGCCGGCCTGGCGGAAATACCGACCATCATTCGCGAGGTGCCCGACGAGTCGGCCATCGCGATGGCGCTTATCGAGAACATCCAGCGTGAAGACCTGAATCCGCTGGAGGAAGCGCGGGCGCTGGACCGCCTGATTCGTGAATTCGACCTGACCCACGCCGAAGCGGCCTCAGCTGTTGGCCGGTCACGCGCGTCGGTCAGCAACCTGCTTCGCCTGCAGGACCTGTCCGACAAAGTGAAGCCCCTGCTCGAGGGGCGCCAGATCGAAATGGGCCACGCCCGGGCGCTGCTCGCGATCGCGGACGCGACCCAGCAGTTCGACGTCGCACGCCAGGTGATCAAAAAGGGCCTCTCGGTTCGTGAAACGGAGAGACTCGTCAGGCGCATGCAGGAAGGCCCAACGAGCAAGCCCGTGAAAAAGGCCGCCAACGTGGACGCCGATATCCGGCGCCTGGAAATCGAGGTGTCCGAGAAGCTGGGCGCGAAAGTTCGTGTTGACCACAGCAAAAAGGGCGCCGGCAAGCTGGTCATCAGCTACAACAGCCTCGATGAGCTGGATGGCATCCTGAAACACATCCGCTAGCAGCCCCGCTGGCCCCGAAAAATGACTGAAAAGCGCGGTATTTGGCGGGGTTTCGTGTTGCCATGCGATGGGGGGTAACACTATAATGCGCACGCGATTTACAGGCCCGCCTGGAACAACCAAAACCACACGCGCCACAAGCCGCCGGTCAGCCCGATGGCCGTGGCGTTTTTAGTGCCGGAGGCATGCGATATCCAATCCGTGATGCTGAAGTTGCTCGTGGCGCAAATTGGCGTAGGGGCGGTCCTCGCCGTAGTTCTTTGGAGCATTTATGGGGACGTAGTCGGGTACTCGGCGCTGCTGGGAAGCCTGGTCTGCGTCATCCCGAACGCTTTCCTGGCGCTGCGGCTGGCAGTACCACGCCGGGATCCGGGGGCACAGGCCCTGGTCCGGGCGGCCCATATAGGTGAATTGGGAAAGCTGGCGTTGACCGTGCTGTTTTTCAGCCTCGTGTTTACGCTGGTGAAGCCGCTCTCGGCGGCAGCGTTGTTTGCAGCATTTATCGCGACGCAGTTGGTGACCCTGACGGGTTTGTTGATGCGGCACGAACAGGAACAGGATAAGAGAAACGGCAATGGCAGCTGAAGGCGGACACGGCGCAGCGACGTCGAGCGACTACATTTCCCACCATCTCCAGAACCTGCAGGTCTGCAAGGCCGAGACGGGTGAGTGGGTGTGGAATCAGTGTGCCGGCAACCCGATGGCGATCAACGTTGACTCGATGTTCTGGTCGGTTCTGCTCGGGCTGATATTCGTCGTGCTGTTCCGCGGCGTGGCCAAGAAGACGTCGTCCGGCAAGCCGAGCAAGTTTCAGGCACTCGTAGAGATCATTGTCGAATTCGTCGACTCCAGCGTCAAAGACACTTTCCACGGCACCAGTCGCCTGATTGCACCGCTGGGCCTGACGATCTTCGTCTGGGTGTTCCTGATGAACCTCATGGACCTGGTGCCGGTTGACTGGATTCCGCTGGCGGCCGGCGCCGCGGGCATTCCGTATATGAAGGTAGTGCCGACTACGGACGTTAACGTTACGTTCGGCATGTCGATCGCGGTTTTCTTCCTGATCATCTTCTACACGATCAAGAACAAGGGCGTGACCGGCTTCATTGGCGAGCTGACGCTGCACCCGATCGCACCGCCAACCAGGGGCCTTGGACTGATCGCGGCGCCGTTTATTATCGCGTTCAACTTTATTCTCGAAAGTGTCGCGCTGCTGGCCAAGCCGGTATCGCTGTCGCTGCGACTGTTCGGCAACATGTTTGCCGGCGAACTGATTTTTATCCTGATTGCGTTATTGGGCATTTACCAGCTGCCGCTGCACTTCGGCTGGGCTGTTTTTCATGTCCTGATTGTGACGCTTCAGGCCTTTATATTCATGATGCTGACCATCGTCTATTTAAGTCTCGCATCCGAAAAGCATTAATTTAAACGAACCTCCTTAGGAGAAACTGATGGAAACTGTTATTGGCTTGACGGCAATCGCCGTCGCACTTTTGATTGGCCTCGGCGCACTGGGCGTCGGTATTGGTATGGGCCTTCTGGGTGGCCGCTTCCTCGAAGGTGCTGCGCGGCAGCCCGAACTGGCCCCGATGCTGCAGACGAAAATGTTTATCGTCGTCGCATTGCTCGATGCCGTTGCGATGATCGGTGTCGGTATCGCGCTGTTCTTCGCGTTCGCGAACCCGTTTATTGGTCAGCTGCAGGCTGCGACCGGCGGCTAGTAATAGCCCGACGGATAGCGCATCGCAAGGGGGCGCTCCTGCAGTCACGATACGGAATATTAGGAGTATCCATTGGATATTAATCTAACTCTCATCGGCCAGACGATCGCAATGATCGTGTTTGTCTGGTTCTGCATGAAGTTCATCTGGCCACCGATTCTTGCGGCGCTGGAAGAGCGCCAACAGCAAATCGAAGAGGGCCTGGCGGCTGCCGACCTGAGCCAGGAAAAGCTGGTCGCGGCCGAGGCCAAAGCGGACGGCATCGTTGACGAGGCCCGCAAGCAGGCAACCGGGATTCTTGACCAGGCACACGCCCGCGCAAACGAGATTGTCGCTGAAGGCAAGACAGATGGCGTCAAAGAACGCGAACGTCAGCTGATGGCGGCCAAGGCCGAGATCGAGCAGGAAACAAACCGGGCGCGCGAAGAGCTTCGTGGCCAGGTGTCGGCAATCGCCATTGCAAGCGCCGAAAAAATCCTGAATCGCGAAATCGATGGCAAGACGCACGAAGACATCCTGGGCAAGCTTGCCCAGGAGTTGTAAGCGGAGACCATCGTGGCCGACAACAACACAATAGCGAGACCGTACGCGCGGGCTATCTTCGAGATAGCGGACGGCGCCGGAGTACTTGCCGACTGGTCCGAGTCTCTGCTTGTTGCGGGTCAATTGCTGGGCGACCGCGGCCTTGTCGAATACCTGGGCGACCCGGATCTCAGTGACGAGCGGCGGTTCGAGTTTCTGACTGGCCTGTTCGACAAAGCTGGCAGCCGGCTGCTTGCCGGAGGCGACAAGAAAGGCAGCAACTTTTTAAAGCTGCTGATTGAGAACGGCCGTGTCGGCGTGTTGCCGGAAATCTCAAATCATTTCGAAGCGCTAAAAGCGGAAGTCGAAAACAGCGTAGACGCGGTCGTTACATCGGCAGTTGCGCTCAGCAAAGAACAGGTTAATGAAATTGCGGCTTCGCTCAAAAAGCGCCTGGGTCGCGATGTCAGGATCACTACAGAAATAGACGAGACGCTCATCGGCGGTGCAGTAATTCGTGCCGGTGATGTCGTTATTGACGGGTCACTGCGTGCAAGGCTTGACGGCCTGGCCAACGCATTGACCAAATAAAGAGGAAAACGTAATGGCACTCAAAGCTTCTGAAATCAGCACGCTGATTAAAGAGCGCATCGAGAACTTCGAGGCATCCGCGGAAGCGCGGGACGTTGGTACCGTGATCGCGGTTACTGACGGTATCGTTCGTATCCACGGCCTGGCCGACGCACGCTACGGCGAAATGCTCGAGTTCCCGCAGAACACCTTCGGCATGGCGCTGAACCTCGAGCAGGACTCGGTTGGCTCGGTTGTGCTGGGTGACTACAAGCACATTACAGAAGGCGACACCGTCAAGACGACCGGTCGTATTCTCGAGGTGCCCATCGGTGATGCGCTGCTGGGACGAGTGGTAGACGCTCTGGGCAGGCCAATTGACGGCAAGGGCCCGATCAACACGGACCTGTCGGCACCAATCGAAAAAGTTGCGCCCGGTGTTATCGAGCGCCAGTCAGTCAGTCAACCGGTGCAGACCGGCCTCAAGGCGATTGACTCGATGGTGCCGATTGGCCGCGGTCAGCGCGAGCTGATCATCGGTGACCGCCAGACGGGCAAGACTGCCGTTGCGGTCGACACGATCATTAACCAGCGCGGCACAGGCATCAAGTGCATCTACGTGGCGATTGGTCAAAAGGCATCTTCGATTGCCGGCATTGTAAGGAAGCTCGAGGAAGAGGGCGCGATGGATCATACGATCGTCGTTGCCGCCGCGGCTGCCGACAGTCCCGCCATGCAGTACATTGCACCGTACTCCGGCGCATCGATGGGCGAGTACTTCCTCGACAAGGGCGAAGACGCGCTGATCATCTTTGACGACCTGACGAAGCAGGCCTGGGCCTACCGCCAGGTATCACTGTTGCTGCGCCGTCCACCGGGTCGCGAAGCGTATCCGGGTGACGTCTTCTACCTGCACTCGCGCTTGCTCGAGCGTGCATCGCGCGTCAATGCGGAACACGTCGAAAACGTTTCAGGCGGCAAGGTCAAGGGCAAGACAGGATCAATGACGGCGCTGCCGATCATTGAAACACAGGCCGGTGACGTATCGGCGTTCGTACCGACGAACGTGATCTCCATTACCGACGGCCAGATCTTTCTCGAGACCGACCTGTTCAATGCGGGTATTCGCCCGGCAATTAATGCCGGTTTGTCGGTCTCCCGAGTGGGCGGTGCGGCGCAAACCAAGATCATCAAGAAACTTGGTGGTGGTGTACGCCTTGCGCTGGCGCAGTACCGCGAGCTGGCAGCATTCGCACAGTTCGCCTCCGACCTGGATGCAGCGACGCGTGCCCAGCTTGAGCGCGGTGAGCGTGTTACCGAACTCATGAAACAGAAGCAGTACTCGCCGCTGTCGGTTGCCGAAATGGCGCTGTCGCTGTTCGCAGTGAACGAGGGCTTCATCGATGATGTTCCCGCGGAAAAGGTCGTTGACTACGAAACGGCCCTGCATGAATTCGCTCGTTCGAGCTACCAAGGCTGATCTCGATGCGATCAACGCCTCGGGCGACTACAACGACGAGGTTGCGGCGACGCTGAAGGGTATTTGCGATGACTTTGCTGAGAAAGGCGCTTATTAGGTCGTCACGTAATTCCAAAACACGGATTAACAATGACCAAGTCGGAAAGAGCAGAGTTCTTATATGCCAGGTGAAAAGGAAATACGCTCCAAGATCGCTTCTGTAAAGAACATGCAGAAGATCACGAGTGCGATGGAGAAGGTTGCTGCCAGCAAGATTCGCAAGGCGCAGCTGCAGATGCAGGCGTCGCGGCCGTACGCTGAGCGTATTCGACGCGTGGTCGGCCATCTGACGCATGCCAACCCTGACTACAAGCACCCGTTCCTTACCGAACGCGACGTGCACCGGGTTGGTTTCATCGTGATCTCGACCGACCGGGGTCTCTGTGGTGGCCTGAACGCCAACCTGTTCAAGTCAGTAATCGCAGAAATTGCGAAGTGGCGCGGCGAGGATGTGAAGGTTGACCTTGCGCTCGTGGGCGCGAAGGCCGTGCGGTTTTTCCGTCGCATCGGCGGCAACGTGGTCGGTACCGCCTCGCATCTTGGCGACAAGCCGAACGTTAACGACCTGATCGGCTCGATCAAGATCATGCTCGATTCGTACAGCAAGGGAGAAATCGATCGCCTGTTCCTGGTGCACAACCTGTTCGTTAATTCGATGACGCAGAAGCCACAGGTTGTACAGGTGTTGCCGGCGACAGGGGTCAAATTGGCCGAAGGCGAGCTGCAGGCGCACTGGGACTATATTTACGAACCCGGGGCGGACGAGTTGCTCGACGACGTATTGATGCGTTACATCGAGTCACAGATCTACCGCGGCGCCGTTGAAAATTTCGCGTGCGAGATGGCCGCGAAAATGGTTGCCATGAGGTCGGCAACCGATAACGCGGGTGAGATCATCGATGGCCTGCAGTTGAAGTACAACAAGGCTCGACAGGCAGCCATCACACAAGAGATTTCAGAAATTGTCGGTGGCGCGGCCGCCGTGTCCGGCTAGAGTTTTTTATTTTTTTGGCGGCATGTTCGCCTTAATGGGTTAAGGAAGAGAGATGAGCACCGGAACTACTGTGCAGGTTATTGGCGCTGTTGTGGACGTTGAGTTCCCCGCGGGCCAGATCCCCAAGATATACGACGCATTGCTTATCGACGATGCAGAAATCACGCTGGAAGTTCAGCAGCAGCTGGGCGATGGCGTGGTTCGAACCATTGCCATGGGTTCCTCGGAGGGTCTGAAGCGCGGCATGGACGTCACGAACACGGGCGGGCCGATATCGGTGCCGGTTGGTGAAAAGACGCTGGGTCGCATCATGGATGTCCTCGGCAAACCAATCGACAACAAAGGTGATATCGGTGCAGAACTAAGCATGCCGATTCATCGTGCCCCACCTTCTTACGAGGACCAGGCGGCAACGACGGAACTTCTCGAGACCGGCATCAAGGTTATCGACCTGATCATGCCGATCTCCAAGGG
>CAWJCA010000042.1:0-78040 GCA_963841165.1 uncultured Gammaproteobacteria bacterium | reverse complement strand
TGGCGTCCGGCGTACGTCGGGCTTGGCAGTAATTTGCAGGGCCCGGCCGGTCAGCTCGATAGTGCTTTTGATCTGCTGGCGGCGATTCCGCGCACCCGCCTGATACGGCGGTCGTCTCTGTACCGATCTGCACCGTTCGGCGGAGTGGAGCAGCCTGATTTCGTCAACGCAGCCGCCTCGCTGTTGACGCAGCTCGGGGCAAAGCCGTTGCTCGAAGAATTGCAGCGTATCGAGATACAGCGGGGCAGGGAACGGGAAGATGTGCGCTGGGGGCCGCGCGTCCTCGATCTCGATCTCCTTGTTTACGGCCATGACGAGATCGAAGAACCCGGCCTGATCGTCCCGCACCCGGGCATCGCCGAGAGAAATTTTGTATTGTTGCCACTCAGGGAAATCGCACCGGGGCTGATGATCCCCGGGCTTGGCCGGCTGGCGACTATTTCGATCAACATGGATGAACCGAAAATTTCGCGCATTGCGTAAAGGGAATCAGTGTCCATAAGTCAGCTGCAAACATCTGAAAACGCATCCCGATACATCGCAATCGAGGGGCCGATCGGGGTGGGCAAGACCGCACTGGCGCGAAGGCTTGCCGACAGTTTGTCTGCCGACCTGGTTCTTGAGGAAGTTGAAGAGAACCCGTTCCTCGAGCGCTTCTATCGCGACGGTCGCTCCGCGGCGTTACCAGCCCAAATGTTTTTCCTTTTCGCTCGAGCGCGCCAGATCGAGGACCTGCGTCAGTCGGATCTCTTTTCCAGCGTGCGGATCTCGGATTACCTGTTTACGAGAGACCGCTTGTTTGCCGAGCTCAATCTCGACCCGGAGGAATTGAAGCTCTACGACCAGATCGCGGAGAACCTGGCCGTCGATGCACCTGTACCGGATTTGGTTATTTACCTGCAAGCCTCGGTCGACGCGATAATGAGGCGCTTGGCGCAGCGCAATTCGCTATATGATCGGTTCGTGGACAGAAATTACGTCGAGAAACTGATCGATGCATACGCAAGGTTCTTTCATGCCTACGATGAGGGCCCGCTGTTGATCGTCAATGCGTCGCAAATAGACCTGGTCAATAACGATGCTGATTACGAGCAGCTGTTCCGGCAAATTGAGCGAACCACGGGCGGTCGCCATTTCTTTAACCCGGTTGCCGCGGCACTCGGGTAGCAGGACACGAAACGATGTATACCCAGCTTGAACAGCGCGGCATGCCGGAGCCCCCGGTCAATGTCTCGACATTGCGCAAGATGAAACAGGACGGCGAGCCGATCGCGTGCCTGACTGCCTACGACGCCAGTTATGCGGCACTCGTGGATGCGGCTCGCACTGACCTGGTGCTTGTCGGTGATTCGCTGGGCATGGTCATTCAGGGTCACGACACGACGGTGCCAGTTACGGTCGACGACATCGTTTATCACTCACGCGCCGTCGCGCGCGGCTTGCGCCGGGCTTTTCTCGTCGCCGACATGCCATTCATGAGTTACACCGAAACCGGCCAGGCGCTCGACAACGCCGTTCGCCTCATGCAGGAGGGCGGCGCGATGATGGTCAAACTCGAGGGTGGGGATGACCAGGTTGAAATCGTCAAACATCTCGCGCGACACGACATCCCGGTTTGTGCCCATCTCGGACTCAAACCGCAGTCGGTTCACAAGATTGGCGGGTTCAAAGTGCAGGGCCGGGAACCCGACCAGGCACAGCAGATGGTCACATCTGCCCAGCGACTGCAGGACGCGGGTGCCGACGTCGTATTACTTGAGTGTGTTCCAAACGAAGTCGGAAAAAAAATCACGGCAGCGCTGCAGGTTCCGGTCATCGGAATCGGGGCGGGCCCCGACGTCGACGGCCAGATCCTGGTTTTGTACGACATCCTCGATATCACGCAGGGCCGGACGCCGAGGTTCGTCAGGAATTTTCAGGAAGAGCACACGTCGCCGCTGGAGGCAGTAAAGGCCTATGTGCATGCGGTCAAAGATCGGAGCTACCCCGCTGCCGAACATTGCTTCTCTTAAATCCCAGCCAGGTACCGATAAGCCGTGCTAGTCATACACAGTAAGCAGGAACTCGCCGAGCACATCGCGGAGTGGCGTCAGAATGATGAGCACGTGGCGCTCGTCGCAACGATGGGCAGCCTGCATGCCGGCCACCTCAAGCTCGTGGAACTCGCACGTGAACACGCCGAACGTGTCGTCGTCAGCATCTTCGTCAATCCGACACAATTCGGAGACGGTGAGGACTTTGATGAGTATCCGCGCACGCTGGAACTCGATAAACGGCGGTTGAAAACGACGGCAGCAGATCTGATATTCGCGCCGGACGTGGCCACCGTCTACCCGTTTGGTATCGAACAGGCGACAACGGTATCAGTACCTGGATTGACCGAGAATTTTTGCGGCGCATCACGTCCCGGTCACTTTGATGGCGTCACGACCGTTGTCGCGCGGCTATTCGCGCTCGTTCAACCCGACGTCGCTGTATTTGGTCAAAAGGACTATCAACAGCAACTCGTGATACGACGCATGGCCGAGGATATGAATCTGCCGGTCACGATCATCACTTGCGAGACGATTCGTGAAGACGACGGTCTGGCGCTGAGCTCGCGTAATAGTTACCTGACCGAAGAGCAACGAGCCACAGCACCGCTGTTGTACGAGGCCCTGAGCTCGGTCGGCGAGGAATTGCAGAATGGCCAGCGAAATTTTGGTGAACTTGAGAAGGTAGCGATTCAGAAACTCGCCGATGCCGGGATTGAGGTGGAATACTTTGCCATTCGTCGCGCGCAGAATCTCGAGATACCAGACCGGGATTGCGACGATCTCGTGGTGCTGGCTGCGGCGCGGTTGGGCGAGGCGCGCCTGATCGACAACGTTGTCGTTACGGTCTGAAACATTCCTTTCTGATTATTCCGATACGGCGTTTCTTCCCGCATGCTTGGCGCGGTACAAGGCGGCATCTGCGTCGCGGATCAGCTTGTCGAGCGTGCCTTTCTCGCGCAGCTCGGCAACGCCCATTGATATCGCTATTGGAATCTGGATCAGGGAATCGGATCCGTCTCCCGTCGTGCTACAGACAGCGTCGCGGACTCTCTCGCCAACCGCTACTGCTTGTTCGACATTGGCGTCGGGCAGCAGTATCGCGAACTCGTCGCCACCGTAGCGTACCAACAGGTCACGTGGGCGGAACTGTTTCTGCAGGATCTTGGAAACGGCACAGAGGGCGCGGTCGCCGGCGATGTGGCCGAACGTGTCGTTAAACTGTTTGAACCGGTCAACGTCGATCATAATCAGTGACACGGGTTCTTTACTGTCGACGCAGGATTGTATTTCCTCCGGGAACGATTCCTGCATGGCATGCCGGTTCGCCAGCCCCGTCAGCGCATCGGTTGTTGCATGGCGTTCGAATTTGCGCATCTCGCCATAGCTGTCAGCGATGACACGATTGTGGCTCCGCACGCGCTCAGACAACACGACGAGCAGGTTTTTTGCGAACTCGTGAGACGCATCGACCATCTCCCAAAGCAGGGATTGATGCATCACCAGCATGTGGGTATTTTCCGCGGCGATTACATAGGCAGACGGATCACGGTCTTCGATAATTGACATCTCACCGACGCACGCCCCGGTCTCCATTGTTGCGAGCAGTGGCGTTTCGGGGGAGCCTACATGAACGTTCAGGCTACCGGACAAGACAATAAACACATGTTCGTTCTTTGCGCCCGGGGACAATAACAGTTCACCGGCTGCGAGATCGCGGCGATCGCAGCGTTGTAGCAGTTCGTGAACATCATCGGGATAGACGCCCTTGAACAACTCGAGTCCCTCGAGCAACGAGCGCCTGTAGTCCGAACTTGTGGCCAGGGATTCCTGCAACGCGTTTTCTCTCCCAAAAGAAAGCGATTGTCGCGTCAAAAGGCCCCGGATTAGTATCGATCAGGCCACATTTTCGGGCATGAAATCAGAATAATCCGTTGCTCGCCTCATGAATCGGCCGAGACAAGCTCCTCCCGGGCTTCTGCGAACTCTGCACGGTCCTTGTCCGATGGCTGCGGATACCTGAGGCCGATACTCTGCAACGCGTCGATTATGATGTCCGCGACTCTTGCACGCATGTAAGACTTGTTATCGGCTGGAATCGCATACCATGGCGCCCACGGTCGTGAGGTTGCGTTCAGTGCGTCTTCGTAGGCCTTCATGTAATCGTCCCAGGAGCGTCGCTCAACCACGTCGCGCGGTTCGAACTTCCAGTTCTTGTCGGGATCATCAAGGCGCGCCAGGAAGCGGCGTTTTTGTTCGTCCTTGGAGACGTTCAACCAGAATTTCAGGATCACCGTGCCATTGCGAGCCAGATGCTCTTCCTGTTGGCGAATCGATGTCAGCCGCTCATCCCAGATTGTGTCGAGATTCACTTCACCAGGGAGCTTCTGGTAGCCGAGAATCTCGGGATGCACTCGCACAACGAGTACTTCTTCGTATTGGCTGCGATTAAAAATTCCGATTCGACCCCGCTCGGGTAATCGACAGGTCGTGCGCCACAGAAAATCGTGATCAAGTTCAAGGCTCGATGGCTTCTTGAAACTGAAAACCTGGCAGCCTGACGGGTCGACGCCCTGCATGACTGATCGGATTGTGCTGTCCTTGCCCGCGGCATCCATTGCCTGGAATACGAGCAACACCGCGTGGCGATCGCCTGCAGCGAGCACTCTCTGCAGCTTGTTCAGGTCTTCGGTTCGTTTGGTCCGATGCTTGCCCTTGTGAGGGTGACCGTCGGTTTGCGGTGCAGTACTCGCTGTCGCCACGTCGAAACTTCCGTCGAACGGCACGAGGTATTGCGAATCGGGTGCCTCAAACATCATTGCTCTCCATTTAAATTTCTACGTTGTGTTGCTCTAGCGCCCACAACACGTGTTCCGTTACCAGTTGGGATTCTTCCTGCTGCCTCGCGCGAAGTGCCCCGATAACTTCAGGCGTGCTTTTGGCATTGCCGAGGGCGACGGCAATATTGCGTAACCAGCGTTCAAAACCTATGCGCCGAATAGCGCTTCCTTCCGTTTTTCGTAACCAGGTCTCTTCATTCCAGGAAAACAACTCGGCAAGCTCGGCCGAATCCAGTCCGTGTCGTGGCGCGAAATCGGCTTCTGCGGTTGGCTTTGCAAACTTGTTCCAGGGACAAAAAATCTGACAGTCGTCGCAGCCGAATACGCGGTTGCCGATCGCTTTCCTGAACTCGACGGGAATCGCGTCTTTCAGCTCGATCGTCAGATACGAAATGCAACGCCGCGCATCGAGCAGGTACGGAGCGACGATGGCGCGGGTGGGGCAGACGTCGATGCACGCGGCGCATGTGCCGCAGTGCGAATCCTCAGGTTGATCGACCGGCAGAGGCAGGTCGGTGTACAGCTCGCCCAGGAAAAACCATGAGCCATGGTCCCGGTTTATTACATTGGTGTGCTTGCCAATCCAGCCGATGCCGGCTTTCTCGGCCAGCGCTTTCTCCAGCACCGGGGCACTGTCGACGAACACTCGATATCCGAATGGCCCGATTCTCTCTTCGATCCGGCGAGCCAGCGCACGCAAGCGACCGCGGAGGACCTTGTGATAGTCACGACCCAATGCATAGCGCGATATATACGCGCGCGTGTCGTCATCCAGCAGCTGCCTGGCAGCGTCCTGTGCTTCCGGCAAATAGTCCATGCGCACAGAGATGACGCGCACAGTTCCCGGCACGAGTCGGTCCGGCCGGCTGCGCTTTGCGCCGTGGCGCTGCATATAGTCCATCGTGCCGTGAAACTTCTTACCCAGCCAATCAGCAAGGCGATCTTCGGCTTCGGCAAGATCGACATCGCTGATGCCGGCTTGCTGAAAGCCGAGTTCAGTGCACCAATCGATGACCTCGGCTTTGAGAGCCGCCATCTCGGTATTGCCGTATTGCTGCGTGGATATCGTCAATGTCAGTTCCGTGTCGCGTGACAGTATAATCGCCCAGATGCAGACCTTACCCGCCAACGTTTACTCCGTCGCGTCCGTTCGAGAGATCGATCGGACCGCGATCGAAGATCATGGCATCCCCGGCTATACGTTGATGACGCGAGCCGCAGCCGCATCGATGCAGGCAGCGCGCCGGCGATTTCCGGACGCAAAGCGCTGGCAAGTCGTATGCGGCGCCGGCAACAACGGCGGTGACGGCTATGTAGTCGCACGTCTTGCTGCACATGACGGCATTGTTGTATCGGTTGTGACACTGGTCGATCCGGAGTCTCTCACGGGCGATGCGGCGACGGCTTATGGAGATTTTGTCGCTGAGGGAGGCGCCGTCATGCCCTGGGGCGGCGAGCTCGACCGGGAGGCCGAATTACTGGTCGACGCGATACTCGGCAGTGGCCTGGAGCGTGATGTTGGCGGCGAGTTCGCCCAAGCCGTGGCGGCAATCAACGATCATCCGGCCAAAGTCCTGTCAGTGGACGTTCCGACGGGAATCAACGCTGACTCGGGTGCCAGGCTCGGGAGCGCTGTCAAAGCCGACCTGACCGTGACCTTCGTTGGCCTCAAGGCTGGCCTGTTTCTCGATTGTGCTCCGGATTATTGCGGCGAGCTACAGTACGACGGGCTTGAGATTCCGGACGAATGCAGGGCAGGCGTAAACCCGGAGTTGCACCGCATTGGCGACGCGTTGATGCGCGACGCGCTGCCGCCGAGGCGACGAGCAGCGCACAAAGGGGATTTCGGTCATGTCCTGGTGATCGGGGGCGGCGAGGGCATGCCTGGCGCCGTTCGTCTGTGCGGCGAGGCCGCCCTGCGCGCCGGCGCCGGGCTGGTCAGCATCGCAACAGCGCCGTCGCATGCGGCGGTACTGGCGGCAACGCGACCTGAACTCATGCCTCATGGCATCGAGGCCGCGGCTGATCTCGAGCCGCTGCTTGAAAAAGCGGATGTCATCGCTTTCGGGCCCGGACTCGGACGATCCGACTGGGCAAAATCGCTGTTTGAAGTTGTGGCAGCTGATACTCGTCCCGCGGCCTGGGATGCAGACGCACTTTACTGGCTCGCGCAGCATCCCGACACGGCAGAGGCGCGGATTATTACACCGCATCCGGGCGAAGCGGGCGCTTTGCTCCAACAATCCACGGCCGATATTCAATCCGACCGGCTGGCTGCCGTTCGGGCCCTGCAGCAGCGCTATGGCGGTGTCGCGGTCCTCAAAGGTTCCGGATCGCTGATTTGGGCGGGCCGGGACGTCCCCTCGATTTGTACGTCGGGCAACCCCGGCATGGCGTCGGCCGGAATGGGCGATGTCCTGACCGGCATCATCGCGGCGTTACTCGCGCAGGGTCTGTCGGCGGAGCAAGCGGCCCTGGCAGGCGTCGAAGCGCATGCTCGCGCAGGCGACATCGCGGCGGCGAAAGGCCAACGGGGCCTGATCGCGTCGGACCTGATTGCGGAACTGCGTACCGTGATCAACCCCTGAATGGCGTCTCGCGAACCTGTTCCGTTGCAGCTGTTTCTGGCCGACGAGGCAGCGACAATTGAATTCGCCCGCCGCCTTCTCTGCAAACTGCCGCAGGATCTTGCTGGCTGGACCGTGTTACTGAGCGGAGAGCTCGGAGCCGGCAAGTCCACGTTCGCACGGGCGTTGATCCGCGCGGCCGGGCACGAGGGGCCGGTGCCCAGCCCGACGTACACGCTCGTGGAGCCCTACCTGTTGCCGCGTTCGACTATATATCATATTGATTTATATAGGGTTTCAGACGAGGAAGAGCTCCGCTACCTGGGTTGGGAGGAGCTGGACGATGGTCTTCGCCTGGTGGAATGGCCGGATCGGGCACCCGGCCTGTCGGCCCAGGCGGACCTGGCGTTGACGCTCGCTTACGAAAGCACGGGGCGCCGGGCCGAACTCAGGGGCTTGAGCGAGCGCGGCGAGGCGCTGATGAGAGACTTCGAGCTACCCTGAATCAAAATGTGAACTAGTTCCGGTATCTTCATAATTTCCCAGCGAAAAGTCTTGGTTTTTGCTGTCAGATTCGTATACTCACCGGACATAATCCCCGAATCTGGCTGCTTGATCCTCTATGGCTCTACGTCCCCTCATCTGCGTCGTACTCGGCTTGCTGCTGCCCGTGGCGGCAATGGCCGGTACCACGGTTGAAAATGTGCGGATATGGGACGAAAACGACAAAACTCGCGTTGTTCTGGACCTCAGCCAGTCCGTCGCGCACAAGATATTCACGCTGCGGAGCCCTGATCGCCTCGTTATTGACTTGCAGGATGGTCGACTGGCGCAGTCGTTGACTACCTTGCCGAGCGGTACGGGGGCGGTCAAAGCGATACGCAGTGCCATCCGGGCCGACGGCCAGCTGCGCGTGGTTCTCGATCTCAGCCCGGGCGTTCGCTCACGCAGTTTCACAACCGGGCCGAATGCCCGGTATGGCGATCGGCTGGTGATTGACCTGCAGCGTCCGGGCAGCCTCACTCCGGTAAAGAGAGCGTCGGAGGAATACCGGCCGGGTCGGGATATCGTCATCGCGATCGATCCGGGCCATGGTGGCCATGATCCCGGCGCCATCGGCAAACGTCGAACCCGCGAAAAAGACGTTGCCCTTTCGATCAGCCGGGCGCTGGCCAGCCGGATCAATGCCGAACCCGGCATGAAAGCCGTGCTGGTGAGAAACAGCGATACCTATATTGATCATCGCGAACGCACCGGAATAGCACGCCGCAATAAAGCGGATCTGTTTGTCTCCATTCATGCCGATGCGGTTGCCGACCGGCGAGCGAGCGGCGCGTCCGTCTACGCGCTCTCTCTCAAAGGCGCCAGCGACGAGGCAGCCAAACAGTTGGCCCAGCGCGAGAACGCTTCGGTCGGGGGCGTTTCTCTTGAGGACAAAGGCGATGTCCTGGCGTCGGTGTTGATCGACCTGTCGCAGAACGCGTCGTTGAGCGCCAGTCTCGATGTCGGCAGCAAAGTCATCCGGGAAATGGGCAAGGTCGCCAAATTGCATCGAAAGACCGTGCAACAGGCGGGTTTGCTCGTGCTCAAGTCACCCGACATGCCCTCGATACTGGTCGAGACCGCGTTTATCTCGAACCCGAGCGAGGAGGTCAAACTGCGCGACAAGGGGCATCAGGGTCGCCTGGCGAACGCCATCCTTGCGGGCATTCGCAACTATTTCTACACGAACCCGCCCCCGGACACGCAAATCGCGGCCAATCTTCGGCGTGAACCGGCGCGGCAGGTGCGGCACACCATTACGCGCGGCGACACCCTGTCGGAGATCGCGCAACGCTACAACGTCAGCACGGCAGCCATTCGTGCCGCCAACAAGCTCATGAGCGACGACATCCTGGTAGGGCAGACACTGCGCATTCCTGTTTTCGCGGGCGGCTAAAGAAAACGGGGTTCGACCCCTGTTCTTGTAATCAGGCAAGACTTTTCACGCGCGTTTTGAAAAAATGACGGCCCTTCGTCGTCACTGACCTCGCGCGTATGCCGATTCGACAACTTCCGAGTCACCTGATCAACCAGATTGCCGCCGGCGAAGTGGTCGAGCGACCTGCGTCCGTCGTGAAGGAACTGGTCGAAAACAGCCTTGATGCCGGGGCCCGCGCGATTCAGATCGATATCGTCTCCGGCGGGCAGAAGCTGATACGGATCCGTGATGACGGCAAGGGCATCGACCACGGCGAGCTTGCGCTCGCGCTGTCACGCCATGCGACCAGCAAGATCACGAGCCTGGACGACCTGGAAGCGGTCGCGTCCCTCGGCTTTCGTGGCGAGGCGTTGCCGAGCATTGCGTCCGTTGCACGTCTGACGTTGACCTCGCGAGCCGCCGGCGCGGATTCCGCCTGGCAGCTGGAGGCTGATGGAGGAACCATCAGCACGCCTGCACCGGCAGCCCATCCGCAGGGTACGACTGTTGAAGTACACGATCTTTTTTACAACACGCCGGCGCGGCGACGTTTCCTGCGCACAGAACGTACCGAATACGGGCATATAGAAAAATGGGTGCGTCGCCTGGCGCTGTCACGGCCCGACATCGCATTCACGATGACGCACAATCGTCGTACCGCACTGAGTCTCGCCGCGGCATCCGATGAGGAATCACGGCGGCAGCGTGTCGCCAATGTGTGTGGCGACGCGTTCGCAGATCAGTGCGTCCATATCGAACGTGAAATCGACGGCATCGCTCTGTCGGGCTGGATCGGTCTGCCGACCTTTAACCGCAGCCAGCCGGATATGCAGTACTGGTTTGTCAACGGCCGCAGTATTTCCGACAAGACGCTGTCGCATGCGGCGCGGCATGCCTACCGTGATGTTTTGTTTCACGGTCGTTATCCCGCCTACATCCTGAACCTGACCATGGATCCCGCTGGCGTCGACGCGAACGCACACCCGGCCAAACACGAGGTACGGTTTCGGGACGGGCGCAGGGTGCATGGCGTCGTTTCGCAAACCCTGGAGGTCGCGTTAAAGGACACTCGCCCGGGTGGCTACAATGTGGCACCGATACCCATGACACGCGACTCGGTTTTCGACCAGGGTTCAATGCCGTTGCAAGGGCGGCCATCGACCACCGCCGTACGCGACACGCTCGCGGTTTACGGTTCGATGGCAACCGCGCCATCGTTCGCGGAAACGCCGGACCCGGGGGCCGAAGTTCCACCACTCGGGTTCGCTGTTGCGCAATTGGCAGGCGTCTACATACTTGCCGAGAACAGCGAGGGGCTCGTGGTTGTCGACATGCATGCGGCGCACGAGCGCATCGTTTACGAAAAATTGAAGCGCGGATACGACGACCGCGATCTTGTGCGTCAGCCGCTACTCGTTCCTGAGACAGTATCGGTCTCTGAAAATGAGGCCAGCCTGGTCGAACAATCGGGTCACATACTCGAAAAGCTCGGCCTCGTCGTGGACCGTTCGGGCCCGACCAGCCTGACGATCCGTGAAGTGCCGGCTCTGCTCAGGAATGCGGATGCGGAATCGCTGTTACGCGACGTTCTCTCCGATGTTTCAGAATCGGGAAGCAGCAACCGTATTGATGATGTGAGTGATGACTACCTGGCGACAATGGCATGCCACCATTCCGTGCGCGCCAATCGATTGCTGACGCTTGCGGAAATGAACGCGTTGCTGCGCGAGATGGAAAGTACTGAGCGCGCGGATCAATGCAATCATGGCCGACCGACCTGGACGACCATCACGCTGTCCGAACTCGATCGCCTGTTCCTGCGGGGACGTTAGTACTCTGCCGTGAATCGCACTGCAATCCTGTTAATGGGGCCGACAGCATCGGGCAAGACAGATTTCGCGATCAGCCTGTGTAAACGCTTTCCATGCGACATCATCAGCGTCGACTCGGCGCTTGTTTATCGTGGCATGGATATCGGGACGGCCAAACCCGACGCCGGGACATTGAAAAGAACACCGCATCGATTGATCGATATTCGCGATCCTGAGGAAAGTTATTCGGCAGGAGATTTTGTTCGCGATGCGCGTGCGGAAATGGAAAGCATTTTCGCCCGAGGTCGAATTCCGCTACTGGCGGGCGGTACCATGATGTATTTCCGTGCATTGACAAAAGGTATCGCCGAATTGCCGATGGCCGACGAAGCCATTCGGCGCGAAATCGATGCCATGGCCGAAAAATCCGGATGGCCGGCCGTGCACGCCGAACTGCAAGCAATCGACGCGGTATCTGCCGAGCGCATCAACCCGAATGACAGTCAGCGTATTCAACGCGCTCTGGAGGTCTACAAGGTGAGCGGCAAATCGCTGACCGAGTGGCAGCAGGCATCCGGCGCGCCGGCCGAGGACATTACGTACCTGAAAATTGCGTTGCAGATTGAGCCGCGCAAGTTATTGCACGAGCGCATCGCCTTGCGGCTCGATCAAATGGTAGCCAATGGCTTCGTTGAAGAATTGCGGCGCCTGCGCGAGCGGCCCGGTGTGATGCGTGACAGCCCGGCAATGCGTTCGGTGGGATATCGACAATTCTGGAACTACCTCGAAAACGAGTGCTCCCTGGACGAAGCCAAGGAAAGGGCCTTGTTCGCAACGCGGCAGCTGGCCAAGCGGCAGCTGACCTGGCTGCGCTCGGAGCAGTCGGTTTTCACGATTAATCCGCTTGAAGTCGGTGCAATCGACACTATATCGAAGCATCTGGTGCAACAACTGGGCTGAAATCCCTCGTGTTTGGGCATATTGCGGGGTTTTCGGCTGTGTTAGACTTTTTCTACGCTTAGGCAGAGATTCGCAATCGGGCATTCCGGCGCCACCGGGACGCGGGTTTCAGGAAAATAATGAACAATAAGGAGACCCAATATGGCTAAAGGGCAGACGCTGCAAGATCCCTTCCTGAATATCTTGCGAAAGGAAAAAGTTCCTGTGTCCATCTACCTTGTCAACGGCATCAAGTTGCAGGGGCAAGTGGACTCGTTCGATCAATTCGTGGTGTTGCTGAAAAACAGCGTAAATCAGATGGTTTACAAGCATGCCATTTCGACGGTTGTGCCGTCGCGTAATGTTCGTTTGCCGCTTCCGGACGATGAACAGGGAGACGACGACGAGTAGGCGAGCCACGACGTCGCTCCGTCAGGAGGACGTGTTTGTTTGAAAGACCGCAAAGCGGCGAGCGCGCAGTGCTTGTCCACGCGAGTCCCGACGGATTACCCGATGATTCCGAACGCGAGGAGTTTGCCGAGCTGGCACGCTCTGCGGGCGCTGTCATCGCGGCTGAGCTTGTCAGCTCACGTCGCCGTCCCGACGCTCGCTATTTCATCGGCAAAGGCAAGCTGGACGAACTTCGATCGCTCATAGAATCGAACGGTGCCGAACTTGTTATTTTTTCGGCAGCGCTCAGTCCCAGCCAGGAACGCAATCTCGAGCGTGAGTTATGTTGTCGCGTACTGGATCGGGCCGGCCTTATTCTCGATATCTTTGCGCAGCGGGCTCGCAGTTTCGAGGGCAAGCTGCAGGTTGAACTGGCCCAGCTCAGACACTTGTCGACCAGGCTTGTTCGTGGCTGGACTCACCTTGAGCGGCAAAAAGGCGGCATCGGCTTGCGCGGACCGGGTGAGACTCAGCTGGAAACAGACCGTCGCCTGATCGGACACCGTATCCGGCAGCTGAAAGAGCGCCTCGAACACGTCGACACACGGCGCACAATGAACCGGCGTAATCGCGTACGGGCCGAGATCCCGACGGTCGCGCTCGTTGGCTACACAAATGCCGGCAAGTCCACGCTGTTCAATGCGCTGACCGATGCAGATGTATACGTCAAGGACCAGCTGTTCGCGACACTGGATCCGACCGTTCGACGCCTGGACTTGCCGGAAGGCGAGCATGTCGTGCTGGCAGATACCGTCGGATTCATCCGCGACCTGCCGCATGAGTTGATAGCGGCGTTCAGGTCGACATTGCAGGAAGCGCGCGAAGCGGATTTGATTTTGCATCTCATCGATGCGAGCGATCCGAATCGCTGGCAACGGGTTCGCCAGGTCAACTCTGTTTTGAAACAGCTCGAAGCCGACCAGGTTCCACAGATACGCGTGTACAATAAGATCGACAAGCTGGATAGAAAGCCGCGTATCACCAATAATCGGGCCGGAGAAGGCCGCGCCGTCTGGCTCTCAGCCATAACGGGCGAGGGTATTCCGATGCTCAAGGACGCCATCGCCCGACGTCTGCGTCAAAAGACAGTTCAGCGTGTTATTCATCTCTTGCCGGAGCAGGGGCGGCAACGGGCCAGACTATTTGAACTGGGAGCGGTCACTAGTGAAGCTGCCCTGGAAGAAGGCGGCTGGACGCTGGACTTGAAAATGACCGAAAAGGACTTGAAGAGATTCCTAAAGCGTGAAAATCTCGCGGATCAACAACTGGATCCGTTGTCGATAAATCCATCGGCGACGGCGGCAAATGAGTGAGAAGTACTGACACTATGGCTTGGAACGAATCAGGAAACGGCAAGGACCCCTGGAAGCGCGATGGGGATGGGCCTAGCGATCTGGATCAGATCGTTCAGGATTGGCAAAAACGCTTCAGCGGCATTTTTGGCGGTGGAGGCAGCGGCCGCGGCGCGGGTGGCGGCGCAGGCGGCTTTGTACTGCTTGTCGTGCTGCTGGTTGCCTGGGGCCTGACGGGCTTTTACCGTGTCGACGAGGCCGAGCGCGGCGTCGAGCAGCGCTTTGGTGCCTATACCCAGACCACGTTACCGGGGCTGCACTGGCATTTGCCATTCCCCATCGAAACGGTCGATCTCGTGAACACGATTGCGGTATCGAACTACGCGTATCGCACGGAAATGCTCACCGCGGATGAGCAGTACGTGTTTATCGACATGGTCGTACAATATCGACGTGCTGATCCGGTTAAATACAGTTTCGAAGTTGTGGAGCCGGATCTGACCCTGCAGGACGTTACGGAAAGCGCGTTGCGCGAGGTCGTTGGCACCACTTTGCTTGACGTGTTGGTGACCGCGCGTCGCGATGAGATTGCTTCACGAACGCGCGAAGTACTGCAGGAGACGATCGATCTCTACGGCGCGGGAATTACAGTAACGTCGATCTCCCTTGAGACCGTCAACTACCCGCAAGCCGTGCAGGTTGAGGTGGATGACGCGCAGAAAGCGCGTAACGACAGCGAGCGATATGGACTCGAAGCGGATGCTTATGCCAATGACGTCGTTCCGAGGGCGCGAGGTGATGCGGTTCGCATACTTGAGGATGCGCGAGGCTATCGCGATCGCGTAATAGCAGACGCCCAGGGTGAGGCAGCGCGCTTCGAAGCGTTATTGACCGAATACTCGAAAGCACCACGGGTTACGCGTGACCGTCTTTACATCGAAGCCATTGAAGAGGTGTATGGCAATTCGTCCAAAGTACTGGTGGACTCGGAAAGCAGTGGCAACCTCATGTATTTGCCGCTCGATCAGCTCATGAATCAGGCTGGGAGGTCTGACCAATCGGGCGAATCGAATCGTGCGGCGGACTCCCAGTCGCCACAACCTCGGGACGGAGCCGGGTTGAACGATGACGATGCACGTGAACGGAGGGTCAGGCAATGAACGGTGGTAGATTCGCAGGTGTCGTAATCCTCGGCCTCGCGTTCGTCATTATTGGTCTATCGGCGTTTACAGTAAGTGAGCGCGAATTGGCTATCAAGTTGCAACTTGGCCAGGTCGTTAACGCCGATTATGAACCCGGGTTGCATTTCAAGTGGCCGCTCGTGCAGAACATTCGCAAGTTCCCGCGCCGGATTCTGACAATCAGTGACCGTCCCGATCGGATTTTCACGGCCGAAAACGAAGCGGTGCAGGTCGACTTTTTCGTCAAGTGGCGCATTGTCGATCCGGTTCGTTATTACACGTCAACGGGAGGAGCGTTGACTGTTGCCAATGGTCGCCTCTCGGAGATCATCAAGAACGCCATCGTCACCGAGTTTGGCAAGCGCTCGGTATCGGAAGCGATTTCGGTGGAACGCGCAGAACTCATGCGTGACATGCGAAATACCGCCGCCGCCGCATCCGCAGACTTGGGCGTCTCGCTGATAGACTTCCGCGTCAAGCAGGTCGAGTTCATGGACGAAGTCCGCAGCTCGGTGTATCTGCAAATGGGCGCAGAGCGTGCGAGAATTGCGGCGGAGCGTCGCGCCGAGGGCCGTGCAGGTGCCGAGGAAAAACGCGCCGCAGCCGACAGGAAGCGTACTGTCATTCTGGCTGATGCGTACCGCGACGGTCAGAAGATCAAGGGCGAGGGCGATGCGCAAGCCGCAGAGATCTACGCGAAGGCATACAACAAGGATCCGGAGTTCTATGCGTTCTATCGAAGCATCGATGCCTACCGCAAATCGATGGGCAAAGCGGGCGATGTCCTGATTCTCGATCCGAATAACGAGTTCTTCCGTTACCTGAACCAATCGGACGGCAAGCAATAGGGAAGCGGACAGCCGCACGGGATGTACTGGAAAGAAATATTGACGGCAGTCGCGCTGGTCCTTGTTATTGAGGGCATGCTGCCGTTCATTTCGCCGGCAAAATACCGCCAGATGGTGGCGGAGATTACGCGGCTCGGTGACAGCCAAATACGAAACATCGGACTGGTGGTCATGGTTGTCGGATTACTGGTGCTATTCATGGTGCGCGGCTAGGCCCGCGACAAAGACAGGCGGACGAGCAGGAAAGTCATGGGAAAGAACGTAGTTGTCATCGGCACCCAGTGGGGTGATGAAGGCAAAGGAAAAATCGTTGACCTGTTAACCGATCGCGCCGCGGCGGTTGCACGTTTTCAGGGGGGACACAACGCCGGTCACACGCTCGTCATTGGCGGCGAGAAAACGGTTCTGCACCTGATTCCTTCCGGAATCCTGCGTGACGGCGTCAGCTGCCTTATCGGCAATGGTGTCGTGCTGGCGCTGGATGCACTGGTAACGGAAGCGAATGCGTTGATAGAGAGCGGCGTCCCCGTGTACGAGCGCCTCAGGATCAGTCCCGGGTGTCCGCTGATCCTGCCGTCGCACGTAGCGCTCGATGTGGCGCGCGAAAAGGCGCGCGGCTCCAGCGCTATTGGCACGACAGGCCGTGGCATCGGACCTGCCTATGAAGACAAGGTGGCGCGGCGGGCATTGCGCGTCTCGGATCTTTTTGTGCGAGAGAAATTTGCTGCGAAGCTCGGTGAAATTCTCGACTATCATAACTTTCTCCTGAAGAATTATTTCAAGACGCAGCCTGTCGACTTTACAGAGACGCTCGACGAGGCGCTGGGCTACGCCGAAATCATCGCGCCAATCACGACCGATATCACGCAAATACTGCAGGACCTGGCGAAGTCGGACAAAAGTATCCTGTTCGAAGGCGCGCAGGGCAGTTTCCTCGATATTGATCACGGCACGTACCCGTACGTAACTTCATCGAACACGGTCGCGGCTGCCGCGAGCACCGGTACCGGTATTGGCCCGCGCAACCTCGACTACATTCTCGGTATCGTGAAAGCGTATACAACGCGCGTCGGCGCGGGTCCGTTTCCGACCGAACTGTTCGATGATCAGGGTGCGCATCTTGCGAGAGTAGGTGCCGAGTTTGGTGCGACGACCGGTCGTCCACGACGCTGCGGTTGGTTTGATGCCGTGGCGTTGCGACGTTCGATCGTTAACAGCAGCGTATCCGGACTGTGTGTCACGAAGCTCGATGTCCTCGACGAACTTGAGACCATACAGATCTGCGCGGGCTACGAGATCGATGGCAAACCGATTCCCGGGGTACCCGTTGTCGTCGATCGCTTTGCCGACTGCAAACCGGTGTACGAGGAATGGTCGGGTTGGCAGGAGTCGACGGTCGGCATTACCGACTTCGACAAGTTGCCGCAGAAAGCCCGTGACTACCTGGCACGCATTGAAGAACTTGCCGGCGTGCCGATTGATATCATCTCAACCGGCCCCGACCGCGAGCAGACCATCATCAAGACGCATCCGTTCGAGTAGTGGCGCGCGTTGCGCCCCAAGTCCCGATACAGTGAAGCAGCACTCGCTGACATTCAGAGCCGGCGCGGGCGCGCTTGACTCGATTCGAAGCCATGGATTTGATATTGCATCTGTCGGCACGATTGCAGGCGCTTCGGGTGGCGCCAAGTGGCTGGTACTGAGCCAGCTGGACCGCGCGATCCTCCAAAACCTGGTTCCGAACATGACCGGCCCGGTACACCTGATCGGGTCGTCGATCGGTTCGTGGCGCTTTGCCTGTTACGCGCAAAAAGATCCCGTTGCAGCGATAGAGCGTTTCGAGCGGGCCTACCTGGAGCAGACCTACAGCGAGCGACCGGATATTCATGAAATTACGGCCAAGAGCCGCGAGATCCTTGCGTTCGTGCTGGGAGAGAGCGGCGTTGACGAGATTCTGACGCACCCCTTGTTCAGGATGCACGTCATGGCTGTTCGCAGCCGCCACATTACGGCAATTGAAAACCGCTGGCTGGTCGCCGCAGGACTGATTACGGCGGCGGCCCTCAACGCAGTGAGCCGCAAGTCGCTCGGGCTGTTTTTTGAGCGCGCTTTGTTTTTCGACAACAGAGACGTTCCACCGTTTTTCGACGTGTCCGGTTTTCCTCTGCAGCGCATTGAGCTGTCAGCCGAGAACCTGCAGGATGCCGTGGTAGCGAGCGGCTCGATACCGCTCGTACTCTCCGGCGTTCGGGATATCCACGGTGCGCGACCCGGTGTCTATCGTGATGGTGGTGTCATTGACTACCACCTCGACCTGCCGCACAGCGCGCGCGAAAGCCTGACGCTCTTCCCGCATTTCTACGATCGCATTGTGCCCGGCTGGTTTGACAAAAAGCTCAAGTGGCGCAAGCCGACGCCGGGCAACGTTGACCGTACAATTCTTATCAGCCCGTCAGCCGAGTTTGTCTCAAGACTGCCGAATGCAAAGATCCCGGACCGGACTGATTTTGTGAATTTTTCGCCGCAGGAACGGGTAACAGCGTGGCGTACCTGCGTGACGGCCTGCGTAGAGCTTGCCGATGAATTCAACGAAGTTATGGCGCGTGATCAGCTGGCGGCACGCCTGCAACCGCTGTGGTAGTCTGACGGCCAAATAAGAAAAGGGGGAGACAGACGGTGCAAGAATCACCATCTATACAAGCCCGGCCGTATCCGGAACTGACGTGGGTCGCGGTCATCGTGGGCTGGATTCTCGGCGTCATCATCGCCGTCTCTATTGGCTACGCGGCATTGATCCTGGGATTTTCAATCGAAGGTTCGGAGCTGGCCGCCATCCTCGGCTTCGGTATCCTGCGCGGCATGCTGCGGCGCAAGAGCATAATCGAGAACAACATCGTGCAGACGATTGCCTCGGGTGTGAACGGCGCATCCTCGGGCATGATGTTCTCGGTACCCGCGATCTTCATCTTGGGTTACGGCGATCGCTTCGATCCCGTCATACTTACTTTCGGCTGTATCGCCGGCGCTTTTCTCGGCATCGCGTTCATCATCCCGCTCAGGAAGCACATGATCGATTTCGAGCGTCTCACTTACCCAGGCGGCGTCGCCGTCGCGACGATCCTGAAATCCCCGGGCGCGGGTGTGCGCAAGGCCGTGCTGCTTCTGGCGGCGGCGATACTCAGTGCGGCCGTGCAAGCGCTCACAATCCGCACCGGCGTATCCAACTGGGACGTCGGTGCGCTGATCGGACTGCCCGAGTACATGAATGGCATCTGGTTCCTGTCGATGATGACCATCGGCGTCGGTTTTATCGCCGGACGCGGCGGCATCGCGTTCATCATCGGTGGCTTCGTCGCCTACTGGTTTATCTCCCCGATGCTCGCGGCAACGGGTAATTTCCCGCTCGACGAGGTCGGTCAGGTCATTAGCGCGCCGGAACCCCTGCGCCTGTCACTTTACAGGCCACTTGGCATCGGCATGTTGATCGGCGGCGCCATCATGGGAGTCATCCTCGCCGCGCCATTGATCCTGAGCGCGATCAAGTCAATGCAGAAAGCAGCCAAGGTTTCAACGAGTGCGGCGGGCGAGGAGATGCCGATCAAAATGCTCTATGTTGCGGTCGTCGGCGCTGCGATCCTGCTCGGCGTCATGGCGGTGACCGCCGTCGAATCGATGACGATCCTGGGCGGCGTCGCGATGGCCTTGCTTGGCACGCTATGGATCTGGATGGCGGGCATCATCCTGTCCGAGGCCATTGGGCGCACCAATTGGTCGCCTTTATCCGGCATGACGCTCGTCGGCATTACGTTGCTTATCGTAATGACGCAGGCCCTGGGCATGGAGCGCGACGATTCGATCATCGCAGCAATAATGGTGGGTGCGGCGATGTGTGTCGCGATGTCGCAGGCCACCGACCTGATGCTCGACCTGAAAACCGGCTACCTGGTGGGCGCCACGCCACGCATGCAGCAGATGGGGCAGTTCATCGGTGCGTGGCTGGGACCCATCGTGGTGATCGTCGTGATTTTCGTGCTGCATGAAGCGTATGAACTGGGCAGTGCCAAGTTGCCGGCGCCGCAGGCCACAGCGCTGGCAAGCACTATCGATGGCATCATGGGTGGTGATGTGCCCGCGCAGAAATACGCGGCCGGCGCCGTGCTGGGCGGTGTTCTGTCTGCCTTCATGGGTGGTTTGGGCATAACGGTGGGCCTCGGCTTCTACCTGCCCTTCAACATCGTGCTCACGTATTCGCTCGGCACGCTGGGTCGCGAACTTGCGGACCGTTTCAAGGGCAAGGACTGGAGTGACAGCGTCGGTATACCGATCGCAGCCGGGTTCATCGTCGGCGAGGCATTGGTCGGCGTCGGCGACGCTATTCGAAACGTTCTGGCGGCCACATAAAGGGAGCAGGGAGATGAAGAAGATTGCTTACTTGTTACTGGCTGCGGGTTTCTTGCTCGGCGCCTATGCCACGGCCCTCGATGTGCAGGACGTGGAGTGGACGCTATTCGTGGTCGCGGCGGTGGCCGCCGTTGCCGGTGTCATCATTGTAAAACGGGCCGACAGAGCCAACGCACGAGCCGACCACGTGCTCGAAGCCAATCGCAACGAACTCAATGAATCCATCGGCAACGTCGTCCGGGATCTCGAGGCGATGACGGACGGCGACATGCCAAAAGATGAGCAGCTGCGTGACTGGATCGATCAGAAGCTGCGACCGGACCTGCGCCGCTTCGCCGAGGCGCGAGGGAGCATGGTGCACCTTTACAGCCTGCAGACCTATGCCGATATTATGAGCGAGTTCGCGGCGGGTGAACGCTATGTTAATCGTGTCTGGTCGGCCTCTGCGGATGGCTATGACGAGGAAGCAAAGACCTATGTGAAGAAAGCAGCGGTGCAGTTTGCCGAGGCTCAGGCGCAGCTGTCGGGGGCGGCAGCAGGAGTCACGTCCGGATAGGGGCTTAGCGTGCTGCGCTGCCTGCCGAGCGCAGGCATTTGGCGGTCATTTCTTTCTTCAGGACGTCGACGTCTTCGTTCATCAGGTTGTCGGTGTTGTCCCTCCAGCCCTTGAGCATCGCGATATTTCGTTCGTTCACCAAGAGGTGAAGCTCGTGTGCTTGTTCGACCACCTCCCAACCGGGCAGGGCAATGACCGAACGGACACGTACATCGTGGCCGAGCAATTTGTGAAATTCTTTCTCGAGGCGTTTGGTGCTCGCCGCGATGTCGACAATCGAATGCTCGGTTTTTGAGTTGGAAAACTGCAGCGCGTTGCCATTAAGACGCACACTGTCACCACTTCGAGAACGTTTCGCGACGACATTGACGGCGTACACGCCCGTTTGCCCGATAACAACATGATCGACTATGCCCGCGCTTGTCTCGACGTCGTGAAACACCTGTGTCATGCCACTCGAGATTTGATGCAGCTGGTGTCCGATCGCAATATTGGCGTCGCGCAGAAACTTCATTTGCCGCCGGGCGAGAATCGTGCGGCTTAACTTGTATAGAGCGAAGCCTGCCGCCAGCACGAGGAAGCCCAGCTGCAGGTATAACTGCCAGTCCGGGTAACCGACGAACAGCTGCCGCGCTTGCAGTACATAAGCGGCGGTGAAGAGCATGGCGAAGACAAGTGCGCTGCCCAGATAAATCGACTGCGATGTTGAGAGCCGGTCGAGCTCATCGCGAAATCGCTGCGCCGCCTCGTGCATGATGCTGTCGGCAAAATTCGGGCCGGAGCTAACTGTACGTGACAGGGCATTCCAGAATTTGGCAACCAGCAAGAACAGGATTGTACTTGTCAGTGCAACCGTTGCCGCACCGCTGATTGCCTCAATATCCATCTGGCCTGGTCCCTCATCCCTTCCAGGATCTGAGGGTAGCTTTCGCGCGCCAGTGGCACTGTGACACACGTCACATTGAGCGGGCATCCACAAGGATGTGATGCGCAGTTTTCAGCATTCATTCAGCGTCAGGGGCGTATCTGTGAATGTCATCACGTTCGCTCTCGGTGCCAGCCGGTAGCGTGCGGAACAATGAAATTAGTTTGTGAACGGATGGAGCATGCCATGAAACGTAATTGGAACCTGATCGGATTGGTGCTTGTTTTGAGCGGGCTCGGTGGCTGTGCGTCGATGAGTAGCGATGAATGCGCGACCGGTGACTGGGAAGCCATCGGTTATGAGGACGGAGCACGCGGTTATACGACGGCGCAACTGGGTGAGCGGCGCAAGGCATGCGCCAAGCACGGTGTCACGCCCGACTTTGCGGCCTACCAGAGTGGCCGGGAGCAGGGCTTGGTTGAGTATTGCACGCCGGGTCGCGGCTTTGACGTCGGCTCGCGAGGCGGACGCTACAATGGTGTCTGCAGTGCGAACCTCGAAGCTGATTTCCTCGACGCTTATAACGCCGGGTACCACCTCTATACGCTGCAGAGCAACGTGAATCGTGCAAACTCGGCCATCCACTCAAGAGAAAATGAGCTTGAGCGCATCGAGGACGAGATGCGCGAGAAAGAAGCGGCTCTGATCAGCTCGGAAACAACGACCGAGGAAAGGGTGTTACTGCTCGTTGACCTCAAAGACCTGTCAGAAAGAACCGGTCAGCTCGAGGCTGAGATCCAGGATCTTTACGAACAACGGGCTCGTCACCAGGTCGAACTCGAGCACTACCAGGTCGCGGTTATCGACTACGGTTACTAGAGAACGGCTGCAATCAACAATCAGGCGTAATCGGCGCGATGACGCCGATCTTTTCTACTTCGGCGTTCGGCTTTGACCGTTCCGGTTCCGCCGCCATAGTGGACTGAACTGAACGGGTTGCGACGGTCCGTACCCGTTCTGCGGTCCGAGTGGTGGGCAAAACCGCAACGGCACTCCAGTGCATCGCAATCGGGTAATGGCAGTCGTGGTGCCGCGCTGGCGAGAAAGCGGCGGCCGGTCATCGCCTTGGCCGCGTCGCAGGCATTGCTCGAATACTTTAGGGAAACCGCGTGAAATGCCGACGTAATATCAACGCGCTTGATTGTGGACGCCTCTTTCACCTCGGCTTTTCCGCGGCGAATCCGCAGGATCAGCCAACCGATCGAAAGTAGCAAAGCCAAAACAAGCAGTAGTTCTTTCAAGTTCGCTCCCCTCGCGCCTCGTTATTCGGGCGCGTCTGTCGCGCGCCTTGCCTCATTTATAGCACGAATCAGGCACGTATTTGGTATTTATCGACCGAGTAAATAATCAACCTGGAATCGCGGGGACGCCAAATAGAGTTCCGTGAAAATACAGCACAGCGGCGAATGCCACGGACCCGATGACGACCGGAATCAGGTCAAACTTGATCGCCGCCGGCTTCGGCTTTTGCCATTTTCCGTCGCGCCGATTACACATCAGCACTTCAACGATGGCCCAGAAAGTCAGTCCGCCAAACAATGCTACCGCCCGGGTGCTACCGTTTGTCAGCAGGTGCGCGATGCCCCATAACATTGTGCCGACCATTTGCGGGTGACGGACAACGCGTTTGATGTTGCCGGGGGCCTGTGATGCAAAAAACAGGATGAAGCCGATGAGTATGAGCGCTGAAATCAACGGGCTGGCCGCGAATGGCGGCGTGTAAAGGGCGCCCGGCATCGCTCGCTTCCAGCCGATCACGATCAGGATCAGCGCCCCGACGATTACAAGCGAGAACAGGCCCCGATAAGGATTCTCGCCCAGCTTCCGTTCGAGTCGATCGCGAGCGCCCGGCCAGACGGACGGGAACAGGTGTGTCAGGCTCCAGATGACGACGCCGATTATCAACAGTGACATGGATTCGATCCTCAATAACCACTTTGTGGCCGTCAGTATACCGATTCATGCTAGATTTACGACGCGACGAAACGCAGGACGAAATGATGAAAGCGGACGGAAAACTCATGGATATGCTCACCGGCTATGCGGCTTCGCACCAGCACCCGTTCAATGTATTCGTTCACATGATCGGCATTCCGACGATCATGCTCGGCGTGCTGATTCCGCTGACCTGGATCACCGTCGCAGTGGATGACTTTTCCTTCAGCCTCGCTCATGTACTCATCGTGGCTTTCTTCCTGTTTTACGTGACGCTCGATGTGCTGTTCGCCATCGTGTTCCTGATCGGCGGATTTCTTCCTCGAGATGCTCGCGGCGAAGCTGGGCGCTTATCCGGGCAATACGGGCTGGATCATCGCGGCTGTCGCGTTTTTCGGCGGATACGCGGCGCAATTTGTTGGTCATGCGGTCGAAAAGTCCATGCCCGTGCTCGTCAAGCACCCGATCCAGGCGAATCTTGCCGCGCCGTTTTTCACGGTGGTCGAGTTGTTCAATATTGTCGGCCTGCGTCGTGACATGTTCGAGCAGGTTCAGGCGCAAATCGAGGCGCGCCGTCAACAGGATGCAGCGTAGAGCTCATCCAGCGCTCTGCCAGGAACGGAACGTGGAAACTGCGGTCAAAGTAATTACGACGCAAGGGCTGATCCTGGCATTCCTGCCCGCCTTTGTCGTCTTTGGCATCATGTTTCGTTGGGCGGCCGGGACGAAAACGGCTGTATATGCAACGCTACGCATGCTGATTCAACTGCTGCTCATCGGCTACGTGCTCGTCTACATTTTTACGGCCGATCAACCCGGCATTATTGCCGGCGTTCTCGTGATCATGCTGCTGGCGGCGAGCTGGATCGCCATCCGGCCGGTTCAGCACAAGCAACCGCATGTGTATTTCAACGCGCTTGCCGCGATTTCCGTTGCAGGTCTTCTGACGCTCGGGCTGGTAAGCCAGTTCGTTATCCGTGTCGAACCGTGGTTCAGCCCGCGCTATGTCGTGCCGCTGGCAGGTATGATCTTTGCCGGCGCAATGAACACAGTCAGTCTCGCGGCCGAGAGACTGCAGGCCGAAATCGAAAGAGATACCGGCTATCGGGAGGCGCGGCGAATCGCGTTTCAAGCATCCCTGATTCCGATGATCAACTCACTGCTCGCAGTCGGGATCGTAGCGTTACCCGGGATGATGACCGGGCAAATACTGTCCGGCGTTTCGCCAATGATGGCAGCCAAGTATCAGATCGTTGTTATGGCCATGCTGTTTGGCGTCTCCGGTATCTCGGCGGCCATTTACCTCGAGCTGCAGCATCGCAGCACGAGCCAAGCAAACGCATAGCCGAAAACCTCGTCGGCGCACCGCACGCCGCAAAAGCCCGGGGCAAGATTCGATTTCCGATGACGGATAAATTTACAGTTCCTGGCGAATTTCTAAGGCGCCTTATTCGATTCGATGGCTATGTTTCTGATTTCATAAGGCTGGCACGTTGTTTGCTTTATTTTTGGTGTATACCCGGCGCTTCTCCACCTCGGCTCAGCGCGCTATAAATTAGAGCCGAGGACCAATTCCACGGCCCCTCCCTGCGGGAGGGGCACAGAGTCTTCTTCGGGCTTTGGCCTCATAAATTACGGCAGCCATCGACGCTTCCTGTCTGCATATTGCGACAGCAGGAATTGCCAGGCTGAACGCGCGTTTTTGCAATCGTCCATTGGACTATTCCTGCCGGCAGGCGCCTGTTGCCGAGACTGGAGTTGACTCAAACCAGGACCAGTCACTTTGAGATTACTTTAAGAAGTCGATGTAAGTGACGCTGCCCCATTCGGATTAAATCTGGTGCTTCGGTTCACGGGTTGGATGAACATCTATGTGCGGCCAGGATCAAATAATGAAACTGTAAAAATGCCAACTCGATCAACAATCTGATTAGCTCGGCAGTCGTGGTCGGGCGTGTCATACTAGCGGCCCGCCGACAGAACAGATGGTAGAAAGTGCAGCCGATCCAACGCGAACAACGCAACGAACAAACTAACCTGGACGAACTTCAGTCAACCCTCGACGACTACTTGGGTAATCGTTTGAGCTTTGACGAACTGCGGACGCGATGGATCACCGGGCTTGGCGGACAATCCCGACATGCGTGGTGGCGCGATGCGACTTCTCTACAAGCAGCCACTGAGCGAACACCTGGCCGAAGTGAAAATCCTGTCTCTAAAACGAATAGTCGAGACTGCGATCGACGACGATCCGGAAGACTGGACAGTTGAGATGGCCGGGCAAGACTGGACGCAGTCTTCGCCTGTCCTGGCCAGGAAGAAAACAACAGCAACTCAAAGCGCCACCAAGATTGCCAAGGCGAGTTCTTCTGAGCTGCTTGTTCCGGGACATATTCTGAAGGACCGTTTCGTGCTCGAGGAACCGCTCGGCAGGGGGGGCAGCGGTGTTGTTTACAGGGCGCGTGACCGCCTGCGCCAGCGAACCAATGCCGCAACTGATGAGATCGCGCTAAAAGTCCTGGGCGGGGATTCTTTTGCCGACCCGCTGCAACTGGATGCCCTTCAACACGAGGCGTTGTTGACCCAGGGCCTGTCTCACCCGAACATCGTCCGTGTTTATGACTTCCATCGGGACGGTGACACGTGTTTCTTGACGATGGAACTCCTCGAGGGACAGCTTCTCAGGACACTGTTTGCGGCAATCCAACCGTCGGTCGTCTCGAAAAAACGAGCTTTCAAAATAATCGAAGGGATGTGCCTTGGACTCGCGTATGCGCACGCGAACGGATTTGTGCATGCCGATTTCAAGCCGGGCAACGTTTTCCTGACGGCGGCGGACGAACCGAAGATTCTCGATTTTGGGCTTGCCCACTTCACAAAGCCGGATGCTCAAATCGGCGACGCATCGTCGAAACCAACCGTCATGGCGCTTCGGGCGACCACGCCGGCCTATGCCAGCTGCAACAGGTTGGAGGGCCGTGATCCGGTGTTTAGCGACGACGTCTATTCACTGTCTTGCGTTATTTACGAGCTGCTGGCGGGCTGTCACCCCTATCAGCGCAAGTCGGCGACGGAGGCGCGAGAGCTTAGACTAAAGCCAGTCCGGATCGATGGCTTAACGGACCTTCAGTGGCGAACGCTAGCGGCCGGATTACAGCTTTCGAGTGCGCACGGCGCGACAGAAGTACACGATCTTCTTACAGCATTCAGGGCGCCGCCGCCGCCGAAACCCGCGCGCGTTCCGGTTGCAAAGAAGAGGGCTCGTTCATGGACTCTAATCGCGGCGGTGGTCGGATTCCTGGCCGGTGTTGGCCTGGTGTTCGCGATGACGCTGCTGGATATCAAGCCTGTCGACACTCGCTACGTCGATATGGTTCGCGAGTCGAAGTTCATACAATTTGTGCAGTCGACGCTCGGCGTTTCCAAAGACGAGTCAGGATTACGCGAGGCGGTTACGTCACCGGCAACGTCGCCTGAGGTTGAGAGCATTTCAGGCACTTTGGTGGTTGATCCAGCAGTAGCGCCGGCGGCGCCTGAGCCGGATACGCGGCGCGAACAATCCTGACTCATCGGTGCCGAAGATTGCGGATGGTGATGTCGCTGAAACTAATGAGCTATTGGCCGTTCCTGGCGAGGAGAATGATGTTGCGATCGACGATTCATCACCGGAATCGCCCGAGGAAGCAATTGTGGCGGCGTCCACAACTGGAACACCGGGGTTCCAACTGGGTTCGGATTTTTACACCATCGAGGAGAATGGCCAGGCGCTCGCTGTCGAAATCTTATCGGCAAGGTAATCTCTCGATCCCGGCAAGCGTCGAACTGACGACCTACGCCGGCTCTGCAGAGTCGGCGCTTGACTTCGCGGATTTCGACCGCCACGAGATTCGTTTTGCGATCGGTGAGGCGAGCAAGACGATCTTCGTACCTATTGTGGCCGATGCTCTACCGGAAAGAAGCGAAGTATTTCGGATCGTCCTGGGCAATTCGCTTGGGGAAATGATTCTGACGGAACGAGCGGCCGCAACCGTTTTCATTATCGACGACGACACCTAGCTGCCGGGTTTGGCGATTCGGCCCGGCCGGTTTTGCTTGCTCTTCAACGAACAAAGGCCCCTGCAAGGGGCCTTCGATTGTTTGGTGCCGAGAAGAGGACTTGAACCTCCACGGGGCTATGCCCCACTAGCACCTGAAGCTAGCGCGTCTACCAATTCCGCCACCTCGGCAGGTCCGGAACCGCGTACAATTGCAGTCCCGACGGGTGGCGCACTGTACTCAAAGCGGTCGCAATCTGTCAATCGTATCTTTGTTTGTTCAATACACCGGAGCCGCATCACTTGCCGCGCAAATCAGAAAAAGCCAAAAGCCCTCGCAAGAGTAAACCCTACAAGCACCCGATCCCCAGCCAAAACCAGCTCATAGACTTTTTAAATGAAGCCGGTAAGCCACTGAAAATCGAAGAAATTATTAAAGGTTTCAGTCTCAAGGGACAGCGCATGCGTTCGCTGCTGGTCGATCGTTTGTATGCCATGGTCCGCGCGGGGCAAATACTGGAGAATCGCCGCGGCGAGTATTGCCTGACGGCCAAGCTGGATCTCGTCACGGGAACGGTCAGTGGTCATCGTGATGGCTTTGGCTTCGTGGTTCGGGATGATGGCGAACCCGATGATGTCTACCTGTCGGCGACGCAAATGCGGTCATTGTTTGACGGCGATCGTGTTGCCATTCGCATTACCGGTCTGGATCGCCGCGGCCGTGCCGAGGGCGAACTGGTTGACATACTCGAGCGTGGCACCCGAGAGGTAGCCGGCCAGTTCATCCGCGAGCGTGGCATTGGCCTCGTCGTGCCGGACAACTCGAGAATCTCGCACCGAATCCTGATCCCGAAGGGCGAGGCCGGTAACGCGAAGCCCGGCGACATGGTGGTTGTCGATATTCTCGACTACCCATCGCGTGTTGAGCAGGCAACCGGGCGCATCATCACGGTCATCGGCGCGCCTGGTGACAAGGGCATAGCCACCGACATCGCGATCCATTCCCATTCCATACCGTTTAAGTGGCCGCAGGCTGTGCTTAACGAGATCAAGGCGTTTGGCAAAGACGTTCCGGACAAGGCGAAGCAGGGTCGAACGGACCTGCGTGACGTGAACCTGGTGACAATCGATGGCGAGGACGCGCGTGACTTCGACGACGCCGTCTACTGCGAAAAGTCCGGCAGCGGCTGGCGTTTGCTCGTTGCCATCGCCGACGTTTCGCACTATGTCAGCGTCGGCTCTGAACTCGACAAGGAAGCAACCCGGCGCGGCACGTCGGTGTATTTTCCGGATCGGGTTGTGCCGATGTTGCCCGAAGTCTTGTCCAATGGACTTTGTTCGCTGAACCCGGAGGTTGATCGGCTTTGCATGGTTTGCGAAATGCGCGTCGACGGTGAAGGAAATGTCACGCGCTCCGAGTTCTATGAAGCTGTCATGCGCTCCAAAGCCAGGCTGACGTATACCCAGGTGAGTACGTTCCTGGAGGGAGAATCGGAGTCCGCGTTGCCGAAGGATCTGCAATCTTCTATCCGCGAATTACACGCGCTTTACAAAGCTTTCGCCAGCGCGCGCGCGCGGCGCGGCGCTATCGAGATCGACCTGCCACAGACGAAGTTCAAGCTCAATAAAGGTGGAGAGATCGACCGCATCGAGGTTGTGCCACGGAACGATGCGCATCGACTGATCGAGGAGTGCATGATCGCCGCCAACGTCCAGGCGGCGACATTCCTCAAGCATCATCGGATACCAGGGCTTTACCGCGTACATCCCAAACCGGACCCGGACCGCTTCAATGACCTGCGCCTGTACCTCGTATCACTGGGCCTGAAGGTCGCGCATCCCGATCACGTGGAACCGCGGCACTTCACGAAAATTATTGAGCAGATCAAAGACCGGCCGGACAGCGCCGCCATAACAATGGCGATGCTTCGGTCCCTGACGCACGCCGAGTATTCGCCGACCAACGTCGGTCATTTCGGCCTCTCGCTGGCTTCCTATGCCCATTTTACGTCGCCCATTCGTCGATACCCGGATCTGTTGGTACACCGTGCAGTTCGGCACATGGTGCGCGGTGGCAAAGCGGGTCGCTACGACTATGGGCCAAAAGAAATGGAACGCCTGGGATCGATAACCTCGTCACACGAGAAACGCGCCGAAGAAGCGACCCGCGACGTCGAAGCATGGCTCAAGTGCCAGTACATGGAAGGTCACCTCGGCGACGAGTTTGACGGGGTCATCACGGGCGTCACTAATTTCGGCCTGTTCGTGCAAATTACGGAGCTCATGACCGATGGGCTCGTGCACGTCACCAGCCTTGATAATGACTATTATCAATACGATGCCGGCTCGCAACGACTCGTCGGCGAGCGTAATGGCAAAACCTACAGCCTTGGTGAAGCGATGCGCGTGCGCGTGCAGCGAGTCGATATGGAAACGCGCAAGATCGATTTCCGACCGGTTGAAGCCGAACCGCGTAAGGCTAAGAAAGGCCGTGCATCCGGCTCGAGGAAGCGGCGCGCGTGAGCAAGGCCCGCTATATCACGGGACTGCGGGCCGTTGAACAGTTGCTCGCGGCGGAGTCTGCCGAAATTCGTCAAATCTACGCCGAGTATCAGACTGCCAACCCTCGAGTTCAGGCCGTCATCGCGGCGGCACAGAAAGCCGGCATCGAGATCCAGGCGGCAAACAGGGCGAGGCTGACGCAGATCAGCGGCGAATCCAGGCACCAGGGCATTGTTGCCGAGATCCGGCGTAGCACGATCATGGACGAAGCCGGGCTTCGCACCCTGGTCGAGGAGCGCCTGCAGGCCGCTGATCGGCCACCGCTGTTGCTGCTGGTATTGGATGGCGTACAGGACCCTCACAACCTGGGCGCCTGCATGCGCACGGCCGATGCGGCAGGCGTCGATGCCGTAATCGTGCCCCGACATGGTGCGGCTGGCCTCGGGCCGACGGTCAGCAAGGTTGCGGCCGGTGCCGCTGAACAGCTGCCTTTTGCTGCCGTCGCGAACCTCGGACGCGTTTTGGGCTGGCTTCGTGACTACGGCGTGCGCTGCATCGGTACCAGTGACCAGGCCGACGGCAGCCTGTTTGAGGCCGATCTCGCGGGCTCGGTTGCCCTGGTCATGGGGCGTGAGCACACTGGGCTCAGCAAAGGGATCGCCAGCCGTTGTGACGCGCTGGTCAGCCTGCCCATGCAGGGCGTGGTCGCCAGCCTCAACGTCTCTGTCGCCACCGGCATCTGCCTGTACGAGATTGTGCGCCAGCGGAACTTGCGTCTGCCCTGATCGTTGGGTAGGATGCGCCTCCCCGTCCAGAAGGGCGGGTTTTTACCTCTTGCTGCACCGGATGAGCCGGGCAGCTGTAGTCTTAAAGGATCGTCTGAAGATACGTCAGGGCGCCCGGCGGGACTCCATCCAAAAGGGAAAACAATGCGACATTACGAAATTGTGTTTCTGGTTCATCCGGACCAGAGCGAACAGGTACCTGCCATGGTTGAACGCTACCAGGGCATGGTGACCGAATCCGGCGGCAATGTTCACCGCACCGAGGATTGGGGCAGGCGCCAGCTGGCTCACCCGATCAACAAAATCCACAAAGCCCATTACGCGCTCATGAATATCGAGTGCGGCTTTGCCGTGGTCGAAGAGATCAAGACGGCGTTCAAGTTTAACGATGCGGTGTTGCGCCACCTTGTTATTGCTCGCGACGAAGCCGTCGCCGAGGCATCGCCCATGGCCGTCGCCGTGGCCGAAGAGAAAGCCAAGGAAAAGGAGGCTCAGCAGCGCCGTGAAGCGAAGGCTGCTTCCGAGGCATCCATGCGGGTCGAGAAAGCCGCTGAAAAGAAGGCGGAGGATGCCGCCGAAGAGCCTGATGCGGACGTTGCCAAGGAAGCGGAAGCCGTTGAAGAGCCTGAGATGCGAGTACGTTGCCAAAGGAAGCGGAAGCCGCCGAAGCACCTGTCGAAAAAGTGGAAGCTGCTGACGCCGAAGTTGCTGCAACAGAAGACAGTGGCGAAGACGCAGCTGATGAAGCTGCAGCCAAAAGCGCCTGAGGAGAATTGCTATGAGTCGTTATTCACGCAGGCGTAAGTATTGCCGCTTTACTGCCGAGGGCATCAAGGAGATCGACTACAAGGATCTTAACTTGCTCAAAGCCTATGTCACCGAGACGGGCAAGATCGTTCCAAGTCGTATCACGGGGACCAAGTCTCATTACCAGCGCCAGCTGGCTACGGCCGTAAAGCGAGCTCGTTTTCTCGCGCTACTGCCGTACACCGACCGGCACTAACAGCCGCAGGCGGGACTTCCGTGCAGGCGCTTGCCGCGTGGCTGGTCGCACGCCCGCAGAACGCAGTACTGGGCCTGGCAGTCACATTGCTGTTGCCGGCGCCGCAGCTGACCAGCGGTGTCATCATGGTCCTCCTGGTCCTGGGGCAGGGTACGAAGCTGGCCGTCATCGAAGCGTTTGCAGCGGCGGCTATTTTGCTCGCAGTTGCCCTGTTGTTCGGCGTAACATTTGCTTCGCTAGTGACGTTGATGGTGGGCACGTGGGTGCCCGTATTGTTGTTGGCGGTGATGCTGTTAGGTTCACGGTCGCTGGCGTTGACGATGCAGGTGTCGGTCATTATTGCGGCACTGGCGCTGCTTGGGTTTTACATCGTCGTTGCTGATCCGGTCGCATTCTGGCAACCGTATATGACGATGATGGCAGAGCTGGTCGAGCAGAATAACTTGCAGCTGAACACGGAGTTGCTGAGCGCAGAGGTGATGACAGTATCGGCCGTATTGGCTTTTTGGATGCTGTACACCGTTGGATTGTTACTGGGGTATGCGCTGTACAAGCGTTTGCCGCAGGAAACCGGGGAATTTGGCCGGTTTCGGGATTTGAGTTTTGGACGTGTCATTGCGTTCACTATGGCGTTAACGTCGTTGTTGGCGTTTGTAGTTGACGTAACCTGGCTGCAGAATCTCGCGTTCGTACTGTTCGTGATTTTCTGGATGCAGGGCCTGGCAATCGTGCACTGGATGCACGTGGAAGGACAACTGCCGCTGGTGGCTGTCATAGCGGTTTACGCTTTGCTGCCGTTTTTGCAGGTATTGCTGATGACGGTACTGGCAGTATTTGGTTACATGGACGCCTGGTTTAATCTCCGGCGTCGCATACGGAAAGCTTAAAAGGTTCGAAAAATGAACGTTATATTATTGGAAAATGTTGAAAACCTCGGTGGCATTGGCGATCTCGTCAAGGTCAAGCCTGGCTATGGCCGTAATTTCTTGCTACCGCAAGGCAAAGCTGCCCTGGCTACTGACGCGAACATGAAAGCGATCGAAGCCCGGCGTGCGGAGCTTGAAAATGCCGCGGCGGAAGAGGTGGCCAAAGCCAAGACTCGCGCCAAAGCGATCAACGGTGTGGAAGTTGTTATCCCCGCGAACGCAGGCAGCGAAGGCAAGCTGTTCGGTTCGGTTGGTCCAATCGATATCGCTGACGCACTGGCCGGCATCCAGGTTGCCGTGGAACGCGCCGAAGTGCGTATGCCGGATGGCCCGATACATGAGCTCGGTGAGTTTACGGTCGGCGTTCATCTGCACAGCGAAGTGAACGCGGAAGTTACTGTACGAGTTGTTGCTGCCGAGTGACGGCCGGCTGTGTTACCTTTGAGCCAGGAATGATTTCTGAAACTGGCTGGCAAGGGAACTCGTAAGATGGTCCGAGCGTTGGGGGATGGCTACACAGACGGAGGCGCCGAACAGCGCCTCAAGGTGCCGCCCAACTCCATTAGCGCCGAGCAGGCGCTGATCGGCGGCCTGATGCTTAACGCGCAGGCCTGGGACAAGATTGCCGACGTCATCATTGGCGAGGACTTCTATCGCAAGGATCACCGCGTGATCTTTGCGGCCATTGCCAACCTGGTTGAAGCCGGCAGCCCTTGCGACGTCGTCACAGTTTCCGAGCACCTGGACGGCCGCGGCGAGTTAGATCAGGCCGGTGGCCTCGAGTATCTTGCAACGCTGGCGAATGAGACGGCCGGTGCTGCGAACGCCAGGGCGTACGCCAAGATCATTCGCGAAACATCGACCCTTCGTGCCCTGATCAATGCCGGCAATGAAATAAGCGGCAATGCGTTTATGTCCGGCGAGCGCAGCGCGGCGCAAATCGTCGACGAAGCCGAGCGTTTGGTTTTCGATATTGCCGAGAAGGGCAACCGCGGGCGACGGGGTTTCAAATCGCTCAAGCAGATTCTGCCCGAGGCTGTTGATCGTATCGATCTTCTGCACCAGTCGGAAGGCAGCATCACGGGAATATCCAGCGGCTACCATGAATTCGACAAGCTCACCGCGGGCTTGCAGGCAGGCGAGCTGATTATCATCGCCGGTCGGCCATCGATGGGCAAAACCACGTTAGCTTTGAATATCGGAGAGAACGCCGCGATCGGTTCCAAGGTACCGACAGCAATCTTCTCGATGGAAATGCCGTCACAGCAACTGGCGTTTCGCATGATTTCGTCGTTGGGCCGCGTCGACCAGACGCATTTGCGCACCGGTAACTTCCCTGACGAGGACTGGTCGCGAATCAACACCGCGGTGCAGCTGATGTCGGAAGCGCCCATCTTCATAGACGACACGCCGAGCCTGTCACCGACTGAAATTCGCGCACGGGCAAGACGTCTTCATCGCGAACACGGTCTCGGTCTGATTATCATTGATTACCTGCAGTTGATGCAGGTCGAAGGTAGCAAGGAAAATCGTGCCACCGAAATTTCCGAAATTTCGCGATCGCTGAAGGCACTTGCCAAAGAACTTGAGGTTCCGGTGATTGCGCTGTCGCAGCTCAATCGAAGTGTCGAACAACGCACGGACAAGCGGCCAGTGATGTCAGATCTTCGTGAGTCGGGTGCCATTGAGCAGGATGCGGACCTCATCGTCTTCATCTATCGCGAAGAAGTCTATAACCAGGATACGCCGCGAAAAGGTATCGCCGACATCGCGATCGCCAAGCAACGTAACGGCCCTATCGGCGACTTTCCTCTGACCTTTGTCGGGCGCTACACCAAGTTTGAAAACTGGGTACCCGATGCCTATGCGGAAGAGGCGTATCCGTGAGGTTCGGAGCACGAGCGCTCATCCGGCTCGGCGCACTTAAACACAACCTCGAAATTATTCGCAAAGCCGCACCCGGCTCAAAAGTCATGGCCGTCATCAAGGCGAATGCCTACGGCCACGGCATGGTGACCGTTGCGCAACACCTGACAGACGTCGATGCATTTGCTGTCGCTCGAGTTCCTGAAGCCATACAACTGCGGGAAAACGGAGTCGGCGCGCCGATCGTTCTTTTGGCCGGTGTCGTGGACGGCCGGGAATTAACGATGGCCATTGAGTCAGGCTTCGAGCCCGTGGTTCATTGCCGGGAACAGGTGGAGTTGCTGGAGGCAACGACCAAGGGCTCCGTTACGGTCTGGCTCAAGGTGGATACCGGGATGAATCGCCTCGGATTTCCACCCGAGGATGCCGAAGCAATCATCAGGCGCCTGAACGCGGCGCCTGCCGTCGGCGAGCTCAGGCTCATGACCCATCTATCAAGTGCCGACGAACTGCAGTCGTCGATGACCTCCGAGCAGTTACGTCTATTCAGGCCGATCGTCCACGGATTCGAGGGTGCTGTCAGCATTGGCAACACGCCTGGCACGTTCGGCTGGCCGGAGATTTCGGACGCGCAGCACGAATTCGGGTTTCGCGGGGACAACTGGATACGTCCCGGTATCGCACTGTACGGAATATCCCCCTTTGCCGAGCAGACGGGAGTGGATCTCGGTCTGAAACCGGTAATGCAGTTTGAGGCGCGGTTGATAGCGACGAAGTTTCTGCGAGAGGGCGCGAAAGTCGGCTACAGAGGAACCTACATCAGCGACAGGGACACCCGGCTCGGTGTCATATCGGCTGGCTACGGAGATGGATATACGCGTCATTTTCGGAGTGGCACGCCGGTGCTGCTCAATGGCCGCAAAGTACCGCTGATCGGAAATGTCTCGATGGACATGATTGCCGTCGATCTAGGCCCTAATGCTGAAGACGCCGTAGGCAGCGTTGCAACGCTTTGGGGGGACGGCTTGCCGGTCGAGGAAGTTGCGTCCTGGGCAGACGCCATTCCTTACGAGCTGGTGTGCGGCGTGATGAACCGCGAAGACAGCGAAGTAGTCGACTAGCTCGAGAAGAATCCCATCTTGACACCAGCCAGCTGCACGACGTCGTTATCGTCCAGCTTACGCGCCTTGCTGCCAATGGGTTCACCATTGACCAGCGGGTAGTCGCCCTCTTTGCCGGATTCAACGTGGACGACGTAGTAACCCTCGGCGCGGCGCGTAATGGCAGCAACCTGCACACCTGGACGGCCGAGTGTCGTCAGTGCCTTGGTCAATTCCAGCTCACGTCCGGCAAACGCACCGCTCAGTACCTGCAATTTACCCAGCGGCAGGGCGCTTGGTGCCGTAGCAGGATCGATCCCGGTGTAGGTGGCTGAAGGACGATACGTTTCCTTTTTCTCGGGAGCCGCTGGTTTGGGTTTTTCCTCGAGCGCGGCCGCTTCCTCAGGATCGAGTTTCACAGCGGCTGCTGCGTCGGACTGCACAGCTTCTGCGGCCGCTTCCGCGGCGGCGGCCTCGGCCGCTTTTTCGGCCTTCGCGAGCTGTTCGGCGTTTTGCTGACCCGACGGGATGACCATGGTTTTTTCAAACTCATCCTGCTCGGTCTCGCTCTCTTGCTGATCCGAGAAACGCAACTGGTGATGCCCGATAGTAATGACATCGCCGTGCTGAAGCGCATGCTTCTTGATCAACTTGCCATTGACGTAGGTGCCGTTGGTACTGTTGAGATCCTCAAGAAAGGAATCATTGAGGATATTGATAATCAGCGAGTGATGTCCGCTAACTGCTGGATTATCGATTCTCACATCGTTGTCGGGGAGGCGCCCAATTGTGTAGCGCTCCTTCGTCATGTTGTATTCGGCCAGAACCTGATTGTCCAGACTTAGAAATAACCGTGCCATGTTTACTCGCTCTTAGACCGCTGCATCCCTTATGAGCGAAACCACTTGGCAATCCTTACAAGTAAGCCCTTCTTCGCAGGGAAGGGCTCATTTACCTTTGCAAGCATTACCGAGATGTTGTCTCGCCCGCCGTGGTCGTTGGCCAAGTCAACAAGCTGTTGACCAACTACCTCAAGACTAGCATTAAAAGTACTGATAGTTAAGTGAATATCGTCATCTTCGACCATGTCGGACAGGCCATCGGAACATAGCAGAAAAATGTCCTCAGGCAGTACCTCGTGTTCGTGAACCTCGACCTCCACGGTTGGCTCCACGCCCAGCGCCCGGGTCACGTAGTTGCGGTTCGTTGAGCGTTGCGCCTCTTCTTCCGAGTAGAAGCCGCGATCGACCAGTTCCTGCAGCAGGGAATGATCCATGGATATTTGCTCGAGTTCACCGCCGCGCAGCCGGTATGCCCTGGAATCGCCGACATGGGCGACGGACATTTTGTTGTCGCAAAACATGCAGGCAACAATCGTGGTACCCATGCCTTCGCAGTGCGTCTGGCTCTGCGCTGTCTGAAAGATAATCTTGTTCGCTCGGTAAACAGCGTCACGCAGCACGATCGATTGACGCATTAGCCCACTGTGGGGATCGATTTCGTCGCTTTCTTCGCGGCTGGCGCCTATGGTGGCCAATTCGGTGACGATCTGTACGGCGATGCCGCTCGCGACCTCGCCTGCGTTGTAGCCACCCATGCCGTCAGCGAGCACCATGAGGCCGATGTCCGGTGTAGACCCGATCGCATCCTCATTGTGTTCCCGCACACGTCCCGTGTCCGTGAGTTCGGCAAAATCGATTTTTCCGCGTAGATTCATATACGGTGTTCTTTATCGCTCGTTGCTGACTTTAAGATGATCTGGCGCAATTCCGTAGTGCTATAGCCATCTCGGCACCGCAGGAAAAGCGGTCTTCGGGACGTTTTGCCAACGCTCTGGCAAGAACCGCGTCGACGCCAGGGGGTATACCGGCTCGCCGGGACGATACCGGCGCCGGATCTTCAGTCGTTATTTTGGTCATTAGTACTGCAATGTTCGATGCTGTGAACGGGACCTCACCAACCAATAGCTCGTATAGAGTAACACCAAGCGAAAACAAGTCCGACTGGCCCGTGAGGTTTTCTGCCCCCAACTGCTCCGGTGACATATACATCGGCGTGCCGAGGACAATGCCTGTTTTCGTGCGGTTGTTGTCTGTCATGCGCGCGACGCCGAAATCGCTGATCTTCAGCGAACCGTCTTTGGGGTTGTAGAGCAGGTTGGCCGGCTTGATGTCGCGGTGGATAACGCCCTGGTTGTGGGCGTAGTCGAGCGCTTCAGCCGTCGCGGCACAAAGCTCCAGCGCACGTTTGGGTGCGAGCAGTCTCTTGGGATCCGTAAAGTCCTTCAGCGCGATACCTGGAACGTACTCCATGGCGATGTAGGCAAGTCCTTTTTCTTCGCCGGCATCAAATACCGTGATGATGTTGGGGTGCGTAAGGCGGCCGGCCGATTCAGCCTCGCCGTAAAAGCGCAGGCGGGCTTCCTTGAGTTCCTCGTCCTCGAACTCTTTTTCAATGGGAATGGCTTTTACGGCAAGCGGACGGTTTATGCGCGGGTCTTTTGCCAGGTACACCGTGCCCATCGCGCCGCGGCCAATGCGACGTTGAATGACGTAGCGGCCGAGCCTTTCCGGCGCTCCACCGAGATTCTTGGCTTTTAGATCATGATGCGCGTGCCCCGAGTGGGTTCGCTTCATCCACTCGAGAACCGCTTCAGCACGTTCCGGCTTGGCTTGCTCCTCGAAAGCCAGCGACAGCTTGTACATAACCGCCGCGACAGTTTCAGACGGGTTGCAACGCCGGAATTCCCCAAAAGCCGGTTCGAGGCGACCGGCCGAAAGAAAGTCGGAGCCTCTCTCGAAAGCGTTTCTTGACACTTTCTTGACATCCGCAACGAGGAAAACGCTGAGTATGGCCACGCTGGAAAATATCAGGATGGGCCGACCAAGGTCGATGCGAACATGCAAGCCGAGCAGCAGGAGTGCCTCGATCAACAGGAGCGATATCACGGCGGTCACAGCCAGGACGGCGATCTCGTGTCGGTTGCGATCCGGCATGAACAGCACCGAGACAATCGCGAGCAAGACCGGCGCCAACCACTCCATCGCTTTGGCCCAGGACGGCGCAATAATCATTCGCTCGTTTTCTATATCGGCCAACAGCGCGGCAGTCAGTTCTGAGTGGGTAACGAACTGCCCCGATGGCAATACGGCTTCCGCACCGACCAGGGCAGGGTCCGAGTCGACGAATACCGTGGCGCCGGCAAACGTCAAATCACCTTCGAGTACCTCCGCGACACTTAGTCTCGGCAATTCTGCGTAATTGGAGAAGTAGATGGCATCGTCGGAACTCGACATGCGCGGTGCGGTCGCCGTTGCAGATTCGGCGAGCGCTATGGCCAAAGGCAATGACGGCGACATGACGCCACCATTCAAATGCCACAGCTCCGAGCGTCGCAACACACCGTCATCGTCCGCATGGATATCGACGAATCCGTCATGCGCCGAAATACCGGCGAATCGATGACGCGACGGAACGAATACCGGCGTACCTGTGATTATCAGGTCCGCCCATCCCGGCAGCTTGTCGGTCGCCGGAATTTCCGGCGGGTGCGCCAGGATAATCCGCTTGGCCTTGGCGTCCTGCAGTTTCTGAATGACCTTGCCATACTCGTCCAGGATTTCGCCTGGGTCCGCTCTTTGCGGGTTGATACTGACGATGTACGCGTTGCTGAGAGATCTTGCCTGGCAGGTTGCCGGCGAGTTGGTCGTACAACAGCCGGTCGGCCGTGACAAACCACTGGGCCAACGGACCGTAGACCAGCAACAACAACACACTTACGAAGCCGAGCGCGATAAGGCGGTTGCGTTTTGGGTAATTTCCCGTCTTCAACGTATTTCATGTCCCTGTTTTAAGGGCAAAATTATAAGGAAATGGTGGCGTTCGTAATGAGATAGGGTTGGCACTTTTTATGTAATACAGGTTCTCAAGGCGGTGCTATCATTGGCGACGTCGCAGATAACGCGAATTTAACAATAATCCGGGCGAGCGTCGCGCCATTTCTAAGTTAAAGACCATTAAACCCCGATATAACAATGAGTTAGGTGCTGAGCGCGTGCGCTTTTGGTGCCGTATTGCGCGCCTGCGATCCGGTTCGCGACGGGATACGGGGTAGCAGGGCCGTGGCGAAGGCCAAGAAAGCCTATGTCTGCACGGAATGCGGTGCCCACAGCGTCAAATGGGCCGGGCAGTGTCCCGATTGCCTGATGTGGAATACGCTGTCGGAGACGACGTTTTCGACCCCGGTGTCGGTGGCGAGCTCCGGTGCCCGGGCACAACGACTCGACGAGCTGGCCGGCGATCTCGAGCAGCGGTACGGCACGGGATTCGGCGAGTTCGATCGTGTGCTCGGTGGTGGGCTCGTTCCCGGCGCCGTCGTGCTCCTGGGCGGTGATCCGGGTGTCGGCAAGTCGACCTTGTTGCAGCAGGTCTCGGCCAGCCTGATTTCAGATCTGCCGGTCTGCTATGCAACCGGGGAAGAGTCGCTGCGTCAGATCGGGCAACGTTCAATGCGGCTGGGGCTCGATGCGTCGGCGATGAACCTCCTGGCCAATACGTCAATTGAAAACGTGCTGGAGCAGGCCTCGCGCTGTGGTGCGAAAGTGCTGGTTATTGACTCTATCCAGACGATGACCTGCGACCATCTTCCTTCAGCGCCGGGCTCCGTGGCTCAGCTACGCGAAAGCGTGAGCCGTCTCGTGCAGTTCGCGAAGCAAAACGAAGTGTCTGTGTTTGTGATCGGTCACGTCACGAAAGAAGGAGCCATTGCCGGGCCACGTGTCGTCGAACACATGGTCGATACGGTGCTGTATTTCGAAAGCGACCCGGCAAGCCGCTTCACGATGATCCGATCGGTGAAAAACCGCTTTGGTGCAAGTGGTGAAATGGGCGTGTTCGCGATGACCGAAACCGGTTTTCGGGAGGTCAGCAACCCGTCGGCGATTTTTCTTTCCCGTGATTCGGTCAACGAACCCGGCAGCATCGTGTCTGTCGCCTGGGAAGGCAGCCGCGCACTACTCGTCGAGATTCAGGCGCTTGTTGCCGACGGCAATGGCAATTACGCGAAGCGACTGGCACAGGGCGTCGATCAGAACCGCCTTGCGCTGCTGCTCGCGGTACTTCAGCGCCACGGCAGTCTCGACATTGGCGATGAAGACGTATTCGTCAACGTGGTCGGTGGCCTTCGAATTGCCGAAACCGCCGTTGATTTGCCGACCTTGCTCGCAATTGTCTCGAGTTTTCGTGATCGAGCCTGCGCGGAGCGACTGATCTGTTTTGGTGAAATCGGCCTCGCCGGTGAGATTCGACCCGTGCGTTTCGGTACAGAGCGCATCGCGGCGGCGGCGAAACAGGGTTTTACGCAGGCCATTGTCCCGGTCGGTAACGTACCGAAACGAGTACCTGAAGGCATAAAGGTTACGGGCGTGCGGCGATTGAGCGAGGCTCTGGACGCGGCCTGGTAGGTCCCGGTACCGCCTAGGAAGGCGTTGGAACGTGCTGCCCGACCCTGACTGAGCGAATTCGATTGTCGTCGGTTTCCACAATCTCTATTGGGTAACCATTGATCTTCAGGCACGTGCCGGGCGCAGGAATGGTCTCCAGCATCTCGACGATCAGACCGTTAATCGTCTTCGGTCCGTCTGTTGGTAGATTCCAGTTCTGCGATCGATTTAATTCACGGATGTTGGCCGTAGCATCGACCAGAAAAGTGTCCGATGCTTCTTTGACAACATCATCCTCGTCGTCTGCCGGGTCGGTCGTGAACTCGCCGACGATTTCCTCGAGGATATCTTCCAGCGTGACGATGCCCTGGATGTCGCCATACTCATCGACAACCAATGCGATACGTTCGCGACGCCGCTGAAACTGGACGAGTTGCGTACTTAACGGCGTACCTTCAGGAATGAAGTAGGGTTCCGACAACAGGCCCTCCAGGCTGCTCTTGCTAACGTCCTGTTGCGCCAGGTTGGCGAGCCTGCGGAAGTGCAAAACGCCGACAACATGGTCGATGTCGTCCCGGTAAACAGGCATGCGAGTATGCTGGCTGTCCCTGATGATTGCCTCGATGTCGGCGTTGTCATCATTGAGATCGATGCCAATAATCTCGTTGTGCGGCACCATGACGTCGTCGACCGTAACCTTTTCAAGATCGAGGATGCTGAGCAACATCTTGCGGTAGCGCGGGGAAAGTCTCGCGCCGGCTTCGTAAACCAGGGTGCGCAGTTCCTCTCGTGTCAGGGACTGCAGTTCGCTGCCATTCTCCCGGACCCCCAGGAGATACAAAACCGCGTTTGAAGCCGTGTTTGTCAGCCAGACTATGGGGTACGTGATTTTCAGTAATGGGTAGTAAATCACGGCTGCGGGAAACGCCAGCCGTTCCGGATGCAATGCGGCCAGCGTCTTTGGGGCTGCTTCGGAAAAAATAAGAACCACCAGCGTCAGCATCAACGTACCCAATGCAACCGCCGGTTGCCCCCCGATTTCGAACGCGATAACGGCGACCAGTGATGCCGCTGAGAAATTTACGAGGTTGTTGCCCAGCAGGATCAAACCGATGAGCCGATCGGGGCGTCTCAGCAGCCGTTCGGCGAGGCGGGCCCCACGATGGCCTTCGCGGGCTTTGTGTCGCAGCTGGTATCGGTTGAGGCTCATGAGCGCCGTTTCCGAGCCAGAAAAAAAGGCGGAAAGCAGCAGCAAGACAGCAAGCAGGCCGAAAAGACTTGCTAGTGGTATGTCGTCGCCCAAAAGAAGGGCACCTCCAAATCAGTCAGGGCCAAATCAGTTCAACAGGCCGCCAGCATACTGTCAAGAACGCCTGTCTCAACCCCAGCTGCTGTTGAATACCTGCTCCAGGATCAGGCGGCTGCCAAAATAGGCCAGGCAGAGCGTAGCGAAGCCCCAAAGGTACAGCTTCACGGCGCGTTTGCCGCGCCAGCCGGCCATGAAACGGCCGGCAAGCAACACGCCGAATACGACCCAGGCCAGTAGCGACAGCGCGAACTTGTGCGCGAGGTGTTGTTCCACCAGGTCGCTAACAAACGACAGGCCGGTAGCGATAGCCAGCGTCAGCCCGGCAAAGCCGGCTGCCGATATGCCGATGAGCAATTTTTCGGTCGTTTCCAAAGGCGCGAACAGCTGATTGACCGGGGTGATCCGCGCCGAGTGCAGCCGGCGTTCCTGGATCAACGCGAACACTGCGACGATCGCACCCACCGTCAGCAAGCCGTAAGAGAGCAAGGCCACCAATACATGCGCACGGACCTGCCATGTCAACGCAACGCCAGCACTCGTGTGGTCGGCCGCGCTGATCAACATTGCAGTTGCGGCCGACAAGATCAGCATGCCGGCGCTCATGCCCCGCAGCGATGGCTCGATCGCCGCAAGCAAAGCGATGAGTGCAAGCTCAAGCCCGATCATTGAGGCTGCGCTGCCGGCCGACAGGGCCAGGCCATCGCCAGGGAGAATCAAATCGAAAAGTACCTGTGCGTGCACACCGACACCGATCGCCGCGAAGATGCATGCCAGGAGGAAATAGGGCCGGGATCGCTCTGCAAACCGGGGCAGGCGGCTCATCGCGAAACCCACGGCTGCCAACAGGTAGAGCAAAAGAATTGTGATTTGAGACACAGAAACCCGGTACGCATTGACCTAACGTCAGATCATCCCATATGCACAAGTTCAAGAGAACCCTCAGTTATGCGAATTCGCGTGCTTGGTTGCAGCGGCGGTATTGGCGCAGGAGCACGTACCTCCGCGATGCTGGTCGACGATGATGTGCTGATCGATGCAGGCACGGGCATTGGTGATCTCGAACTTCAGGATCTGGACTCTATTCGCCATGTCTTTCTGACACATGCGCATCTCGATCACATCGCCGGATTGCCAATGCTGGCCGATCGAGTATTCGACGAGAACTTCGCAAGTCCCGTTAACAGTTTACGCGCGTGAAGAAACGCTCGGTGCGGTCCAGGAACACCTGTTCAACGATGTCATCTGGCCAGACTTTGCGAACTTGCCTACGCCGCAGAATCCCATGCTGCGTTACCACGTTTGCAGTCCCGGCGACACGATCACAATTGATCATCGGGAATTCTATGCTGTCGATGTCATGCACTCTGTTCCTTCGCTGGGTTTTACGGTGCAAAACTCTGGCGGGGCATTTGCAGTCAGTGGCGACACAAAAACAAACGAGACGCTTTGGCCTGTTCTGAACGCTTGTGAAGATCTTCGAGTTCTCGTTATTGAAGTTTCTTTCCCTGATGAGATGCAAGACCTGGCAGCAAACTCTGGTCACTACACGCCAAAAACGCTGACCGACGACTTGCGCCGCCTTAGGCATGACCCGGAGATCTGGCTGACGGGCATGAAACCTGGCGAAGAAAGCAAGATTTTCGAGCAGGTTAAGAAAGCGGCACCTGAGAAAAACATCCAAATGCTATCGCGCGGTACCGTTCTCTCCGTTTAGAATACGCCCATGTTTGACAATCTAAGCGGCCGTTTATCGGACGCGGCCCGCCAGCTTTCAGGCAAGGGCCGGCTGACCGAAACCAATATCAAAGACACGCTGCGGCAGGTCCGACTGGCTCTGCTTGAAGCTGACGTCGCACTACCTGTCGTCAAGAGTTTTATTGATCGAATCCGTGAACGTGCGCTTGGCGAAGAGGTTGGCAAGAGCCTGACGCCGGGCCAGTCGCTCGTAAAGATCATTCACGCCGAACTGGTTCGCATTCTGGGAAGCGAATCTGCGCCGCTCGACCTCAGGGCGCAGCCACCGGTTGTCATTTTGCTGGCCGGATTGCAGGGCGCCGGTAAGACAACGACCGCGGCGAAACTCGCAAAACGACTTATCGACGTCGAAAAGAAAAAGGTCATGCTTGTCAGCGTCGACGTGCATCGACCTGCGGCGATACTGCAGTTGCAGACACTCGCGGCGGAGGTAGGTGCATCGCATTGCGCGAGTGAATCAACAGAGAGACCGACCGCTATTGTCGGCCGCGCGCTCGACGAAGCTCGTCGTTCTCATGTCGATGTCCTCATTGTTGACACGGCCGGCAGGCTGCACATCGACGGCAAGATGATGCAGGAAGTCGTAGACGTCCATAAAGCGGCGGCACCGCATGAAACCCTGTTCGTGGTCGATAGCATGGCCGGTCAGGATGCAGTGAATTCCGCCACGGCATTCAATGAGAGTTTGCCGTTGACCGGTATCATTTTGACCAAGACCGATGGTGACGCCAAAGGTGGTGTTGCGTTGTCGGTTCGCGAAGTGACCGGTAAACCGATTCGGTTCATGGGTATCGGTGAGAAGGTCGATGCGCTCGAGGCATTTCATCCGGATCGAATGGCGTCGCGCATCCTCGGTATGGGCGACGTGCTGACGCTGGTCGAGGAAATCGAACAGAAAGTCAGCAAGGATCAGACCGAAAAACTGGCGAAAAAGCTCAAGAAAGGGCGCGGTTTCGACCTGGCCGACCTTCGCGATCAGCTCGAGCAGATGATGAATATGGGTGGACTCGCCTCCATGCTCGAAAAGCTGCCGCTACCGGGCAATGTCAATCCAGCGGCCCTGAAGGACAGCGCCAACGAAACGAAGATCCGCCGTCAGATTGCGATCATCAATTCCATGACCCCGGCTGAGCGTCGTTTCCCCAAGATCATCAATGGCTCTCGCAAGAAACGCATTGCGGGTGGTGCGGGGCAGCAAATCCAGGACGTCAATCGTCTCCTGAAGCAGCATATGCAGATGGAGAAAATGATGAAAAAGGTCTCCAAGGGCGGCATGAAGAAGTTCATGCGCGGCATGCCGGGAGGCGGCATGCCACCCGGAATGCGGTGATTTCCGGCCCATTTGCGGCCTGAAAATCACGCGTCAGGGCCGAAATCGGCAGTCGAAGCGCTAAGGTACGGAAATTCCTGACTATTTTCGCCGCCAAAACGCTTCACATTTGTTCCAAATCCCGTACAATGCGCCGTCTACTCGGGCCGGCCCGAGTCAAGGCATGTCTGCCTCTCTTTACACAAATACGGAAATGTAATGGTTAGTATTCGACTTTCGCGCGCTGGTGCGAAAAAGCGTCCTTTTTACCACCTGGTGGTCACCGACAGCCGCAATCGTCGGGACGGCCGGTATATTGAGCGCATTGGTTTTTTCAATCCGGTCGGGCAAGAGCACGAGGAGAACCTCCGGGTCGATCTCGAGCGTGCTGATTACTGGATTGGAAAAGGTGCACAACCGTCAGATCGCGTTGCATCGTTGCTGAAAAAGCATCGCAAGGCCGCCGCGAGCAGCTGACCTGTTGGCAGACGAGCCGATAGTGCTGGGACGTATTTCCGGCGTGTTCGGCGTGCGAGGGTGGGTCAAGGTGTTTTCATACACCGACCCGCGTGAAGCGGTACTGGATTACGAAAGCTGGTTGCTCGGCCACAAAGGTGAGTGGCGACCAGCCAAAGTCGCTGAAGGACAGCGGCATGGAAAAACGGTCGTGGTGCGAATTGATGGATTCGACGATCGCGACCAGGCGGCAACGCTTATCGGGTCCGAAATCGGAGTCCCCAGGGCGGCGCTGCCGGAAGCGGAAGAGGGCCATTATTACTGGTCCGATCTCGAAGGCTTGCAAGTCGTGCGGAGCGATGGCTCGGAACTTGGCAATCTTGCATACCTGCTCGAGACCGGCACACACGACGTAATGGTGATAAAAGGCGAAAAGGAACGTTTGGTTCCGTTCGTCAAAGATGAAGTAGTGCTCGACGTTGATCTTGCCAAAGGCCTGATCACTGTCGACTGGGAATGGGATTGACGAGATGCGAATTGGCGTCGTTAGCCTGTTTCCGGAAATGGTTGCGATGATTGCCGACTATGGTGTCGTGGGCCGCGCACTGGACCGTGAACTGGTTTCGCTGGATATCGAGAATCCGCGGGATCACACGGAGGACGTGCATCGGACGGTTGACGATCGGCCCTATGGCGGTGGTCCCGGCATGGTGATGAAGTTCGCGCCGCTTGCCAGGGCATTGCAGGCGTCACGAGAACGATTGCCTGAGGGTAGCCCGGTCGTCTGCCTGTCGCCGCAAGGCGCGGTGTTCGACCAGGCCGTGGCCGAGCGATATGCATCCCTGCCGGGGATGATATTGCTGGCTGGCCGGTATGAAGGCATCGATGAGCGACTGATTGAGTCGCAGGTCGATGAGGAAATATCGCTGGGCGATTTTGTGCTTTCAGGCGGCGAAATCGCGGCGATGGCGGTGATTGATGCCGTGGTGAGGTTATTGCCGGGTGTGTTAGGTCATGATGAGTCCGCGAAGCAGGACTCATTCGTGGAAGGGCTGCTGGACTGCCCGCACTACACGCGCCCCGAAGTGGTTGAAGGTAGGTCCGTGCCGGAAGTTTTGTTGTCTGGCGATCACGCGAATATCGCGCGGTGGAGGTACAAGCAGGCGTTAGGTCGGACTCAGTTGCGACGACCGGACTTGCTTGAAAAACTGGATTTAAGTGATGAGCAGCGAATGTTGCTCGACGAATTTTTGAAAGAGCAAAGACAATGAGCAAAATTATTGAAGCGATCGAAAACGAGCAAATGGGCAAGGAAATTCCCGATTTCGCTCCAGGCGACACGATTGTCGTCCAGGTCAAGGTCAAAGAGGGTGAGCGCGAACGCCTGCAGGCATTCGAGGGAGTTGTGATTGCCAAGCGCAATCGTGGCCTGAATTCTTCGTTCACGGTGCGTAAAATCTCGCACGGCGAAGGTGTAGAGCGCGTATTCCAGACTTACAGCCCGGTTGTCGATTCAGTCGCGGTCAAGCGCCGCGGTGACGTTCGGCGTGCCAAGCTGTACTACCTCCGCGGTCGTACCGGCAAAGCGGCGCGCATCAAGGAAAAGATCTAGTCCGCAGATCGTTCTTTCAGGCCTCTGCTGTGCTCGTCGCGCAGGGGTCGGTGTGCCGCGAGCCCGCTTCCCGGTTTCAAATTCCGACAATAGTCCACATAATGCGGTCTGTCCGAATGCTTTGAACCAATTCCCGGCAACGGGGTCCCTCGTGTCATGAGAACAGTATTCCCAAATTTCGTCCTGAAGGCGGTGTTGCTGCTGGTCTCGAGCGCTGCCTTGAGCGGCTGCACGATTATCGTGTCGTCCGCTGCAAACGGTCTGGCCGACAACCTGTCCGTTGCTATCGTCAACCAGGACGATCCGGAGCTCGTGCGGGCAGGGGCACCGTCCTATTTGCTGCTGCTCGACAGTTTTGTCGAGGGCAGTCCGGATGACCCCGATATCCTGGCCGCCGCGGCTACCCTGTATGCCACCTATGGGGCTGTTTTCGCCGACGACGAGACCAGGGCCTCGCGCCTGACCACGCGCGCGCGACGGTACGCGCTCAAAGCCATGTGCGAGTCCTATTCACCTGCCTGCGGCTGGCCGGACGCGACCTACGACGAGTTTGTTGCAACCCTGAGTGGTATTCGGCCCAAGAAAGCCGAGTTTCTTTATACCTATGGCTTTGCATCGCTGGCTTACCTCAGAGCACACAGCTCGGACGTGAACTCGATCGCCGAATTGCCGCAGATCGAGGCTTTGTTCAACCATTATTTGGACATAAGTGGCGACGCAGTTAACAGTAGCGCCTACACCTATATGGGAATATTGCTGACCCTGCGGCCGCCGGCGGCTGGGCGGCGAACCGGAAAGGGCGCGCGAGTACTTCGAGAAGGCCATCGCGTTAACCGGTGGCAATGACCTGGGCGCCAAGGTCGAATTTGCCAAGGGCTACGCGAAAAAGTTATACGAACGGGAGATGCACGATCAGCTTCTGAATGAAGTTGTGGCGGCAGATCCCTACCAGGACGGGTTTACGCTGGGTAACGTCCTTGCACAGGAAGAAGCGGCGGTGCTACTGGCCGAAGCCGATGACTATTTTTGATGGGCAAGTTATGAAAAAGCTGTTTTTGATTCTTGTAGCATTGGCATTCAGTCTGCCTTCGTATGCTGTCACGCTGAAAATCGCCACCGCTACGCCTGATGGCACGCAGTGGATGGATGATATGCGCTCGGGCGCCAAAGAGATAAAAGAGCGGACTGAAGGTCGCGTGGAAATCAAGTACTACGGCGGTGGCGTCAAGGGCGACGACAAGAAGGTGCTGGGCCAGATCAGAATTCGGCAACTTCAGGGCGGCGCATTTACTCCGTCGGCTCTTGCTTCTCAATACTCGGATCTGAATTTGTACGGCATGCCGCTTATCTTTGATTCTGTGGAAGAAGCGGCTCACGTCCGGGGTCGTCTCGATGCTCGTTTGCAACAGGGGCTCGAAGACGCGGGATTCGTCAATTTCGGATTCGCAACGTCGGGGTTTGCCAACATCATGTCCAACACGCCGGTCAGGTCGCTGTCCGACATGAAAGGTAAACGCGTGTGGGTGCCCGAGGGCGACGCCATTAGTTACGCATCGATGCAGGCGCTGTCGCTGTCCCCCGTGACATTGCCACTGACAGACGTTCTAACCGGCTTACAGACGGGTCTGATTGACATTGTCGCGATTCCTCCTTACGTCGCATTGATTCTGCAGTGGCACACCAAGGTCAAATACGTAACGCGGGTTCCGCTGGTGTACACCTTTGGTTTCATGGCCGTGGACAAGAAGACGTTCGAAAAAATAAGCTCCGACGATCAGGCGATCGTCCGTGAAGTGATGAGCAGGATCTATGAGAACTTCAACAAGGTAAACCTGGTCGACAACGATGCGGCATTCGATGCGTTGTTGAACGCCGGTATCGAATCCGTCGAGTTCGACGAGGAGGAGTTCGTAAAGACCCGCAAGGTGTTGCTCGCGTCGAACCGTAAGCTCGGTGAACAGGGCAAATTCAGCAAAGAGCTCTACGAAGAGATGATGCGCTATATCGACGAATATCGCAGCCAACATGGTGCCACCGGCCCCAACTAGTCGTGTATTACCGATTTATCGCCCTGCTCGAGCGTCTCGAAAGAACCGGTAATTTTCTCGAAACCGCGGCTCTCGTAACACTTCTTAGCGCGATGATGTTGCTGGCCGTTGGACAAATCGTTCTCCGGGAAGTATTCAATACCGGGTTCGTATGGGCGGATGAGCTGATCAAGCTGATGGTGCTTTGGCTGGCGATGGTTGGTTCAATTGCGGCCACTCGCGATAACCGTCACATCCGCATCGATGCGCTTTCTCACATTCTTCCTGAACTTGGAATCCGCGTGATTCGGATTTTCGTCGACCTGTTCGGCGGCTCTTGTCTGTGGCGTAATTGCATGGCAGGCGTGGCAGTACCTGAAGCTTGAAATCGAATATCAGGATACGGTGCTGGTCAATATACCGGCGTGGATCGCTCACAGTGTCATGCCGGCGGCATTCCTGCTGATCAGTTTTCGTTTCCTCGTCCTGGTTGTTAAGCAAGTCGGCGCAATCGTCACGCGTCCGTCCGGTGGACCAGGCGCGTGATTATTCTCAGCGTATTATTGGTCCTGCTGGCGATATTCGGGGCACCTCTATTTGCGGTCATTGCCGCAAGCGCGATGATCGGTTTCCAAAAAGAGGGCACTGATTTGATGATCATGGCGCTGGAAATACAGAGCATCGCCAGCATGCCGTTTTTGTCAGCCATTCCGATGTTCACGTTTGCCGGTTACCTTCTCAGTGAAAGCAACGCGCCCAGGCGACTCGTAAAACTGACGGGCGCAATGATGGGATGGATGCCCGGGGGGCTCGCGCTGGTCTGCCTCGCGGCCTGCGCTTTCTTTACCGCTTTTACCGGTGCGTCCGGCGTAACAATTATCGCGCTTGGCGCTATTTTGTACCCGGCCTTGAAACAGGACGGCTATGGCGACAAGTTCAATCTTGGTTTGGTTACGTCAGCCGGGAGCCTCGGGCTCTTATTCGCGCCATCGTTGCCGCTGATCCTGTACGGGGTCATCGCTGAAGTCCCGGTTGACAACCTGTTCCTGGCGGGCATTTTGCCCGGTCTCTTGATGCTGCTGATGCTTTCAGGCTGGAGCATTTGGGTGAATCGGCACATCAGGCGACCGCTGAGCTCCTTTTCTATTCGCGAGGTCGGAACTGCGCTCCGCGAATCTATTTGGGAGCTGCCACTGCCGGTCGTCGTATTAGGTGGTATTTACTCCGGGTTTTTTGCAGTGTCCGAGGCCGCGGCGGTCACAGCGTTATATGTCGTCTTGGTTGAAGTCGTTATCTTGCGAGAAATACCGTTGCGCGAATTGCCACGCATCATGCGGGCGTCGATGGTGCTGGTTGGTGCGATCCTGGTCATACTCGGTGCATCAGTTGCGTCGACTGGCTATATGATCGACGCAGGCATTCCGCAACGCTTGTTCGAGCTTGTCTCGAGTATGGTCAGTAGCCAGACGTCGTTCCTGATCCTGCTGCTGCTTTTCCTGCTCGTCCTCGGTGCCATCCTGGATATCTTCTCCGCGATCGTCCTCGTCGTGCCGCTAATCCTGCCCATCGCTGCCGGATACGGTGTCAATGAGGTACACCTGGGTATCGTCTTCCTGGCTGCGATGCAGCTCGGATACCTGACGCCCCCGGTCGGTCTCAACCTTTTCATCGCGAGTTATCGCTTTGAGAAGCCGATCATGCACGTGTACTCGGCGACGTTCCCGTTCCTGATTATCCTGATGGCGTCAGTGGTGATCATCACCTTCTTGCCGGAACTCTCACTCGCGTTTCTGTCGGATTGACAGGGCGCTGCTGACAAGCTGTTGAGCCACATGAGTGGAGACCGGGGCCACATCTTGCGCCTCTTGGTGTAAAGTTCGGCACATCGCTATCCGAATGGCTGAGGAAACCAGAAATCATGAGTAAGGGAAATTTGATCCGCCGCATGCTGGCATCGTTATGGCGTGGCCTTAACGGACTGCGAAAAGTACTTCACCTTGTGCTGTTGCTATTCATTTTCCTGGTGTTTTTCGGTGCCATGTCAGGTACTCCGCCGCTAATGCCGAAACAAGCGGCGCTGTTTATTCAACCGTCCGGAGTACTTGTGGAGCAGCTGGAAGGCGATCCATTTGATCGCGCGCTGACGGAACTGGTCGGCGATACGCCGCCGCAGACGCTGGTACAGGATATCGTCGATGCGCTGGAGTTCGCACGAACCGACGATCGTATCGCGGTCGTTCATCTGGAGCTGAGCGTGTTCGCATCAGGCGGGCTAAACAAACTACAGCGCGTTGCGGAGGCGATCGATGCCTTCCAGGAGTCGGGAAAACCGGTCATTGCAAGCGCCGATTTTTTTGCACAACAGGGATATTACCTGGCGGCCCACGCCGACGAGCTGTATCTGCACCCCGAGGGCCTGGTATTGCTGCAGGGTTACGGGTCATATCGAAACTACTTCAAGGATGCGATAGACCTGCTGCGCATCGACTGGAATGTTTTCAAAGTCGGCACCCACAAATCGTTTGTCGAACCCTACACACGAATGGATATGTCTCCCGAAGACCAGGAGTCCAGGAGCCGTTTGATCAATCAGTTCTGGAACACGTATCAGCAAGACGTAGTTACCGCGCGCGGGCTGCCTGAAGGCAGCATCGACGACTATGCGCAGAACATGGTTGAGCGCGTCGGAAGTGCCAATGGCGATACCGCCGCTGCTGCACGTGATATCGGTTTGGTAGATGACTTGCTGGCTCGCACTGCTTTGCGAGATCGCATCAAGGAATACGCGGGCGAGGATTCGGAGGACGAGACGCTGTACTCGTCGGTGTCGATGCGCGACTACCTCGGCCAGATGCGGCTGTTGCATAAGCCCAAGAAAAAAGCTGAAAACGTTGCAATAGTGGTTGCAGTGGGCGAGATTCTCGATGGAGCGCAGCCACCTGGCACTGTCGGTGGCGATTCGGCGGCAGCCTTGCTTCGTAAAGCGCTGCAAGATGAGTCTGTCAAAGCCGTCGTGCTTCGCGTCGACAGCCCGGGTGGCAGTTCGTTTGCATCCGAAGTGATTGCGAACGAAATAGAAGCTCTGCAGGAGGCCGGCAAGCCTGTTGTTGCGTCGATGAGCAGCGTGGCAGCCTCTGGTGGATACTGGATATCCGTCGGCGCTGACAAGGTAATCGCCAGCCCGTCGACAATAACAGGATCGATCGGTGTCTTTGGCATGATACCCACGTTCCAGCGATCACTTGCGGCCGTCGGCGTTGCGACTGACGGTGTCGCTACAACCCCCTGGGTGGAGGCGCTGCGACTGGATCGTGAAATGACTGGTTCTTCGAAGCAGCTGGTGCAGATGCTGATCGAAAACGTGTACGACGATTTTGTTGCACGCGTTTCCGAGCACCGTGGCCTGGACAAGCAAATCGTGGATAGCATTGGCCAGGGACAGGTCTGGACCGGCACTGATGCGCTGGAGAACGGACTGGTCGATCAGCTTGGCGGTCTCGATGACGCCGTGGCTGTCGCGGCAGATCTCGTCGGTCTCGAGGAAGGAGGCTACGGCAGGAAAACCATTGGTCCGGAGTTGTCCCCAACCGAGCAGATGATTGTCGATTTCCTGACGGTAGCAAAAACCGCTGGCATCGATCCGGCCAGCTTTGTTCGCGAGCCGGCGCCGATTGCTGTTTTCGCGAATCAGCTGCAGAAGTTGCTCGCAGGCGTCACGAAGTTCAATGATCCCAGGGGCGTTTATACGCACTGTTTTTGCGAAATCGACTAGTTGCTCGCAGGCATTACGAAGTTTAATGATCCCAGGGGCGTATATACGCACTGCTTTTGCGAAATCGATTAACGGAGCAGGCTTCCATCAATTCCAGTGCAGGATGACCTTGCCCGTTTGTCCGGACTCCATGAGTTCGAACGCGGGCTGGAACTCCTCGATATCGAAATGGTGGGTGATGATCGGTTCCATGTTCAGGCCGCTCTGCAGCATGCTGGACATCTTGTACCAGGTCTCGAACATCTCGCGGCCATAGATCCCTTTGATGAACAGCCCCTTGAAAATGACGTCATTCCAGTTGATGGCCATTTCCCCTGGCGGAATGCCGAGCATGGCGATTTTTCCACCGTGGTGCATTGTCCTCAGCATGTCGCGAAACGCCTGCGGATTGCCCGACATTTCCATGCCGACATCGAAACCTTCTTCCATGCCCAAGTCGCGCATCGTGTCGTCGATGGTCTCCCGGGTCACGTTGAGTGCGCGCGAGGCTCCCATTTTACGGGCAAGCTCCAGCCGGTAATCGTTGACGTCGGTAATGACGACGTGGCGTGCGCCTGCGAAGCGCGCGATCGCGACGGCCATGACACCGATCGGACCGGCACCCGTGATCAGAACGTCCTCGCCTACGAGATCGAACGATAAAGCGGTATGCGTGGCATTACCGAGCGGATCGAGAATCGATGCCATGTCATCGGTGATCATGTCCGGCAGCTTGAAAACATTGAACGCCGGGACCGACAGGTATTCGGCGAATGCGCCGGGCCGACTGACGCCTACGCCGATCGCATTCATGCAAAGATGACGGCGGCCGGCGCGGCAATTTCGACAATGGCCACAGGTAATGTGACCCTCGGCCGAAACCCTGTCGCCGACGCTGAAGCCGCCGACCTCAACGCCCATTTCGACGATCTCGCCGCTGAATTCGTGCCCAACCGCCATCGGAACCGGAATCGTTTTCTGGGCCCAGTCATCCCATTTGAAAATGTGGATATCGGTTCCACATATCGCCGTGCGGTTTACCTTGATCAGCACATCGTTATGGCCGACTTCGGGAACCGCGATGTCTTCCATCCAAATGCCGCGCTCGGGTTTTGCTTTAACCAGTGCTTTCATCGTTCCTTCCTGGTGTGCGGGATCATTTGATTACGCCCAGTTCGCGGCCGACGGCCGTGAATGCGTCGATCGCCTTGTCCAGTTGTTCACGGGTCAGTCCGGCCGACATTTGTGTCCGGATTCTCGCCTGTCCCTTCGGGACGACCGGGAACGAGAAGCCGATCACATAGATACCGCGTGCGAGGAGTTTGTCCGCCATCGTGGTCGCAAGCTTCGCATCGCCGAGCATCACGGGAATGATCGGGTGTTCGCCGGGTTTCAGCTCAAAGCCTCTCTCGGTCATCTCGCTGCGGAAATACGCCGCGTTTTCATGCAGCTGTTCCTGCAGGGAGCTGTCGCGTTCGAGCAGGTCGAGTACGGCGATTGATGCCGCGGCGATCATTGGCGCGACGGAATTCGAAAACAGGTACGGGCGCGAGCGCTGCCGCAACCAGCCAACGATTTCCTTGCGGCCCGACGTGTATCCGCCCGACGCACCACCGAGTGCTTTGCCCAGCGTCCCCGTGATGATGTCGATGCTTCCCATTACACCACGGTACTCGTGCGTGCCACGCCCTGTTTTTCCGAGGAATCCCGTTGCATGGCAGTCGTCAATCATCGTCAGTGCGTCAAATTCAGTTGCGAGCTCGCAAATGCCGACGAGATCGGCGATGGTGCCATCCATCGAGAATACGCCGTCCGTTACGATCAGTTTGGTATTGGCTCCAGATGCGTCCTGAAGCTGGGTACGAAGATCCTGCATGTCGCTGTTGGCATAGCGGTAACGCTGCGCCTTGCACAGGCGAATACCGTCGATAATGCTGGCATGGTTGAGCGCGTCGCTTATGACAGCATCATCGGGTCCCAGGAGCGTCTCGAACAAGCCGCCATTCGCATCGAAACAGGACGGATACAGGATGGTGTCCTCAGTGCCAAGAAAGGCGCTGATACGTGCTTCCAGTTCCTTATGAATAGTCTGCGTGCCACAGATGAACCGCACGGATGCCATGCCGTAGCCGTATTGATCCAGCGCTTTGTGCGCGGCCGCGATGACCTCCGGGTGATTGGCGAGGCCGAGGTAGTTATTTGCGCACAGGTTAATTACATGTTCTGTGCCGCCATTTGCGCGCACATCAATGGCAGCTTGCTGCGGTCCTGCGATGAGTCTTTCTGTTTTGAAAAGGCCCTCTGATTTCAGCGCCTCGGTCTGTTTCCCGAGTGATTCCAAAAAGGTTGTTGGCACGGGTTTGCTCTCTGGGTTCGAAGGACGCAAAGTATATCAGGAGGCCAAAGGAGATTGGTCGTGTCAAACGACTTACTAAGACTGGATCGGTGGCTCTGGTTTACGCGATTTTACAAGACGCGGACCGCGGCACAGGCGGCCGTGAATGGCGGCCACGTGCGCGTCAACGGTGAGCGCGCCCGCGCCGCGACGAGCGTACGCATAGGTGACGAAGTCCAGCTCGTCCGTCAACAGTCTACCTACGAGCTGACGGTTCTGGGAATACCTGCCCGGCGCGGCCCGGCGAAAGACGCGCAGGCTTGCTATGACGAGTCTCCGGCAAGCATCGCACGGCGGGAACAACAGCTTGCCGAGCTGCGGCGGGACCGGCTGCAAATGCCGATGACGAAGGGCAAGCCGGACAAACACACGCGCCGTCAGTTACGCGATCGAAAAGGCCGATAGCGATGCCCGTGAGGCCCTGAATACCCTATAATCGCCGCCCGTGTATTCCTTTTTGAGCCCACCGCAAGAGTGGACATTCGGAGTTTCTGCATGAGTTTTGTTGATCAACCGGCTGCCCGGGAAGGCAGTATTCCCTACATCAATGATCTTTATCTCGCGGACGAAGAGAAACTCGTCCGGGAACTGGTCAAAGCCGCCGATTCGGGCGACGCCGCTCGCGAGAAAATCCAGAGTACGGCAGCGCAGCTCGTGCGCGCCGTTCGCAAGAACACGGCCAATGACGGGGGCATAGAAGCCTTTCTGCAGCAATACGACCTGTCCTCGGATGAGGGCGTGTTGCTCATGTGTATCGCCGAGGCATTGCTGCGGATTCCGGACGCCGATACGGCCGACCGGCTGATTGCGGACAAAATCACGTCTGCGAAATGGAAGGACCATCTCGGTGTCAGTGACTCCGTGTTCGTTAACGCGTCGACCTGGGGCTTGATGCTGACGGGCCGTATTCTGAGTATGGACGAGGTCGCTACGAGTAATCCCGGACAAGCGCTCGGCCGACTTGTCAGCCGTGCCGGTGAGCCGTTGGTGCGAACCGCCATGCGCCAGGCAATGAAAATCATGGGCCATCAGTTTGTCATGGGACGCACGATCGGGGACGCGCTGAAGCGCTCGCTGAAAAACGAAAAGCTACCGTACCGTTACTCCTTCGACATGCTTGGCGAGTCGGCACTGACGGCAGCCGACGCACAGCGCTACCTCGATAATTACCACGAAGGCATTGACAGCATCGGCAACGGGCCGCAGGTCGACGCGCCGGATGTATTTTCCGCACCCGGTATCTCGGTCAAACTGTCGGCGCTGCATCCGCGTTACGAGTACACCCACGAACAGCGGGTCATGAAAGAGCTTGCGCCGTCGGTCCTGGAACTTGCCAAACACGCCAGGGAAGTAGGCATCGGCCTGACCATCGATTCAGAGGAGGCGAGCCGGCTCGAGATGTGGCTGACTATCTTCGAGTACGTCTATCGTGACAAAGCGCTGGCCGGCTGGGATGGATTCGGCCTGGCGGTGCAGACCTACCAGCGCCGCGGGCGTGACACGATGCGTTTCATCGAGGAACTGGCCGGCGACGTTGGCCGGCGAATCCCGGTCCGTCTCGTGAAGGGCGCTTACTGGGACAGTGAGATCAAGTGGGCCCAGGAACAGGGTATTTCGAGCTATCCCGTGTTCACGCGCAAGTCCCACTCGGACGTATCGTATCTCGCCTGCGCGCGGGCAGCACTTGCGGCCGGCGACAAGATCTACGCACAGTTCGCGACACATAACGCGCATACACTGGCGAGCGTGTTGCATTATGCCGGTCCGCGTCGGGACTACGAGTTCCAGCGACTGCATGGCATGGGCGAGGAACTGTATGCTGAAGTCGTCGACCCCGAAAAGCACGATCGGCCTTGCCGCGTGTATGCGCCTGTGGGTAACCACGAGGACCTGTTGCCGTACCTCGTTCGACGTTTGTTGGAGAACGGCTCGAATACCTCGTTCGTGAACAAGATCATCGATGAGTCCATTGACGTTGAGGACATCATCGCCGATCCGCTGACGGTCGCCGCGCAACACGACTGTCTGCCGCATGACCGGATTCCGCGTCCGGTCGACATTTTCCAGCCCGAGAGAAACAACTCACACGGCTTTAATCTTGCCGACCGCACTGTCCGCCGCAAGTTGCTCTCGGAGATGGAGGCCGCCAGCACCAGGCCGGTTACAGCCAAACCGATTGTTGGCGGCAAGGAGATGTCGGGGGCGGAGGAGCCATCGGTTAATCCGGCGAATACCGACGAAGTCGTGGGTATTTGCCATTTGGCTGCAGAAAAACACGTAGACGCTGCGCTGGAACTTTCGGTCAGAGGGCAGGTTGCATGGGATCGAACAGGGGCCGATGAACGTGCCCGGATCCTGAATCGCGCGGCGGACCTCTTCGAAGCCCATCATGCCGAGCTCCTGGCGCTGTGCGTCAGCGAAGGCGGCAAGACCATCCCGGACTCGATTTCCGAGCTGCGCGAGGCTGTGGATTTCTTTCGCTACTATGCCGCACAGGCGCAGCGACATTTTGGCGAGCCGCTGGTCATGCCCGGCCCGACAGGAGAGCACAACACCTACGGTCTGCGTGGTCGAGGTGTTTTCGTTTGCATCAGCCCCTGGAATTTTCCGCTGGCGATATTTACGGGCCAGGTAGCGGCCGCTCTTGCGGCCGGTAACGCCGTGCTCGCGAAACCGGCGGCGCCGACCCCACTGATTGCCTACCGTGCTGTGCAGCTGATGCTCGAGGCCGGCGTGCCGGCCGACGTGCTGCATTTTATTCCAGGCTCCGGCTCCCTCATCGGCAGGCGTGCTGTTGCAGATCCGCGAGTCGCCGGTGTCGTGTTCACCGGATCAACCGGCGTCGCCCAGACAATCAATCAGACGCTGGCGCATCGGGACGGCCCGATCGGCACCCTGATTGCGGAGACCGGCGGGCAAAATGCCATGTTTGTCGATAGTTCGGCACTGCCGGAGCAGGTCGTGCACGACAGCATTTATTCGGCGTTCAACAGTGCGGGCCAAAGGTGCTCCGCGTTGCGCTTGCTGTGCGTGCAGGAGGATATCGAGCCGCGGACACTCGAATTGCTGACGGGCTACATGGACGAACTCGTCATTGGCGATCCAAAATACCTGTCAACCGACGTCGGGCCCGCGATTGATGCGCCATCCAGATCAGTCTTGGAGGCACATGTCGAGAGAATGGCAAAGGAAGCCAGAATCGTCCATCGATGCTCGTTGCCCGCGGGACACGAGGCGGGGACGTTCTTTGCGCCTACGCTGGTAGAAATAGACGATATCAGTGTCTTGACGGAGGAAGTATTCGGCCCGATTCTGCACGTGCTCAAGTTCAAGGGCAGCGAACTCGACAAGACAGTCGAGGCTGTCAATGCAACGGGCTATGGGCTGACGATGGGCTTGCACAGCCGCATCGACTCGCGCGCGCGAGGTCTCGTCAAAGCGTCCGCTGCGGGAAACATCTACATTAATCGCAACATGATCGGCGCGGTCGTTGGCGTGCAGCCATTCGGCGGCAGGGGTTTGTCGGGTACCGGGCCAAAGGCTGGCGGGCCGCACTATGTGCAGCGATTCGGCAGTGAGTACACGGTCAGCAATAACATTTCGGCAGTTGGCGGCAACGCAAGCTTGCTTACGCTCGGCTCCGACTAATGACTGATCAACGGCCCCTTAGCATATTCGATATCTTCAAGATCGGTATCGGCCCGTCGAGTTCGCACACGGTCGGGCCGATGAAGGCGGCAAGGGCTTTCGTGACTGATCTGAAACCTGTGTCCGCGGATGTCGGCCGAATCGCAGTCACGCTGCACGGCTCACTCGCCTGGACCGGCAAAGGCCATGGTACGGATTCGGCCGTGTTACTCGGCTTGTCGGGGTTCATGCCCGAGACGATCGATGCGGACGAGGTCGACGACCTGCTGGCGGGAATTCGCGCCGACCGCCATATCGAAGCACCAGGCATCGGTCGGATGGCGTTCGATCCGGAAACAGATCTGAAGTTTGATTTTGAGACGGAGTTACCAAGACATACCAATGGCATGCATTTCGTTGCATACGCGGCGGACGGCCGGGTATTGCTCGACGAGAATTACTATTCGCTTGGGGGCGGTTTTATTGCACGCAACGACGACCCGGAACCGCTGACGCAGGAGGGCGAGCCACCGCTGCCGTTCGTGACGAGTGAGTCCTTGCTCACGATAGCCGCGGAACACAAGCTGAGCATCGCCGAACTCGTGCTTCGAAATGAAATGCATTGGCGCAGCAGGGAGGAAGTGGACCAGCGCATCGCGGATCTATGGCAGGCGATGCGGGATTGCATCGAGCGAGGATTGCGCACGGATGGCGTATTGCCCGGCAAAATGTCGGTACTTCGTCGCGCGCCAAAATTGTATCGCAGCTTGTCAAAACGTGGTGAGCCGACAGCCTTTGATGCAATGGAGTGGGTAAACGCATTCGCGATAGCCGTTAATGAAGAAAACGCATCGGGCGGGCGCGTGGTTACGTCGCCAACCAACGGTGCTGCCGGGATTATCCCGGCCGTATTGATGTTCTATGATCGCTTCGTTCCCGGGGCGAGCGAAGAGGGCATTCGCACCTTCATCCTGACCGCCGGTGCGATCGGTATTCTGTACAAGATAAATGCTTCGATTTCCGGTGCCGAAATGGGTTGCCAGGGTGAGGTCGGTGTCGCGTGCTCAATGGCTGCAGGTGGGCTTGCTGCGACGCTGGGCGGGAGCAATGATCATATTGAAGAGGCAGCCGAGATCGGTATGGAACACAACCTGGGGTTGACCTGCGATCCGATTGGCGGTCTCGTGCAAATACCGTGTATCGAGCGCAATGCCATGGGCGCTGTCAAAGCGATCAATGCAGCGAAGCTTGCAATGCACGGGGATGGCACGCACAAAGTGACATTGGACCAGGTTATCAAGACGATGCGTCAGACGGGTCTGGACATGTCATCGCATTACAAGGAAACGTCCAAAGGCGGTCTTGCGGTCAACGTCCCCGAGTGTTGAAGGGACGGGCTCAGATTCCTTTCTTCGGATAATCGTAAACGAGCAGCTCGGTCCCGGGTTGCTCGTAAAGGTTCCAGTCGTCCTGATCGATTTGCACGGAGACAACACCCGCCGTTGGCAGATTATTCGTCAATCCGGGTGACAGGAAATTTACGAAGTCGGTCATCCCCGGGTTATGGCCAACAAGCATCATATTATTGAACCCATTATCCTGCGCAACGATTACGCCCAGAATTTCATCGAGGGATGCGAGGTACAGGCTGTCTTCGCGCTGCAGGAACTCGATCGGGTAGGATATTTCGGCTGCGATCAGTTTCGCCGTAGACCAGGCGCGCTTGGCGGGACTGGACATGATCAGTGAAGGGCGAATGCCATGCTTGGCGATGCGCTTACCCATCGCCGGGGCGTCACGTTTGCCACGTTTGTTGAGCGGACGTTTCCCGTCACTGAGACGCGTGTCGCTCCAGCTGGATTTGGCATGGCGAACCACGGTAAGTATTTTCATCGCCGCTGTGCCTCGATTTACATGAGCCCGGTTTGCAGGCGAGCTTCTTCGCTCATCATGCCAACATTCCAGGGCGGATCAAATACGAGCTCCACATCGACGTCCGAGACTGTCGGAATGATGGCGATCTTTTCACGAGCGTCCTGCACGAGCACATCTCCCATGCCACAACCTGGCGCCGTCAATGTCATGTCCACGCTGACCGACCGCTGGCCGTTGCCTAGTGCCCTGACATCGCATCGATAGACCAGGCCGAGATTAACGATGTCGACCGGAATTTCCGGGTCATAGCAGGTTTTCAATTGTTCCCAGATTACGGCTTCGATATCGGCGTCGGTTGCATTGTCCGGTACTTGTGGCGGCGGCACCGGGTCCTTTCCCAGCGCATCAGCGTCGCCGCCGGAAATGCGGAACAGGTTGCCTTCGACGTAAACCGTAAAACTGCCGCCAAGTGCTTGCGTGATGAACCCTTCGGTTCCTGTCCGCAGTGTCAATTGCTCACCGGCCGGAATGATGATGGCGGCCACGTCGCGTGACAGTGTGAACGGTTCATTGCTATGACCAAACATCGTACTTCTTACTCCGTGGTAGCCGGCATCGCATCCTGGCGTAAAGCAGAATGCATTGCATGCCAGGCGAGCGTTGCACATTTTACGCGTGACGGAAATTCCCGCACACCGTCGAGTGCCTTGATTTTTTCGAGCGGTTTGTCGAGGTCGACGTCAAGGTTGCCGGGGCCGTCTGTACTGCCGTGAGTCAGTCTCTCGGTCACCGTGCTGAATATGGCTTCTGCTTTGTCTACGGACAATCCGATGATCGTATCGGTGAGCAATGAGGCCGACGCCACCGAGATGGCACAGCCGGAGCCCTCGAAGCTAATGGCTGCAATGCGCTGGTTGTCGTCGATACAGAGATAAACGCACAGTTTGTCGCCGCAGAGCGGGTTGATGCCCTGAGCCTCATGGGTGGCATTCTCCAGGCGGCCGAAATGCCGTGGACTGCGCGCGTGATCGAGTATCAGCTCACGATACAAGTCAAGGATATCGTGCGTCACGGCGGCATGGCCGGTCATTTGAAAACCTGCCTCGCTTTCTCGAGCGCTGCAACCAGGCGATCGATATCGTCGGTATTGTTGTAGAAAGCCACGGATGCACGTGCCGTGCCCGAAATGCCGAAGCGCTTCATCACCGGCATGGCGCAGTGGTGCCCCGTGCGAATGGCGACTCCCTGATGATCGAGAATCGTGCCAAGATCATGCGAGTGAATGTCGCCGAGAAGAAAGGACTGGACGCTGGCTTTGTTGGCGGCCGTGCCAATCAAGCGAATGTCGTCAACCCGCCCAAGCTGCGACAGCATGTACTCGTGCAAGTCATATTCATAGGCGGCGATGCGCTGCATGCCAGCAGACTGCAAGTAGTCGATCGCGGCGCCCAGGCCAATGACGCCAGAGATGTTGGGCGTTCCGGCTTCGAACTTGTAGGGCAGTTCATTGTAAATCGTGGACTCGAAACTGACCTCGAGGATCATGTCACCCCCACCCTGGTAGGGCGGCATCTCATCCAGCAGAGTCTCGCGTCCATACAGAACGCCAGTACCTGTCGGGCCGAACATTTTGTGACCCGAGAACGCGTAAAAATCGCAGTCAAGGTCCTGCACATCGATGGGCATGTGCGGTACGCCCTGCGCACCGTCGACCAGGACCGGAATGCCGCATTGTTTGGCCTGCGCAATGATCTCCTTGACCGGGTTTACGGTGCCGAGCGCATTGGACACGTGGCCGATGGCGAGCAGGAACACATCGTTCGTCATCATTGAGCGTAGTGCCTCGAGCTCAAGTTGTCCGTGGTCGTCGATCGGGGCCACGATCAATTCGGCGCCGGTTTGTTCGCAGACCAATTGCCACGGCACGATATTGGCGTGATGCTCGAGATGCGTGATCAAAATCTTGTCGCCGGATCCGATGCGGGGACGGCAGAAGCTCTGGGCGACCAGGTTTATCGACTCTGTAGTACCGCTGGTCAAAACGATTTCCGATCGGCTCGTGGCATTGATGAAATCGAGAATCTTGTCCCGAGCACCCTCGTAGGCATCCGTCGCCCGGTGACTCAGCGTGTGCACGCCACGATGGACGTTGGCATGGTCTTCACGTTGATAACGAGCGACCGCGTCTATGACCGATGCGGGCTGTTGTGCGGATGCGGCGCTATCCAGGTACACGAGTGGCTGGCCGTTCACAGTTTGCTCTAGGATCGGAAAGTCCTTGCGCCAGTCGGCAGCTGCCACGGATGGTTGTCGCTGTGCGTGACTCATGACAGTAGGTCCACTGCGGCATCCGCCTCGATGAGTTCTGCAAGGCGAGCTTCCACGATGGCAGTGATCGCGTCTTTGACACCGGCGACGGGCGCACGCAGCACGATATCGGCGGCAAAGGCATGCGTCAGAACCTGGATAGCGTGACGTTTGTCGAGGCCACGGGTACGCAGGTAGAAGAGGGCGGTTTCGTCCAGTTGGCCGACGGTCGTGCCGTGGCTGCACTTGACTTCGTCCGCGTATATCTCGAGTTCCGGCTTCGTATCGATTTCCGCCTTGTCAGACAGCAATAGGTTGTGATTGGCCTGGCTGGCATCGGTTCCGTCTGCACCTTTATGCACAATCGCCTTGCCATTCCAGACACAGCGGCAGTTGCCGTTGAGTATGCCCCGATATTCCTGGGACGAGGTCGCAGGGCCCACGCGGTGATCTACACGTGTGTGATTGTCGATGTGCTGGCCATCACCGGCGAGGTAAAGGCCATCGAAAGCGATGTCTGCGCCAGGCTCGCTGAGGTCGATGTCGATATCATTACGAATGAGACGGCCACCCAGATCGTAGCTGGCCATGCGAAGTCGGGCGTCACGTCCGAGTGCAATCGACGTGCGGCCGGTCTGAACGTGCCTGATCGATCGATTTTGAATGCGAACGTGTTTTACGTCGGCACTGTCACCTACGGCGATAGACAGGACGGTGTTGGCATAGTGGTCTGCGTCACCTTCCGAAGCGTGGTACTCGATGAACTCGGCCGATACGCCGGATGCGACTTCAATCTCAACGCATGACTGCGCCACAGCGGCGGTTTCACCGGCACGATCAACGATGAGGATTCCGACGGGTTTCTCGATCGATCCGGTGACCCGAATGCGCAGCCCATCCTGCAACAACGCCGCGTTGAGATCGGCCAGTGGTCGTGACATTACGAACGGGGACGGTGCGTCGCTGAACCGCGTGACCTCGATGCCATTGTGCTTGATGGCGCCTATGGATTGCTCATCGATCGTACCGTTGGAGATTACGAGCCAGATCGCATCGATCGAGGTCGTTACCGCCTTGATCGTGGCGCTTGGCAGCTTGGGCGGCCGTTGCTGTCGACCTGCGGTCAGCCAGCGATTACTGATATCGACAAGCGGGGACAGGTCAGTGTATTTCCAGTCCTCGTCGCGCAACGTCGGCAAGCCGTGCTCGTCGAGATGCGCTAGCGCCGCCTCCCGGGATGGCGTCAGCCCGTTGTTGGGCAAAGTTTTGACAACCTCTCTGAGACGGTCGATGGAAAGAGACGCTTGCTTCATGCGTTTGCGGCCTCGCGAACCCATTCGTACCCTTTTTCCTCGAGCTCGAGTGCGAGCGACTTGTCCCCGGAGCGGACGATCCGACCCTGCGACAGCACGTGCACGTAATCCGGCTCAACGTAGTCGAGCAAGCGCTGGTAGTGCGTCACGAGAATGATGGCACGTTCAGGGCTGCGCAATGCGTTCACGCCGGCGGCGACCGCTTTGAGCGCATCGATGTCCAGTCCGGAGTCGGTTTCATCCAGAATGGCCAGGCGGGGCTCGAGCATCGCCATTTGCAGAATCTCGTTGCGTTTTTTCTCACCGCCCGAGAATCCTTCGTTTACGCCGCGGTTCAGAAACTTGGGGTCCATGCCGAGCGTCGCCATTTTTTCCCGGGCCAGCTTCAGGAACTCGAACGCGTCGACTTCGCCGAGGCCCTGATGTTTGCGCTTGGCGTTGACGGCGGCTTTCAGCAGGTAGGCATTGTTGACGCCCGGAATTTCGACGGGATATTGGAAACCGAGGAATATTCCTTCGCGGGCGCGTTCTTCGGGTGCGAGTTCGAGCAGGTCCTGGCCGTTGTACGTGACCGTGCCGCCCGTAACCTCGTAATCCTCGTGTCCCGCGATGACCTGCGCCAGCGTGCTTTTGCCGGAGCCGTTCGGCCCCATGATGGCATGCACCTCGCCCGCTTTGACGGACAGTGACAGCCCGCGCAGTATTTCTGAATCGCCTATGCGGCTTTTGAGGTTGTTTATTTCAAGCATTTCGAATTCCTGACCTTTCTTGCCTAACCGACCGCGCCTTCGAGGCTGACGTTGAGCAGCGCCTGCGCTTCGACCGCGAATTCCATTGGTAATTCCTTGAACACTTCCTTGCAGAACCCGTTGACGATCATGTTGACCGCGTCCTCTTCCGAGAGGCCGCGCTGCCTGCAATAGAACAACTGATCGGCGGAAATTTTCGAGGTCGTTGCTTCGTGCTCAATCCTGGCGGACGGGTTCTTGATTTCCATGTACGGGAAGGTATGCGCACCGCACTCTTTCCCGATGAGCAGCGAGTCGCACTGCGTGTGATTTCGCGCGCCGTGCGCCTGTGGCATGACGCGCACCAGTCCCCGATACGCGTTTTCTGCACGACCGGCGGAAATTCCTTTGGACACGATCGTGCTGCTTGTATTGCGTCCGATGTGAATCATCTTCGTACCGGTATCCGCCTGCTGCATGTTATTGGCGACGGCGACCGAGTAGAACTCGCCGACAGAATTGTCACCGCGCAGCAGGCAGCTCGGGTATTTCCACGTAATCGCCGATCCGGTTTCCACCTGTGTCCACGAGATCTTTGAATTGGCGCCCCGACAATCACCGCGCTTGGTCACAAAGTTGTAAATGCCGCCAACACCATTTTCGTCACCGGGGTACCAGTTTTGCACCGTCGAGTACTTGATCTCGGCATCTTTGAGCGCGATGAGCTCCACGACGGCTGCATGCAGCTGGTTTTCATCGCGCATCGGTGCCGTGCAGCCTTCGAGGTAGCTGACGTGGCTGCCTTCTTCCGCGATGATCAACGTGCGCTCGAATTGCCCCGTATTGGCGGCATTAATGCGAAAGTAGGTCGATAGCTCCATTGGGCAGCGCACGCCTTTCGGGATATAGACGAAGGAGCCGTCGCTGAATACGGCAGCGTTAAGGGCCGCAAAGAAATTGTCGCGCCGCGGGACGACCGTGCCGAGGTATTTCTGCACAAGGTCGGGATGTTTTTGTACCGCTTCTGAAAAAGAACAGAAGATGACACCGGCCTCAGACAGTTTTTCCTTGAAGGTTGTCGCGACCGAGACACTGTCGAACACGGCATCCACGGCCACGCCCGCGAGTCGTGCACGTTCGTGCAACGGGATTCCCAGTTTGTCGTAGGTCTCCAGGAGCTTCGGGTCTACTTCATCGAGGCTTTTTGGTCGATCTTCATCCGACTTGGGCGCAGAGAAATAGGATATCGCGTTGTAGTCGATCTTCGGGTAGTGCACATGAGCCCATTTCGGCTCTTTCATCTCGAGCCACTGCCGATACGCCTGCAGCCGCCACTCAAGCATGAAGGCTGGCTCATTCTTGCGCGCCGAAATCGCGCGCACGACGTCTTCGTTGAGACCGGGTGGCAGGCTGTCGGTCTCGATGTCAGTAATGAAGCCGTGTTCATAACGCCGATTGACAAGGCTTTCGAGGTTTTCAGATTCTGTAGACATAGGTTCAGTTCTTGTTTTCAATGTTGATCGGCATGCCCGCAAAATTGAACTGTGGCACCGGACTCTGGGACTTCAGCAGATCGCTCAAGGTGATATCGTCCAACGCGCGGCGGATCGCCACATTAATACGTTGCCATGCGCCACCTACGCTGCAGACGCCTTCATGCTCACAGAGGCTGTCGATCGAGCTGCACTCCGTAATTGACACAGGCCCCTCCAGCGCATCGATGACGTCGGCCGCGCTTATTGCTGCCGGGCTGCGCGACAACTCATAGCCGCCGTTTGCGCCGCGTGTTGACGTGACGAGCCCGGATTTCGCCAGCGACTTGAGCAACTTGCTGACGGTCGGTAATGCGATGCCTGTGGCGGCCGCAACGTCCGCGGCGCTGCAGACGCCGGCCGGATTCGCCGCCAGATGGGCCAGCAGCACCGTCCCGTAATCAGTGAGCTTGCTTATTCTGAGCAATGTCTGCTCCTACTCCAGCCAAATAAAGGACTATTTTAGTCCTATTTATGGCCCCAAGCCAGTGTGAATGCCGATTTCTTGCGCCTCCGCAGGGGTGTTTTGCTATGCTACGCCGTCGCGGAGCTGCGCGTTTGTGCGCCAAGAGCCCGAAAAGAAACAAAAAATGAAGCCCCTGGATGACTCTTCCGAAAACCTGATAGAGATACACGATCTCAAGTACTCGCGCGGTCACCGCGTCATATTTGAGGGGCTGAATCTGAAAATCAAACGTGGCGAAATCACGGCGCTGATGGGGCCCAGCGGCACGGGTAAAACCACGTTGTTGCGGCTCATCACGCGGCAGCTGATTCCTCAGCATGGGACGATTCACATCGGCGGTGTCGACATCGCGACACTGAACCTGGCCGAGCTTTATCAGCTGCGACAGCGCTTCGGGATGCTGTTCCAGAATGGTGCGTTACTCACGGATCTGAGCGTATTTGAAAATGTCGCTTTTCCGCTTCGCGAACACACCAAACTTACGAACCGCCTGATACGGCACGTCGTTCTGACCAAGTTGCATGCAGTAGGTTTGCGTGGGGCAGCCGACATGCTGCCGTCGGAGTTGTCCGGCGGAATGGCGCGCAGAGTGGCGCTGGCACGCGCGATGGTAATGGATCCCGATATCCTGATTTATGACGAGCCCTTTGTGGGCCTCGATCCTATTTCGATGGGGGTCATCGTGCGGCTGGTTCGTCGCATGAACGACACGCTCGGTATTACAAGCATCATCGTGAGTCATGACGTCGCCGAAGTTTCAACCGTTGCCGATTGCAGTTTCCTGATCTCCGGCGGCAAGGTCGCAGCCTCAGGCAGTCCGGACGAACTTCGGATAGCGAAGTCCGAGCTTGTCCGTCAATTCATGCATGGCATGGCGGATGGTCCGGTTGCTTTCCATTACCAGGCCCCGGATTACGAGGAACAGTTGCTTGGACGGGACGCCGAGTGACAACGTTGTTGCGCGACTTGTACAACACCTCGGTCGAGTTCGTCCGCACCTTTGGTGCGTTCCAGCTTTTTGCACTGCGACTGATTCGGCACTCGCCCGGGATCCTCGTAAGTCGCTTCGACCTCGTGGTCAAACAGATATTCAACACGGGCGCACTGTCGCTGGTCATTATCATGGTCTGCGGGCTTTTCGTCGGTGGCGTCCTCGGACTGCAGGGGTACTCTAATCTCGCCCGCTTCAATGCCGAGGATTCGGTCGGTGTGTTTGCGGCCTTCGGTCTGATCAAGGAACTTGGGCCGGTAATTACGGCTTTGCTGTTCGCGGGCCGTGCGGGTACGTCGCTGGCGTCAGAAATCGGCCTCATGAAGGCCACTGATCAACTGTCGGCAATGGAAATGATGGCTGTGAACCCGGTCCCGCGAGTGCTGGTCCCCCGGTTCCTGGGCGGCGTTATTGCGATGCCGTTCCTGGTGGCGGTATTCAGCATGATTGGATTATTCGGTACCCACCTGGTCGCGGTTGAACTGCTGTCTGTTGACGTCGGCGCATTCTGGCAACAAATCCAGATTACAGTTGATATGGACGACATCAACGAGGGTATATTCAAGAGTCTTGTTTTTGGCGTGGCCGCCAGCATGATCGCCGTGTGGGAAGGTTATAATGCTGTCCCAACGGCCGAGGGTGTTGGCAGGGCGACGACCCGAACCGTGGTAATTACAGCTATTGCAGTGCTCGTGTTCGATTTCATGATCACCGCCGTGATGCTTTGAGGTAACAAAATGCAACAGACACGTTCAGTTGAGATTGGCACCGGTCTTTTTGTCCTTCTGGGCATGGGCGCGTTGTTTTTCCTGACAACACAGACAACGGGCGGCGATGATTTTTCGGCGGACGAAACCTACTGGGTAGAGGCTCGCTTCGAAAATATCGGTAGCCTGCGAAATCGGGCGCCGGTCGCGATGTCGGGAGTTACGATTGGTCGTGTTACGAACGTACGGTTCGACCCGGTGACGCTCGAAGCCGTCGTTCAGTTCGTAATTGACAGCCAGTTCGATCAGATCCCGGATGATTCCGACGCGAGTATCCTGACCTCGGGCATACTCGGCAGTCAGTATATTGGGCTGCGGGCCGGCGGTTCGGACACCTATTTCGAGGACGGCAGTGAAGTGCTATTTACACAGTCTGCCATCGTGCTCGAAAATTTGATTGGCAAATTTCTTGTGAACGCCGGCTCAAAAGACGAAGACTAAAATGGACAGGGATCCGATCATGCGACGAGCAATTACTGCATTGCTACTTGGAATAGTAACGGCTGCTGTCGTTATCAGTTTGGCGAGCGCCGCCGCAGACTCACCGAACACTGTCATAGAAGACTCTATGGTCGTGCTGACCGAGAAGCTCGATGGGCGAAAGGCCGAATTGGCTGCCGATCGTAAATCGTTGTATGCATTGATCGATGAGATTCTCTTGCCTCGATTCGACCGGAAGTTTGCAGCGCAGCTGGTGCTTGCGCGGCACTGGCGCTCGGCGAGTCAAGCACAGAGAACACGTTTTATCGAAGCGTTTTACCAGGCCTTGCTGCGTCGCTATGCCGACGGGATTCTCGAATTTGATCCGAACAAGATCACGGTCATGCCGTTTCGGGGCGACGCGTCCAAGCCGCGCACCAAAGTCCGGAGCACGGTTGCACTGGATGATGGCAGCAAGGTTGCCGTGGATTACGACCTCGTCAAACGCGAGTCAGGATGGCTGGTTTATAACGTCGTCATCGAAGGCGTCTCGTACGTGACCAATTTTCGTGCCGAGCTGGACGCCGAGATTCGCAGCACAAGCCTGGATGCCGTCATAGCGCGCCTTGAAAAAGAGGCCGGCATGCCTGCTGATGAATGACTTCACGCTCGAGGATCGTGGCGAAGGCTGCTTTGCACTTAGCGGTGAAATGACATTCGACACGGCGGAAAGGATATTGAAGGCGAGCGAGGCTCCGTTCGAGGAGCATTCGCAGCTGGAGATAGACCTCTCGGGCGTCACGGACAGCGATTCGGCAGGTCTGGCCCTGCTGCTCGAATGGGTAACGTGGGCCAATCATACCGTGCGTGAGATTCGATTTTCCGGGATGCCTGAGCGCGTCATGGCCATCGCAAAGACGACCGAAGTGGACAGGCTGCTGACGCGCGGAGAACGCTGGGCCGGGTTTATCGAAGCCCCGGAAGGCTGATCAGTTACTCCCGCCTTCCTCGGAGTATTCATCGTCAAGGAATTCGTCGAGAAACGCATCGTCCTCCGGCGGGTAGCCGTCGTACACCTCGTATTCGCGGTTCTGTAAATAGGACTCGCGAAGCGTGATGTAACGGTCTTTCGAGCCTTCCAGCAGTTTGTCGACCGCGAGCAGACGATAGCGCAAATCAATTATTCGTAGCACGGTCAGCTTGTCACGAACCGATGTTACCTCGTAGTGATACAGCGGGTTCGATAGGATATCGAGAGGGCGCATGAGCGCATCGCGCAGCGTGCTGGGCCCCAGGAAAGGCAGCATGACGTAGGGTCCAGACGGGACACCCCAGACCGCCGCCGTCTGGCCGAAGTCCTCTGGACGCGCCTCGAGTCCGCCGACGGTGGCGACATCGAACAGGCCGCCGATACCCAGCGTGCTGTTGAACACAAAGCGTGCGAGTTCAGTAAAGCCGTAGGCCGGTTTCCCTTGCAGGAAATTATTGACGGCTGAAGCGGGCGTTATCGAGATTGTCCATGAAATTGCTGACGCCGTTTCGCACCGGCCTCGGCAAGATCGCGTCATAGCCTTTGGCCAGCGGTTTCAGGCTGACCGTTGTCGATGGCTGTATTGACGCCATACAGCGTTCGGTTCAGCGGCTCCCATGGGTCACTCTCGGTGCGTTGTTCCTCAGGGATGCTTGCACAGGCGCCCAGCAAAGATGCCAGCAATACGGCCACAACGGCTGGCACGATTCGCAAATCACGTGGCGCCGGCACAGCTAGTTGCCGTTACGGACGGAGATACCGACCGGCCTGTCGCGCTGCATCATCCTGAGTTGCTCTTCGGTCATGAATTCACGTATGAAGTCGATACGGGCTTCGAAACGAATGCGCTGGATTTCCTGCAGTTCTGGCAGGCGCAGCGCCTGTTGCAAGTATCCAATGCCGCCGGTCAGGTCACCAATCATCAGGCGGTATTCGGACAGGTAGTAGTAGGCCTCGGCATTCTCGCCAGCCTCGTTGGCAGCGCGGGCAATGAGTCGCACCTGTTCGGGCGTCGGGGGCACGTTATTCATCAAGTCCAGCAGCATCGTATGCGCTTTGATGGCCTGGCCCAGCTGCAAAAGACGCTCGCCATAATCGAGAACGAGCGGCACATTGCGCGGAAACAGTCCCAATGCGCGTTCATAGATTTCAAGCGCTTCACGCGGTTGATCCAGGGCAACCAGGGTTTGGCCAAGGCCGATGTGATAAGCAATGACGGATTTGTCGTCCTTGAGCAATTCCCTGAAAATATCGAGCGCTTCCCAATACTGGCCGGCACGCTGGTAGGCGACCGCACGACCGTAGCGTTCCACATTGGTCTGATTGTCGTACGGGCGCTTCTCGTAATAGGCGACCGCTTCCTTCGGAGTATCGAAGCGCGCGACGATCATTCGCGCACGCGCAATGCCGTAGCTGGTCGAATCGTCGCTGCGAACCGCCGGGTAGTCGCGGGCCCGATTGCGCGATTCTGCAATACGCGCCGTCGTCACCGGGTGAGTTCGCAGGAATTCCGGGGCACGCATCTCCGGACTGGTCGTTGTCTGTCTCGACATGACTTCGAAGAAAGACGCCATGCCGTACGGATCGAAGCCGGCATCGGCGAGTGCGGCGATACCTATGCGATCCGCTTCGTATTCGTTGGTTCGCGTGAAATTGATCTGCTGCTGCACTGCCGTACCCTGTGCGACCGCGATTGCTCCCTGCACAGCGTCCGAGCTGCCCCCGGCGGCGGCGACGATAATTGCACCGAGCATCATTGCGGTACTGACAATGCTCTGCCGCGAATTCGCGTGAATTGCGCGAGCGATATGGCGTTGCGTAACGTGAGCCACCTCGTGCGCAACTACACCGGCCAGTTCGTCTTCGCTGCGCGTGGCTTCGATGAGTCCCGTGTGCACGCCGACATAGCCACCGGGCAAGGCAAACGCATTTATCCGGGGATCATCGACGACGAAGAACGTGAATTTGTAGTCGCCGTCATTGGTCTGTGCCACGATTCGACTGCCGATTTCATTGATGTATTCAGTAACGAGCGGGTCTTCGACTACCTGGCCACTGCGGCGAATATCGCGCATGATCATGCGGCCCAGCTGAGACTCATCGTTGGTCGACAGTACGGCATCTGCCGGGCTGCCCATGTCGGGCAGTTTGATATCGTCAGCACCGGCGCCGCTGACAAAAACCAGCGACGCGAGCAGTAGCGCTGTAAACGCGCGTTTGAAGGTGTCTGCAATCATAGGGAGAAGTTCAACGATGCCTGTACCAGTGTCCGACTTGTCGCAAGCCTGGGTGTTCCCCGAATTATAATGCCTTGACGGCCTGAAGTACTTCCTCGGCATGGCCATTGACCTTGACTTTACGCCATTCCTTGCGGAGCTTTCCGTCAGCGTCGATGAGAAACGTGCTGCGCACGACGCCCATGAATTTGCGACCGTACAACGATTTCTCGTGAATGACGTCGAATGCCTTGCATACTTTCTCGTCCGGATCGGAAATCAGGTCGAACGGAAACCCCTGCTTTTCGCGAAATTTTTCGTGTGAAGCGATGCTGTCTCGTGAGACACCCAGGACGACCGTTTTCTGTCGCCGAAACCGGGCGTGCAGTTGACCGAAATCGCGACCTTCGGTCGTGCACCCCGGGGTGCTGTCCTTCGGGTAGAAATAAAGAACGACGTTCTGGCCGCGCAGGTCCTTGAGTCGTATCGTCTTGTTTCGGGTTGCTTCGGCCGTGAAATCGGCCACGACGCGGTTCAGTTTGGGTGCACTCATAGTGTTTTCCTTTGTTTTTCTATGGAGGGCGCCGGATCAGGCTTTAACGGGTTCGAGGATTGCGTCCAGGTTCAGCCGGTCGCAGACCTCGAGGAATTCCTCGCGCAATTGGGAAATGTGGATGGAAGAGGGCACGTTGACGGCCATTTGCACCGCGAACATCGGTGCGCCGGTGTGCGCCGCCGAGTAGCTGCGCGTCGCAACGTCGGCGATCTCAATATCGCGCGACGAGAAAAACTCGGCGAGGTTGTAGACGATGCCCTGCTGGTCGAGAGCGACGACATCGACCGCGTACGGCATGCGATCTTCTTTGGCGGGTTTGACGTCAGTCTTGCGGATCGCGATCGTCAGTCGATCGCCCTCGCAGAGCTTGTCGAGCCCCTGTTCGAGCCGATTCAGCGTGTGCCAGTTGCCGGATACCAGCAGCAGCATCGCGAATTCCGAACCCAGCGTTGTCATGCGGCTTTCCTCGATGTTGCCGCCGCACGCCAGTATGACTTTGGTCAGATCCTGAACTACACCCGTTCGATCCGTACCAACTGCTGAAATAACAATAAGTTGTGACATTTTTCAATAATCAACTTTAAAAAAATTATGGCGGCTTTTTTGCCATTCTGGCGCAGGGCAACCGACTCTTCTGTTGCAGGTCGACAGTCCTTGCCAGCACCGGACATGAACAGTAACATCGCCGCCTCATTTGTGGCGAGGTACATTTGTGTTCCAAGGCAGCCTGGTCGCGCTTGTGACGCCGTTCGATGGCAATAATCGGGTCGATTACGCGAGTCTCAAGCGCCTGATCGATTTCCATGTCGAGCACGGCACTGACGGACTTGTCATCGCGGGGACAACGGGCGAGTCGGCGACGCTGCGGCGATCCGAGCACATTGAACTGATTGGCAGGGCCGTGGAAATTGCCGCAGGCCGCCTGCCGATCATCGCGGGTACCGGATCGAATTCCACGGCGCAGACGATCGAACTGTCGCTCGCGGTAGCTGATCCGGGCATAGCCGCCTACCTCGTTGTCGTGCCGTACTACAACAAGCCGACGCAGGAAGGCCTGTATCAGCACTTCACGGCCGTTGCGGATGCCGTGGAAAAGCCCGTCATGATGTACAACGTGCCGGGGCGAACCGTGGCAGACATGTTGCCTGAGACGGTCGGGCGCCTCGCGAAGCACGACAATATTTTTGCGATCAAGGAAGCGACAGGCAGTATCGAACGGCTGAAGGAGATTCAGGCGCTCGTCGGCGAAGATTTCATGCTCTACAGCGGTGACGATTTCACGCTGTTGCCGTTCATAGAGCAGGGCGGTCATGGCGTTGTAACGGTCAGCGGCAATGTGGCGCCGGAGCAGGTGTCACGGCTGTGCAAGCTGGCGCTGGCCGGAAAACATGACGAAGCAGTTGCGCTCGACACGACGCTGCAGCCTTTGAACAAGGCGCTGTTCGTCGAGTCGAACCCAATACCCGTAAAATGGGCTGTTAGTGAATTGGGGCTGATGGCGCCGCATATAAGACTGCCTTTGACGCCTTACTCAGAGCAGTATCATGAACAAATGCGATCGGCGATGCGTACCGCAGGTGTCGGTCGGGAGAAAAGGGCATGACCATGGTTCGACTGATAGCCGCCCTGGCGATACTGGCTTGCCTGTCTGCATGCGGCGGCGACGACGTGATCAAGCAGACCTGCGACGAGCCGCAGCGATATCAACAAGTGGTTGCCGGAAAGCGGGTAGAAGTGCCCGAAGGCCTGGATCCGCTCAACGAGCTTGCCGAGATGCCGATCCCAAAGGCTGAGGGCGCGCCGGTTCGCCCACCGGGCTCGCGTTGCATTGAATTACCGCCCTCGGCAGGAATTAGCAAATAGTCCAGGGTACGAAAAACAGAATTCGGAGAGGTGGCTGAGTGGCTTAAGGCGCTCGCTTGGAAAGCGAGTGTACGCTTATACCGTACCGGGGGTTCGAATCCCCCCCTCTCCGCCAGAAATATGAAAAGGGCCCCTTGATGGGGCCTTTTTGTTTTGCCGAGTAGGGTATGGGTTTGATGAGAACCCCTGTTCGACCAACGCAGCCGCGTAGCGGCATATTGGCAGGGAGCTCGCGTAGCGAGCGACCTGAATCTCCCCCTCTCCGCCAGTAAGTCATAATTTATTGATTATGAAAGGAAACTACAACTGCAGCTAATTTCTACCTACGATTGAAACCCTATCGAAAATTCACTTCTATTTATTCGGGCAGACGCACCTCGAACTTGATAGCAGCGAGCTGATCGGCTGATTTGCCGAGTTTTTTCATGAGCGTCAGCCATCGGGGGTCGTCGTGCAGGTTTGTGAACAAGTAGCTGACGTGAATATCTGCTACATCCGGGTGGCCTTGCTCGATGGCTTTATCGATCCAATCGAAAGCCGCATCTTTTTCGCCTCGAAATGCCATAACCTGAGCAATAGTCATGCTCCAATCGTCGGTATAATCATCAATCAATTCATGCAGTGCTTTGTCACTCGCCGGTTTATTACGCAGTGCGAATTGGATGATTGCCAGTCCGGCTAGTCGATACGCATTGCTGGGTTCCGTTGATACCTCGGTCAATGCAGCGTCAGGATCACCTGCTGCCAACAGGGCCAGGCTCAGGTAGAATCTTGCACTGGCGTAATCCGGGCTCAGGCTCAATGTTCTTCGGAAGTTGGAAATGGCTTCTCCGTAACGCCCTGCGATTATCAAAGCATAACCATGATTGGAAAAGCCCACAGGGCTAAATGGATCGCGCGTGTTGATGTATTGACCCAGCGCAATGGCCTCGTCAATGCGGCCGAGCAAATACAGGAAGGTGGCGGTGTCGCCGAGACTTGTCGTGTTGGTTGGATCCAGCGCGAGAGCGCGTTCATAGTATTCTGCTGCAGCTCCCATGTCGCCATCGTAAAATGCCTCGATCCAGCCCATCTGGATGTAGAGGCGGGCAAAACCCGGATCGATTTTCAGTCCCTCGAGCGTCAGCTCACGAGCTAATTCATACCCTTCGACAAATGGCCGTTCACCGACGTGCGCCTGATTGATATATACAGAAACGAGATCGTCCGTCGCCGGAAGATAGTTGGCGTCAATTTCCAGCACCCGTTCCAACAATTGCTGCGATCGTCCCAGGCTGCCAGCCGAGCCCTGTCGTCGCAGATGTCGCGCTCTCAGGAAAAGCTCGTAGGCCGTCGAATCGGTCTCCTTCGCTCTTGGCACATCACCCAGCAGTTTTATTTTGAGCTGCTCCACGACCACCTCGGCAATTTCATCCTGAACAGCGAAGACATTTTCCAGAGGGCGGTCGTAGGTTTCCGACCACAAGTGAGTGTCGGAGCGGGCCTCGATCAATTGGGCAGTGATGCGAATCTGGTTGCCTGATTTTCGTATGGATCCTTCCAGAATGTTGGTGACGTTCAAGTCGCGCGCTACGTCTGTGAGTTTGAAGTCCTTGCCCTTATATGAAAACGCTGAGGATCTCGATATCACCCTCAGTTCGGGTATTTTGGCGAGCAGGTGTAAGAGTTCTTCCGATATGCCGTCCGAGAAATACTCCTGGTCACCCTGCGGCGACATATCAATGAAAGGCAGAACCGCTATGGACTGGTCGCCGTACGACTCGACCAGCGCTTCGGCGCGGCCTTCCTGGCGGGCTGCTTTCGCAATGGAAGCTTCTCTTGAGTCCGATAGTATGAACTTGTCGACAGCGAAATAACCCAGGCTCAAAGCCAGTACTACCATGATGATGCGATCCAGCTTCTTACCGGTTTGCGGAGTGATGGATTGTGCGCGGTCGATATCCCGCTCTTTCTTTAGGCCTTCGGGTGTGAGCTCAAACGCCCAGGCAAAGACCACCGCAGGAATAATGCCTATGGCCAGAACGATAGTGACGAGGCGCAAGGCGGCGTCACCGAAACCGAATGCCGGAAAAATTGTTTCGACCACTTGGATGACCAGCCACCCAGCGACAACGTAGGCAGCGCCTACGCGCAGGACATTACGGCGTTTGAGTTCATTTAACAGGTACAATGGTCGAATTCCTGCTGGCTGTTATTGCGAATAAGCGTAACAACAAAAAAAAGCAATACCAACGCTTTCCCGCTGAATAAGGAGGATATCCATATAATTAGCTGGGCTGCGATTGCCCACGCAACAGGCAGAGCATGGTTCGCCCATGACTCGCTCCACCGCCAGAAAAA
>CAWJCA010000041.1:0-43719 GCA_963841165.1 uncultured Gammaproteobacteria bacterium | reverse complement strand
AATTGTCGACCACGGCATCCTGCTGCTCAAGTTCTGGCTACACATCAGCAACGACGAACAGCTTGCGCGGTTCCAGGCGCGCGAGAAGTCGCCCTATAAACACTGGAAGCTCACCGACGAGGACTGGCGAAACCGCGAACAATGGGACGCCTACGAACTATTTGCTCAGGACGTAGTGCAGTACACGAGTACGAAGAAAGCGCCGTGGATACTCGTCGAAGGAAACGACAAGCTGCACACGCGGCTCAAGGTGATAGATACCGTTATGGATCACCTTGGCGAGCGGGTCAACGGATCCTGACGGGCTGGCTGAGCCTTCAGAGACCGTTTACCACCTGGAAAAGGTGTCGCGCCTGTTTTTCTTATCGGCTGGATATTTGATAATCTGACTGCGAACAACAAGAAACGTCAGGAGATGAGAAATGACTAGACTGATTCTGGGCCTTTTACTGGCCGGCATCATCGCGATTTCAGCGACACCGGCCGCCGCTGCCGACGAGACAAGCTGGGTACGAATCGATGTTCCGGGACACTTCGTCGATAATAATGGCGTTAAACGATCCCCGAGCTGCTCCGGCGGGCCGGAGTTGATCGATACGCCCTTCGGCGAAGTCCCGCAGCCAGCGAATACCGACTATGCGTTCTTCGTACGTCCCGGTAAGCCGTCCAAACTCGCAATCTTCTTTGACGGCGGCGGCGCCTGCTGGGATGCCAACACCTGCGTCGGCTCGGCAGTCCTGGGCGCATCCATTTACAGCCAGACCGTCGATGAGACCGTAGAGGGCCTCAACGCATCGGAGGGCCTGGGTGATTTCGATAATCCCGAAAACCCGATCGCTGATTACACCCAGGTGTTCATTCCCTATTGCACGGGAGACCTGCACACGGGCGCCGCGGATACCGAATACACGCTGCAACCCGAATTGGGTTCGCTCAACTGGACGATTCATCATCGTGGCGCCGACAACGTTGCCGCCGTGCTCGACTGGCTGACTGACTACTATACGAACGAAGTCGGCCGTGCGCCTGGTAAGGTCTTCTTGTCTGGCGCGAGCGCCGGCGGTTACGGAGTCCTGTACCACTATCCCGCAGTCGCGGCATTGTTGCCGTGGTACACCAAGACACGCGTACTGGTCGACGCCGCCAACGGCGTGATAAACCAGGACTTCTACAATCGGGCATTGACGCCTAACGGCGTGTGGGGTGTCTGGGAAAACCTTGCCCCGGAGCTTGCTAACGCATTCTCGAGCGGTCCGGACGAGCTGGCGATCGAGATCTTCAAGAGTCTGGGCGCATATTATCCACGCACGCGTTTTGGTCAGTACACGACTGCGTACGATGCAACGCAGATTGGCTTCTTTAACATCGCGCGCAACCTCGAGTCACCCGAGCTTTGGCTGGACCCGACCGAACTCGCCGCCGCCGCGTTCGAATGGACGCTTCGGGCGCGTACCTACATGATCCTTACCGCGTTCCAGACCTGGAACTATCGTTTCTACCTTGCCGCAGGCACCGATCACACGATCGTCGCAAGTAACAAGTACTATCTCGAGGACTCCGCACAAGGCGTAGCACTCGTTGACTGGCTCGATGACATGGTCAATCGTCGCTGGCTGTGGAGGAGTGACTGGCGAAACGTGCGCTGCACGCCGAATTGCCTGCCGTAGTGTTTCAGTATTGACGAGATACATTGTTTACGATGGTCCGGCTCCAGGATGGAGTGGCCCAGGCTGGGCGAACGACGACATTGACTGAACTGCTGCGAGTCGGCGGCGTGCCGGAACATTTCAACCTGCCTTGGCGGCTCGCGATCGGTGACAGCGCATTTTCCGAGACGGGGGCTGCGGTTGAATACTCCGACTATCCTGCCGGCACGGGCGAACTGACCCGGGCATTGCGCGACAATGAGCTTGATGTTGCGCTCGTACTCACTGAGGGTGCAGTCGCCGACATCATTCAACACGACAGGAATCGACTCGTCAAAATTTACGTCGACTCGCCGTTGATCTGGGGCATACACGTAGCAGCGACGAGCGACATCAAGAACGTCGCGGCGACGCGCGGAAGACGAATAGCGATCAGCCGCTACGGATCGGGTTCCCACCTGATAGCAATAGTCGATGCCGCGGAGCGTGGTTGGCCGACCGACGACATGAAATTTGTCGTTGTCGACAGCCTCGACGGTGCACGCAAGGCTCTGGCGAAGGGCAAAGCGGATGTGTTTTTGTGGGAGCGCCATATGACACAGCCGCTCGTTGACAGCGGTGAGTTTCGCAGGGTCGGGCAACGCGAAGTGCCGTGGCCGGCGTTCGCAGTGTCCGTCCGGCGACAAATTCTGGGCTCGCATGCTCAACAGATTCGTGCCGTATTGAACGTTGTCACGCGATACGCAAACAATCTCAAGCGCCGTAAGACAGCACCTTCACTGATTGCAGACACCTATGGCATTCGCCTCGCCGATGCCGAAAAATGGCTGGCGGGTGTACGTTGGGGAGGTAGCTACCGTCGGCCCACCGCGGCGTTGACCCGAATCGCGAAAGCCCTGGAAACTCAAGCGGTCATCGCCGCCGGGCATTTTAATCCTGACAAGGTCTGGCATCAGCTATAAGCATGGTATGGGTCATGGTCCGCAGGACAGCGCGCTTTGTTAGGATAGACGCATCTCTCTCTGTAACTGCAGTTCTGCTTTGGGGTTGCCAGATGAAGCGCAAAATCACTCGTCGGGATTTTCTGAACGGCACTCAGGTCGCTATCGGTGCCTCGCTCTTAAGTCCCTGGGCTGAAGTCTTCGGTACCGATACCCCGAAATTCAGGATTGCCTCCGACTACTACCCGCCGGCGAAGACCGGCCTGCGCGGCAGCCACCACGGCTCCTGGGAAACCATGCACGCACGTGTCGCCGGCGCGACCTGGCCAAGTGGCCCGATCGAGGAAGACTATGATCTCGTCGTCGTTGGCGGCGGCATCAGCGGGCTTTCGGCCGCGCACTTCTACCGTCGCGAAAATCCGTCGGCACGCATCCTGATACTCGACAATCACGATGACTTCGGCGGCCACGCCAAGCGCAATGAATTTCAGTTCAACGGACGAACGCATATCGCCTACGGCGGTACCGAATCGATCGATACGCCGTCCGGTTACTCCGACGTTTCGAAGGCTCTGCTCAAGGATATCGGCATCGATGTTCAACGGTTCTACGAGTATTTCGACCAGGGACTTTACGACAAGATGGATCTCTCCTACGCGATCGCCTTTGACGAGGAAACCTACGGCAAACGCAAGCTCGTCACGGGTTATGGCAGCAGGCCGTGGCAGGAGTTTGTGGCGGAAACGCCGCTGAGCGAAAAAGCGAAAGGCCGACCTCGTGCGCGCGTTCACCGACGAACGCGATTACCTGCCGGGCATGAGCCGCGATGAGAAAGTCGCGTTGCTCAGCAAAATCAGTTACCGCAGTTACCTCGAGGACTACGTCAAAGTCGACGAGCAGGTGCTCGAAATGTACCAGCGCTGGGGCATGAGCTACTGGTGTGTCGGCATGGACGAGGTCCCGGCTGTTTATATCCTCGGCTACACGGACGGCGGTGGCATGCCCGGCCTGGAGCATACGGTGCGACAGGAAGGTGGGCGCGGCAGCGAACCCTACATATTTCATTTTCCGGATGGCAACGCTTCGGTTGCGAGGCTCCTGGTAAGAAGCTTTATTCCGGACGCTTTGCCCGGTTCAACCATGGAAGACAGCGTTACGGCGCGTCTCGACTATAGCAAGCTCGACCGGGAAGGTGCGCCGCTGCGAATTCGCTTGAACAGCACGGCCGTTAACGTTGCCCATAGCGCTGACTCCAAAGCCGTCAACGTGACCTACGTACACTCGGGAGACGCACACACGGTGCGCGCGAAGAAATGCATCATGGCCTGTTACAACAGCGCCATCCCCTATATCTGCCCGGACCTGCCCGAGAAGCAAAGGGCTGGGCTCGCTTACAACGTCAAGGTACCGCTGACCTACACGAAAGTGATGGTGCCGAACTGGCGTGCGTTTGCCGATCTGGGCGTTCGCTTTGTTTATTACACAAACGATTTCTACAAGCAGGTGGAACTCGACTACCCGGTTTCGATCGGCGATTACCAGTTTTGGCGCCGACCCCGACCAGCCGATGGCATTGCACATGTGCCATGTCCCTTACTTTGACGACATCCAGGGCCCGGAACAATGGCGAGCCGGCCGACGCAAACTCCTCGAGACGCCGTTCTCGACATTTGAACATCACGTTCGTGACCAGCTCGATCAGGCGCTGTCGGGTGCGGGATTCGATGCCGACAGGGACATCACGGCGATAACCGTGAATCGCTGGGCACACGGTTATTCCTACAGTCCGGACCTGTTGTGGGAGCCCGAATACAACTCGGACGCCGACAAACCCTGGGTCATTGGGCGACAACCCTTCGGTCGTATCTCAATCGCAAATTCAGATGCCGGTGCCGCGTCAAACACCAATTCCGCGATCACTCAGAGTTATCGCGCCGTGCAGGAAGCGCTGTCGGGCTGAGGGTTCTACAGGCGAATCGGCAGATCTCGAACCCGGGTCCCCGTCGCGGCGAAAATAGCGTTTCCAATCGCAGGCGGCACCGCAATGAGCGGCGGCTCGCCGAGCCCGGTCGGAAACTCGCTGCTCTCCATGAACTTGATATCGAGCTCCGGCACGTCTGCCATTCTGAGCGGCTGATAGGTATTCAGGTTCTGGTCTTTGACTTCACCGTTCTGAAAAACCGTCCCTTCGTGAAGCGCCAGGCTCAGTCCCCAGAGCGTCGCTCCTTCTGCCTGCGCCATAGCGCCGTCCGGATGCACGACGGTACCACAGTCGATTGTCTGCCAGATCTTCTTGACCGTGACGGCTTTTGTTGCGGCGTCGACCGCGACATGAGCCACGCATGCAGTCCATGTCGGCATGTTGCGTTCCTGGCCGTGGCTGACCGCAACGCCCATGCCTTCGCCGGCCGGAAGTTCCTTACCCCAGCCGGACCGCTTCGTCACATCTTTCAGCGCGGCTGCCAGGCGCGATGCGCCACCCACCGAGTTCGGTGCAGTGCCGGCGTTCTTGCCAGCGGCATCAAGGCGTGCGAGCCGGAACGCAACCGGATCTTCGCCCGTCATGGCCGCGACTTCATCCATGAACGACTCGACGCCCCAGCCTATCCAGCCAGGACCGACGGAACGCAGCCACCCGGGAAGAAAGGTCCGTTGCGCGAGGTCGTTATTGATCGCACGCACGCGATGGTTCGGCAATGTGTACCAGTGGTCGGCGCCGCTGATCGAAAACGTATCGAACTTGCCGTTGCCATCAACACCCGGAGCCAAAAACCCGGGCGCCATCGCCAGTGTAGGCCAGCCGGCCGCCGCCGCATGTTCGATCCCGGTGAGTTTGCCTTTGCTGTCGAACGACGCATCGAATTTCGCAACGGATGGTGAACGAACGCAGTCGAAACGACTGTCTTCAGCGCGTTGAAAGATGAGCTTGACCGGTCGCCCGAGTTCGCGTGCCGCAAGCGCTGCGGGAATCATCTGATCGCCAAACAGGCGCCGTCCGAAGCCACCGCCGAGATAGTACTGATGGATAACGATATTCGATTCCGGTACTTCGAGAGCAGCCGCAAGAAACGGCAGTATCAGCGACTGCCACTGGTTGCCGGAATGTATATGGAAAACGCCGTCAACATACTCCACGAGCGCGTTCTGCGGCTCAAGCGTGAAGTGCAGCACCGTACTCGTGCGATAGGTCGCCGTATGCGCCTTCGCGGCGCTCTTGCGCGCGACAACGACATCGCCATCGTCAACGACCTTGACACCACTGGTCGGGTCGGCTGCCAGTTTGGCGCCTTCGGCCAGGATGTCCGCCTCGGAAACCGACGCCGTAGGTCCGGCCGCCCAGTCGACTTCAACCGCTTTGGCCGCCCGCATTGCCGCCGGGTAATTCTCGGCGATAACGACGGCCCAGCCCTGCAGGATCCCGCTGGGATCGTTGAGTGCCAGTGTCCGGACATAGCCCGGAATGTCTTTCGCCGCCGTGTCATCAATCGAGTTGAGTGTGCTTCCATACCGTGTCGGTGGAATTAACGGGTGTGCGTACACCATGTCCGGCAGCTCGGTGTCGAATCCGTATACGGCTTCGCCGTTCGTTTTTGCCGGCACATCGAGGGCGGCGGTTTGTTTGCCGATCAAACGACGTTCGTTCGCCGGCTTGATCGGCATCGCACCCAGCTCTTCGTCGGTAAACGTGCGACTGATGTCGTTCTTCGCGACAATATCCGCAAACGAAACGCTCTTTTCGCCGGCGTAAACCTTGCCGCCGTGAGCCTTACACGCTGATGCCTCGACGCCGAGCATCCTGGCGCCTTCCTCGATCAGTACGGTGCGACCGGCTGCGCCGGCCTGCGACAGCATGGCGAACGACGTGAACACTGACCACGAACCCCCTGTGACCATGTAGCCCCACTTCGGATCCGTGTCGACGTGCTTGACCGTCACCTTGCTCCAATCGGCGCCAAGTTCATCGGCAACGATACGCGCCAGCGCCGTGCCGACATGCTGACCCATCTCGGCCTTTGCGATGTTGATGAGTACGCCACCCGTGCCGTCGACCACAAACCATACGGTTGGCGCGAACTGTTTGCTGGCGCCGGCCGCGGCGAGATCACTGGCTGCGTCTTCGCGGCTGCAGCCCGGTAAAACAGCGCCGAGCCCCATGACGAGCGTGGTGCCGGCGGTGCCAGCGAGGAATGTCCGGCGGCTAATTGCGGGTATTTGTTTTCGCAGTGCCATGACTATGCCCCCCCGCCGTTCGCAGCGCTCTTGATCGCTTTCTTGATGCGCACATAAGCCATGCAGCGGCAGACATTGCCGTTCATGGCTTTATCAATGTCCGCGTCGCTTGGATTCGGGTTTTTCGCGAGTAGATTGGCCGCCTGCATGATTTGACCAGACTGGCAATAGCCGCATTGCGGTACCTGCTCCTCGACCCAGGCCGACTGCAGCGCTTTACCCTGTGCGGTCTTGAGACCTTCTATGGTCGTCACGGCCCGATTTTCGGCCACGCTGACTGGCGTAACGCAGGATCTCAGGGGCGTGCCATCAAGATGCACGGTGCAGGCACCGCACATGGCAATACCGCAAGCATACTTGGTGCCCTTGAGTTTCAGTTCGTCACGAATGACCCATAAGAGGGGTGTATCCGGTGGGCTTTCAGAAGTCACGGTCTGGCCGTTTAGCTCGAATTCAATCACGGTGCACCTCGTGTTTTTGTCGCCGGCATTACTAGTTTAGTACACGACCTGCATCAAATCTGTCTCCAGGTCACCTCAATTTGGGCGAGAACAGCCACGGCAGCCTAATCGCTGTCAACGAGTTTTTGCAGAAACGCCGTATCCTTGTCAACGACTTCTTTGTCAATCGTTTTGAAGGGTTCGAACTTGCACGCCGTGGACACAGCATCGCGCAACATGCCGAGGAATCGGGGCGCAGCGACCAAAGCATAGCCCCGGCAGCTGCCATCGTGGGTGACCTTGCCAATGCGCTCGGCAATTTGCTTGGCAAAGGCCATTGCAACGTGCTTTTTCGGGTCCGTTTTTTCCTTTGCCATCGTGTGACGACCGGTGCCGAAGCTGTCATAGCTGCGACCGCCGCGATCAGCGAGAAGCTCGCCAGTCTTCATGCGGCCCGCCGCATTATCGAGTGACAGCAGCTTCTGCAGCGGACCTCGCCTGGTTTTGCGCGTGTAAATAATCGCGTGTGATTCGTCTGCGACGACGATCCAGTAGGTCTTTTCGGCACGGAGATTTGCATTTGCCATGGTCGCGCCTCCGGGTTAGTTGCCAGGCTCCACTATGAACCCGAAACCCACTACTGTGCAATGCGAAAATGTACGGCGCCCACCTAGAGCTCGACCATCAGCTTGCCCGTGTTACCCCCTGTAAACAGAAGATTGATGCCCTCAATAGCGCTTTCCAGCCCACTTAGCGTGTGGGCGCGATACTTGAGCTTTCCGCCCTTGTAATAGGCCAGCAGTTTTCCGGACATTGCAGGCACGTTATCCCAGTGATCGGGCATGGCAAAACCCGTGATTGTGAGGCGGCGCCGGATCATGTTGATCCAGTTCGGGCCCGGTGACGGTTTGTCGGTATTGTAGTCGGCGATCATGCCGCAAACGACAATTCGGCCATGTACGTTCATGCGACCGAACGTGATGTGTTGTACGGGGCCGCCGGTATTCTCGAAATAAACATCGACTCCGTCCGGCGTCGCGTCTTTGAGCTGGCGCGCCAGGTCGTCGGACTTGTAGTTGATGGCTTTGTCGAAACCGAGTTCGTCTTCGAGCCAGCGACACTTTTCATCGGTGCCCGCCGTCCCGACCACTCGCAGCCCTTCCGCTTTGGCGATCTGGCCAACCATAGAGCCGACTGATCCAGCCGCGCCGGAAACCACGAGCGTCTCGCCGGCTTTGGGCTTCGCGATCTCCATCAGCCCCTGGTAAGCCGTCAATCCGGGCAACGACAGTACGCACAACACGGCTTCGGCCGATACGTCAGGCGGTAATTTGTTCAGGCCCTGCCCCGTGCTGACCGCGTATTCGGTCCAACCAATCATGCCCTGCACCCTGTCGCCGACGGCAAACTGGTCGTTCTTCGATTCGACGACCTCGGCGACGCCGCTCGAGCGCATCACCTCACCCAGCTCCACGGGCGGGATATAGCTGTTCCTGTCCTCCGACATCCAGCCTTTCATGGCCGGGTCCAGCGACATGTGCGTCTGTTTCAGCAGAATTTGCCCTTCCTCGAGTTCCGGCGTTTCGAGCGTCACAACTTCGAAGAGATCGGGAGTGATCCGGATTTGCGGTCGCTTGACCAGTTTGACGGCTTTGTATTGCATGATGATTTGTTTTCCCGGCTGACTATGTGGCTTATGGATAGTACAGGTAATTGTCGGTTGAAACTTATGGGTCAGACAATGATCATAGGGTCCTGGCAGCCACGCACTCTCAAAGGCAGAGCATGATCAAACGATTAATCGACCAGGTCGTTAATGTAATCGCGACACCTGAACGCGCTGAATCCAGCGGTAACGATCGCGAGGCTGCATTGCGCCTGGCCACGGCCGTTCTGATGATCGATGTCGCTCGTGCCGATCACGAATTCGACGAAAGCGAGTTCGACCGCATCCTGGAGTTGGTCCGTACACACTTCAAACTGGAGCCTGAAGACGCAGCACAACTGGTTGTTGCCGCCAACGAGCGATCTGATGAAGCGGTGTCCGCGTATGAGTTCACGCAGCTCCTGCATCAACATCTCGATGAGGAAGAGAAAGCGCGTATCGTGTCACTACTCTGGCAGATCGCCTACGCCGATGGTCGGCTCGACAAATACGAGGATGCTTTCGTGCTCAAGATCAGCGACCTGCTCTATGTCAGTCGCGGACGGGTAATGCGCCTGAAGCACGACGCCAAACGTAGCGCCTAGCGACAGCCAGCCCGGCTGAATTCAGCGAGCAATCTCGTCGTCGAGGCCGGTCATTTCCCAGCGGCCAAGCGAGATCGGGATGCTGTCGATGGCGTTGAGCCGATCGAAAAAGTCTTTTAGCTGAAAATCCTCGCCCCGTTGTTCAACCTGCTTCGCATAGTCGGCCAGCGTATTTTCCAGCAGGTACTTGCCTGTGACGTAGCTGGTGCCGTATCCGGGCTGTCGAAGATACAGATGCTGTTCGAAAATGAGCAGCTCTTTCTCGGTTTTCATCCAGCCACGTGGCGTCCAGTTCATGTGCACAGCGCCCGCTTCTTCCATCGTCATTTCATTCGCGTGCGCATACAGCGAACCCAGTCCGCGGGCTGCGCGCTGTGCCAGCATTATCCACACGAGCTCGCGTGAACGAGGGCTGTCGTCGTAAAGCCCCGCGTGCATGAACATTTCTTCGACGCCGGTCGCCGTGCCTTCGTTGCGACTGTCAAAAATATTGTAGAGCAGTGCACCCTGCCGTATCGGGCTCGCATGCGGCTCGCGATCCATGCGCGCCAGCTCAAACCAGTGATAGAAGTGCGTAAACAGGGGCGCTGGATCGTAGTGCGCAGCGATCCAGAAGAAATTCCGTGTTTCCTCCGGCACGAATGAACCAGCATGTTCCTGAAGCGCCGGTTTCATGTAATCGGTAACGGTGACGATGTCTTTGTCTTCAAGAAACTTCATGATGCGCTCAATCGCATCATTTGCCATCCTGTCGTACTCGTCGGGCGAATTCGCAGCAACCATCGGCGGCAGGTCGCGATTGCGTTGTTCCTCGAGTTTCAGCGACGACCAGGCCCGAGCGAGCTCACGTTTCAACAATCGGACTTCGTCTTCCCACGTCAGCGGCACGAGGTGGACATTCTGCTGGTACCACGTGTAGTTGTCCTTGCCGATTCCGGACGGCCCCGTTTTCGAATTCGCCTCCGCTTCGAGCCACGCGATCAGCTCATCGGTGGCGGTTTTCGAGGCCGCAATGATTTTCAGAAGCTCGTCGCTTGCTGAATCGCCGACCTTTTCCTCTATTTCGTCGAGTCCCGCGCGCTGCTGGCGAATATCGCGGATGCCGGTAACCCACAGTTCCCGGGCATTGCCTGTAAGGTTGCCTTGCGCCTGCCTCATCAGCGGAGGGATAACCGCAAGCTCAGAGATCAGGCGCTGCTGTTCGGCATCGCTCAGTGGGAAGTCGTAGGTCCACACTTCCACCAACGCGTGGTGCGTCGGGCCCTCGTGCGCCGGAACGTCGCTCCGATAGGTCCAGACCGTGTTGTAAAACGCGGGATCGCGGGCCCAGGGCTGCAAGACCCGTTGGTTGAAGTCGTAGCCGTTCATTTCGGCCCGTACCAGGTGCCAGTCCACCTGCTGCGGAATCGGCCAGTCGCCGATATCAAAAGACTGCAAGCGTGTCCGCAAGGCGAGGTAAGTCATCGCGCCGTGCCGCAAACCCTGCGGCCGTGTAGTCGGGCGCACCGTCCAGCAACGGCGGCGACTCGAACTCGCGCCAATCCGCAAACAATGTCAGCAGATCATCGTAGTTGGGTTTGGTGCGTGTGTCGGCGTTTGCCACGGTTCCCGCCAGTGCAACAGCAATACAGACGGCAAAGAATACAGTAACGAACTTCGAGAATGCCATGCGACCTCTTCGTTGGTGTCGAGCCTCGATGGCGGCCCGGTGCCTACCAGTCTAATGGCTGACGGCGCCGAGGAGTAGCGAAGCGCATCCAGCGAGCAATAATCATAGGCGGCGCGCAGGCTTTGTGCCTATATACTTCGGCGCATGCACATCGATCCCGTCCTGCCGGTCATAGTCGGCGCCATCCTCGCTATTCTCCTTATCGGTTTCGCGATGCGAGCGTTGCGACAGCCCCAGATCGTGGGTTATCTCATCGCCGGCCTGCTGATCGGCCCCTACGGTCTCGGCCTGCTGCAGGACCCTGACCTGATTGGCCGCATCGGTGGCCTCGGCCTGATCGTATTGCTTTTTTTCATCGGCATGGAAGCCTCGCCCGGCAGTCTCCTCAGTCGCTGGCGGCTCGCTATTTTTGGCGTCATTTTGCAGGTCGGCGTGACGATTGCAGCAGTTTGGGCAATTGCACTTTTCTACGAGTGGTCGTGGTCGAAAATCTTGATCCTCGGCTTCGTCATCAGTTTAAGCAGCACGGCCGTGGTGCTAAAGCTGCTCAAGGACTGGAACGAACTCGATACGCAAACCGGACAAAACGTACTCGTCGTCCTGCTGGCGCAGGACATGGCACTGGTACCAATGATTATCGTCATCAACATGATGGGCGGTGAAGAGGTCGCCTCCAGCGAGCTTCTGGCGCAGCTCCTGGGCGCGGTCTTGCTGATCGGTATTGCTACCTGGGTCTTTACGCGAGACCACATCCGCCTGCCGTTCGCCGCTAAACTACGCTCGGACCACGAACTACAGGTGTTCGCTGCGCTGCTGCTATGCCTTAGCCTGGCGCTCATTTCCGGCGAACTGGGGCTGTCAACTGCGCTGGGTGCTTTCGTTGCCGGGCTGGTGGTGAGTTCTGCACGCGAAACGGACTGGGTACACCGAAACCTCGAGCCGTTCCGGGTTGTTTTTGTCGCCGCGTTTTTCGTGTCGGTCGGAATGCTTATCGATGTTGATTATGTGCGCGGCAATGTTGCCCACGTAAGCCTGCTCGTCGTCCTGATCGTCGTCATCAACACGGTTCTTAATGCAGCAATATTGCGACTGCTGGGCTCATCGTGGCGTCGCGCAGGATATGCCGGCGCACTGCTGTCACAGATCGGCGAATTCAGCTTCATAATTGCTGCACTTGCGCACACAGAGAAAATTTTGCCCGACGACGACTACCGTTTGATCGTTGCCGTAATCGCCATCAGCCTGATGCTCAGTCCGGCATGGATCGGCCTGTGCAAGGTCCTGCTCGGCCACCCCGAGGGCAAACCGGACCAGCCCCGGACCACCTGATCGCAGCACGCGCAGAAGCCGCTCAGCGGCGGGTGCTGAATTCGTTAATGTCGAGCCGGTAGTCCTTGCCGTCCGTAAGGGCAAGAAATCCCGGTTTCTTGCCGCACGCATCAGCATCGCGGACAGTATCAGGAACAGCAGCGACGGCCAGCCGATCGAGCCGCCCCCGCTATCGTCGGGCGCGTTAGTCACGACAGGACCTACGTTGATCTGACCGCTGGCGTTGTTGTTCGACGGCGCGCGATCTGTCTCGGCTGCACTAACCGACAGCGAATAAGACTGGCTTCCGTCGCTTGTGCCGGTAATACCTAATTGCAGGGTGTTGTTCGATTGTGCCGCGAGGCTGCCAGCCTGGCAGCTCACTACGTTGCTGTCGATACTGCAGCTTCCCGGCGACCAGCTTGCACTGTCGATGTTGATACCGGCGTTCGGAGTTACAGTCAGCGTGACGTTCGTCGCTGCGATAGACGAACGATTTTCAACGGTCGGGCGGATAGTTGCGCTTGCATTGAGTGCAACCTGGGCCGTAGCTGCCGCCGTGGCAATCAGGTCGACCGCCGTGCTGACCGTGACCCGAACCGTCGCCTGGTTGTTGTTGCCATTGGCGTCTGTATCGGCCGTTATGTTCGCTACAAAATCGGAATTGCCCACGGCCGTGGTTTCCGCCGTAATGGTGACGGTTTCGCCGGATCCCGCAGCAACTGACCCAATCGCACAACTTGCTGTGCCTGCGCCACTCATGCAGGTACCGGCAGTCGCTGACACCGAACTCAGGTTCACACCCGCCGGGATCGTGACGTCAACATTCACACCGCTCGCATCGTCCGTGCCGATGCTGTTCGCATCAAACGTCACCGTTGCGGTGTCTCCCAGAAGAACTGCAGCCGGCTGACCGCCAGCGACAATAGCGACGTCGGTACCCGGCATTGCGGAAATGCACGACGCGCGATTTACGTCATCCTGCATTTCCGTGATGCTGCAGGCCGAGAACTGGTCGCTACCGTTGAGTCGCGGCGCCATCAGGAATTCGCCGGTTTCCGACTCGCAGGCTGAGCCGCTGGTGCCGTCATGCGGCGCACCGAAATTGTGGCCGATCTCGTGTGCAGCGATCAGGCTGTCCATCGTCACGCCGTGGGTACCCTGCGTAAGACCGGCACCGAACCCCCGGCTGCACAGCGCTCCGGAATACGCGATACCAACCGTGGTCGTATCGAGGTCCCGGCCCGTAAAAAGATGCGTCAGTCCATTGGCATATTGCGCGGGCGTTGAGGATCGATAGTCAGTCAGTTCATCCAGCAACAGGCTGGAATCTGATTCATCGCTGAAAGGATCATTGTTTGCTGCAAATGTATCGATGCGATTGACGTTGAGCTGCACACCGAGCTGCATGCTGAATATGCCGTCGACATTGTTCATGCGAGTCGTGAGTGCTGCACCCGCATCCAACAGCTGGGCGCTCGTGAATTCGTAGTCGCCGATCACTGCGAAGTCGATTTGTGACGTCGCCCCGGGGGCCTGTGCAACGCTTCCTGTCACCTCCGACAGCACGGCCTTGGCAAGCTCTCCGGCGTTCTTTACGAGTCCGATTTCGGAACAACTCAGCGCGCCGGGAGGGATTTGCAGATCGCTAAGGCGATAAATAAAGGCTTTTTGAATGCCCGTCGCAATATCCCTTTCGACATCAATTGCCAGCAGTTCGGTGCCGTCCCAAAGCATGCCACGAGGTACACCATCAGCGATGACGAGCCGCACCCACGAGTTCGATACGCCGGCTATGTCACCACGGTAGATTTCGTAACGGCCGTCCAGTTGCTCACGCTGCGCCGTGTCGAGAAGAGCCCGGTTGACCTCGAGGTTGATATTGAAATGCTTGCCAAAAGCATCAAACTGAAGCGAGCGCGCCTCTGCGCCCGGCTTCAGCTGGCCCGAGGACGTCGGGTACGCGATCCGCAGTTGTTCCAGCGGCTCTTGATAGTCGATTCGTATGCTGTCATTTGCATGCGCCGTCGTCAGCAGCATCAGGCCAAAGAACACCGCCGCAACTCTCAAAATGTAGGTTCGCATCCGAGCACCCGCAACACTGGTTTTGTCAGTGTTCCAGCTTTGCAGAAAATCGGGTGTCGAAACAGGGCATACGTCGTCGCATATTGGCGACAGAGCCCCGTAAAGCGAGCGCTGGTTCTCATTTTCGGGAACTTCTCGCCGGGCCGGCGAAAAATCCCTAGGAACCTGCTCCTGTCAGTCGCAGCGCACAGTCAGGCAGCTTTTCGCTTTCGAGAAAGGTGTCATGTTGGCTGGTAGTCAACAAATAGTGCTGCTCCGCGCGCACAACAACAAACCAGTCGTCCAGGCGCTCGTTCTTTTCGGTGACGAGCTCCAGGCGTCCGGACACTATCCGATAGGTGCCACTCTTTGGATAGTCAGGGAACGAATTCACGATGGTGCCGTCTTTATCGACGACGCGTTCGTCGGTGAACCTGTGCCATTGGAAACGGCCGTCCTTCAGTTCGATCCTGTCGCCTTCATACGCGATGCAAGCCGGCTCGTAGAGCCCTTCGTGATTTGCACACGCGGTTAGCAGCAGCGCAAGGGCAATCGAAATCGTACGAAAAATTGTCACGTTTCAGGTTTCTCCACGGTCGCTTTCAGAGTGCGGCGAGAACCCGCTGCAGTTTGCCTTTGACCTCGACAGCCAGCGGTGCCACACGCGAATCTTCGACGAGTGACAATACGCTTTGCGGATCCATAAAGTCCACATGAACCTTTCCCGCCGCGTCTTCGCGAACGAGGACGTTGCAGGGCAATAACAAACCGATGTCTTCGACCGCCGTGATCGCCTGGTAAGCGAGTGCCGGGTTACAGGCCCCGAGAATTCGATACGGTGGCATGTCTTTGTCGAGTTTAGCTTTCATCTTCGCCGCAACGTCGATATCCGACAGCACGCCGAATCCTTCTTTTTCGAGTTCCGCCGTTACAGTCTTGATCGCGTCATCGAATGACAGGTCAACTGGTTTGCCAAATCCAAATTCCGAGTTCATGAGTGTTGTTCCTTTTCCGCGCAAGCTGTGGCTCCGCAGTAGATGTCATGCAAAAGTTGAATTACCCGGTCCGCTGGCCCGTCGGACAGGGCATAAAAAATAGTCTGTGACTCGCGGCGCGTGTTCACCAGCCCTTGTCGTCTTAGTCGTGCCAATTGTTGGGAAAGCGCCGACTGGCTCAGCGGGATGTTCTCGTTGAGATCGCTCACGGAGCGCTCGCCTTCGGCCAGCATGCACAGGATCATCAAGCGGCTCTCATTGCCGAGTGCCTTCATCAGGCCCGCAGCGTCGGACGCATGCACCTGCATCTGACTTGCCGGCGGAATAACAAGTCCCTCATTTCCGGCTCTTTTTTCGTCAGGAGTCATCATCGCCACCCGCCTGTATCCCTGTGATGCGGCCAATATAGATGATACTAATTTAGTTGTCTATAAATTAGCATTTACTACTTTATTCGGATGAATGGCGACCTTCAGCGCCTGGCGTAATCCTGTACCGTTTTCCAGGCCACCTGCTGCAGGTACAGGGCGGTGTCTTCACCCAACCCGGCGTCGTATAGAAGGCCTTGCGGCGACTGATCGTAGAGCGCGGCGAAAAAGGTACACGCGGCGAGATAGGTGCCGGCCAGCGACGGATGTCGAGCATCTTCGATTCGAAGCCGGAATGTCGGGGCGTTCCGCCGTCACCGTGGCGAAGGCAAGCCCCACAGGTACAACCTGCGCGTCGAGTTCGCGCCCAATGTCCGTGTAGGCCTTGTCGAGCTGTACCGTCATTTCCGGTTTGCCGGTATACGCCCATGTCATGAAAAACACGGGGCGCGTGCCGTGTTGGCGGGCGATGGCCGCATACTTTCGCGCGGCTTTTCTAAACGGCTCCGCCGTACCCTCGCTGATCGGGCCCAGGCTATGCCCCTGCATGACAACGACGTCCCAGTGTTCTGCCGAAACAACGTTCTTGAAACCGCCCGCGTGTTCGGGCAGGTGCCCGCCCGATATCGTCATGATGCGAGACCGGGAATTCTCGGGTGTGAACAGGCCCGACGCCCAGGTCAGTTTGCGAAAGTGCTTGTGCAGGCTGTTGTTGTAATAGGTGAAGCTGTTGCCAACGAAACAGAACTTTCGCGGGCGGCGATACTGCGACGGATGCCTGCTCCGCAATAGCACATGCCGTCAGGCCGAGTCCGGACAACAGGGCAATCAACAAAAAGGGGGCAAAGCCCCCTTTTCGTTGATCCGAGATTCACCGTGATCAGAATTGCATCCTCAGATCGAGGTAGTAAGAGCGGCCCCAGTCGCGATGCGCGTCCGACGAGAAACCAAACGAGCTGTCGTACAGCGGCGCACGCTCATCGGTGAAGTTCAGCATGCCCAAACGAACGCGCGTATTCGGTCTCGCCGAAATTCGAATGAATAATCCAACGTCATGCTATAGGTCGTCATCGACGGCACCTCACAGCGATCGCCGTTCGAGCAACTCCTGGTAGAAATCGCCGATGCGGAACATTGTTACCGACGCACCCAACTCGCCCTTGCGCCACGACACGGTCGCGGTATGCCGTTCTTCCTGGTTGCCCTCAAACCGCAACAAATCGCCGATACCGACGATCGGGAAAACGATCGCCGGATTGGCAGCTTTCGCTGCCGCCAGCGAAGCGGACACGCCGCTGGTCGCCTCCTGCTCGTATTTTTCATAGAAGGAGCCGTTGTACTTGCAGCGCGAACCGGCCGATGCCCGTTTCGACGTCGTAGTACACCCCGATGTCGTAGCCCTCGATTGTGCGCGTGTCGAGATTCGTATACGTATCGGAAACGAAATCGACCTGACCGATCGGACACAGGCCAGCCGCCAGGAAACTCGGCGTCGTAGTCGTCGTTGAGGTCACCGCGTATGACCGCCGGGTTGCCCTGCACGTTGGCGCAGTCGCTGGTGCCCGCGGCCAGGCGCGTAACCAGGTCCAAGCAGAACGTGATTCTCTTCGCCGAACAAGCCGATCGTATCGTCCTTCTCGATGGTCCAGTAATCGAGCGTCATCGTCAGGTTCTCGATCGGTTCGACGACGATGCCGATAGACGTATTCACCGACTCTTCGGCGACGAGGGTCTTACTACCCGTGGCCGAATCGCTGCATGCTGTAGCGGCCATCGCCCGAAAAACTGTTATCTGGCAGGGACACCTGCCTCGTTGACGGCATAGAAAACGACCCAGTCATTCCGCGTGTTCGAACGCGCAATAAAATCCTCATTGATCGTGATCAGGTTCGGAGCGCGAAACGCCGTGGAAAATGAACCGCGCAACAGCACCTGGTCAATCGGCCGCCAGCCGAACGCGAATCTTGCCAACCGTGGTGTTGCCAATATCGTCGAAGTCCTCGTAGCGCAGCCGCCAACTGCACATCGAGTGAATCGAGAACAGGGAGCTGCAGCTCCGCGAACAATGACGTCGTCACGCGAGCCCCGGCGCCGTCCGGCGTTGGACTCGAGCCCACGACATCGGATGTAAGCGGATACGAATTCGCCCTCGTAATCGACAAAGTCAATCGTGCCATCGAGACGCGGGTCACGATCGTCTCTGAATGACTCACGGCGTACTTCCGTGCCAACCAGCATTCCGGCGGGCCCAGCCGGCATTTCGAACAATTCCGAATTCGAAAACTTGACGATCCCACATGCCGAGCGTGGTTTCTGTCTTGCGGTACACCTGGATCTGCACTTGTTCGATATTCGTATCGATACCACCGCCGAACGGGTTGTAGGCTGTCGGCGTCGGGTCGAACAAGCGCCTCTCGCAACAATGTGTTCGAGATGCGATTACTGGCGACATCATCGCCGCTCGCTTCCGAGTACACGAACGCCAGTTTCCCAATCCCAACTACTGGCCTCACCACGGAACCCGGCGAGCAAGCGGTACGATTCGCGCTCGACGTCGATAAAGCGCGGCGAGTCAATAAAACGATAATTGTCGAGCCACGTCGAGTCCCTCGCACGGGAGATCTGCGCCAACGATGCTGTCCGGCAGGCGGTTCGGGGATCCGCAGGGCCAAGCGGATTGTAATAATTTTCCGCGCCGATATGATGCTCAACAGCGCTAAGCTGCGTCGACGGTGCAAGGTTACGATTCGTGTTCGAGCGGTATAGAGTAGACTTCGCTGAAGAACTCGGTTACCTCGTCCATCTCGTGGTTGAAATAACCGTAGATTGTCGTGCGATCGGCTTTGGAGGCCAGGTCCCGATTCTCGTTCAGGTTGTAACGATAGTTCCCCTGCGCCGCACTGTCTTCGCACCGCATGCGATTCCATTGCCGATATCGTATCCGCCGACACAGTTCGGGTCTCCGAGTGGATAAAGTTTCGAACTCGCCCGCGTTAGTCGTCGACGTCATTCTGCCGCAGGCTATTGCTGCTGCCGACTGACGGCACGATGTCGTATTGGCCGAACAGCGAATTGGTACTGTCATTACGGAAGATCGTGCTGCCCGAGGCTTCGGAATACGGCGATGAATCGGGCAAACGATAGCGGAAATCGGAATTGGCCCAACGCGATTCGTCCCGAGCACGAACGCGATCGCGTTCGTAATACCGGGCGAACACGCCGACATGCGAGCGGCCTCCGTTCAAAGCCGTACCCCATTCGAGCGCGAGCGCCTGGTCGTCACGCGGCATATGGTCGTAGGCGGTATAGCGCGCGCGCACTGTCAGGCCTTCGAAATCATCCTTGAGCACCGTGTTAAGAACGCCGGCGACAGCGTCAGCGCCGTAAATGGCCGAGGCGCCATCACGCAGTACTTCGAGGCGGTCCACACCGAAGACCGGGATGTGGTTGGTGTTAACCGAATTGACCGGCACGAAGCTGCCACCCACTTCTTCGGTCTGGTAGGTCGCCGCGTTCACCATTCGCCGACCGTTCAACAGCACCAGTGTGTTGCCGGTGCCCATGTTCCTGAGGTTAAAAGCGCCGACGTCACCGCGAGCCCCGTTTACACCGCCGGCGGTGTCAGATTCATTCAGGAAGTTCTGGCCGTTCTCCGGAATCAGGTCCATCAGTTCTTCACCGGATTCGACTCCCAGATACTCGATGTCTTGCTCCGAGAAAACGGAAACCGCCAGCGCCTCGTTAATAGCGGCGCCCTTGATCTGGGACCCGGTGACCGTGATCTCTTCGATCTTGTCGTCTTCTTCCTGTGCAAGAGCCGATCCGGGCCCTGCCAGCAATGCGGTCGTGAACATTGCGAACAAAACTCGACGGCGCAGAAGACCGTCACTTTGCGATGGGACATTCATGAGTTACCCCCTATTTTTTTGGTACAACTGTATTGTTATTAGCGCCACTATAGTCAAGTACGCGCGAACACACGAAATTCACAACATTCTTGCCGAAAAAACACCTTTTGTCCCTACCGGTTAGTACTAACAACCTTCATGCCAGCAACCAGGGCGCCGCAAACAGCGAAATTACTGTCACCATGACGATTCCGAGCAGGTTCAGAACGAACCCTGCTCTTACCATTTCCGGAATACTGATGGTGCCGGTTGCGAAAACGATGGCATTGGGCGGGGTCGCTACGGGCAGCATGAAAGCGCAGCTTGCGGCGATCGTAATCGGCACGGTCAGCGCGATCGGCGGCAGGCCTGCCTGCAGGGCAATGGCGCCTACAACCGGCAACAACGTCGCGGTCGTCGCGAGATTGCTCGTGAGTTCCGTCAGAAATATGACCAGAGTGACGGCCGCGACAACGAGTACTGCTGTGCCGAGTGTATTCAAAGGCGCGAGTCCCTCACCCAGCCACAAAGCCAGCCCCGAACTCGATACCGCTGCCGCCAGGCTCAGGCCGCCCCCGAACAGGATCAACACGCCCCAGGGCAAACGGCTCGCGTCATGCCAGGTCATCAACTGCGGCTGAGATCGATCACCGCTCGGCAGCATGAACAGCAGGACAGCGGCGGCCATCACGATGCCTGAATCGGAAATGCCGGTTAGTCCGAACCACTCGGTGATCGGCCGGCGCATCATCCAGCTGAAGATCACGGCACCGAAAACTATCGCGACACGCTTTTCCGGTGCCGTCATCGGACCCATTTCTTCGCGCATTCTATGTAAGTGCTTTTCAACCGCCGCACTGGCCGGGATATTCACTTTGAATATGATGCGCGTCAGCACGAACCAGGCGATCGGCAACATTATGAAAGTAATCGGCAAGCCAACCAGCATCCAGCGCGCGAAGCTGATCTGGATGCCGTAGTTTTCAGCCATGAAACCAACCAGCAGTGCATTCGGTGGCGTTCCGATGAGTGTTGCAAGGCCACCGATACTGGCTGAGTAGGCAAGGCCCAGCAGCATTGCCACCTGGAAGTGGTGGCGCTCTTTGGCAGTCAGGTCTCCGGCATTGTCACGTATCACCGATGAAACAGAAAGAACGATCGGCAACAACATCATCGTCGTGGACGTATTCGTCATCCACATGCTCAGCAGGGCACAAACGAACATGAAACCGCCGATCAGCCGTCGGCCGTCCGTTCCTACGCGATCCAGAATCGCCAGCGCTATGCGCTTGTGCAGATGCCATTTTTCGAGAGTGAGCGCCATGATGAAGCCGCCCAGGAACAGGTAGATGATCGGATTTGCGTAAGGCGCGGCTGCATCGCGTATTGGAGCAATACCGAGCGGTGCAAAAGCGACGATCGGCAGGAACGCGGTCACGAATACGGGGATGGCTTCGGTGGCCCACCAGATCGCCATCCAGAGTCCGACAGCAGCAACCCGCCACGCCTGCGGTGACATCGTTTCCTGCCAATGTTCTGTTGCGAACATCAACGCAAAGACTGCCGGGCCGAGTATCCGACCAACGCGTTGGTACGTCTTGATTTCCCGATTGGCCGATGGCTCACCCGGGCTGGATGCGGTGATCAACTCGCTTCCCCGTTATTATTCTTGTTAGTACTTAAAGGTGTTAAAACCTCAAGAAGGGCAAGGAATACATGGTGTACCCCCCCTGCAGTCACTCTGCCATACGGCGACTTAACGGCACAAGCTGAGCGCGTCGTGTGCAGGAATAAGGGCCCGGTTACAACTGAAACTGAATATGCGTGGCAAACCTGGCGCTTGTTGCGGCCTCGTTATTGTCGAGCCAGGGCGTCTGCCACTCCACCCAGGCGAGATCGTCGAGTGACACGGTGGCTCCTGACTTGTCTTCACTGATGTCGACGACGTCAATCAGTAGTCGCACCGAGTGTGTCGCGACCCTCGGCTGGTTGTAGTCGAGCGAGAAATCGGTCCAGTCCGTGCTTGAACCTTCCCACACGCCAATCTGCCTGATGGGGCCACCGACCAATGCATCCTCGAGCGTATCCGTCGCGCGGCGTCGCTGCAGCAGGAAACGAACCCTGACATGTCCGTCTGCCTTGATTCGGCCGCTGACCGTCGCAGGATTGGACAATGTGAAAACTCGCTCGAAAACCTTCATACCGCTGCGAACGGTTTGCTCGCCTGCCGGCACACGAATTTCCAGGAGATTGTTGTCGCCCGTCTTGAGCGAAGCGTTGCGTGCCTCGATCCATGTCCGGTCATGCGCGCCGTACAAGCGGGCATATTCAAAATCACCGCGGCCAAGCAGGTCGAGCCCCAGGCGATACGGCCGATCCTTCGATTTGATTGTCAACGCCTGCAAGGGTGACACCCCCAGGCTTCCGACATGCACGGGTGTACTACCCACGGAATCGTCGACTGTGACAGTCGTCGTCGTGCGCGGCCTGCCATCGCATGAGTCGACAACGGCGTGAAATCCGCTGGGGCGCATACAGACACTCGAATCCGACAGTCGCGCCAGCCGCGTGAGTATTGCGTATCGAAGCAGCCCTGTCGCCGGCGTTGGCAGGTAGCCATTGATGTGCAGAGGCACGGCTTCGGCGCGATGAAGTGCATCCCCGTCCATCCAGACATAGAGCAGCATGCCGAGCTGTGTCGTGTAGTGGTATTGATCAAACAGGAAATTGCCGAGCGAGTAAGCGATGAGCTGATCCCGGTATATCTCGAAGCCCTGCAGCACGTGCGGATGGTGACCGATCGCTATATCCGCGCCGTCGGTAATCGCCTGCCGCAGCGTCGTTCGCTCTGATAGCGCCGGTGTTTCCGCGTATTCCAGGCCCGCGTGAAGTTGCAGTACCGATATCGAATCTGCAGGCAGCTCGCCGAGGTCTTCTGCAATGACCGCGGCATTGCCAAGCGCTGCGCCGCCTTTCGATGCTTCTGCCACCTGGCTCGGCTCGAACGTGCCCGGCCAGCCGACGTAGCTCAGGAAGCGGTGGTCACGCCCGTCGACGTCAACACTCGCCGGCTTGCGAGCCTCCTCTTCATTGATGCCGGCCCCGGAGTAAACGAGTTCGGTCGCCTGCAATGCTTCCAAAGTCGACCTTACGCCCGCGTCACGGTAATCGTACAAGTGGTTGTTGCCGAGTGCGACGTAATCGAAGCCTGCCCATTGCAGCAGCTCTGCCAGTTCGGCGGGCGAATAAAATGTTACCGACTTGGGCACACGATTCGTAAGCGCTTCGTTCGACAGCTGCGTTTCCATATTGACCGACGCAAAATCCGCGAGCTCGATATACGGACGCACGTGCGTTAACAGTCTCTTGCCATCGTCGAGAACGCTTGCCCGCCGCACCAGCGTCGGCTCGCTGGCCCGTGGCTCGAAATAACGGCGGCTGAGCATCGCATCGCCCGCAAACACCATGAGTGTGCGTCCCGGTTTTTTCTCAACCAGCTCTATGTCGGGCACAACTGCCGGATGTCCCGTAACGAAGTCAGATCGGTGCAGGGTGTGCAAAAAAGTGTAATAGCCCGGTGCCTCGATGCGCACGCTGACGGTTGTTGGTGAGTCCAGTGCAAATGTGAACTCACCGTCGGCACCCACATCATTCGAGACCTTACGTACCGAGACGGTTGCCCCGGTGACGGCAGCGCCTGCTTCATCGATAACACGACCGTGCACACGCACAGGATCGGCGCTGGCAATACTGGCGAGTGCTAAACCGGCAACAGCCAATGTGGCTAAAACACGCTTCATGGGATGCATATTCCTGGCATAAGCTGCGGTTATACTAGCAGCGAAGCGTTAGCCGCAGGTGTCCTCAAGGGAGTTTTATGCACGTCGTCGTAGTCGGCGCGGGGGTTATCGGTGTCACAACCGCGTACTACTTGTCTGAACTCGGATGCCAGGTCACGGTTGTCGACCGCGCGTCCGATGTTGCCGATGGTGCAAGCTACGCGAACGCGGGCCAGCTTTCCTACAGCTTTACCGACGCCCTGGCAAAACCACAGTTTGTTGCCAGGATCCCGGGAATAGTTGCGGGCCGCGACGATGCCTATAGCATCCGACTGTCCCCTGACCTCGTTCCGTGGGGCCTGCGGTTCCTGTCACAGTGCACGAGCCGGCGGTCTGAACAGAATACCGTGGCCGTCTTGCAGACGGCGATGCGATCCGAAATGCTCATGCAGGAATTACGCAAACGCCTGCCTTTTGAGTTTTCGCATCAGTCGGCCGGCAAGCTCGTACTTTTGAGTACGCCAAAAGAGCTGCATGACGCCGAGACCGCGGTCGCGCTGAAGAAGGCGCACGGCTGCGAAACGCGAATACTACAACCGGATGCGGCAATCGATATCGAACCCGCGCTCGCCGACATGACTGAGGCGTTCGTTGCCGCCGTGTACTCGAAGAGTGACTCAGTTGCAGACTCGCATTTGTTTACGGTCGGGCTGAAAGAGATGCTCGAAAACTCGGGGCGCGTTAATTTTCGACTCGGCGTCCGGGTAAAACGATTGCGCAAAGTCGGGCAGCGACTCGATACCATCGAACTGGACGATGGGGAGCTATCCGCGGACGCGCTCGTTGTTTGTACCGGCGCATGGAGTGGGAAGCTGCTCGGAACGGTCGGCATCAATCCGCATATTCAGCCGGTAAGAGGCTACAGCCTGACACTGCCACCAGGTGCCGCCGCTCCAAACGTCAGTATCACGGTCCTGGATAAGAAGATCGTGTTTAGTCGCGTCAATGGCCGGGTCAGAATTGCGGGATTCGCCGACTTCAGGGGATTCAGAACCGATAAAGACGCACAGCGCATCGATACTTTGCTGGCCGTGGCACGCGATTCGGCACCGCGCGCCGCGGATTACGATACCCATGAGTACAAGCAGTGGGGCGGTTTTCGGCCGATGACCCCGAACGGCCGGCCGCTCGTGGGCCCTTCGGGCATCGACGGTCTGTATCTGAATACTGGCCATGGCATGCTTGGCTGGACGCTGGCCTGTGCTTCGGGTTATGACGTCGCTCAATCCGTCACCGGCAATATCCTGTAGAAGAAGATCGCCTATGCGCAAACTTGTCGCTTACCTCTTTGTCGTCCTGCTCGTTGGCGCTTGTGCGACACCGATACGCTCCTTCGAGGCCGGCACACCCTGCGAAGCATCGTCATTCACGGTTATGGACGGCTTCGGCGGGGCGCGGCGCGGCCGCTGCGAGGTCCTTTCCAAAGACCACGTGCAATTGCGGATACTTCCCGAAGATGACGGCTACATCAATCCCAGCCCCTGGTATTCCTTCAAGCTGATCCCGTCGACACAGGCGAATGCCATTGTGTCCCTGCAATACGTCGGCGGGCGTCACCGCTACGTTCCGAAAATCAGTTCGGACGGAATCCGCTGGACACCTATCGACGAAAGCCGCGTCCGAGTTTCGGACGACGGCACTCTCGCAACGATTGATGTGCCCCTCGGAACCGACGCCGTCTGGATATCCGCACAGGAACTCGTGACACCGGCAATTTACGATAGCTGGAACGCCAGCACTGCAAGAGAGACCGATGCCGAGCTCCGGCTACTGGGTCTCTCATTGGCCGAGCAGCCGATCCGCTACCTTGTGAGCAACCCGTCGGCGAAGGACGTGCTGCTGCTGGTCGGCCGCCAGCACCCTCCTGAAGTGTCCGGCGCATTCGCTTTTTTCGCGTTCCTCGAGACCCTGCTGGCCGATACCGAGCTTGCTACGCAATTTCGCAAGCGGTTTCAAATCATCGCCATTCCGTTGCTGAACCCTGACGGCGTGCTCGGCGGAAACTGGCGCCATAACCTGGGCAGCACCGATCTGAATCGTGACTGGGGCATCTTCAAACAGCCGGAAACCCGACTCGTGGGCGAGCTGCTGGACAGCCTGGATGCAGAAGGCAGTCGCGTTCGTGTATTTCTCGATTTTCACTCCACCGATCGCAACCTGTTTTACACGCAGGACACATCGGAGCCCACGGATCCGCCGGACTTCTTCGACGCCTGGTTTGCCAAAGCGGCACCGAGGCTTGGCGATTACCCATTTTCGCACGAGGCCAAGCCAGGGAAACGACCGGGCGTCGGCAAGAACTATATGTATCGTCGTTACGGCATTCCGTCCGCGACTTACGAGGTGGGTGACGAGACTGACCGAGAGGCCGCTCGTGCCGCGGCCGTCGTGTTCGCTGAAGCGCTGATGACGCTGATGCTCGAAACGCTCGCGGAAACCCGCTGATGAGATATAATCGCCGGCCATTGCCGTACACCTCGTGCGGCCAAACCAGGCAATCAAGCTCCGGAGCAATAAGTTGAGTCGGGATCAGAAGTTTTTCGATATGTACTCCCTCGTCATTGGCGTTCTTGCCGCGGTCGCGCTGGCGATCCTCGTACTGGTAATGAAAATGTCGGACCTGACTCAGGGCGTTTACACGCGCGATGCCGCTGAATATCAGGCCGCCGTAGCAGAGCGCATTCGCCCCGTCGGCCAGGTATACCTGCCCGGTGAGGAGCACAGCGCTCCGACACCGACGGTCAAAGCCGTGGCGGAGCCAGAACCGGTCGCAGCGGCATTGACCGGCCCACAGGTCTACAACTCGGCTTGCCTTGCATGCCATGCCGCCGGCGTTGGGGGGGCCCCGGTCGTCGGTGACGCCGCTGGGTGGACGCCGCGAATCGCCCAGGGTATCGACGTTTTGAAAAAGCACGCCATCGAGGGTTACACGGGCTCGGCCGGCTACATGCCGGCGAAAGGTGGCCGCACGGATCTCTCGGATGCTGAAATCGGGGACGCCGTCGACTACATGGTCGGTCAATCGCAGTAAGCACCGGTTCAGGGGCGCCGATCCAGGCAGCGCATCGACAACGCCTCGGCAACGTGCGATGGCGATATTTTTCTTGCGGCCGCGAGATCAGCAATCGTTCGTGAAACCCGCAGCACCCTCTGGTGCGCCCGTGCCGAGAGGTTGAACTGCTCGGCTGCATTCTCGAGCAATGCCCAGCATCGATCATCCGCGTCACAATGTTCCGCAAATTGTTCGCCTTCGAGCCGTGCGTTGCTCGTGCCTGAGCGTTGCATTTGCACACACCAGGCGCTCTTGATGCGCGCGGCGACTGTTGCGCTCGTTTCAGCATCCGCGTTGTCGGATCGCAACACCGTCGTTGCCGGGCGCGTACACTTCGACATGCAAGTCGATGCGATCGAGCAGCGGCCCCGAAATCTTGCCGCGGTAGCTGGCGACGCGATCGCCGCTGCAGCGACAGTCCGCCTGGCCGTCGCCGAGGTAACCGCAGGGACAGGGATTCATCGCCGCGATCAGCTGGAACTTTGCCGGGTATTCAGCCTGCCGTGCCGCGCGAGATATCGTTATAACGCCGGTTTCCATGGGTTCGCGCAGCACTTCCAGGACATTGCGATTGAATTCCGGCAACTCATCGAGAAACAGCACGCCATTATGGGCTCGCGACACCTCGCCGGGTCGGGGCCCGGGTCCGCCGCCCACCAGTGCGGGGGCCGAAGCCGTGTGATGCGGCGCCCGAAACGGTCTGCGGCGCCAGTCGGGCAATACGAGGGGCTTGCCTAGTACTGAATCGATCGCCGCGGTCTCCAGCGCTTCGGCTTCACTCATTGCGGGCAGCAGGCCCGGCAGGCGTCGCGCAAGCATGCTCTTGCCCGTGCCGGGTGGGCCGACAAATAGCAGGTTATGGCCGCCGGCCGCTGCAATCTCCAGCGCGCGCTTTGCGTGCTGCTGCCCTTTGACGTCGACCAGGTCACTCCGTGCCTGAGCCACTTCGGCCGGCATCGCCCGGTCGAGCGGCATGATCGGTGCTTGCCCGGCGAGGTGCGCAGTAACCTCGAGTAACGACGCGGCCGGATAGACGTCTGCGCCGGCGAGGGACGCTTCGGCACGATTCTCCGTGGGTACCACCACCCCCCGACCCGCTTCGTGCGCTTTCAAAACAGCGGGCAACATGCCGGGCACGCACCGCAGCTCGCCGCTTAGTGCCAGTTCGCCGTAGAACTCGAGATTGACCAGGGCCGACTTGGGAAACTGTTTGCGTGCCGCAAGGATGCCGAGTGCGATCGCAAGATCGTAGCGGCCGCCCGTCTTGCGCATGTCGGCGGGACCGAGGCTGATCGTGATGCGCTGCTGTGGGAACTCGAAGCCCGAGCTCAGCAACGCGCCGCGCACGCGGTCCTTGCTTTCGCGCACGGCCGTTTCCGCCATGCCGACGATCGTAAACGCCGGTAGTCCGCCCGAGAGAAACACCTCGATGGTCACAGGTGGTGCATCGATGCCGTATTGCGCACGGCAATGCAGAATGGCAAGACTCACTGCTGCGGCCCTCCGTGGCCACGATCGCTCGAAGAGGCGCGTACTTACGCGTCTTTCTTTTCGAACTCCTCGAGCCGATTCTCAAGCGCTTCGAGCTTTTCTCTCGTCCTCGCGAGCACCGCTTCCTGCACCTCGAACTCCTCGCGCGTGACGAGATCGAGCTTGCTCAAAGACGCACGAAGGACGGAGCGAAAGTTGTTCTCCAGTTCATCGCGCACGGACCGCAATCCCTCTGGCATCGACTCGGCGAGTTTTCTTGCCAGGTTTTCGATTGATTCATCACTCATAGCGGCTTGATACCTGACAGGGACGCAAAACACCAGTGGCATTCGACCATCGACTCCCGAGTTTGAGGCCTTGCTCCCCAAAAAAGGGCAAGGCGGCCAAAACGGCGCTCCGAATTGGTGCAGGCCCGGCAACGTGAATTTCGTTATTCCCTGATTAATAAGGTTTTTATTGAAGTTGGCACGGTATCTGCTCTATAGGGGGCGACTTCGGCCTTTAAGGCCATCTTTTAATTTGGGAGCAACAGGAAATGAATATCAGAAAATCCGCGTTCGTCGCGATCACACTTTTATCGAGCGGAATGGCGCAAGCCCAATGGTCCGCAAACCTCGGTTACGCCAGCGATTACTTTTTCCGCGGCATATTCCAGGCAAGCTCGTCGCCCAGTGGCGGCATCGACTATGAACAAGGCGGTTTCTACGCCGGCGTATGGTCAGCCGACGTTAAAGACGGCCTCGAGGTCGACGGCTACTTTGGTTACGGCGGCGAAGTCGGCGAATTCGGCTACAGCATCGGTTACACCGGCTACTTCTACACGGGTGACTTTGACGATACGTACCAGGAGATCAACCTCGGCGGCAGCTACGGATTTGTAACCGTTGATGTCGCCATCGGCGAGTACGACAACTTCGGCAGCCCGAAAGCGGACTATGGCTATTACGCGATGACGTTCGAGAAGAACGGTTTCTACGGCAAGTACGCCGGTTTCTCTCGGGACTTCAAAGGTGAGTACTTCGAGGCCGGCTACGGCACGACCGTCGCCGATATCGATCTTGGAGTGGCCGTTCTCTTTAACGACAAGGACCTGAGTGGAGCGGTGGACTCCAACGGATTGCCCACCAGCGACGAGTCACTCATTTTCACGATCGGCAAGTCTTTCGACCTGCAGTAATTATCACCGGGCGGTCGCAAGGCCGCCCGGATTCACCTACAGGGGAATCACAAATGAAAATGATCACCGCGATCATCAAGCCATTCAAACTGGATGATGTGCGACAAGCCGTCGCTGACATCGGCATCCAGGGCATCACGGTCACCGAGGTCAAGGGATTTGGCCGGCAGCGTGGCCACACCGAACTGTATCGAGGCGCCGAATACGTCGTCGACTTCCTGCCCAAAGCAAAAATTGAGCTGGCCGTTGACGATGACATTCTGGAGCAGGTCATCGAAGCGATCACCAATACAGCACGTACCGGCAAAATCGGAGACGGCAAGATCTTTGTCACCGAACTTGTTCAGGCCATTCGTATTCGCACCGGTGAGACCGGCAGCGAAGCCGTTTAACTGATACACGGAGGATAATCTCGTGGAAGAAGCAACTCAGATTGCGGCGCAGGTCACTGAACTTTCGTACGCGCTCGATACTTTTTACTTTCTCGTCATGGGCGCGCTGGTCATGTGGATGGCCGCGGGTTTCACGATGCTCGAAGCCGGCCTGGTCCGCGCCAAGAACACCGCCGAGATCCTGACCAAGAACGTTGGTCTCTACTCGATAGCCTGCATCATGTACATGCTCTGCGGTTACGCGATCATGTACCCGGGCGATGTTTCGCCGGTGGCGTATTCGGAGCATCTCTACGCTCGGAAGCGGCCTGCTTGGCTCCAGCGACAACGCGCCGCGAACGGTCATCGCAAGCGGCGGCGATACCTACTACTCGAACCTGTCGGACTTTTTCTTCCAGGTCGTGTTCGTCGCGACCGCGATGTCGATCGTGTCGGGTGCAGTCGCCGAGCGCATGAAGCTCTGGTCGTTCTTCGCATTCGCGGTCGTGCTGACCGGCTTCATTTATCCCGTGCAGGGCTTCTGGAAATGGGGCGGCGGCTTCCTGGACGCAGGCCGGCTTCCTCGATTTCGCTGGCTCGGGCGTCGTGCACCTGTGCGGCGCTGCGGCGGCACTGGCCGGCGTCCTGCTTCTCGGGGCGCGCAAAGGCAAGTACGGCAAAGGCGGTCAGATCAATGCCATTCCGGGCAGCAACCTGCCGCTCGCCGCGCTCGGTACCCTGATCCTGTGGCTCGGCTGGTTCGGTTTCAACGGTGGCTCGGAACTCAAGGTGTCCGACGTCGGTGAGGCCAACGCCGTCGCGCTGGTCTTCGTGAACACGAATATGGCGGCAGCCGGTGGTCTCGTGTTCGCGCTGATATTGTCGCGCTTCTGGTTCGGCAAGGCCGACCTGACGATGGCACTGAACGGCGCGCTGGCTGGCCTCGTGGCGATCACGGCCGAGCCGCTGACGCCCGCGCCTATTGTCGCCACGCTGATCGGCGCCGTCGGCGGCCTGCTGGTTGTTGCGTCCATCGTCACGCTCGACAAGCTGAAGATCGACGATCCCGTCGGTGCCATCTCGGTGCACGGTGTCGTCGGTATCTGGGGTCTGCTCGCGGTTTGTTTCACGAACCCGGATGCCACGCTCAAGTGGCAAGCTAATCGGCATCGCTTCGATCTTCGCCTGGGTCTTCATTACGAGTTTCATCGTCTGGTTCCTGCTCAAGCTGACTGTTGGCATCCGGGTCTCGGAAGAGGAAGAGTATGAAGGCGTCGACATCAGCGAATGCGGCCTCGAGGCTTATCCCGAGTTCGTAACGGCGGAATAGTCCCCCGGTAGCGTCGTCCGGCTTGTCATAACGAAAGTCGGGCGGCGTTGCCACCTAACTCGTTCCTGCATAGAAATTCCCCTCTGAAGCAACGAGTTACTGAGCGGGCCGCAAGGCCCGCTTTTTTTGTATTTACCTAATCTTGGACCAAAGCCCATAAATGACTGTGATGACGATCACAACAAGCCCGCTACAATAGTGGTCTAATATTTTACTATTCAGTGCCTTATGTCGGGCTCACGAAGCCCTGGAAGGACAAATCATGAAAGCTAAGCGGTTTTTGATTGGGTTGGCAGCCATTGCCATGACGGTCGCCGGTGGCGCCTTCGCCAGCGGCATCTACAAGTGGACTGATGAAGATGGCAATGTTCACTATGAAGACCGGCCGTCGGGAGCCGCAACGGAGGAGCGCATGGCGCTTTCCTATCGCCGCAGCAACCCGGGTTCCGTGCAACGGCAGAAACAAGGCCTCGCCGACTCTGTAGCCGCCAGGCAGGAAGCCAGGGCCAAGGCGGACGAAGCAGCGAAATCCGCTGAGGAAGAAGCCGCCAAGGCCGCCGATAACCAGAAAAAATGCGAGACCTACCGCGCACGACTTCAGACCTTTGTTCAGTCTCGCCGACTTTATCGCCAGGACGAAAACGGTGAGCGCGTTTATCTCGATGAGACCGAAACGCAAAAAGCGCGTGAAAATGTAGAGGAACTCATCGCGGAGCACTGCAGCTCCTGATAGCCCCGACGACCGGGCGTCGCGCGGCCACTGGCGCTACAATGCCAGCAACCGTCGAAGGAGCGCCCGTTTGACCGCAGCACCCGAGCCTACTCACGAGGACGCGCAGGCCTATCTGCCGGACTTTTGTGCGGCAGGTACATTGTTCATCATCGTACTCGTTGCTGAGCTTGTTGCGATTGTCCTGACGCTGGCGGCTCATGACATAGAACGGCAGTTCCTCGTCGAACTGTCCAAGATCTCTTTTTTCACAATGTGGCTTGCGTTACTCGGTTCGGCCGTCATGTGCCTGCTTCGTAACAGCCTGGAAAAGGCCGGCAAGACACGTGCATTCGTCCTCAGTTTTCTCGTACTCGAACTCGTTTGCCTGGGATTATCCGAAGGATCCTGGCAGCTCGTGCGCATTTTCGGTGCGTCGACGATTATCAGCGATTCTCACTCGATGTTCTTGTTGCGGACCTTTGCGATCAGCTCGATCGTCATCGCGCTGGCGATGCGCTATCTCTATATTTCGAGTGAATGGCGCCGCAGTATCGTTCTCGAAGCGCAGTCGCGCATTAGCGCGTTGCAGGCGCTGATTCGCCCGCACTTCCTGTTTAATAGTATGAATACGATCGCGGCGTTGACTCGCAGCAACCCGGCGCAGGCTGAAGAAGCCGTTGAAGACCTGTCCGATCTGTTGCGGGCAACGATGGGCAGCCCGAAGGACCGCTCCTCGCTGAAACAGGAACTCGAGATCGCCGCGATTTACCAGCGCATCGAAAAGCTGCGGCTCGGCGACCGGCTCAACGTTCGTTGGCAGCTCGGCGACCTGCCGATGCGCGCTCGTATTCCGAACCTGACAATTCAGCCGCTGCTGGAGAACGCCATTTACCATGGCATCGAACTGTTGCCCGACGGCGGTGATGTCGTCGTCAACGGAAAGCGCGATGGAAAAACCCTGGAAATAAGCATTTCCAACCCGGTTGCAGAGGGCAAGGCACGGGACAAGATTGGTAATAAAATGGCGATGTCGAATATTCGCCAGCGCTTCGAGCTGGCCTATGGCAGCCGGGGCTCGGTCGATGTCGATGACAGCAACAATCGCTTTGTCGTTACGCTGCGATTTCCTGCGGATGAGGAGCCCGATTGAAGGTCCTGATCGTTGATGATGAGAAACCTGCCCGCGACCGTCTACGGCAAATTCTGCAAGACGAGGACGGTTTCGAAGTCGTGGCCGAAGCGGGGAACGGACATGATGCCGTGTCGCTTGCTGCAGAACTCGGGCCCGATATCGTGTTGCTCGACATACGCATGCCGGGGCTCGATGGTATAGAGACGGCGCGCCACCTGAACGCGCTCGAACGGCCGCCTGCCGTGGTCTTCGCAACCGCTTATGACGAGTATGCGGTCGACGCGTTTGAAGCGCGTGCTATCGGCTATGTCTTGAAACCCGTACGGCGCTCCCGACTTGTCGCTGCCCTCGAGCATGCGTCGAAGCTTGCGGGCAACACCTTGCGGGAAGTCGCATCCGAAGCCCACATGGACACACAGCGTCGCCATGTATGCGCCAGGGTACACGGCGAACTCAAGCTGATCCCGATTGCTGACGTCTGGTGCTTCCTGGCCGATCAGAAATACGTCCGCGTCGAGCACGACAACGGACAGGATCTCCTGGACGACTCGCTGAAATCCCTGGCCGATGAATTCAAGGCACAGTTCGTGCGCATACACCGCGCAGCGCTTGGTCGCGGTCGGCAGAATCGAAAGAATTGAGAAGACGGCCGACGGCAGCACCCGTGCCGTGCTGCGCCACGGCTCGCATGTCGATGACAAAGAGCTGATAATCAGCCGCCGGCATGTTGCCGAAGTCCGTCGGCGTCTGAAAGAATCGTAAGTCCTATGAGAATCCGTATTGCAACGCGCAAGAGCGCCCTCGCGCTGTGGCAAGCCAATCACGTGGCAGCCCGACTACTCGAACTTCCCGAAGTCGAGGACGTAACGCTTGTGCCGCTGTCCACGCGTGGTGACGAGATTCTCGATCGCAGCCTGCAGAAAATTGGCGGCAAGGGCCTGTTTATCAAGGAGCTCGAGGTTGCCATGCAAGAAGGTGCGGCCGACATCGCCGTGCATTCCATGAAAGACGTCCCTGCCGAAATGCCCGATGGTTTCTGCATCGCCGCGCTGCTTCGGCGTGCCAACCATGCCGATGCACTGGTAGCGCCGAACGGCATGCTGTTTCGCGACCTGCCAGATGGCGCCCTCGTTGGCAGTTCCAGCCTGCGCCGACAGGCGCAGCTCAAGATGATGCGTCCTGACCTGCGGATAGAACCGCTGCGCGGCAATGTGAATACACGCCTGGCGAAACTCGAGAACGGTGACTACGACGCGATCATTCTCGCCGCAGCAGGCCTCGAACGGCTGGAACTCGAACGACACATCAGTCAGCAGTTTCTGCCCACGGAAATGCTGCCGGCGGCCGCACAGGGCGTTGTCGGCATTGAATGCTTGTCGGACAAAACCGAATTGCGCGCCACGTTGAGCCAGCTGAACCACTCGACCACTGTGCAAACCACGCTTGCCGAACGGGCGATCGCAAAAAAACTGCAGGCAAATTGCCAGTCGCCGGTCGCAACGTATGCGGTCGTCGACGGTGCGCAACTGAACGTTACCGCACTGGTTGCCCTGCCGGACGGCAGCCGGTCGATCCGCGACTCGGTCACGGGAAGTCCGAAGGACGCCGAACAGCTTGGCGAAGAACTCGCGGCCCGGCTGTTGAACAGCGGCGCGAGGGAGTTACTGGATGCGGCGAGCGCGTCCCATGACTGAAGCGCCGCTGCAGGGTGTTGGCGTGCTGGTAACGCGTCCGCGAACGCAATCCACCGAGCTTGTTGCGGCCATCGAAGAAGCGGGCGGCTCCACTTTTTGTTTTCCGGTCATGGAAATCAGGGCGCTGGACGAAAATGTCGTTTCGGCAAAAGCAGCCGAACTGGGCGAACCGGATATCGTCATTTTTGTCAGCCGTAACGCCGTCGAGTACGGAATGCAATACACGAACGACGCCAGGATTTGCGTGATTGGACCTGCTACCGCCGCTGCGGTTGAGTCAGCCGGACACTTCGTCGACATTCAGCCCGCAAGTGGTTTCGACAGCGAGCATCTTCTCGCCGAGCCCGAACTGCAGGATGTTGCCGGAAAACACGTGCGGATCATTCGTGGCAATGACGGGCGCGAGCTATTGGCCGAGGCGCTGACGGCGCGTGGCGCCATCGTCGAATACCTGTCGGTCTACGAGCGTCGCCTGCCCGATGTCAGTCCGCAGACACTCGCGGATATCGAGTCACGCTGGCGAAGTGGCGAAATCGCGGTGATTACCGTGATGAGCGTGCAATCACTGCAGAATCTGTATGATTTGTTGCCCCACTGGTGCAGGAGCCAGCTTGAATCCACGCCGCTGGTGACGCCGGCCGCTCGTGTGTTAAAAGAAGCTCTGGACCGATACCCCGCTTCGCGACCCATACTCGCATCGGGACCTCAAGCCAGCGAGATGGTTGCAGCAATCATCGCGCTCCATAAGACCGACCCCGGATTAGCACAATGAGCGACACAGACAAGGATCAGGAACTCGAACCCACCGAAGAGGCGGTTGCAGCAGACCCCGACAAGGCGGCAGAGGACGATACGCCGGCCGTCGAGGCCGCGGAAGAGAAGCCGCCTGCCAAACAGCGTGGTAATGGCGTAGCCTGGCTGGCCGTGCTTCTTTCGCTGATCGCCCTGGCGGCTGTCGGCTACACGGTATCGAGAGACTGGCTCGCCGCAAAGGACAGCAGCGCGGACGACGCTTTTGCGAGCCTCGATACCCGCCTTTCTGCGACCCGGGAAAGCCTGTCATCCCTGGACAGCCGGCTTGCCGAGCTGGCTGAGCGAGACAGCGTTGCCGCGGCCGAGACAGATGCCTTGCGCAAGGAACTCGATGAACGCGTCATGGGCCTGAGCTCGCTGCCGGCCAGAATGTCGACGCTGGAAAGCTCGGTGTCCTCTCTTGCAGGCATTTCTACCGGTACACGCGATACCTGGCTGCTTGCCGAGGCCGAGTACTACATGCAGATCGCGAACGCGCAGCTGCAGCTTGCCAACAATCCACACCTTGCAGCCCTGGCACTCGAAATGGCCGATGAACGTGTCGTACAAATCGGCAACCCCGCTTTGATTGACGTGCGTCGCGCAATTTCTGATGAACTGGCTGCACTTGATGTCATGGAGAAGCCCGACATAGCCGGTGCGACGCTGACACTCGCCAGCCTGGCTCGCGTTGTCGAGTCGCTGCCGCTGGGCAGCTCGAAAAAAGCCAAAAAGGAAGCACCGCAACCGGCCGATGAAGAGCAGGGCGGCTTGAATCGTGCCTGGGCGTCTATGAAAAACGCGATGTCGGGTCTGGTCAAGGTGACGCCACCGGACCAGGCAAAACTCGCCTTGCTCTCACCTGATGCCGAGTATTTCCTGCGCAACAACCTTGCACTGCAGCTGCAGTCTGCGCGGCTCGCCCTGCTGCGCGGTGAACAGACCGTATTTCTTCAGACGCTCGATGACACGAGTACCCTGATGTCCCGGTATTTCGACGTCGAGAGTGCCCAGGTTATCAGCGCTCAGGACACCCTGACCGAAATCCGGAACAGCGTGTTCACGAGCTCGGTCCCGGATATTTCGGAATCCCTGCGCCTGCTGCGGCAATTTCGAACCTTGAGCGAGAGCTCGGAATGATATTCGGCATCATCGTTGTGCTGGCGCTGTTTGCCAGTGCTTTCGCAGCCCATTTCCTGCTGGCCGATCCCGGCTACGTGATCATCAATTTCCGTGGTTACGTCGTCGAAATGTCGGTGCCCGTGCTGGTGGGTTTCGCCGTCTTGCTGCTGTTCGCCGTCTGGTTCATTCGCAAGATCGTGCTCGCGCCAAGACGGCTTGGAGAAGCCGCCGGCCGCTACCGTTCGGCACGTTCCGGTCAGAAGATGACTCGCGGCATGATCGCGGTCGCCGAAGGCAACTTCGCGCGCGGCGAGAAAATGCTCGCACGCGCAGCAAGCACCAGCGATTCGCCATTGTTCAACTACCTGCAGGCGGCGCGCGCCGCGCATTTGCAGGGCCGCGACGATCGGCGTGATGAATGGTTGCGTCTCGCTTTCCAGGAAACGCCCGAGGCCGCCAACGCCGTCCTGCTGACGCAGGCCGAGTTTCAGCTCGATCGTGGCCAGAACGAGCAGGCGCTCGCGACCCTGCGGCGTCTCGACGAAAACTCCAAGGACCACGCGCATGCGCTCGCATTGCTGGGCCGCCTTTACTTCAAGCTCGAAGACTGGGACGCGCTGGCGGAGCTCCTGCCGAGACTCAAGAAGAGCAGCCAGCTGAAACCCGACACGCTCGACAACTGGACGATTCGCGTCCACAAGGAGATGCTCAATCGCGCTGCCGACAGCGACGCCGTTGCAGAAACCTGGAAAGGCATCTCCCGGGCACACAAGTCCAATGCAACGCTGCTCGAAGCGTACTACGACGGCCTCATGCGAGCGGGCCAGCACGACCGCGTCGAAAAAGAACTCGCCGCGACGCTCAAGTCGAACTGGCACGGGCCGCTGGTGCGGCTGTTCGGGCTGGTTGAAGCGAGCGACACGACAAAACAGCTGAAACGCGCCGAAGTCTGGCTAAAGAAACACGGCGACGATCCCGACCTGTTGCTCGCAGCCGCCCGACTTTGCCTGCGCAACGAGCTTTGGGGCAAAGCGAGAAGCTACCTCGAAACCGTTATCAGCCTTCGCCCAAGCCCGGAGGCTTACCGGGAGTATGGTGCCCTGCTCAACCAGATGGGCGAAGCTGACGCAGCGGCGGCGGCTTATCGCGACGGACTCGGTATGGTTGCGGCGGAGCCCCTGACCGCCATCCCGCACATGGATGCCGCCGGCAAGCACTGACATGTTCACGTTCGTAACCGGGACCGGCTACACGGGTCGCCGTGTACTCGATCTGCTGCCTGCAGACTCCGTTTTGGGGCTCAGTCGATCTGCAACTGCCACCGACCGATCCGTGACGATCTTCGATCTCGATTCGGCATCAACGCTGCCTGTCGTGCTGCCGGCACGCTATGCCGTTATCTACACGGTTCCACCTAAAGGCGAGCCTCCGGACAGACGGCTCCAGCGGTTCCTGTCGATGCTCACGCCCACGCCGGCGCGATTCATTTACATCAGTACTACCGGCGTCTACGGCGATTGCGGTGGCAAGACGGTCACCGAAGCCACGCCGCTCAATCCTTCAAACGAGAGAGCCGAGCGTCGCGTCGCGGCCGAAGCCTTATTGGCCGAATGGGCGGGAAATAACCAATGCGAGCTGCTTATTCTGCGAGCGCCTGGCATCTACGGCCCGGGACGTCTTGGCCTCGAGCGCATTCAGGCCCGCCTGCCCGTGCTTTCCGAGGACAGCGCCAACCCGGGCAACCGAATCCACGTCGATGACCTGGCCAGCTGCTGTGTTGCCGCGTTATCTTCCAGCGCGCCGGCCGGCATTTACAACGTCGGCGACAATGACCACCGCAGCTCAACCTGGTTTACGGGCGAAGTGGCTCGACAATCGGGGCTGCCGGCTCCGCCGGAGATCAGCCGTGAGCAGGCCAACAGGGAGTTCTCGCCGCAGCGTCTGTCATTCATGACGGAATCGCGCCGCGTGGACACAACGAAAATGCGCAGCGTACTCGGCGTGATGCCGCGCTACGCGAATCCCGAAGACGGTATCAAAGCGAGCCTGTAGGAGCGAGGCCGCTGCCTCGCGCCGGTACGGTCGTCTAGGGTTGGCTGCGAACGCTGCGCAGCCAGGCCGTCAGCGGCTCCCACTCTTCCCAGTCCGGCCACGCCAGGTACTCGGGCAACTCGAAGATGCCGAGACCACGCGTATACGCCCGAACGTAATTCTGTGCCTCGCGCAGTGCCGCGACGTAGGGCACGCGCATCTTGGTGAGATACTCGTCCAGATCGTCGAAGATGAGCGTGTTGTCACGAACCCGATTGGCAACCGTGGCTATTTTTGCCTGTTTGCGCGCAACCTTGCCGACCGCCTTGAGCTCGTCGATAAACCGGGTCGTCGCCTGCATGTCGATGGTCGACGGCAATACCGGCACGACGATCGTTTCGGCGTGTTTCACGAGGTCGGTCAGCTCAGTGCCGTGCGAACGCGCCGGCGCGTCGATAATGACGAAATCAGCATTGCGCGGAACGCGCCTGAGGCCGCCCTTGAAACCCGCAACCCCGTGGATCTCGGCGCGGTTTTCGGGACGGCGCTCGAGCCAGTCGAGGCTCGAGCGCTGTGGATCGTAATCGGCCAACGCGACGGTCGCGCCTTCGTTGGCAAAGTAGGAAGCGATGTTTGTTGCGAGGGTGCTTTTACCGCAGCCACCTTTCGCGTTCATGACCATTATGTGCCGCATGACTCTCCCCAAGGGCAATGTTGTTAGTTTGGTAAGTGGTTTATGTAAAACTACAGAGGCCGAGATCAAAAGTCCATTCGTTCTTTTTACGACTGTTACACTCCCAAAAATGCAAGTTGCTTACTTCAAAATGCAGGGCACCGGAAACAAAATCCTTGTTGTCGATCAACGCCAATTAAACCTGCCACCGCCTGCGCCATCGGCTTTGCGAAAACTCGGTAATGAAGCAACCGGTCCCGGTTTTGACCAGATGATGTGGGTGAGCCGGCCCGAAAATCCGCGCCATGCGGCAAGCTACCGGGTATTCAATGCCGATGGCTCCGAAGTCGAGCAATGCGGCAACGGCGTTCGCTGCGTCGCGAGCATCCTGGCGATGAACCAACCGCATCCGAATGACCTTACACTTGAGAGCCCGGCCGGCCCGGTATCCGCGAAATTCAACGACGGCGGACTTGTGTCAGTCAGTATGGGTACACCGGAATTCGAGCCGGCCCGCATACCGTTTGTTGCGGACGCGTACGCCCCGCAATACAGGCTCGATGTAGACGGCCGCGAACTCGATATCCTGGCGGTCTCGATGGGCAATCCGCACTGCGTTTTGCAGGTGGCCGACGTCGCTTCGGCGCCCGTCGCCGATCTCGGGCCAAAAATAGAGCACCACGAACGTTTTCCTGCGAAAGCCAATGTCGGCTTCATGACGATCAGGGATAGGGCGAACATCGACCTGCGGGTGCACGAACGCGGCGTCGGCGAGACGCTGGCCTGCGGTACCGGAGCCTGTGCCGCTGTAGTCGCCGGACAGAAGCTCGGGCTGCTCGACGCCGAGGTCAACGTGCAGCTGCCCGGCGGCCAAGTCGTGGTAAGCTGGCGCGGAAACACAGAGCCTGTCTGGCTCACCGGCAATGCCGAGTTGATCTCTGAAGGAACCGTGGATTTATGAGTACGCAAGCCAAACCGGACTACGTCGACGAAGAACCGTCAGAGCAGGCCGTTCATGACTACCTGGCCACTCATCCCGACTTCTTCGAACAAAACGCCAAACTGTTGAGCTCACTCAACCTGCCGCACTCCAGCGGCGGTACCATTTCACTTGTGGAACGCCAGGTCTCGGTGCTGCGGCAGAAAGACCTGAAGCGCAAGCGCCAGCTCAAGGAGCTGATCGAGGTGGCACACGCCAACGACGTGCTCGCGGCAAAGATTCACGAACTGACCCTGCAGCTGATGGCTGCCGGCGACCTCAAGAAGACCGTCATGGTGCTCGAAGAGGCCATGCGCAGTGGTTTTGGCGCGGATCAGGCCGTACTCGTTATTTTCGGTGATCCGGAAGCATTCAGCGACATCGATGTCGGGCGTTTCTTCCGCGTTGTCGACAGGAAAGACCCTGCCCTGAAGACGTTCGAGACGTTTCTTGACGGCAGTGGCCCTCGCTGCGGACAAATTCGCGACTCGCAGTGTACGTTCCTGTTTCGCGATGATGCCGGGGAAATCGGCTCTGCCGCACTGGTGCCAATCGGCACGGGCGCTGCCATCGGCTTCCTCGCTGTGGGTAGCAACGACAGGGACCGCTTCCATCCCGGCATGAGTATCGACTTCCTCACCCGCCTTGGGGATCTCATCGCGGGCGCTTTGAAGCGCTACTGAGACTCGTTTCGTGAATGACTCCGGCTGGATCGATCGCTTCATCCGGCATCTCGAATTCGAACGGCGACTTTCTCCGCTGACCTGCAAACATTATCGTCGCGATCTTCAGGCACTCCTCGCGTTCTGTGAGAAGTCCGGGATCGATAGCTGGGGCGATCTCGACGACGGACACATCCGGGCATTTGCGGCCGAACGCTTCCGCAAGGGCCTTAGCCCCAGGAGCATTCAGCGCCAACTCTCGGCCGCGCGTACGTTTTTTCGCTACCTGATGCGGGAAAAACATGTCAGCAAGAATCCGATTACGTCGGTCTCTGCCCCGAAAGGCAAGAAACGCCTTCCCGGCAACCTCGACGCCGACCGCATGGCACGCCTGCTCGATATTCAGGGTGACGGCGCCATCGTCGATCGCGACAGGGCCATACTCGAACTCCTGTATTCCTCGGGCCTGCGCCTTTCCGAACTGACCGATCTCGACTGCGGCGACGTCGACATGCACGACAAGACCGTGCGCGTCACGGGCAAGGGCAACAAGGACCGCATCGTTCCGGTCGGCAGCCATGCGCTGAAAGCGCTCGCCCGATGGCAGGCCTCACGGCCCGGGATGGCCGGCGCCGGGGAGACGGCTCTGTTCGTCAGCAATCGCGGCACCCGTATCAGCACCCGCTCCGTGCAGGCCCGGGTTTCGCACTGGGCCAAGCGTCAGGGCATCGATACCAACGTCTATCCCCACCTTTTCAGGCACTCCTTCGCCACCCACCTGCTCGAGTCGAGCCACGATCTCAGGGGGGTGCAGGAGCTGCTGGGGCATAGCAACATCGCCACCACGCAGGTTTATACTCACCTTGATTTCCAGCATTTGGCCCAGATATACGACCAAACGCATCCACGTGCGCGCAAAAAAGACTAGTCAGACGCGCTCCAGCAGGAACCACACCATGGAACAATTTCGAGGGACAACCATTGTCTCTGTCCGCCGCAATGGCAAGGTCGCCATCGCCGGCGATGGCCAGGTCAGCATGGGCAATACGATCATGAAGGGCAATGCGCGCAAAGTACGGCGACTTGCCGGCGGGCGCGTCATCGCGGGCTTTGCCGGCGGTACGGCTGACGCTTTCACGCTGTTCGAGCTGTTCGAGTCCAAGCTCGAGCAATACGGCAACCTGACCCGCGCTGCCATCGAGCTGGCCAAAGACTGGCGCACCGACCGGCGCCTGCGGCGTCTCGAGGCGCTGCTCTTGGTCGCCGACACCGAAAGTTCGTTCGTTGTTTCGGGTAACGGCGATGTCATCGAGCCCGAAGACGACCTCATGGCAATTGGCTCCGGCGGGCCATACGCGCAGTCCGCGGCGTTAGCGCTGTTGCGAAACACGGATCTGGAAGCGCGCGATATCGTCGAAAAAGCGCTGAATATCGCCGGCGAGATCTGCGTCTTCACCAACCAGAACATCATCATCGAAGAGCTGCCATAAATGTCCCAAATGACGCCCAGAGAAATCGTCCAGGAACTGGACAAGCACATCATCGGTCAGGATGAGGCCAAGCGCGCTGTCGCCATCGCGCTCAGGAATCGCTGGCGGCGCGTCCAGGTGGACGAACCGCTCAGAAGCGAAATTACGCCGAAGAACATTCTCATGATTGGCCCGACCGGTGTCGGCAAAACCGAAATATCGCGGCGCCTCGCGCGCCTCGCGAAAGCGCCATTCATCAAAGTGGAGGCCACCAAGTTCACCGAGGTCGGCTATGTCGGTCGCGAGGTCGACAGCATTGTTCGTGACCTCATGGACGTGTCGATCAAGATGACCCGTGAAGACGCCATGTCGAAAGTTCGTCATCGCGCCGAAGACTCGGCGGAAGAACGCGTCCTCGACGCGCTGCTGCCGCCACCGTCGCGCAGCGTCGGCTTCACGACAGAATCCGAGCCGGCCGCCGCCGACAGCGACACTCGCCAGAAATTTCGCAAGATGCTGCGCGAAGGCAAGCTCGACGACAAAGAGATCGAGATCGAAATACAGGCAATGCCGGTTGGCGTAGAAATCATGGCGCCGCCCGGCATGGAAGAGATGACGAGCCAGCTGCAGGGCATGTTCCAGAACCTCGGCGGCAATCGGCAGCAAGACGCGCAAGCTCAAGGTCAGGGAAGCGTTTCGTCTCCTGACCGATGAAGAAGCCGCGAAAATGCTCGATGAAGAAGAACTCAAGACGCAGGCGCTCGAGGCCGTGGAGCAGCATGGCATCGTGTTTCTCGATGAGATCGACAAAGTCGCACGACAGTCCGGCACGCAGGGCGCGGACGTCTCGCGCGAAGGTGTGCAAAGGGACCTGCTGCCGCTCGTCGAAGGCTCGACGGTCAACACCAAGTACGGCATGGTGAAAACCGACCACATCCTGTTCATCGCTTCAGGCGCTTTCAACGTGTCGAAGCCCTCGGACCTGATCCCGGAGCTGCAGGGCCGTTTTCCTATTCGCGTTGAACTGAAATCGCTGACCACGAACGACTTTGTGCGGATCCTGACGGAGCCGGATGCGTCGCTGACTTTGCAATACAGCGCGTTGCTCGGAACCGAGGAAGTATCTCTCAAGTTTGACGAAGGTGGCGTCCGGCGCGTTGCAGAAGTTGCTTTTCACGTCAACGAGAACACCGAAAACATCGGTGCACGACGCTTGCACACGGTCATGGAGCGCTTGCTCGAAACCGTGTCATTCGATGCCTCGGACAAGAGCGGCACTGAGCTCACGGTGGATGCCACCTATGTCGACGAGCACCTGTCCGAGCTGTCTCAGGACGAGGACCTGAGCCGTTACATTTTGTAGTAGGAGCGCCCAGCGGGCGCGAAGCACCGCGG
>CAWJCA010000040.1:0-21760 GCA_963841165.1 uncultured Gammaproteobacteria bacterium | reverse complement strand
TAAAAATCGCCCGAACAAGTCGGGCAACAAGAGCAAGAGCAACCCGAATCGCCGTCGCCGACGACGACCGCAACATACCGAATATCCTGATGACGAAGAGGGCAGCCTCGACGTAATCACGCCGGAGCAGCTCGAGCAAAGCAAGAACATAATGAACCTGTCGGAGCTGAAGACCCGACCGGCAGCCGCGCTCGTCGAGCTCGGTGTTTCACTGGGTGTCGAGAATCTCGCGCGCTCACGCAAGCAAGACATGATTTTCTCGATCCTCAAGGCGCATGCCAGCAAGGGTGAGGATATCTACGGTGATGGCGTGCTCGAGATACTGCAGGATGGATTTGGCTTCCTGCGTTCATCGGACAGTTCCTATCTTGCGGGCCCCGACGATATCTACGTCAGCCCAAGCCAGATTCGTCGATTCAATCTCCGCACCGGCGACCTGGTTTCAGGCCTGATACGGCCGCCGAAGGAAGGCGAGCGCTATTTTGCGCTGCTCAAGGTTGGCCAGATCAATCATGACGCGCCGGAGAATGCGCGCAACAAGGTCTTGTTCGAGAACCTCACACCACTATTTCCGACCCAGCGCCTGAAGCTCGAGCAGGGCAACGGCAGCACTGAAGATCTCACGGCGCGCATCATCGACATGGTTGCGCCGATTGGCAAGGGCCAGCGCGGCCTGATCGTCTCGCCGCCGAAAGCCGGCAAGACCATGCTTTTGCAGAATATTGCATCGGCAATCTGTGCCAACGCGCCGGAGGTCGATCTCATCGTTCTGCTTATCGACGAGCGTCCTGAAGAGGTTACGGAGATGGAGCGCACGGTTCGCGGTGAGGTGGTTTCGTCCACGTTTGACGAGCCCGCCAGCCGCCACGTCCAGGTCGCCGAGATGGTCATTGAAAAAGCGAAGCGTCTCGTCGAGCATAAGCGCGACGTCGTCATCCTGCTTGACTCGATCACGCGCCTGGCGCGAGCCTACAACACCGTTGTGCCGTCCTCGGGCAAGGTCCTGACCGGCGGCGTGGATGCCAACGCCCTGCATCGTCCGAAACGTTTCTTCGGTGCAGCGCGCAACATCGAGGAAGGTGGCAGCCTGACTATCCTTGCAACAGCCCTGGTCGACACGGGATCCAAGATGGACGAAGTGATCTACGAGGAATTCAAGGGCACCGGTAATATGGAAATCCACCTGGATCGCCGTATATCCGAGAAGCGCGTGTTCCCGGCGATCAATATCAATCGCTCCGGTACGCGCAAGGAAGAGTACCTGACGGATCCTGATGAGCTGCAGAAGATGTGGATCTTAAGAAAAGTCCTGCATCCGATGGACGAACTCGCGGCGGTCGAATTCCTGCTGAACAAGTTGCAGGATACGAAGACCAACGCGAAGTTCTTCGAGGCCATGAAGAGATAGCCTTACTGTGCGGCCAAGTCATTGATAATACGGGGCCATTTGGCCCCGTATTTCGTATCGCTTACGTCTACTTGGCGCCCGTGGCCGGGCATTCCGGCGTACAATTGTCAGATCGTCCGACCGATTATGGCGGCAGTGACCGTCTGATAATCGAGTACCCGGAGTGATTCGACATGGCGGTCTATTTCCAAGACAAAAAGCTTGTAAAACAGCTGCTTAGCGGCGATGCGCGGGCTTTTGACCGTTTTTTCGACGAGAACTTCGCGCGCTTGTATCGCTTCGCACTGACGCGTCTCTCCGATGATCCGGATGCCGCACGCGAAGTGGCGCAGATTACGCTCACGCGTGCCATAAGAAAGCTGCACACCTACCGCGCGGAGTCGGCGCTGTTCACATGGCTGTGTGCCATCTGCCGCAACGAAACCAGCGACTGGCTCGCACGGCAGGGTCGCTATCGTGAGCACATCGTGCTGACTGAAGATTTCGCCGAGATACAGGCCGCCGTCGATTCCTTCCACTCGCCTGAGCAAATGAGTCCGGACCGACATTATCGTCGCGTCGAGCTACTTCGCCTGATACAGGTTGCCCTGGACAAATTACCGGCACGGTACGGCGATGTTCTCGAGTGGAAGTACATCGAAGGGCACTCCATAAAGGAAATATCGGCGCGGCTGGAAATCGGCCCCGAGGCAACCCAGTCCTTGCTGGCCCGTGCGAAACGGGCGTTTGCCGACGTGTATACGTCGCTTACAGAAGGAATCGAACTAAACGAGAGCGAGTTGGTGAAATCATGAGTGACTTTGAACGCAGCACGGGCGTTGCATCGGATGATGCACTGGAGCAGTTGCTCAAGCATGCGACGCCGCGGCCGATGCCGTCATCGTCGGACGAGGCAACCGCGCGACAAGCTGTGCGTGCTGAGTGGCAGAACGTCAGCAGCAGGCACCAGTCGCGCCGCCGTGTCTTGTCGTTTGCGATTGCGGCCACCGTATTGATCAGCGTGTTTGCGGTTTTCAACCTGTTTCGCATGCCGGTCGTCGAGGCCGTGCAGGTGGCGTCGATACAAAAGAGTTTCGGTTCTCTATATTTGCTGGGTGAATCCTCGGAGCTGCGTGAAACGCAAGACCTGGCGAGCGTTCTTTCGGGGCAGACCATCGTGACGGGAAGCCAGGCCGGCATCGGCCTGGCCTGGGGCAACGGCGGCTCAATGCGCATGGATGAGAACACGCGGGTCGAATTCGTGGATGATGAAACCGTGTATCTGAAATCCGGCCGCATCTACTTCGACTCCAGTCCGCCGGCATTGGTCGCAGGAATCAGCGCCGGCGATACAGCGAAATTCGTTGTTCATACCGATCTCGGTGAGGTTGCGCACATCGGAACGCAGTTCATGACCGGCGTAGATGCAGGGACATTGACGGTTAGCGTCCGGGAAGGCCAGGTGGCCGTGGAGGGCGAGTATCACAGCCATGTAGCTTCGTCCGGTGAGCAGCTGACATTGTCCGGACGGCAGCGGCCGGCCGTGCTGAGCATCGGTCGGTCGGGAGAGGGCTGGGAATGGGTGAACCAGACTTCGCCGCCTGCGGACGTCGATGGAAAAACGCTGCATGAGTTTCTGCTTTGGGCCTGCCGGGAACTCGGCCTCGAGATTCAATGGGAAGGTCAGGCCGAGCAGGTTGCACGCGACGCAATCCTCAGGGGACGCATTGATACAGAGCCAGCCGAAGCGTTGCGCCAGCGGCTTGCCACCGCGGCACTGGAATGGCATATCGATGAAGGAGTGATCTACGTCGGCGAGAATCAGTAACCGCAGAACATGAGCCGCGCACTGCTGCTCTTGATTCTGCTCGTATCGCCGGCCGTTCTCGCCGACGACGGGCAGGCTGTGCCGTACGTCGGCCGCACCGTGGCCAACGTCATCGACGGTTTTCGAGACCAGGGACATCCATTTGCCTACAGCACGAACCTCGTCAACGACGAACTCAGGGTGCTCGCCGAACCGGCTCCCGGGACGCCCGTCGAGATCGTGCGCCAGATCCTGCGGCCGTACGGTCTCGACGTTCAGGCAGACGCCGGCGTGTACCTGGTTGTCAAAGCTGAACCCGACGCGACGCCGAAACCGGGTTCCGCCGTCGCCACACCGGAACTGTCACAGCCAGACATAGAAACCGTGGTTGTCGCGGCCAGTCGCTATGAAATATCACGGGACATCTCAACGTCACAGTTCGCGCTGGACCGGCGGACAATTCAAAACATGCCGGATGTCGGCGAGGATCCGATAAGGGTCACGCAACGCCTGCCGGGTACGGCCGCCAGCGGCACATCGGCGGTTGCGCATTTTCGTGGCGGAGAGCAGAGCGAAGTCGGCATCATGTTGAACGGTCAATGGTTGTTCGACCCGTTTCATATACGCGATTACCAGAACATATTCAGCGCAATTGATGCGCGCGCGATCGAAGGTGTCGAGGTTTATACCGGGGGTTTCCCGGTTCGCTACGGTGACCGCATGAGCGGTCTGGTACTGATGGACTCTCTCGATTCAGAGAAGTCGCGACACACCGAGATCGGCCTCAGCGTCTATAACACGTCTTTGCTGGCAGCCGGCGCTGACAACGATAGCAACTGGCTGTTCTCTGCGCGGCGCGGCAACCTCGACCTGGTTATCGATCCCAAGTTTGGCCAGCCTTCCTATTTCGATGTGTTCGGCGAGTACACGTTTGAGATCACTGCCAACACGCGCCTGTCGGTGAATGCGCTGTACGCTGACGACCAGGTGGAACTGGTACTGGAAACAGATCCTGCGGAACGCGAACAGGTCGATAAGCGATACGAGCAACGCGCAGTTCTGGCTGCGCCTCGACAGCAGCTGGTCGCCGACGCTAAGCAGCAGCACGGTACTGTCGATGGTCGATTACAGCAACAGGCGTGAGGGCTATGCCAACGACCCCGAAAAGTTAATAGCGGCTGTAACAGACAACAGAGACGTCAGCCAGTTTGCGCTTCGGCAGGACTGGGTCTGGAGCCCATCCGACCGTCACCGGACGCAGTGGGGCATTGACGTTGCTTATGGCGAAGCCGACTATTCCTACGCTGGATCAGCGCAGTATTTTGGCCTGCAGGAAATTTACGAGAACCAGCCGGCCGAGCTCAGCCGTTCACTGGCGGCGAGTCCGAACGGCGGCAGCTATGCACTGTACGTTTCGGATCGCTGGCGGCTCTCGCAGCGAGCGGTACTCGAATGGGGGCTGCGCTGGGACGATCAGACCTACACCGATCTGAGCTCGGATTCCCAGCTGAGCCCGCGCCTCAACATGATGTTCCGCCCCCGGGACGATACCGAGCTGCGATTCAGCGTTGGCCGTTACCATCAGTCTCAGCGCGTACACACTTTGCAGATCGAGGACGGCATTACGAACTTCTGGCCCGCGCAACGCGCGGACCACGTCATCGTCGGGCTCAAGCATCTCACTGGCAACGACACGTCCATCCGCCTCGAGGCCTTCCAGAAGGAAATTCGCGACGTGCGGCCACGATTCGAAAACCTGTACGATCCGCTCAGCCTGATGCCGGAATTGGCGGCCGATCGCGTGCGACTCGATCCGTCGAGGGCGGAAGCACGTGGTGTAGAGCTGTCAGCCGACCGTACCCTGGACGCCTGGAGTTGGTGGGCCACCTACACCTGGTCGAAAGTGACCGATCGAATTGACGGCCGTGACGTGCCGCGGAGTTGGGACCAGCGGCATGCCGCGCAGGGCGGCTTCGCATGGAACAACGAGGTATGGAACTTCTCCGCCGCGGCAAGCATTCACTCGGGCTGGCCGAGGACCGACCTGGCGCTGGTGGAAGGGGGTCTCGATGCTGACGGCGAGCCGATTTATCGTCGCGGTGCCGGGGCCGCGCAACGAATTGCATCATCCGACGTTTGCGAGCGTCGACGTGCGCCTGAGCCGCAAATTCAAAGTGCGCCGGGGGTCCCTGCTCGCGTTCGTCGAGATCTCCAACCTGTTCAATCGCCGCAACGTCTGCTGTATCGACTGGGACCTCGCAGAGGATGCGCTCGGCAACGAATCACTGGAATTCAGTCATGACTACTGGCTGCCACTGCTGCCCGCGATCGGCGTGCTCTGGGAATTCTGAGTTCAAGACGACAGCGCGGCTTCGCGCCAGGTTTCAACGGCGTGCCGGTAGATTCGCAAATGCTTCGCGGCATCGGCATCGGACTGATAGATGATTCCGGACGCGCGCCTGTAAACAGCCTGGGTGAGCGGATTTCTTCCCGGCGCGTCGTCACGATGAGTCAGCACGAACGGTATGGAACGCGTCAGCGTCAGCAACAGGCCCGCCTGTCCGTCGGACGGATCGTGTATATGGACGACGTCTACGCGCGGCATCAGGCAGTAAGCCATCACGGCGGACCTGACCGCAGGCCCGGCCGTCACATTGTCGACCAGGTCCAGACGTTTCGCGAGTGCGATATTTCTGACCAGTACGTACTGCTGCACGCCTTGTTCTCGAAGTGCCTCGACCAGGCTGACGAAATGTTCACCAGCGCCATTGAATGACTTCGCGAGATTGATATGACCAATGTGCACATCAATCTCCAAAATCATCCGAGCGTTCGCTAATCAGTTCCGCGGTTGCCTGCCGCACCCTGGGCGACGGATCGTGCGATGCGATTTCGGCAATGCTTGCGATATCAGCATTCGGGTGCTCGATGATGAGCTGCACCGTCTCTTCACGGACGGCTGCAACCGGGTCGGAGAGCAACGCCAGGGCCGCATCGAGGGCGGCAGGATCATCGACACCGGACAGCAGGGTCAGGCCGCGAATCCGGGTTCGAGAATCCACGCTGCGCGTCATCTCCAGCGCTTTCACCAATTGCGCGTTGCCCGTCTCTTCAGGCCGGGGCGACGTGACTGCCGCGACGTTCCCGGTCGAGAATACGAACAAGCGAGCGCCGTCCTGGTCTTCGACCAGCAGGTAGTTTTCGTCGCGTAATTGTTCGCGCACGGCGTCTCGCAGCGGCGCATCGGCGAACACCGGGAACGCGACAAGCAGCGCGAGGCCCGACAGGGCCCCGCACCGCAACGTGTCAGACCATTTGTTCATTCTTCCTCGAGAAGAACGAAGCAACTTTCGATGGCCGTCTGGTTGAAGCTCTCTTCGCGCGCGAGCACCTCATACTTGAACTCATCACCCTGCGCGATGAATTCGGCCGGAATCGTCATACTGGTTCTATCGGGGGGGAGTATGACGCTGAAAACACTGGGGAACTCGTCATCGCCGACTTCGACTTCAACTACGACCTCGTAGTTGTAAATGGCGAATCTATAGTCATCGCCAAAATCTTGCGGGAAGCGCGTATCGGGGTGAGTTGTGGTGACAGCAGGCCACGCGATTACGATACCGTCGTCGTCGGATACCTTAGTTACATCATATCCGGGTTCATCCTCATCGCACTGCTTTGCTGCCGGTTCGTCGTTGACGGTTGGCGCCGGCGGCGCGGGCATGGCGTGCGTGATCTCGGTTTCGCTTTCCATCTCATCGCCCTCCAGCGTCACGCCTTCGATTTCATAGGTACCTGCCGGGAAGCGATCGAAGAATTCTTCGGGTGACAGCTCGTCGAATGGCGGTTCCGCACTTTCGAAGAAAATCTCGGTCAGGCCCTGGCGCCGTAACCGACCGCGCACTTTGACATCGAGAACACGGCGCTCTTTTTGGTCCTCGATTCGCAGTCGTTTCCACGGCTCGCCATCAATGAGCGCGTGGATGCCGAGATCTCCGTCGGTGTTGTTGAGTTCAAAAAAGACGTGCGCTTCGGCGAACGGAATTTCGTCGTCGTCATCGTCGTCGCGGTCTCCGCCTGCGAGACCAACGGCGGGGGCGAGGAGCAGGGCGCACAAGCCCGCATATAAGCTTAGGTTTCTGATTTTCATGATATTTCTCCTGACGGCCGGCGATTTCGGCTACCCCATAAGACGGGGTCGAGTCAGGAAATCGGTCGGAGATTCTGGCGTGGGACAGGGCGCCGGCCGTCAGCCGATGTTTTTCTCGTAGACGGGCAGATCGTCGCCGATCTGAAGCCAGGATTGCTTGTCTTCGGTCCAGATGTGCGCTCGCGGAATCGGGGCGCCGGGATCGTCGAGGCAGTTTACGGCGATGTCGATCTCGCCGGGACGCTTCTCGTTTTCGTACGTGATGGACGAGCCGCAGTTGCTGCAAATGCCGCGTGTCACGCCCGGTGACGAGTGATGCCAGTGAAACTCGCCTTGTGTCACGACGAACGTGTCGCGAGCGTAGGTAGCCCAGGCGACGACCGGCGCGCCGGCGGCACGCTGGCAGCTCTCGCAGTAGCAAAAACAGGCGAATTTCTCGGGACCGACCACCTCGAAACGGATATTTTCACAGAAGCAGCGGCCCCGAATCGCAGCGTTGGTCATGATTGCTTCTTGTCGAAGAACTCTACTTTACCGGTCTCAATCGAATATTCGGCGCCGACGACTGTCAGCTCACCAGCGTCGATAAGTTGCTCGAGGATCAGCGAGCCGTGTGTCAGTCTTTCGACTGACGCCAGGATATTGGCGCGCACGGCGGCACCCGTAAGCGTGCTTGTGTCACTGTCCTTGTGCGCCTCGAGTATGGGTTCGATGGCCGGCCGCACGCGGTCCACAATCGCTCGCAGATTGGGTGATCGATGCGTTTGTTCCAGGGCGAGTTCTTTTAGCGTCGCTATAACGGCGCCACAATTCGAATGCCCGAGTACGACGACGAGCCGGGTACCGAACTGACTCGCCGCAAACTCGATGCTGCCAATCTGCGAAGGCGCAACGACATTGCCAGCCACGCGGATGACAAACAGGTCACCGAAACCCTGGTCGAAGACCAGTTCGACCGGGACCCGGGAGTCGGAACAGGCAAGAATGATCGCGAAAGGGTTCTGTCCGCCTGACATGCCGACCTGGTGGGCGCGGCTGGCCATCGAATCGGCGTCAATTTCGCCGGCGACAAAGCGCCGATTGCCCTCGCGGAGCTCCAGAAGTGCGTCGTCGGATGAAATCATGTCGGCCAGTATCTGGTACGGCCCCCTTTGCTGCAAGGCCTGCTAGCCGGCGCGCCAACGATGCAGAAAAACGGGCGTACCGGCCGGGAAGTGACTCTGCTCTCTCGCCAGTTCGACGTAACCATCAGTTGCCGAAAGCGCCGTGAAGTCGCCCGAGGTATTGGTCTTGACGGGCATTGCCAGCACCTGCCCGGCAGCACTCGATACGAGGCGCACCGGCTGGAAACAGGTGAGATCAGGTTCGAACGTGATATCGCCTGCAAGTACCGCAAATTCGGGTGGTAGCGGCGTTGCCGCTGATGCAGCCTCGAGCGCCGGAATGACGTATTGGCGGCAGCAAACCAGTGCCGAAACCGGGTTGCCCGGCAGGGCGAACACGACTTCATGGTTCGGGCCGATACCAAACCACATGGGCTTGCCGGGCCGCTGGCTGACTTTATGAAAGACGACGTTGACGCCGAGTTCGGCCAGTACTCCGGGCACGAAGTCCGCTTTGCCCATCGACACACCGCCACTCAGTATAAGCACGTCGGCCTCAGCGAGATGAGCGGCAATGCGCTCACGCAGTTCGTCAAGGTCGTCGAGCAGGTGGTCATGATCGCAGTTCGTGTATCCCCGCTCCCTGAGCATGGCCTGTATCGCGGGTCCGTTCGACAGGCGAACCTGGTGTGGTTCTATGGGTACGCCGGGCGGCACGAGTTCGTTGCCGGTCGAAATTACCCGAACGACCGGCCGGCGGCTGACCTCGACTTCTGTCAGCCCGCAAGACGCGATTATCGCGATGTCCATCGGAGAAATGCGTTTGCCGGGAGTAAGGAGATGGGCGCCGGCAGCGTGGTCCGAAGCACGCGGGTGAACAAACTGACCGCTTTTTGCTTCGTAGCCGTCTTCGATGATCGCGATGCCGTTTTTTACCGAGATGCGCTCAACCGGAACGATGCAATCCGCGTTCTCGGGCAGGGAAGCGCCCGTCATGATTTCAATGCAGCTACCGGGCTGCAATGTGAGGACCGGATCACCGGCAGCTTGCGTCGCCTGAACCGGGAATTCCCGCACACCCCGGCTGAGGTCCGCGTAAGCGAGGGCGATGCCGTCCATCATGACGCGATCAAAAGGTGGCTGGTCTCTTTCTGCACGAACGACCTGGCGAAGGACGCGTTCATTCGCATCGTCGACTGGCGTCGCCTCGGCCGGAAAATCCGGCATGGCTGCCAGGATTGCTTCGCGGGCCTCGGCGGTCGTTAGCATGTGCGGCTAGCTCTCTCTTGCAATTGCGCGGTGACCAATGTCACGGCGAAAGTAGACGTCTTGCCACTCGATCTTGTCGACCGACTCGTAAGCGCTTTTTGCCGCCGCGGCAACGGTCTCACCGAGGCCAACGACACAGAGGACCCGGCCACCGGTCGTCGTTACGGTCTTGCCGTCGCTGGCGGTTCCGGCATGGAACACCTTTTGCGTGTCGCTGTCGGCGTCGTCGAGGCCGCTGATCGCCTTGCCCTTTGCATAGCTTGCCGGGTACCCACCAGCCGCCAGTACCACGCCCAGCGCGGCTCTTGGATCCCAGTCAGCACTTTGTTCGCTCAGAGTACCGTCCAGGGTCGCCGCACAGATTTCCACGAGGTCGGACTCGAGCCGCATGAGAATCGGCTGGGTTTCCGGATCGCCCATGCGGCAGTTGAATTCAATCACTTTCGGCGTTCCGTCCGACATGATCATTAACCCGGCATACAGGAAACCAAGATACGAGTGGCCGTCCGCCTTCATGCCGGCGAGTGTCGGCCGTATGACGAGGTCCATGATCTGTTGCTCGATTTCTTTCGTGACGACGGGTGCCGGCGAATACGCACCCATACCGCCCGTATTCGGGCCGACATCGCCCTCATCGCGTGCTTTGTGATCCTGTGATGTCGCGAGGGGAAGGATGCTCTCACCGTCAGTGATGACAATGAAACTCGCTTCCTCGCCATCGAGGAACTCCTCGACGACGATTTGTGACCCGGCATCACCGAAACTGCCGCCGGCCAGCATGTCCGTAGCCGCCTGCTCGGCTTCTTCGAGGCTCATCGCGACGATGACCCCTTTGCCTGCAGCCAGGCCGTCAGCTTTGATCACGATCGGCGCGCCCTGTTCACGAATGTACTCGAGAGCAGGCTGCAGTTCGGAGAAATTCCGATAAGCGGCCGTCGGAATATTGTGCCTGGCAAGGAAGTCTTTCGTGAATGCCTTGGAGCCTTCGAGCTGCGCCGCAGCCGCCGTCGGGCCAAAGCAGGGCAGCGCGAGCGCGTTGAAACGGTCAACGATACCCGCAACCAGCGGCGCCTCCGGCCCCACAATGGTCAGGCCGATGTTTTCATTCTGTGCGAGCGCCAGCAGTTCTTCGATGTCATCCGATGACACGGCAACGTTGCGGACCTTGTTTTCACGCGCGGTTCCGGCGTTCCCCGGAGCGACCAGCACTTCATCCACTCTGGATGACTGGGCGCATTTCCAGGCGAGCGCGTGCTCGCGTCCACCCGAACCGATGATCAATACATTCATCAGTGGCGGAAATGGCGCATGCCGGTAAACACCATGGCCAGTCCGTGCTCGTTGGCCGCCTGGATGACCTCGTCGTCGCGCATCGAGCCGCCGGGCTGGATGATGGCCGAAATACCGTGCTCGGCGGCAGCATCGATGCCGTCGCGGAACGGGAAGAATGCGTCCGAAGCCATGACCGAGCCTTTGACGTCGAGACCTTCGTCACCGGCTTTGATTGCGGCGATCTTCGTGCTGTAAACGCGGCTCATCTGACCGGCACCGACGCCAATCGTCATGCTGTCCTTGCAAAAGATGATGGCGTTGGACTTCACGTACTTGACCACCGTCCATGCGAACAGCATGTCCTGCACCTGCGCTGCGGTAGGCGCTTTTTCCGTAACGACCTTCAGGTCATCGGCTGTAATAACACCAAGGTCGGTGTTTTGGACCAGCAGTCCGCCGCTTACTTTCTTGAAATCGAAGCCTGCGACGGAGCCGCTGTCCCAGCCACCCGTTTCGAGTACGCGAACGTTTTTCTTTGCGGAAATGACCTCGGCTGCGTCCGCGCCTATGGCCGGCGCGACAATCACTTCCACGAACTGGCGATCGACAATAGCCTGGGCCGTCTTCGCGTCAAGCGGGCGATTGAATGCAATGATGCCGCCGAATGCCGACGTCGGGTCCGTCTTGAACGCTTTCTCGTACGCTTCCAGTATGTCCCCGGCGACTGCTACCCCGCACGGATTCGCGTGCTTGACGATCACGCAGGCGGGATTCTCAAATTGCTTGACGCATTCGAGTGCCGCGTCACTGTCCGCGATGTTGTTGTAGGACAAAGCCTTGCCCTGCAGCTGTTTCGCCCGGGCCAGGGAGCCTGGCGGCGCTTGCTGATCAACGTAGAACGCCGCGTCCTGATGCGGATTCTCGCCGTATCGCAGTCGCTGCGAAAGGCCGCCTGAGTAGAGAAAACGTTCGCCGAGCGGATCATCACCCAGCGATTGCGCCAGGTATTTCGTGATGGCCGTGTCATAGCTGGCCGTGTGCGCATAGGCTTTTGCCGCGAGGCGACGGCGATGCTCGAGGGAAAGTTCTTCGTTCCTGAGATTATCGAGTACCGCCTCGTAGTCATCCGGACTAACGACCACGGCAACGCCATCGTGATTCTTCGAGGCGGCACGAATCATCGCCGGACCGCCGATATCGATATTCTCGATCGCGTCATCAATAGTCGTATCGTCGCGTGCGATGGTTTCCTCGAACGGGTACAGGTTGACGACGAGAAGATCGATCGGTTCGATGCCGTGCTCGGCCATCACCGCTTCGTCCGTGCCGCGGCGACCCAGCAGGCCGCCGTGGATAATCGGGTGCAATGTCTTCACGCGGCCATCCATGATTTCGGGAAAACCCGTCTTTTCCGACACTTCGATCACCTTCAGGCCGGCATCGCGCAGCTGACGGCAGGTACCGCCGGTTGACAGCACTTCTACACCGAGTTCGGTAAGACCGGTTACAAAAGGAATCAATCCACGCTTGTCAGAGACACTGACGAGCGCGCGTCGTACGTTCAACATGGGTGCACCTGAAAAGAAAAGGGGAATGCCGAAGCAGCTTCTATTTTATGAGCAAGTAGGTCCTGAGTTTCTTTCGCAAGGTACCGCGGTTGATGCCGAGTATGCCGGCAGCCTGGCTCTGGTTGCCCTGCGTGTAGTCCATGACGGCTTTGAACAAGGGTCGTTCAACCTCGCCGATAACCAGATCATACAAATCGCCCGGCCGATCGCCGTTCAGGGTCGTAAAGTACTGATCGAGCGCATCTTCTGTGTGTTTGCAAAGCGGTTTCTTGCTTTTCCTGGACGTAAGGTCCTTCTTATTGTGCTTTTCTTGGGCCACGTTGCTTAATTCCTGAAGAATTCTTTTGTCAGTCTTATTTGTTCTGAAGCACACTCGACACGAACTACCTGATGACGAAACGCGTCGGCGTCATCCAGGCTGTTGCAGTACCAGGTCAGGTGCTTGCGAGCCACTCGAACTCCGGTTGGATCCCCATAAAACCGGTGAAGATCGCTCAAGTGGCCGAGCATAATATCACGCAATTCAATTTTTTCTAGCTGCGTATTTTCCGCAGTCGGATTTAGAAGACGTCCAAGTTCGCGAAATATCCACGGGCGTCCCTGGGCACCGCGTCCAATCATCAAGCCATCAGCATTAGTTACGTGCAGTACTTCGAGCGACTTCTCCAAAGTCGTTATATCTCCGTTGGCAATAACCGGTATTTTTACGGCGCGCTTGACTGCGGCGATCGTCTCGTATTCGGCCTCACCTTTGTACCGGCATGCGCGCGTTCGACCGTGGATGGCGATCGCCTGAATACCGGCATCCTCGGCGAGTCGTGCGATGTTCACGGCATTGCGGAACTCGGTGTCCCAGCCCGTCCTGCATTTGAGCGTGACCGGAACGCTTACGGCGCGTACGACGGCATCCAGAATTGACGCGACCAGCTTTTCGTCTCTCAGGAGTGCGGATCCGGCGAGTTTCCTGCAGACCTTCTTGGCGGGACATCCCATGTTGATGTCGATGATCTGGGCGCCCCGGTCGACACAGGCCTGCGCCGCTACGGCCAGCTGTTGCGGGTCTGATCCGGCGATTTGCACGGCAACCGGTTCTGCATCGAGATCCAGATCAAGCCGGTGACGTGATTTGGGAGTCTGCCAGAGACTCGTGTCCGCGGTCGTCATCTCTGAGGTGGTCATGCCGGCGCCAAATTGCCGGCAGAGGCGACGAAACGGTGCGTCAGTCACGCCAGCCATGGGCGCCAGCACAAACGGACTGGACAGCGTGTATGGGCCGATTTGGAGCGGTTCTAGATCGATGGCAGGCATGCTGCATTTTACTGCAGGAAGCCGCTACCCGCAGGGGATTAATCAGGCGCGGATCCCCTACTTGAAGCTTGGGCTACTGCAGCGTAATTCGCCGGCGGACTGGCGATAACAAACTTTCAGCTTGTATCCCGTCGCGTCTGGCGCTGGCGACTGAATGGAGATTACGGCATTGAACGTATTGCCGGGCTGCACAAGCTTGCTCGGATCCAGCTTGTCGGTCAGGTATTCGGCCGGATCGAGCGTGCGATTACCAACGGTTTCCTCGAACCGATCTATAAGCGCGACATTAATCAACGGGTACGGCAAGGAGCTGTCTGATTTGTTACCAATTCGAGAGTAGATGGTCAGCTGATCGTCGTTCTCATCGATAACTTCCTGGGTGGCCTCGAAACGCCAGCCGGTTATGTCCCACGCTGGTGACAGAGGCCTGCCTGCTGCGCGATACACGATTCCGACGACATTATTGAATGCCGGAATGGTCGCGAGCGCCTCGCGCGACTGATGCATGATCTGGGCAACAAGGAGTAAGCCAAGCACAACGACCGCCGCAATCATCCCCCGGCGCCGGCCGCCTGACGGTGCCGCAGTCTCTTTGTCCCTTTCAGCCTTCGCTTGTTCCGCGAGTGCCGCCGCTGCCGCGATATCTGCCTCGCGCTTCTCCGTGCTGACTGCCGAGCGAATAGATTCGCCTTCCATGATGATTGTCTCGAAGCCCGTCGACATGTCCTCGTCGACGAAATTCGTTTCTTTTTCGGCTATGGCTTTGTCTTCCGCCTCTTTCTCGGGAATGACAATCGTCGACGCGAATCCGTCTTCGTCCTCGACCGCAAAGCTGAGCAGATCCTGGTCGATCATCATGTTGCGCGTCTGTTCTTCATCCATCTGCGGTGGGACGGCATTGGTACTTCCTTCGCTGCTTTCTACCGGGTCAGGCGATTCTTCATCAATTTCGGTTCCCAGCGCCTCGTCGTCTTGCAGCTCAATCTCTTCCGCGCCCTCGAAGAAGTTCTTGTCGAACACATCCGATTGCTCTTCGAGCTCGGCCATCGCCGTGTCTATGGAGCCGAATTCGAGCGGAGCCTCGTCCTCCTCCTCGCCGTCGATCGGATAGCGTCGCGTGGCCGAGGCGTCAAGTTCCAGCTCGAACTCAGGTTCGACGTCATCCTTCGGTGTCTCGTCTGACTCATCGACAGCTTCGATCTCGGGCTCTTCCGCGAGCTCCTCGTCCAGTTCTTCGTCGATGTCATTCGCGGCTTCTTCCGGCGGAAAATCCGGCGCGGGGTGCATGCCGCTGAGGTCGATGCCCATGGCCTCGGCCTGCAGCGCGAACTGCGTATCCACGTCGAGGATTTCCTGCCCGGCTTCCGCCGGAGTTGCTGCAACATCGGGTGAGGCGTCGAGAGGTTCGGCAGCGACGGGCTCGGGAGCGGCGGGTTTGGCAGCAGCGGGTTCGACTGGCTCATCGACCTCACCGAGAATATCGGCCCACTCATCCGGTTCGCCGAGCATGACGTCAACTCGTGAGTCTCCTGTTTCGTCGGCTGGCTCGGCTCCCGCCTCAGGCGAAGAATCACCCGCATCGGCCGTTTCCGGCAGGTATGACAATTCGTCGTCGAGATCGAAGTCGTCGGGCAACGGTGTGTTGTCGTCGAATCGCAATTCGTCGACCGGCGTCTGTGCCAGGGCGTTGGCCGATTCCTCGAAGATCTCGCCAGCTTCGACGTCGGTTGGCGTTTTTGTCAGGAATTGATCGACAGGCGTTGGTGACTCGTCGAGCAGTTCATCGATCACCGAATCGGACGCTTCGTCCTCGTCGAGCACGCGCCATTCGACACCGGTATCCTCGATGCGAATATCAGAGCCTGCGAGCTGGTCGAGCGTCTTCAGCAGTGCCGCACTCTGTTCGGCGGAAATAGATTGCGGGACGCCCCCGTTTGTTCGTACCGGATCCGGTTTCAATTCCGGCAGCGGTGCTTCGGGTTCTTTTGCCGCGGCTTGCTGCGGCATGCCTTCGGTCAGGTATTCGAGCGCATTGAACGGTTTGCCACAGCCGCCACAACGCACTTTGCCGGAGGCCTGTTTCAAGACCTCCGCCGTTATGCGAAATGCTGTGCTGCATTCAGGGCATTGCGTATACATTGCTTGGCCCTATCTCCTCGTTCCCGTCAGCCGCGACCACGTTTGACCATCCTGCTCCCGGAACGCGGGTTCATCGAACTCGATCCAGGGCTCGTACGCGGCCATGACGGACGCGGCTTGTTCACATAATACGCCCGATAACGCAAGCATACCGTGGCCTGCAAGCGTTGATGTGATGGATTCGGCAAACTGGACAAGTGGCCCGGCGAGGATATTGGCGACTACGACGTCGAAAACGCCCTCGATATCATCCGCGCTGCCACAAACACGCAGGCGCCCTGCGACCCCATTGCTGTCGGCATTCTGACGCGTCGCAATAACGGCCTGCGGGTCAATGTCCATCGCGGTTGCCGCATCACACCCCAGTTTCAGGGCGGCAATCGCCAGGACGCCGGAGCCGCAGCCGTAATCCAGCAGGGTTTTGCCGCTCAATGGCAGGCCGTCCAGCCAGTCGAGACAAAGCGCGGTGGTCGCATGCGTGCCGGTGCCAAAAGCGAGCCCCGGGTCGAGTCGAACGATGACGGCATCCTCCTGTTCGGCATCGCTGTCGCCCGGGCAGATCCAGAGTCGTTCGCCGAATTTCATCGGCCCGAAGTCTGTCAGCCACTCGCGTTCCCAGGCGCGATCGGCGAGTTTCTCAATACGGTGCGCCGGGAGCTGCCTGAGTTCGAGGCCCTGGAGCAGCTCGGCCTCCAGCTTGTCGAGATCGGCGTCCGCGGAGAACAGGCCGGTGATGCGGGTGTCCTCCCAAAGCGGAGTTTCGCCGGGGCCGGGTTCCAGCACCGGCTTGTCGCCGGCGTCGCTCAGGGTTACCGACCAGGCGCCATGCCGCGTGAATATTTCCTCAACGGCGGCCGGGTTCAGTGTGTCGAGGTTCATGACAAACTGCTGCCATTCCAACGGTGAGTTGCTCCCGATCAGACCAGGCCGAGACGTTTCTCGAGGTAGTGGATATCTGTGCCGCCCGCCTGGAATGCGGCGTGCTGGAAGATCTCCTGATGCAGGGGGACGTTGGTCTTGATGCCTTCGATGACGATTTCGCTCAACGCATTGCGCATACGAGCGAATGCGGCTTCTCGACTTGCACCGTGAGCAATCAGCTTGCCGATCATCGAGTCATAGTAGGGCGGCACTTTGTAGCCGCTGTAGATGTGGCTTTCGACGCGTATGCCCGGACCGCCCGGTGAGTGCCACAGCGTGACCAGACCGGGCGAGGGCATAAAATTTTTCGGATCTTCGGCGTTGATTCGACATTCGATCGCGTGCCCCTGGATCTTCACATCGTCCTGTGTGAACTGAAGCGGCGAACCGTTGGCAATTCGAAGTTGCTCACGCACGATATCGATGCCGGTGATCATCTCGGTAACGGGATGTTCGACCTGCAGGCGTGTATTCATCTCGATAAAGTAAAACTCGTCGTTCTCATAAAGGAACTCAAACGTCCCCGCACTGCGGTAACCGATTTCCTTGCAGGCATTCACACAACGTTCGCCGATTCGCTTGCGCTGTTCTTCGGTGATTCCCGGTGCCGGCGCTTCCTCGATGACTTTCTGGTGGCGCCGCTGCATCGAGCAATCGCGTTCACCCAGGTGAATGGCATTGCCTTGCGTATCGGCAAGCACCTGGAACTCGACGTGCCTCGGGGTTTCAAGGAATTTTTCCATGTAGACGACATCATTGCTGAAGGCGGCGCGCGCCTCAGCCCTGGTTACCGTGATCGCCGCCGTCAGTGACGCCTCGGCATGTACCACGCGCATGCCACGTCCGCCGCCGCCGCCGGATGCCTTGATAATGATCGGATAGCCGATATCGCGAGCAAGGCGAATGTTCTCATCAGGATCGTCGCCGAGTGGGCCGTCCGAGCCCGGGACACAGGGTACGCCGGCGGCCTTCATCGCCCGGATGGCGGAGACCTTGTCACCCATAAGACGGATGGAATCGGCTTTCGGCCCGATGAAAGTGAAACCACTCGATTCAACGCGCTCCGCGAAGTCCGCATTTTCTGAAAGAAAGCCGTAGCCCGGGTGGATGCCGGTTGCGTCAGTCACCTCGGCCGCGCTGATAATTGCAGGCATGTTGAGGTAGCTCTCGCTCGATGGGGGAGGTCCGATACAGACTGTTTCATCAGCGAGCAAGACGTGCTTCAGGTTGTTGTCCGCAGTGGAATGCACGGCAACCGTCTTGATGCCCATTTCACGGCAGGCCCGGAGAATGCGTAACGCAATCTCACCTCTGTTGGCTATGACTATCTTGTCCAGCATGTTCGCGCTAGTCGCCGTGGCGCTGATCGATAACGAACAACGTCTGGCCGAATTCGACTGGCTCACCATTCTGGATACGGATCGACTTGATTACGCCCGACACGTCGGATTCGATCTGGTTCATCATCTTCATTGCTTCGATGATGCAAAGCGTGTCGCCCTCGTTGATACGATCGCCGACCTGAACATACGGTGCTGCACCCGGCGAGGATGCGGCGTAGTAAGTCCCGACCATCGGTGAGGTCACTTCGTAACCGTCTTCCTCGACTTCGGCCGGCGCGACGGCGGCGACAGGGGCGGGAGCCGGTGCAGCGGCAGCAACGGTCGCGGCAACGGGAGCGGCAACAGGCGCCGCAACGGGCGCGTGCTGTGAGTAACGGCTGATTCTTACCGACTCTTCTCCCTCGGTAATTTCAATCTCGGCGATACCGGATTCATCCAGCAGCTCGATTAGTTTTTTTACCTTTCTTATGTCCATCGCTTAGTCCCCGGTACTGGCAACGAAATGACTGGCAGCCTGCAACGCCAGTTCGTAGCCGTAAGCCCCAAACCCGAAAAGGCAGCTCCTCGCAATATCACTGAAGTAGCTGTTGTGCCTGAATTCTTCCCGCGCAAACGTGTTGCTCAGGTGTATTTCGATAAAAGGAATCTGAACCGCGAGAAACGCGTCGCGTAACGCGACGCTCGTGTGGGTAAAGCCACCGGGGTTCAGGATGATGAAGTCGACCCCGTCCGCGGCCGCTTTCTGTACGCGGTCAATGAGTTCATGTTCGGCATTGCTCTGGAAACAGCTCAATTCGTGTCCGAGCTCGCCGGCGAGAGCAACGCAGCGTGCTTCGATATCCTCGAGGCGCGTTGCGCCATAGACCTCTGGCTCGCGCGAACCAAGCAGGTTCAGATTGGGGCCGTTGATGAGCAAGAATACGGACATGTGCCGGGTTTCCCAGCGAGATAGCCGAAGATGGCAGCAATACTAACCCTTTTTTAAGATATTAGGGCAATTTTCATTGCTGCCGCCGGCTTGCGGGTCCCCCGGTGCGACTCAGAGCGCCCTGAGGCTTGTTTTCGCCTCGTCTTTTTCTATCTCGCCACGGTCGAGACGCGTCATGACTTCGACGACCTTGTCGAGATGCGGCTGGTGCAGCTCCCCGATGTAGGCGCCCAGGTACTCGCCATCGGAAGCGACGAACATCGTGAACGGCATGCCGATGAACTCGATGCCGGACGACTCGGCGACCGCCATCGCGTCCTGCTCTCCGACGAGCACCGGGTAATTGAAGTTGGCCGACTCGTCGTAAGCCGCTACGGCTTCGGGGTAATCAACGGCAATGCCGATGACCTGGAAGCCGTTGCCGGACTGCTCGACCTGAAAATCCTTTAACAGCGGAATCTCGCGCCGGCAGGGCGCACACCACGTGGCCCAGAAATTGAGCAGGCGGTTTTTACCCTGCCACTCTGAGAAATCGCGTTGTGTACCGGCGATGTCGGGCAAAGTGAATGCCGGATGAGTAACGACCTCGAGGACCTTCGGCGCGGCTGCAGGCGCTGGCGTCGGCGTTTGCGCGGGTGGTGCGGTGACAGGAAACCTGGCGGCATAAAACAATGCGCCGGCCAGCAGCGCAAGCAGCGCGGTCGCGAAGATCAACATTACTCTGGACACGTCTGGCCTTTTGTTAGTGGCTGGCTTGTGCGCTTACGGTAGTGGCATCGCCTAATGCCTGGCGCAGATGTTCGGCAAAGTCAGGCGCTTTCATGTAACCCACGACTTCGTAACCGTGGCGTTGCTGGCCGTCCGTGCCGAAGAAAATAATAGTTGGCGGCCCGAATACGCCGAAACGATCCAGCAACGCCTGGTCGGCCTCATCGTTGGCCGTGACGTCGGCTTGCAGCCAGACCGTGTTCGAGAGTGCTGCCTGCACGTCGCCGTCCGTGAACGTATACGCCTCCATTTCCTTGCAGGATACACACCAGTCCGCGTAGAAATCCAGAAACGCGGACTTGCCCTGGCTTGATGCGGCCGCCAATTCGCGATCCAGCTCATCGACAGTCTTGATGCGTCGGAACGGCAACGCGTGCTCTGCTTCGGCAACCGTTGTTGCACCGCCGAGATTGATACTCGCCAGCGGCTGCAGTGGATTGCTGCCGCCCGTCAACGCACCGAGCAACAAGATGATGCCGTAGATGATGGCCAGGAAGCCGAATCCTTTGCCGAGTTTCTGTGCGACAGCGGATTCGCTTGTCAATGTCGTCAGGCCGCCCATGAATACACCGCCCATAAAGATCAGCACGGCCCAGAGCAGCATCGTTACGTTACCGGACAGGATCCTGGACAACATCCAGATCGCGAGTCCGAGCATCATGAAGCCAAACGCGTTTCTGACCGCTACCATCCAGGGCCCTGCTTTCGGCAACAGTTTGCCTTGCGCCGCGCCCACCAGCAGTAACGGGGCGCCCATGCCGAGACTCATCGCAAACAATGCGCTGCCGCTGCGCAGCATGTCTCCGGTCTGAGCCATGACGGTCAGGGCGGCGATGAGTGCCGGCGCGACACAGGCTGTGACAATGAGGGCGGACAACGCACCCATGACAAAGGCGCCAATCATCGTGCCGCTTTTTTGTTTGCCACTGACACTCGAGACTTTGCCCTGGATGCTGCTGGGCATTTGCAGTTCGTAAGCACCGAACATGCCCAACGCGAGGATTACAAACACGCCCGCAAAAAGGATGAGAATCCAGGGTTGATTGAACGTTGCCTGTAGCTGCAGGCCGGCAGCGGCCGCGGCAATGCCGGCGCCGGTGTAGACGAGGGCCATACCGAGGACGTAGCTCAGCGCGAGCGTGAAGCCCCGCATCGGTGTGACGTCATCGCCTTCGCCGGCAATAATGCCCGACAAGATGGGCACCATCGGCAGCACGCAGGGCGTGAAAGCAAGGCCAAGCCCGGCGAGGAAGAACAGGCCAATGGTTACCCAGATGCTGGAGCCCGTGATGATCTGCGCGAGCCTTGCCTGTTCGCTGACTGGCGCGGTGCTGGATGGCAACGCAGACAGGTCTGAAACCGCCGATGCTTCGGGCAGGCTGACTGTAATGACGCGGGTCTGCGGCATGTAACAAAGGCCGCCTTCAGCGCAACCCTGGTACTTGAGCTCAAGTTCGAGGTCCATGGCCGCGGGTGTCGCCCTGGCAATGGCCAGCGGCGCCAGGATGCTGTCGAGATAGACCTCCATTTCGCCGAAGTACTCATCCTCTTTCATTTTGCCTTTCGGCAGGTCGAGCCGACCGGCTTTGGCGTTGTCGCTCAGCGAGCGAACCGAGATCTTGTCTTTGTAAAGGTAGAAGCCCGGGACCACGCGTATGCCGACTTCGACGGCGTTGCCGTCGATCGCGAACACTTCCGGGAAAAATACTTCGTCGACAGGAGGGAACTCGCTGTCGATACCGGGGGTGCCGCCGAGTTGCCCGAGCTTGAGCTTCGGTGAGCCGCTGTTGACCTTGC